>NZ_BDBP01000024.1 GCF_001613045.1 Nocardia lijiangensis NBRC 108240 | reverse complement strand
CCGGATGTGTCCGCGAGGGCGGCCAATTCGGCGTCGAGCATCTTGTGCGCCGCGCCGGGCACGGGCAGCGTGCCGGTGCGAATCTTGCGCTCGGCTTCGGCCCGCGCGCGTTCGGCCCGCATCTCCGTCTCGGCGAGCACGGTCAGCCGATCGCGGGTCGCCGCCACCGCGGCATCCCAGTGCGCGGTGATCGAGGTCAGTTCGGCGAGCAGGTCCGCCGCGCGGCCCAGGCGCGCGCCGATGTCGGCGAGGCGGGCGTCGATCTCGGGCCGTGTCAACGCCAGCGGATCGGTGGCCGATCGGCGCAACAGCTCGGCGATCGCCTCGCCGATGTCCCGCAGTTCCGGGGTGACGACGCCCGCGCGGTCCAGCCGGCCCTGGAGCGGCGCGAGCCCGGACATCACCCGATCGTTCACCGCGCCGACCTCGTCGAGGAAGGCGGCGATCCGGGGAAAGGTCGCGCGCATGCGGTCCACCGTGTCGGACAGGCCGACGTACAGCACGTGTTCGCCCGGCCCGGTGAGCGAGCGCTGCCCCAGCGGAATCGGTGTGCGCGAGGCCTCGTGCGGCCGCCCGTACAGCAGCTGGGTGAGCTGGGCGCGCGCGTCGGCGTCCAGCCGGGACTTCGTGCCGCGCACGGTGCGCGCCGAATCCAGGATGGCCTTCAGACGGGCGAAGTCCTGCCACATCAGGTCGAGCTCGGCGCGGATCGGTGTCCACCGGCGCTCGGTGAGACCGGTGGGCGGGAAACGGCGCAGCAGGGTCAGGCCCGGATGCCGGTCCAATTCCAGCAGCGTGGCGGTGATCGCGTCGAATTGGTCGGTGCGGGCGGCCAATTCGCGATCGATCTCGGCGAGGGTGAGTGGCTGCATGATCGCCCGGCTCACGCGGTGTACCGGGTTTCCGGCGGGCCGGGCGAGGGACCGAGCGCGCTGAGGCGGGCGGCGTAGATGCGCTGCCAGGTGCCGTCCGCGCGCATGCGTTCGAGCACGGCGTTGACGAAACGCACCAGATCCGGTTTGTCCTTGGCCATTCCGACCGCGTACGCGCCGGTGCCGATGGGTTCGCCGACCACTTCGAGATTCCGGTCCTGCTCGACCAGACCGAACAGAATCGGGTCGTCGGCGCTGATCGCGTCGACGTGGCCCTGTTGCAGTGCGGCCAGGCAGTCGGTCCAGTTGGCGACGCCGAACACGGTGAGCCGCTTGGGCAACGCGAACAGCGGCCCCGACGAGGTGGTGCCCCTGGTGACGCACACCCGCTTGCCGCCGAGATCGGCGCTGGACCGGATACCGGAGTTCTTTGGCACCAGAATGCGCTGCGCCGCACGGTAGTAGACGGCCGAGAAGTCGACGTCGCGGCGGCGCTCGCAGGTCGCGGAGAAGGTGCGCACGATCAGGTCGACCTTGTTCTCGCGCAGTGCGGAGATGCGCTCCTCGGCGGTCACCGAGCGCAGTTCGATCCGGTTCGGGTCGCCGAACAGCGCCCGCGCGATCTCCCTGGCGATGTCGATGTCGAAGCCCTCGAGCTCGTTGGTGGTGGGGTTGCGGAAGCCGAACAGGTAGGTGTTCTGGTCAACGCCGACCCGGATCCGGCCGTTGGCCACGATCGCGGCCATCGGTGATCCCGCGGGCATCGCGCCCGGCGGCGGCAGCGGCCCCGGACGCAGGCTGGCCTCGGCGTCGCATTCGTCCTCGGCCTGCCCCGGCGTGGTGATCTCGGCGAACTCGGGCGGCGCCGGATTCACCGCGGGCGCGGGCGGCAGCGCGGGCACGGAGGTGTCGGTGCTGCACGCCGCGAGCAGCGGACCGACCGCGATCACGGCGACGACGAGCGCGAGCAGCCGTCTTCTCACAGGAACTCCTTCAGCCGCGGCCACAGCCCGACGACCGCCGCGCCCGCCGCGAACAGCATCAGCAGCAGCACTACCGAGGGACTCCAGGTCAGTGCGTCACCCGCCGCGTCCACGCCGCCGCGCAGGTCGCTGCGCACCTGCTGCACGTCCGCGCGCAGGGTTTCGTCGAGCTGGGCGAAGCGGGTCGCCGAGGTCTCCGGCCCGGTGCCGATGGCTTGGTCGACCGCCGCCCGATAGTCGGCCGCCTGGTACGCCGCGAGCTGACGGCGGTGGCCCGAGGTCCAGCCCTCGAAGCGCAGGGCGGCGGGCGAATCCGCGCCGGTGACGTCCAAGAGGCGGTCGCGCAGCGCCGCGGTGTGGCGGGTGAACGTCTCCTCCCCCGCCGCGATGTCGCCGCGGGTGATCAGCTGCAAGGTCTCCGCCGTGCGCGCCTGCTGCGCCAGAATCCTTGCCTCGGCGAGGGTTTGGAAGCGCGTGGCCGCACCGTCCGCGCCGGTCTCCAATGCCGCGGCGGCCACCGAGGTCGCCAGCACGGTCCACAGCAGCGCGACACCGGTCGCGGCCGCCGCCGCGACGAGCCCGGGATTGACCCGCCGGTTGGTGCGGCGCAGCAAGACGAAAGAACCTGCGCCGCAGGCGATCAGCACCAGCATCAGTGCCATGATCGTGGTGAACGGCAGCGCGCCGATCGCCCGCTGGTCTTCGTGCACCGCCGCGAAACGCAGAGCGCTGAGCTCCTCGGCGTTCTTCAGCAACGAGTTCTGCATGACGTCGGACGCCTCGCGCAGATAGGCCGAGCCGACCGGGAAGCCCTGCCGGTTGTTCGCCCGCGCGGTCTCGACCAGCCCGGTGTACGCGGGCAATTCGGCGCTGATGGCCGCCACGATGCGGCGGGTCCGCTCGTCGGACGCGCCCGCGGTGGCCTGAGCCAGCGCATCGGCCGCGTCGGCGAGGGCCTGCTGGTAGCGGGCGCGTACCTGTGGTGTCTCGATGCCGCCGGTCAGGAAGGCCTCCGCCGCGGCCGCGTCGGCCGCCGAGAGCGAGACGTACAGGTTCTGCGCCGCGTAGGCCAGCGGCTCGCTGCCCGCGAGAGCGGCGTCGCGCCGATCGATCTTCCCGCTCAACTGGTTCGCGCCGGTGAAGCCTGCGAGCAAGCACAGCGCCACAGTCACCAGCGCGAGTACGCCGATCACACCCGGTGTCGTGCGCGCGAAACGGCGCACCCATGCCGCTCCGTCGCGCGCAGTCGCCGGAATGCGAGGTCCCACACCGTCCCCCCTTCATCTACCCGGCCGGTGTCTCCGCACGCGATAGTACGGTAGGCCGCTGCGATGCGCTCCCCCTTGCCATCCCGGTCTCGCGACCGCACAGCAACGCTCGCCGCTCTGCCGCGTCAGTCGTCGCCGTCGAGCGCGCGGAAGCTCAGGTAGCTCGGGCTGCCCGGGTGCAACAGGATGCGCTGGCCTGCGATCTGCCGCTGCTTCCACGGCGGAATCAGATGGCGGGGGGAACTGGTGCGGCTGACCGAGATTCGCAGCCGGTGCCCTGCGCGGACCAGGGCCTCGGTGGGATTGATCTCGATATCGATCTCGAAGGGCCTGCCCGGCTGCACCGGCAGCGCGGAATCGGCGGTCATGGGGTGCATCGCGAACAGCAGTTCGCCCTCGGCGTAGTAGCTGTCGGCGGAATCGACCGCGCGCAGCGTGGACAGCAGTGCGCCGCGGGTGAGCGGCGCCGACGCGCCGTCGGGCCGCACGTCGCACACGGTGACCGACCAGAAGGCGTCGGTGCCGTCGGCCGCGGCGAGCAGGTGCAGATTCATCGGACCGGAGAGCACGGTGTCGGTGGTGAACGGCGCGCTGGTGAAGGTGAGAGCGTTCGCCTCGCTGCGCCGGTCGTCGTTGCCGAAACGATCACCCAGCAGCAGCGCGACACCCATCGTCAGCACCGCGGTGTTGTTCGAGGCCGCGCTGCCCCGGCCCGTCGGCACCGGCAGCCGCAGCTCGGTATCCGTTGGCGCGGCGGACAATCCGCCGTCGACTGCGGCATGCTCCGCGGTGCCGCTCGGGACGTCGGTGAGGTAGAGCCTGCGTACTCGCGTCGCGGGGTCGGGGAACTCGGCGCGCTGGACCCACCGCCCGTCGCCCTGCCTGCGCACCGTGACCGGTCCGTACCCGTCGATGCCGTTGTCGATGCCCTTGACCCAGCGGTCGAAGAAGGCGCACTGGAGTTCGTCGAGCGCCTGCGGGTTGCCCGGATCGCCGAAGCCGGAGCCTGGCGTGAGGTGATAGGAATCGTCCACCAGGACCTGCTTGGCCCCCGGCGCGGCCGGAATGCGCTCGTAGATACGGAAGTTCGAGCGGTTGTAGACGTCGTGCCA
This sequence comes from Nocardia lijiangensis NBRC 108240, assembly GCF_001613045.1. GTDB lineage: Bacteria > Actinomycetota > Actinomycetes > Mycobacteriales > Mycobacteriaceae > Nocardia > Nocardia lijiangensis. Next base: position 105,581 of record NZ_BDBP01000024.1, on the reverse strand, counting down.
GCCGCCGTGGATCCAGGTGGGCACGTCGATCTCCTCGAAGTGAGCCAGCCGGGCCGCCCACCCCGGATTGAGATAGCCGTCGGGGTGGTCGCGGTCGAGCGCGATCTTCACCGCCCGGCGCACCCAATCCGATTGCGCGGTGAGGCGATCGCGCAGGTAGTGGCACAGCAGCCCGTGGCGCACCAGACCGGGCAGCGCCGGAACAGCCCCGGCTCCGTGCACGAACAGCATCCACGCCAGCATGCCTGCCGTGGGCACCCCGCCGGTGAGGCCGAGTTCGCGCACGGGGTTCTCCCCCGCCTCGATGGCGAACACCGCGGCGAGTCCCTCCGGGCGCAGGCCCGCCGTGATGAGCGCCGCGATCGCGCCGTAGGACAGCCCCGTCACCGCGACGCGCCCGTCGCACCAGGGCTGTTCGCGTACCCACTCGAGCACCTCGAGGTAGTCGCGCTGTTCGCGAGCGCCGAAGAAATCCCAGGTGCCGGTGGAACTTCCGGTGCCGCGCACGTCCACCATCAGTCCCACGTAGCCGCGCGAGACGGCAGTGCGGTTGATCGCGAACGGTTCCAGGACGCCGCCCGCGGGGGTGCGCAGCACGTCCCGTGCGGTCATCCTGCTGCGGTCCGATGGTGTGATGCGTCGCGCCAGCGCGCGCAGCGCCCGATTCGTGCGCATGCCGTGCCGGTTGAACATCTTGTTGTAGGCGGTGAAGTTGATCAGCGCCGGGAGCGGTTCGGCGGTCGGCCCGGATCGGTCGCCGGGACGCAGGACGTCGGCGCTGAGGACCGCGCCGTCCGACATCGGGATCGGAATCGTCGAGGCCGCATGCAGTTTCGGATAGCGTGCAGGCCCGATGTCGAAGCGTGCGTCCGGCGGTGCGCCCGCGGCGCTGGTCAGCGGCTCGACCATGGATCCCCTCTCGGAGGTCGGTGTCCCGATCACCGTGCGCGCAGCACGCCCGGCTTGTCGACGTACCGTTGCATCGCCCAGTTCAGGCCGCGCATGGCCAGGTTGTAGGAGGGCGGGAAGTAGCGCTGGGCCCAGTGCCCGATCCGGATGTCCTGCGAGGTGTAGATCAGATACCTGTTCCGCTCCACGCCGCGCACAATGGATTTCGCGGCGGCCTCGGGGGTGACGGCGTGCCGCAGGAACAGCTTCAGCCCGCGTTGCACCGCCTCGGCCTCGCGGTCGACGCCCGCGATGTCCACCCGGTTCACCATCGGCGTCGACATCGCGCCGGGGCACACCAGGCTGACGCCGATCCCGTGCCTGCGCAGGTCGAAGCGCAACACCTCCGAGACGCCGCGCAGGCCGAATTTGCTTGCGCTGTAGGGCGCATGCCACGGCAGACCGAACAGGCCAGCGGCCGAGGACACGTTGACCAGGTGCCCGCCGCGCCCCGCCTCGATCATCGGCGGCAGGAACTCCTCGATGACGTGGATCGGTCCCATCAGGTCGATATCGATGGTGCGCCGCCACTGATCGTGGGTGAGCCGGTCGACGGTCCCCCAGGTGGCGATGCCCGCCACGTTCATCACGATGTCGACGCTGCCGATCTCGTCGTGCGTCTTCGCGGCCAGTGCGGCGACGGCGGCGTGGTCGCTGACGTCCAGCGCCTCCGCCAGATGCACGGTCGCGCCCGTGTCGCGCAGTTCCCCGGCGACCCGCTGCAGGCCCGCGTCGTCGATGTCGGTGAGAATCAGTGACGCGCCCTTGGCCGCGACCGCGTGAGCGGTGCCGCGGCCAAGGCCGCTGGCCGCCCCGGTGATCAGGCAGCTCTTGCCGCCGAACTTCGTCATGGCTAGACCATAGTGATGGCGAACACCCTTGTCTATGAATCGGGTGCGATGCGTCCCAGACGGAAGCGTTCGGTTCGGGCCCGCGCGCCGGAACGCAGCCGCCGTCACGGTGTGGAAGCGCCTTCGGCTCAGGGGTTTTCGTAGAGCAGCAGATCGACGACACGCAGGATCCGGTCGACGTCGAAACGGCAGGGATCGGCCAGCATCTGGCGCGCCACGGTCTGTACGGCGCCCTGCACGATTTCGACGAAGACGTCGAGGTCCACCTGGTCGGTGCGCTCCTCGGCCGGTCGGCTCACCAGCCAGTCGCCGAGCAGCATGCGCAGCGGCGCGCGCAGCTCGTCGCGCGCCCGCTCGATGGGTTCGCGCAATGCGGCGGGCACGCCGTCGATCGGGTAATAGACCAGCCGCCAGCTGTCGGGTACGGAGCGCAGATCGCCAAGGAAGCGGGCCAGCCCCGCGAGCAGCGCGGCCTTGGGATCGCCGGGCGCGGCGCCGCTCTCGGCCACATGCGAGGTGGCGGCGACCATGCGGGCGGTCTCCCGCGCGACGAGGTCGCGGAGCAGGTCGTCGCGATTGGCGTACAGGTCGTACACCACCGGACGGGTCACCCCGCCACGCTCGGCCACCGCCGCGATCGTGACGTCCGAGAAACCGGACTCGGCGAGAATGCGTAACGCCGTGTCGAGCAACTGTTCTCGCCGATCGGCGGGCTGCAAGCGTTTGGCGTACCTGCGGCGCGGCCGTGCGGCATCGCTACCGGCCCGCGCCACCGGCCACCTCCCCGATGCCCGCGGTGGCCACGGCCCGGCGCGCCATCCAGCGCAACGTCGCGGCGATCGCGTCGCGGCGCTGCGCGCCCCCTTCGGCGAGCAACAGACGCGCGGCGGTCTCGCTCGTGCTGATGGCGGTGTAGCTCACGAATTCGGCGTCCAGTTCACGCTCGCCCATGGCCGCGATGACGCGGATCATCGCTTCGGACCGCTCGCGCAACGCCGCCCGGCCGCGCGCCACCCGTTCGTGCGCCGAGGGCGGCAGCGCTTGGTCCCGCAGCAACACGAAACGCCACGTTTCGGGTGCGGCGAGCACCACGTCCAGGAACACGTCGCAGGCTTCGGCCGCAACCCCGGCGGGATCGGCCCCCGGCCGGATTTCGGGAAAAGCCGCGGACGCCATCGTCAATGCGCGCTCTTCCTCCCGGTCCAGCAGGGCGGTGAAAAGCCTGTCGCGGTCGCCGAATTCGGTATAGAGCGCGGGCCTGGTCATCCCGGCGGTTCGGGCGACGGCGTGCATGCTCGCCTGGGCGTAGCCCTCGCGGAGGATGAGATCGCGCGCCGCGTCGAGGATCTGGTCGCGTCGCGCTGACACCTTCGCCTCCATCGTCGTCGGTCGTGAGCGTCAGCACTCCCCCAGCGAACTGGTCACTCGATTGAAATAGTGTACGCAGCCGCGCGTCCGTTGTGGCGCATCGCGCTCGAACCCGATGCCGCCGCCGATCGTCTTGTCAACGGAGGCAATCGGATTCGTCGATTCCTCCGGTGGAGCGGGCGCCTCGGGGTAAATTGACGTCGTTGTATTTGATTGTGACGCAGACTACTTCCGATCGGTAAAGGTGCTGGCTGTCACAGGCAACAGTGATGCCGGGTAACCGAGAGTTCCGGGCGCCGGGCGGCCGGCGCCGAGGCGGATCGGCGCATGCGCACACGGGGGATGCAGGGAGGAACGATGAAGGAGGCAGCACCGGACGTCGCGGACCCGGGCGCGATCCGGATCGTGCGCGAAAATGTCACCGGCACTGCGGTTTCCAGCGTGCGCACCTTCGGCCGCGCGGTCGATCTCGGCATCGAGTCGCTGCGCGGTGCGGTCACCGACCTGATCGGCCTGCGGTTCCAATGGCAGGAGATGCTGCGCCAGGCGTGGTATCTGGTGACCGTGACGGCACTGCCCGCGGTGCTGATGGCGGTGCCGTTCGGCGTGGTGGTCTCGGTGCAGGTGGGCAATCTGATCCATCAACTCGGCGCCGACTCGATGATCGGCGCCGCGGGCGGGCTCGGCGTGATCCAGCAGGGCGCGCCGATCGCGACCGGCTTGCTCCTCGGCGGGGCGGGCGCCTCGGCCATCGCCGCCGACCTCGGCGCGCGGACCGTGCGCGAGGAGATAGACGCGTTGCGCACCATGGGAATCAGTCCCGTGCACCGGCTGGTCATCCCCCGGGTGGCGGCGATGCTGCTCGTCGCGCCCCTGCTGAACGTGCTCATCATCTTCGTCGGCGTGGTCTCCGGATACGCGGTGGCGATCAGCGCGCAGAACGTCACACCCGGCAGCTACTGGGCGACGTTCGGCTCCTTCGCGGTCGTCGCCGACGTGTGGATCTCGCTGGCCAAGGCCATGCTGTTCGGCTTCCTCGTGGTGATCATCGCCTGCCAGCGCGGGCTGGAGGCCAAGGGCGGACCGCGCGGGGTCGCCGACGGCGTGAATGCGGCCGTGGTGATCTCGGTGGCGTCGATCATCGTGGTCAACCTGGTGATCACCCAGATCGTCACGATGTTCCTGCCGCTGCGGGTGGCCTGAGATGACCGCGACACCCTACGCACCCAAAGGCCTCGGCTGGGTGTATCGCGCCGTCCGCAACCGCGGCCGGGTCCTCGCCCCGGTCGAGAACACCGGCTTCCTGCTCGGTTTCGTCTTCCAGGCGCTGTGGGCGATACCGCTGACGCTGCGCCGCTACCGCGCCCAGACGATGCGCACCATCACCGACATGACCTGGGGGCGCGGGTCGGTCATCGTCGGTGGCGGCACCGTGCCGATGCTGGTCGTGCTGGGTGTCGCGATGGGCGCGGGCGTCGGCATCCAGTCCTTCGCCGCGCTGGACCTGATCGGCCTCGGTCCCGTCACCGGCGTGGTGTCGGCCTTCGCCAACACCAGGGAACTCGCACCCATCGCCGCGGCGGTCGGCTTCGCGGCACAGGCGGGCTGCCGGATGACCGCGGAGATCGGCTCGATGCGCATCTCCGAGGAGATCGACGCCATCGAATCCCTCGGCTTGCGCTCGGTGCCGTTCGTCGTCACCACGCGGGTCATCGCGGGCGCCGTCGCGATCGTGCCGACCTTCCTCATCGCACTGATCCTGAGCTACCTGGCCTGTTCCGCGGTGATCGTGCTGCTGCACGGTCAGGCGGGCGGTGTCTACAACCACTACTTCTTCCAGTTCACCAGCGGCTACGACGTGTTCGCCGCGGTGATCAAGATCCTGGTGTTCGGCGTCACCGTCATCCTGATCCATTGCTACTACGGCTTTTTCGCCTCCGGCGGGCCCGAGGGCGTCGGCATCGCGTCCGGTCGCGCGGTGCGGGCCAGCTTCGTCGCCATCATCGCTCTCGACATGGTGCTCACCATCATGCTCTGGGGCATCGACTCCGCCATCGAATTCCCGGGGTGAGCGCATGCCGAACTACGGACTACCCGGTGTGCCGATGAGCAGGCGCGGTTCCCGTGCGCTCGGCGCCGCCGCGCTGGCGCTGACGGTCGTCGCGGGACTCACCTGGCGCGCCACCCACGACGAACGGCCGCCGGACCGCCTCCAGGTCCAGCTGCGTACGGAGCAGATCGGCGAAGGCGTCGTCGAAGGTACGCGGGTGCGCTACGACGGCGTGACCGTCGGCGAGATCAGCGAGATCGCCGGCGTCGGCGAGGGACGCCAGCTGATCACGCTGGACCTCGACAAGATGCAAACCGCGGGCCTGACCGACGCGCTCACCGTCGACTACGCGCCGGAGAACCTGTTCGGTATCAGCGCCCTGACGCTGCGGGCCGCGGACGGTGGCGCCCCGCTCGCGGAAGGCGGGCTGATCGATCTCGCCGGAGCGCACGCGGACAAGGTCACCGACGTGACCATGGGCAGCCTGCTGCGCGCGCTCACCGCGACCTCCACCGAGGTACTCACCCCGCAGCTGTCGGAGCTGCTCGCCACGGTCAACAGCGAGATGAGCTCGTTCGCCCCGCTCTGGGAGGCGATCATCGCGCTCGGCCGCGCCGTGGCCGACACCCAGCGCTACCCCGCGCCGTACCTGATCGACCAGTACGCGGCCTTCTTCGGCGGCATAGGCGATTTCACCTCCGCGACCTTCCGGCTCCTCGCCGCGGTGATGGACATCGAGATCTTCCGCAACGACCGGCCGCGCTACGACGCCACCATCACCATGGTCGTGGACGGTGCGCTGCCCTTGATCGGCGCGCTCGGTGACTCCGCGAACCGTCAATTGTCCGGCTACACAGCGGAACTGACGCCGCTCGTCGGCGCGCTCGCCGCCACGGTGCCCGCCCCGGGACGCTCCCGCGCCGAGGTCACCGAATTGATCGATCGGCTCGATCGCCTGTTCTCCGATACGCCCGACGGGCCCGCGCTGAATGTGGCCGTGACCCTGCGCGGGATGCCGGGGCTTGCGGTGCCGCTGCTCGGGCCTTCCGGATTCGCGGCGCTGAACGCGGGAGGTGCGCGATGACGGCACTGCCGATCCGCGCCGTGGTGTGGCGACTCGGCCTGTTCGCCGTCGCGATGGTCGTGCTGCTCGTCGTCATCGTGCAGGCCATCACGCGCCCGGTGAACGGCGAGACCGGCTCTTACACGGCCGAATTCACCGACGTGAGCGGACTGAAGACCGGTGACGACGTCCGCATGTTCGGCGTGTCGGTCGGCAAGGTCGCCGAGATCGAGCGTGCGGGCAACAACGCCCGCGTGACCTTCACCGTCCGGCGCGATCGTCCCGTCTACGACGCCAGCGTCATCGCCATCCGCTACCAGTCCCTGACCGGGCAGCGTTATGTCGATGTGCGGCAACCGGATCGGCCGGGCACGCTGCGGCCGCCCGGTGCGGGGTTCGGCGTGGCCAGTACGGTGCCCTCTTTCGACATCACCCAGCTGTTCAACGGGTTGCAACCGGTGATCGCCGAGTTCTCCCCCGGCGCGCTCAACCAGTTCACCGAAAGCGTGCTTGCGGTGATCGAGGGGAACGGGTCGGGCATCGGCCCCGCGCTGGACGCCATCGAGAAGCTCAGCCGCTACACCTCCGATCGCCAAGCGGTGATCGCGACGATCGTGGCCAATCTGCATGCCATCTCCACGCAGATCGGCGGGCGCTCACCGCATCTGGTCACTCTCATGGAGGGGCTCGCCGAGGTGTTCAGCGCGTTCCGGGTGAAGCTCGACGGGTTGCTCGATTTCGCCGCCGTGGCCCCGTCGGCGATGGGACCGCTGAACAGTCTGATGGATACGCTCGGGTTCACCGAACACAGCAATCCCGACCTGCTGACCGACCTGCGGCTACTGTTCCCCGACCCGCAGGCGGCGCTGGACGCGCTCGGCAGGCTGCCGGGTCTGCTCCAGGCGCTCAGCGCCGTGTTGCCGCCCGCGCCGAGCGCCGCGGGGCCGGTGCCGATGAGCTGTTCCAAGGGTTCGGTCGCACTCCCCCAGGCGCTTTCGGTGCTGGTCGCCGGGCAGAGGATCGCGATATGCAACGGATGACCCAACGAGTGCTGAACAGGATTGCGTCGCACGGCTTCTCGCACGACCGGCACGAGGCGGCGAAGAACGCCAGGGAATTCCGCCTCGGCATCCTCGGTGCGCTGTTCGTCGCGGCGCTCCTGCTGGCCACCGCGGTGATCTACCTGGTCCCGCTCGGCAAGGCAAACTACACCGCCGACCTGGTGGAGGCGAACTCGGTGAAAGTGGGCGACCAGGTGCGCCTCGCGGGCATCACCGTCGGCTCGGTGACCGCGCTCGAGCTGGGCGAGACGAAGGTTCGGATGACCTTCACCGTCGATCGCGACGTGTTCCTCGGTGACGCGACCAGCCTGGAGATCCGCATGCTGACCGCGGTCGGCGGTCACTACGTCGCGGTGTTCCCCGCGGGTGAGCGCGCCCTCGGTGCACGACCGATCCCGCCCGACCGGGTGCGGCTGCCCTACAGCCTGGTGCGCATCCTGCAGGACGCCGCGGCCCCGGTCTCCCAGGTCGACGGCGAAACGCTGCGCCAGAATCTGTCCGCGCTCCAGCACTCCCTGGACACCAGCCCCGACGCGTTGCGCGAAATGGGCGCCGCGATGCAGTCCTTCGTGGACATCCTGCGCAGGCAGAACCTCGAGGTCTCGCGTGCGCTCACCGTCATGGACGAGTACCTGCGCACCATCGACACGAACAAGGCGCTGATCGGCACGTTCGTGCGCGAAGTCGGCACCCTGCTGACCGTCGGTCTCGGCAAGCGCGCCGAGATCGAATCGGCGCTGACCGTGGCCGCCTCGCTGCTGTCGCGGATCGCGGCGGTGGAACCGTCCTGGCGGGAGGTGCTCGCGCCGCTGGCCGGGAAGCTGCGCGAGCTGTTGCCGCAGCTGGAACAGCTTGCCGCGCAACTGGATGTGGCCATCCCGCAATGGCGGCAGCTGCGCGAGCAACTCGTGGCCATGACCGCATCCGGGGACGGTGTGGTCATCGATCAGTCGGCACTGACCGCGACGGTGTGTATTCCGCTGCCGGGATGGGAGTGCTGAGCGATGAAACGCATTCTGCGGTCCCAGGGTTTCGTGACCGTCCTCGGCGCGCTGGTGCTGGCGGTGCTCGCCGCGATCGGCTATCTGGTGGTGTTCGATCCCGCGAAGAAGACGCTCGCCTACTGCGCCATCATGCCCGATGCCGTCGGGCTGTATCCGGGCAATCACGTGACGTCGCTCGGCATTCCGATCGGCAGGGTGAATGCGGTGCGGCCCGACGGCACGGCCGTGCGGGTGGACTTCGAGGTGGATGCGGAGCGCGTGCTGCGCGGGGAGGTGACCGCGACCACGGTCTCGGACACCCTGGTCGCCGACCGCAACCTCGCGGTCCTCGGCGAGCCCGGCGCGGCGCCGCGTGACCGGTCGATGTGCATCACGAACACCTTCACACCCAAGAGCATCAGCCAGACGCTGCAGGGCTTCTCCCAGCTCGCGGGTCAGCTCACCGGCGGCGGAAATCCGGGCGAGCAGACCAGGATCCGCGACAGCGTCGTCGCTTTCGAAGCCGCCACCTCGGGCACCGGACCGGCGCTGAACAAACTGATCACCGATCTCGGCGATGCCCTGCGCGCGCCGGACGCGGCCATCGGGCGCATCGGCGGGCTGCTGGATTCCTACGGTTCCTTGATGTCGAGCATCGCGATGAACTGGGACGACATCAAGATCGTGCTGGTGCAGGCGAGCGAGGGCATCGCCTTCATCAACGAGCTCTGGGACCGCGTGGTGCAGTTGATCGACTCGCTGCTCGTCATCCTGCCGTGGCTCAACAGCATCGCCCGCGAGTACGGCAGGCCGATCCTCGGCGCACTGGACGGTGCGCTGCCCGGCCTGCGACTGCTCTCGGCGAACGTCGCGACACTCCAGGAGCTGGTGGCGATGATCCCGCCGATCGTGCAGTTCTTCGAGCAGGTGATCGACCCGGCCACCGGAAGGCCGCAGCTGACCTATGCCGCGCCGAAGGTCGGACTGCCCCGCGAGCAGGCCGATCAGATCTGCGCCGTGCTGAACGCGGTGCGGCCCGGCCACTGCGACAGCGCCGAAAACGGTTTGGCCGATGTGAATCTGGTGTCCCTGGTGCTCGGAACGGTAGGTGCCCGATGACCCCGCGATCTGTCCGGCGCGCCGCGCTCGTCACCGTGTCGGCGGCCGCACTGCTGCTGTCCGGATGCGGATTCGATCCCGCCCAGATACCGGTGCCCGGCGCGACGGTGTCCGGGCCGACGTACCAGGTGCGCATCGAGCTGGCCAACGCGCTGAACCTGCCCGCGCGGGCCAAGGTAGTGGCCAACGGCGCGCAGATCGGCAGTCTGCGCCAGGTGAGCGTGGTGGATCCGACGCCCGAGCAACCCGGCCGGGTGGAGGCCGTCGTCGAGATCGCCGCAGGGGTGCGGTTGCCGGTCAGCACCACCGTCCAGCTGCGCCAGAACACCATCCTCGGCGACATCTACATCGGACTCTCCACGCCCACCGGTGATTTCGACCGCGTCATCCCGCCGGGCGGCACCATCCCGCTCGCACGCACCCGCCCCGCGCTGCAGGTCGAGGACCTGCTCGCGGGCATGTCCACCTTCGTCGGCGGCGGGGCGATGCAGCAGATGCAGTCCATCATCAACCGTGTCAACGCGACCCTGCCCGAGCAGCCCGCCGAGACGGCGCGGATCTTCGAGGTCGTCGGGCGCGACGTGTCCGACGTGGCCGCGGACATGGCGGTGGTGGACCGGTTCCTCGACGCCATCCAGCGCGATCTCGATGCGGCGCTGCGCAATCCGCGCGAACTGGACGCGCTGCTCAGCGAGCGCGGTGCGGTGGAGATCCCCGCCGACGCGACATCGCTGGTACTCACGCTCGGGGTGGTGGGCGGGCTCGGCATCGTCGGGCACGCCATCGCCTGGCTCGGGCCACTGCTCGAGGCGAGCGACGCGGCGGCGAAAGCCTTGGTGCCGTTGCTGTTCGCGGACCGGCCGCTGGATCTGAGCGCACCGTCGAATCTGAATCGTGTGGTGTCACTGATCCGCGACAAGATCATTCCCTTCGTCGAGCGCGGGCCGAAGCTGAACGTCGGCACGGTCTTCGTCGAGGGGTCGGCGACGCCGGTCGCCACCGACGAGCAGGTGGATCGGATCATCGAAACCCTCAGGATGATCGGAGTCGTGCGATGAGCGCCGCCACTGAACCCTCCTATCCCGGCTACGTCCCGCGCACGCCCGCCAGCGACGAGATGCTGCGGCGGCTCGGTCCGCTCGCTTCCCTGGGGGCGATCGCGGCGATCCTGTTGATCGGCGTCGGATACCTGAGCTTCGGTGTGGTGCGGGTCGGCTGGTTCACCGAGCACACCGAGGCCACGATGACCATCCCGGATTCCGGTGGTCTGCTGCCGCGATCCAAGGTGCTGCTCTCCGGCATCGAGATCGGGCAGATCACCGCCGTGGCCCACACCAGGGAGGGCATCGATGTGTCCTTCCGCTACGACGCCGAATACCTTGTGCCCACGAACAGTTCGGTCCGCATCGAGACGTTGTCGGCGCTCGGCGAACCGTATCTCGAGTTCCGGCCGACGGCCGCGGACGGGCCGTACCTGCGCGATGGCGACCGGCTCGCGGCCGCCTCCGTCCAGCGGCCGGTGTCGATCCCCGAGGTCGCCCGCACCGCGACCCAGCTGCTGGAGCAGGTGGACCCGGCGACGGTGGCCGCCATCATCGACAACTTCAGCATCGGCCTCGCGGGCACCGAGTCGGTGATCCCGCAACTGTCCAGGGCAGGCGATCTGCTGGCGGCCACATTGCTCAGCCGCACCGACCTGATCCGCAAGCTGCTGGCCGACCTTCAGACCCAGGCCACCGACATGACCTGGGCCGGAGGCGAATTGACCGCCGCGTCCACACCGTGGGCCGACTTCGGGCCCCGGGTCGGCGAGGTGGCGGCGGCGATCGCGCGCGTCGTGCGGATCGGCGACACCCCGGCCGACTATCTCACCGACACCGAGGACGTCGTCGGGCTGCTTCCCTTCCTCGCGGCGCTCACCACCCAGCTGGATCAGCTCGGACCCGAACTGCGCGAACTGTTTCCGGTGGTCCAACCGCTGCTGGCGCTGACAACGGGAGTCATCGGCAAGATCGACCTCGGCAGTCTCATCTCCCAAGCGCTTCACGCCACCACCCCGGACGGCGCGCTACAACTACAGATCACCGTCCGGTAGGTAGCGCCCTCCGGGCGGGACGGCAGGCCGGTACTCATCAGGGGCGGGAACGACCCGCGGGTTCAACTCGTCCGGATGGATGTTCCTGCAGCGGTTTCAGGGTTGTCGCGACGGGCGGCGCGTCGGGAGCCGGCCAGTAGCAGGCCGGCGGCGATCAGGAGGGCCAGCAGGGGCGAGGGGCCGCCGACCGCGACGGTGACCAAAGTCCAACCGGCCACCATCCATGCGAGGAACGCCGGTGGTGTGATACCGCGGCGGTCCAGCCACAGCACCATCAGGCCGATCAGGAGGAACGGTATGCCGAAGCTGAACACGGTGTACCACAACGTGGCCTCGGCGTAGTTCATCGCGGTGGCATCGGCCTTCCACCCCTCTCCGCTGAACCAGTCATCGGCGTAATCCGGCGCCGTTTCCACGAAAGCGCCCAGCGTGTGCCCGACTCCTGGAAACAACACAATGAGCCAGCCAGCCCACTTGATCATGTGAACTCCCCTTTCCGTGCACGGAGCCGTGTGGCTCCATCAGGTCTTCTCCGCGACCGCGGCCTCGCGACACACGTTCACCTCGCCGCGCCGACCGCCACTCCTCGGTTCTTATATACGGTGGCGTATAACACTGAGGCTAGCCCTGATATACGGTGCCGTATAGATGGGAAATCATGAGAGCAGTCACACCGTGGACGCGGCCCGCACTCCACGCCACGCCCGCCGTCGCGCAGCACTTCGCGGTATGACTGCCAGGGCAGTGTGCCGCGTAGCCGCCGGCGGCACCTGGAACCGCTACGCGCAGGGCGACCACGACTGCTGAGACCGCCGGATTCCTCAGCTCGAATACCGCCTACCCGAATAACGGCCCCTGTCAGTGTTGTTCGCCGGTAGTGGCTGGCCTGCGCTCGGGCCTGGTGGCGGCGTCGCCAGTTGGACCAGTGGAGTCGGTGGGTCACGTTCAGGATCGGCCGGACGACGGCATGACGAACAGGCGCTGAATGTCACTGCGGGGCACCGAGATTAGGTCGAGCCGGGCCACCACTGGTCCGCCCCCGTTCGGGCCGGTCGCGGAAGCGTCGTCGTATGTAGATTCTCCTGTGCAACGAAAGACAGCCTGAAGCGCCAGAGTGCGATTCACAAGAGGAGCTTGTAGGTATGTTCACCGAAGAGAAGCCGACCTTCGTCCGGGTCAGCGGGCCTGGTGCGCCGATGGAGTGCGTTTGGGAGGGAGCATCGGACCATATCGGGCCGACTGAGACCGTCACTCCATTGGTCGATCGGCTGTCCGGGACGACGACCTGCGCGCAAATCGCGCTGTGTGCGGGAGTGCTGTTGTGGGGAACTTGGCGCCTGCGCGGCCTGACCCAGGTGGAGCACAACCTCGAGCTCGCCGAGGCGGCATTCGCCTACTGCGTGGATTGGCGCTATGTCGACGTGGACGCCGGGCCGAAGGGCCGGGCACCACATCAGCCGCCGGAGCAGTCGGCGATGATGCAACTGAACAGGTTCATGCGCTCAGCGCTCGATCGCGATCATTTTTGGGACAGTTTCTTCCAACCGGTCTTCGAGACGTTCCACTCCGCGAACATTGTTCACCACATCCTCGAGCCGCAGGATCAGCCTGGATTCGACCGATGGCTCGACCGAGCCGCTGAACGAATCAAGCTGCACTTTCCCAAGCCGGCTGACGAGTATCGCGAGTACGAGACCTTCGACAGCGACGAGGCGTACAACCAGTTCGTTGCGCCACATCGCGGTATCGCCGTCCCTCCCCAATTGCTGAATCCGGACTTCGATTTCGAGCCTCAGCAGAGGACGAAGCTGATGGCGGAGTTTCTGGCGGGCCTGAATCCGGACAAGAACCGGTATCTACGCAAGCCCGAGGCGATGCTCGAGTTGGGCTTCGCGGGAACGCCTTACCAACTCGGCTGAAGATCGTGATCGATAATGCCTGGTGGCCAGAATGTGTTGCTACCAGTACTGATGCTGTTTTCCGTCGGTGTCGGCGATGAAGATGACCGCGTCGGCGCCGTCCAAGTCTGCCGGGTTGAACGGAATGTGGCCGGGCAGAATCGGTTCGCCAGTGCAGATCGACGGGGGTAGCGCGGCGCGCAGGGCCGGTGCTGGGAACAGGGCGCGTCGGGTGGTCGCCTCGGCCAACACGCCTTGGAATGTGCTCGGGTCGCTGTGCGGGTTGGCGTCGGTTGCCAGGAACGCATAGCGCTCACCGAGGGTGAGCCCGACGAGCGCGCCTGCGGTCCCCCAGTTCTTGTCGTCCTCACCGAGATCCAGGGGGGACTGCGTGCGCTGGAGGAGTGCGTTGTGCGCGAATACCAGGCTGGGACCGCGTCGCTGCTCTTGCGCGACGATCGCGAGCAGGTTCTCGGCCATCATCTCGGCGCGCAAGCTGAGCAGGGTCGCGATGCGATCGGGTGCGGGGCTGGCCATGGCGGCGTGATAGCGCAGCAGGCCCTGGGCGGTGCGCGCGTGCGCGAGGGCGTGGGCGTACCCGGTCGGGTCGGCAGGGCGCAGGCCGGGTGCCGCGCGGCGCAGCGCGCTGGCGAGGTCGTCGGCGATGATGCGCAGGGCGCGAGCGCGATCGGAGTCGCCGATGGACGCTGCCGGGTCGAACATGGCCTGCTGGTTCGTCCAGTCCGCATCCTCGCCGAGCAGCGCGTCGAGGTCCCCGATCGATTCGGGCCGCAGGGCCGCGGGCAGATAGTCGTTGGCCGAGGACAGTGCGCGTCGCGGGCTCGGTGCACCGGAGTACTCCACCGGCGCGTCGAAGCCGTAGAAGCGAACCCGATCCCGCGACGCGCAGCCTGCATTGTGCGCGCGGAGCCATTCGACGAGTTCACGGTTGCCCGGCACGGCGCCGAACCCGTGGCTGAACCCGGTCGCGAGCACCTCGTCGATCTCCGCCGTTCCCCCGGCCACGTAGTCGTCGACAACGGACGCGGCAAAGACATCGGTCTCCAGCACGATCGATCGGTACCCCCGTTCGACGAGGTGACCGAGAAATTCGTTGCGCAGCAACGGGAATGCCTCGATCCCATGGGTCGGCTCGCCGAGGGCGAGCAGGGTCGGCGGCTCGGTCCGCGCGGCGAGCAGTTCGTCGAGGGCACGGCCCAGGCTTGCCGGGTCGTCGAGTTGGCGGCCGATCTCACGCAGTGATGCGGCAGTAGACATGAATACCCCTTCCAGAATTGAACTACTCTCGACGGTATCGTTGAAGAATCGCGTGAGACTTCTGCGATATCTACCTTTGATTGATAGCGTGAAGTCTCAATCGGAGGTGAAGTTGCGACCCATCGACCTCGCCCGGGAACATGGCTTGTCCGCGCAGGCGATCCGCAATTACGAGGACGCGGGCATCCTCCCGCCGACCGAGCGCAGCGAGACCGGCTACCGGCGCTACACGCCCCTGCACGCACAGGCTCTACGCGCCTTCCTCACGATGCGCGGTGGGCACGGGCACCAGCAGGCAATGGAAATCATGCGCGCGACCAACCACGGCGACACCGAGTCCGCCTACCGGCTCATCGACGCCGCACACGTCGCGCTGCTCGCCGAACGCAACACCCGCACCGAAGTCGCTACGGCCCTTGGCAGTCTGTCCACCACGACACCGACCCCTGTCCGTGGCCGACCGCTGACCGTGGGCGAACTCGCGCGTCGGCTCGGCGTGCACCCGGCGACGCTGCGCACCTGGGAAGCCGAAGGCATCCTGCGCCCCGAACGCGACCGGGCAACGGGCTACCGCCTATACGGACCGGACTGCGTGCGCGACGCCGAGATCGCACGACAGCTACGCCGGGGTGGCTACCTGCTGCACCAGGTCGCGCAGTTCATCGATTCGCTGCGCGAAGCGGGCGGGGCGGACGCATTGAGCACCTTCCTCGCTTCCTGGCAGAACCGGCTGACCACGCGCAGCCGCAATCTTCTCGCAGGCGCGGCCCAACTCGACGCCTACCTCACCCTGCTCGATCGGTCGTAGCGGGGACAGCTTCCCTCACCGACTTCACCTCGGTGGCGTCGCGGGAGGTCATCGACCGCGACACCCTTGCGCAAACGGCTGCTGCTGGATCTGTTCGCGCTCGGACGAACATGGGAATCCGGGCGATCGTGAACACCGGTGAGCAGGAGGAGCCCGAGGCGGCGTTGCTGCTGCAATCAGCTTTGGTGCACATCAATACCCTGCTGTTACAAGCGGTTTCGAAGGATCCGCAGTTCCACGACGTGGCCCGCACCACGGGATATGCCGGAGCCGATCATATCGACCCTGTTGACGGCGTTGTGCTGGGTTCGGTCGGTGAGCAGAGGTAAAGTCTACCGTCGATCGTCGCCCAAGTTTGGCTCCTACCCAGGTACTTGCACTGGTCGATGTCCGACTCGAGGTAGAGGCCCCCGACGCAATGGGTGACAGCCGAAATAGTCCCCTGATTCGAGCTGTACTCGACGCAGTCGGGCGCAGGCTCGAGGTCCTCAGCCTGGGCAACGGCCGTACCGCACAACAGCATCGGCCCTGCGATCAACAGGCCACCGACGATCCTCTTCAGCATGAAACTCCTCTCGCAGAGAACACCCCAACCACTGCCGGGGTTGGCTGACAACCCGAGAAGTGTTGCCCCCACAATCGACTCGGCTCAAAGGTTGCGTCAGGAACGCTATCAGCGTGAAGGCGATCGGCTGCAATCCGAGCGTCCACATGGTTTGCGAGCAGGCGAGTCGACAAGCTTCGGAAACGACCATCCGCCGAACACGGCGCGCGAGTATCTGACTACGTCGCGGCGTTCGCGAGCTGCCGATAGAGCCGCGCCAGTTTCGCGGCGTCCTTGCGATCGAATCCGATCATCTCGTCGATCTCGCGGGACAGGAACTCGAGCCAGTCCGCGATCGCCGCGTGGTGTGCGGGGCGGAGGCCGCGCAGGGTCGTCTCGTCGTCGCGTCGCGCACTGCGGAGAAAGCTGCTGAGAAAGATCCAGAGCTCGAAGTCGTACGGCTGGATCAACATAAGCTTCAGCACCGCCGGGAGGTAGTACTCGACGGCCTGCGCGGTCATGTACGTGAAGTCTTCCATGTGCAGACTGGGCAGAAAGCTCGAGCGATCGATATCCGCCCGCGAGCGGCCGTGAAAATGCGCGATGACGTACGGCGCATCGATGCTCGGCGGTGCAAGTTCGTCCTCGGTGAGCGGCATCGAGCCCGCGAACACCTGATCGATTCGGTACTCGACCTCATCGCGACTCTTCATGGCCGCCACAGCCTACCTCGCCATTGCCGCAGGCCGGCATCACATCGGCGAGCTCACCGACTACCCGTGGTACTTCGCGAAGGCTTCGATGCTGTCGGGCACAAAGGCCCACTGCCGCAGAGCTTTCCGTAGATCGGTCTCCGGCAGCCAGTCATACCAGCCGATCTCCGATGGGTCAGGAGCAACGGCCCGGTCGATGACGGCCTCGTGAAGACCCAGCCAATACGGGGCGATCGCCCCTTGGCAGAGGAACTTCAGGACAAACCGTATCCGGCCACTGGCTCGAAGCTCTTCGGTCAGTTCGCGACGGGCTGCGTCCTCATAGGACTCGCCGACAGCCACCGCGCCGCCGATCAGCCAGTTGTAGTAGCCGGGGAACCGCGTACTGTCCTCCGGTCGCCGATGCACGAAGATCCGCCCTGCGTCATCACGGCACACAACCGTCGCCACTCGATGCAACCATCGGGCCCGAATGGCCTTGTCTCGGTCGACAATATCGAGAACACGATCGTGCTCGTCGACGCGCTCCACCAATTCGCCCACGAGCCTACCGGTCGTCGGCGACCGCGATGCCGAGAGCGCTGGCGAAACTCGGGGCCAGGTCCATCAATTGCAGTGGTGTGATGATTGCGCCGCGTAGGCCGTCGAGTCCGTCGGCGACGCCGATTCGTGTGGCGCCGCGCAGGTCGACCTTGCGCATTCTGGTCTTGTTGAGCGAGAGGTCCGTCAGTGTCGATCCGGGAAAGCTCACCGTGGTGAGATCCGCGTCGCTGAAATCGGTGTGCCGCAGCACGCAGTCGGCGAAGGTGACCTCGCGCAGCTTCGCGCGGCGGAAATTGACCGAGTCGAATTTGCAGCCCTCGAACCTGACGCGACGCAGCACGGCGCCGCCCGCATCCACGCCGGAGAGCGCGCCTTCGACGAATTCGGTGTCTTGCCAGCTGGTGTCGGAGAGGTCCGTGCCGATCCAGGCAACAGCGCGCAACCAGACGTCGGTGAACCGCCCGTATCGAAAGCTGCCACGGGTGACCGTGAGCGAGCTCAACGCGGACTCGGCGAAGCGCACGTGCTCGGCCGCCACGTGGTCGAGCTGTCGATCGTCGACGTGGACGCAGTCGTAATCGCCCTCGCGCGCAGGCTCCTCCTCGATCGGCGTCAGGTACCGCGCGAACGGCAGATCCGCCAGCTCACGTCCCACGCCCCACCTCCCTCTCTGATCGACAACGGCCGGTCTTGTCTATCAGCGCCCACCGACAACCGGCGTCAGCTTCTCTGCACTATGCAAGCGCACTCGCCGTCTGCTGTGTGACAGAGTGACCATGTCTGCTCGGTGCCGCGACGGCGAAGGCCTTGCCGAGCGTCAGAGTGGCGGGCCTGAGCGCGGCCGGTGCCCACCAGCACGTCTTCACCCGACCGTCCGACACCGCACGAGATGTACCGTGGCACAACGCCGATTGTCCGGACGCGCCTCGAATCCCTGCATCCGGACTCGATGCGCTCTGTGCCGAGCTGGCGGCAGCGTTACCGGGCTGAGGCGTACCCGAAGCCGACGATGGCATATCTGGCACAACCTCGGCGAAGCGGTCGAGCGCACCGTGGCACGTCACCGCGCCGACCTGGCCGCCGCGACCGCCGATCCCGAGCCACAGAACCGGCCCGACATCACCGAGATCGCCGCCGAAATACATTGCGGGCCTGTCGCGCCCGACCAACGGCAGGATCGCACGGCGGTGCGCACTCGACAGCGGTGGGCCCAGGTCCACGCACTGCTGGCTGAGGGCACGACGATCCGCGCGATCAGCCGCGAGCTCGGGCTGGCTCGCGGCACCGCGCGCCGCTTCGCCCGCGCTGAATCGGCCGATGAGCTGCTGGTCCACAACCGCACCGGATACCGCATCAGCCCGCTCGAGGCATACAAACCCGACCTGCATCGACGGCGGAACGAGGGCTGCACCAACACAACTCAGCAATTCGAGGAGATCAGGGCACACGGCTATAGGGGCAGCGAGAAGATGGTGCGCAACTACCTGCAGCCCTTCCGCGCCCTTGCGCACATCCCGGCCCCGCCACCCAAGCCACCGAGCAGGCCGATGTCCCTGCGTTTCTGGAAACCTCGGATGAGCGCAACCTACGGTTCTACCGGCGGCTCGGCTTCGAAGTGACTGCCGAGGTGGCCGCGACGCACGGGCACCTGACCTAGCACCGCGTGCGCGTCTGTGGTCATGAAGCCCCAACCTTCGGGAGGTAGCCGGGTTCAAGAATGAGTCGGCGGAATATGGAAGCGCTCGTGATTGTGGAAGCGGCCGTGGTCATGAATGCAACTGGGGTCACTGACGCGCAACCCGTTGCGCACGCGCGTCTTCTCATCGATGCAAAAGCCGTCATCCCGAGTCGGCGGCGCCTCGGCAGTCGCCGTCACCGCGCTCGGCGCCCCGATCGCCGCGGCAATCAGCGCTACAACCAGGGTGCGGCGCACCGGCGCGGCAGTCGCGGGAATTGTTCGCCCCATTGGGTTCCTTCCGTTGCGGGATCTCACACCTTTCTATCAGCGCCCGCAGCATGGCAACACCCGCCGATTCCAGGGGCGACTCGACGATCATCGACCGCGGCCCCTTCCTCATCGACCGGTCAGATCCCGGTCCAGTACGGCGAGTTGGGCTCGCACCTGTGCGTACAGCGACGAATCTCGTTCCAGCGAAGCAAGATAGGCCGCCCACGTCGCGGCCGTCTACGGAGGCTATCCACCAGCCGAGGATGGCCGGGTCTCGAGATTTGAGGACGGCGGCGCGCAAGCGAGCACGGAGGGATTCGCGGACTCAGACGACGTCGGGTGCGCGGGAGGTGGGCAGGAGTTGGTCTCGGTAGCGGCTGATGGCCGCGGCCTGGGCCGCGACTTCGACGCTGTCACTGCGGGTTTGACGCTGCCCCTCGAGCAGCGGACCGGTCGAGGGACACGTCAACGGATCAAGATGATCAAACGCCAGATATTCGGCCGAGCAAAACCGGTACTCCGGAAGCGAATCCTGTTGAGCAACTGAGCAAACCCGACCGCCAGTATCACGAAAATTGTGCCTGATCCCGAGTCTTGACCCTTTGCTTCCGCTCGGAAACTGACCCCACAGTCGCGCCGCAACCGCTCCGTCGTGCCGGGTGCCTTGTTTGCCTCGTGGCGCGGATTCTCAGTCGGCCCAGACGAGTTCGGTGAGGTCCAAGATGTCGTCCTCGCGGAAACCGGTGATCTCGGCTGCGAGGCCCACCGGGACCTGATAGAGGCACTGTTCTGCGTCGGATGCTGTGTAGTCGGCTCGGGCGTCGTCGAGGATCTCGGTGAAGACCTCGGGGAGGTTGCCTTCGTATGCAAGGTGGTCGCGTATCGCGCCGCTGTCGCAGGAATGAGTCACGATCCATACCTGACGGCCGTTCATCCATTGCGACGCGGCGCTGTCGGGCCCGTATGACGACTGGTAGCAGGCCACGACATCAGCCTGCTGCGAAAGCTGTCCCAGCGTCTGGGTGTCGCTGATGTATCCCTCCGGGTCGACGTCGTAATCCACTACGACATACCAGCCGTCCGGCAGTGCCTCGCCGGCCAAGCGGGAACTGCCCGCTGAATGCGCAACGCCGGTGTCGATCAATCCCAAGTCGCCGAGAACGGCCTGCGGTGACCGACCGCGCACCGCGACCCAGGAGAACACAGATGTCATGCCCGGGAACCTAGCTGGGTTCCCCGACACAGCCACACGCAGCGCTGGTCATGCCCCGAGACCGCGCGGCCTGTTCAGTCGTTGGTTTTGGCTGCAGGGACTCGCCGAGGTCGCGGTCCTCGAGCCGGTAGCTGTCGCCCTCGAGGGAGATGACTTCGGCATGGTGAACCTCGGGATCGAGGCCGCCGTCGGAGCCACGTCGGTCGGGATACCGCCAGCGGCGCACTGGAGTACGCACTCGTTACGGGCGAGGTGGCCGCCGCTGGTCGGTATAGGTATCACCCCCGGGGGGTAAACAAACGTCGCCCGGATTCTCGAGTCTCGGGCGTAGCCGCGGTCTGCGGGGCCGGTGATCGTCGGGTGGTGTTCGGCCTGTCAGGCGCGGTCGTGGAGAGTGATCTGGTAGCCGTCGGGGTCGGCGAAGGTGAATGTCCGACCGAAGGGACCGTCGATCGGTGCGGTGACGATGGTGTGACCGTCGGCGACGAGAGCATCGTGAATGGCCTGGACGTCTGTGGCGTGGAGCCAGATCGCAGCACCGATGCCGGGCTGAGCAGCGGATGCGAGATCGGTGCCAGGAACGACGTCGCGGAGTGCGAACGCGATCGGCTTCGTCTCGAAGACGACGGCGTGCGCAGGTCCGGTCTGCGAGCGGACGAGGCCGAGGTACTGCTCGTAGAACGCCTGCGAAGCGGCGAGGTCGCGCGCTTGGAGCGAGATGAAGTCGGGGCCGGTGGCGGGCATGATGATGCTCCTTTTCGTCGTGTCAGCTTTCTGACACGGGCCAATTTATGTCAGAATACTGACATGAGTCAAGACGGTGTCGGCGTCGACCTGGAGACGTCACTGGGCTACCTGCTGAAAGAGGCGTCGAGCGCCCTGCGCGTAGCCATGGAGGAGGTGCTGCGGCCGCTCGGGATGAGCGTGACGCACTACTCCTGCCTCGAGCTGCTGGCTCAACGACCGGGCTTGTCGAACTCCGAGCTCGCGCGGGGCGCGTTCGTGACCCGGCAGACGATGAACGTGCTGCTCCAGGCCCTGGAACGAGACGGCTACGTGACCAGGCCCGCGGAGGCACCCGTCGGGAAGGTTCTTCCCACGCGGCTGACGCCTCGCGGCCGACGGAGCCTCGAGAAGGCGACCGTAGCGGTCCGGTCCGTCGAGGTCAGAATGCTGGCCGACCTGACCGAGACCGAGCAGTCGAACGCGTTCCGGATCCTGCGGAGCATGATCCATTCCCTGCGCGATGGCAACGACGGTGCATAGCATGGGCATTCCGAGTCCCGTTGCTGCCGTGGTGCGTTGGAGAGTGGAATCGATCTGGGCGAGTTCGTCTTGGGGGTTGGGGTCCAGCTGAACGGAATCCGGCGCTGAGCAGTTCTGCGGGGCAGGGTGATGGAGTTGTGTTGGCGTGGCTGTCGATTTGCGTGATTTGCCGACAGCGACCCGGACACCCCGACGAGGACGACTGACATCGGCGGTTCGAAGACAGCGAGCGGTTCTGGTCCGAGTGACTCGATGACACCCTGTGCACCTCTGAAGCTATCCGGCACCGTCGTCGTCCCCCGCCAGAGCTACCGCTATCGCCCCCTCCAGCGTGATGTCACGGTGGGCTCCGGCTGCCTACTGTCGGCTGCGCCGTTCGTGGCCATTGCAAAAACCTCCAGCAGACAGGGATCGGAATCATGAGACCCATAGATCGTGCGGGCAGCGCGCTCTCACACGCTGAACTGTCCACCGGCCGGCGCCGGTTGCGCAGGTTCCGGTTCCCCGTCCTGGTGCTGGTGTTGCTCGGCGTGATCGCGGCGTTCGCCGGGATCGACCGGCTCGTCGCGCCCGTCCCGGCGCTCGCGCTGCCGGTGGGGATCGGTCTGGCCGGCGCCGGGGTGGTCGGCTACCGCTGGCTGTCGCGAACCGTCGAGTCGCGCCCGAGCGTCCCCGAACTCGCGACCGCGGGCACGTGGTCCTGGTTGTGGCGTGGGATGTTGCTGGGGTCCGGCCTGTTCACCGCGGTGATGCTGCTCATCGCGGCGTTCGGTGGCTGGCAGGGCCTGTCCTGGGGCTCGGTCGGCGGGTTCCTCGCGACCGCTGGCGCGATGGCTGCCGTTGCGGTCGCCGAGGAGACCCTGTTCCGCGGGATCGTGTTCCGCATCTTGGAGGAACGTACCGGCACCGTGGTGGCGCTGGTCGTGTCCGCGCTGCTGTTCGGCGCGGCACACCTGGTCAATGTCGACGCCACGCTACTTGGCACGCTCTCGATCGCCGTGACCGGCGGAACCCTGACCGCCGCCGCCTACGTCGCGACCCGCTCACTGTGGCTGCCGATCGGCCTGCACTTCGGCTGGAACTTCATCCAGGCCGGTGTCTTCGGTGTCACGGTGTCCGGCTCGGGCACCGCGTCCCACGGCCTGCTGCACACCACACTGTCCGGGTCCTCCCTGCTGACCGGCGGCGCATTCGGGCCGGAGGCCAGCCTGTTCGCGCTGCTGGTCTGCCTGGTGCCCACCGCCGTCCTGCTGCGTCGGGCCGCCCGTTGATCAGCAGTTAGTTCAGTCGATGGTGCGCAGCGTGCTCAGCCAGCGGCGCGTGTCGACGGGATCGATGACGTCGTCGAGCTCCAGCACGGTTGCGGCGGTGAGCGCCTTGCCGTTGGCGTAGGCGAGTTGCACGAGGTTGTCGAAAGCCGTCTGCCGCTCGCCCGGGTCCTCGATAGCGGCCAGTTCCTTGGCGAAGCCGAGCCGCACCGCGCCTTCCAGGCCCATGCCGCCGATCTCGCCGGTCGGCCAGGCGACCACGAAGCGCGGCGCGCGGAACGAGCCCGCGGCCATCGCCTGCGCCCCGAGGCCGTACCCCTTGCGCAGGATCACCGTGCCCCACGGCACCGACAGCGCGGCGGCGTCGATGAACAGGCGACTGAACTTGGTGACCGTCGCATGTGTCTCGGCCTCCGGTCCGACCATGAAACCGGGTGTGTCGCAGAGCGACACGATCGGCAGCTCGTGCGCGTCGCAGAGCCGGAGGAACATGGCCAGCTTGTCCGCGGCGGGCGCGTCGATGGCGCCGCCGAGGTGGTGACAGTCGTTGGCGATCAGGCCGAAGGGGCGTCCCTCGACGCGCACCAGGGCGGTGACGATGCCGACGCCCCAGTCTCTGCGCAGCTCCAGCACCGAATCGACGTCGGCGATCGCGGCGATCGCGGCGCGAATGTCGAAGGCGCGCAAGCGGTTCTCGGGCACCACGTGGCGCGCCAGCCGGGGATCGGGTGCCGTCCAGCCGGTTTCGTCGCCTTGGAAGTAGCTCAGGTAGCGGCGCGCCAGGGCAACGGCTTCCGCTTCGTCGGCCGCGACCAGATGCACCACGCCATTGCGGCGCTGGACCTCGATCGGCCCGATGTCCTCCGGCGCGTAGACGCCGAGCCCGCCGCCTTCGATCATGGCGGGCCCGCCCATACCGATGTTGGCGTCGGGCGTGGCGATCACGACATCGCACATGCCGAGCAGGGCGGCGTTGCCCGCGAAGCAGCGGCCGGAAACGATGCCGATCAGCGGCACCCGGCCGGACAACGCGCCCATGGCGCGGAAGGTGGTGACGTCCAGACCCGAGATGCCCGGGTAGTCGGTGTCGCCGGGGCGCCCGCCGCCGCCTTCGGTGAAGAACAGCACCGGAAGTCGTTGTTCGCGAGCCAGTTCCAGCATGCGGTCGGTCTTGGCGTGGTTGCGCATGCCCTGAGTGCCCGCCAGCACCGTGTAGTCGTAGGAGAGGACGACCGCGCGGGCCGCGTCCGCGCCGAAGCGGTCGGCGTTGACCGTCGCCACGCCGGTGATCAGGCCGTCCGCCGGGGTGTTGGCGATGAGGTCCTCGGGGCTGCGGCGCAGCCGCTGGGCGGCGACCGCGAGCGCTCCGTATTCGAGGAAGCTGTCCGCGTCGACCAGGTCGGCGAGGTTCTCGCGGGCGGTGCGCCTGCCGAGCCGGTGCCGTTTGGCGACGGCCTCGGGCCGGGCGGCGTCCAGGCCGACGCGGTGCCGCTGGTGGACCTCGGCGAGGTCGGCGCGGATCGCCTCGAGATCGACGGCGGCGACGTCGGCGGTTTCACCGTCGTGCTCGCTCGCGGCCCAGATCAGCAGCGCGGCGTGCGGGTCGACCGTGTCGCCGGGTGCGACGATGTGCCGCAGCACCCGCAGCGGTTGTTCCGCGCGCAACACGTGCTGCATCTTCATGGCTTCCAGTACGGCCACCTCGCCGCCCGCGGGAACCACCGCGCCCGCTTCGACCAGGCTCACGACCGTGCCGCCCATCGGCGCCGACAGCGCGGTCTCGCCGTCGAGCAGCGGGTCGGGCACTCGCGCGGCCTGCTGCTCGGGCACGGTTTCGACCGCCGGGATTGCGGTGGCGAGATCCGCTGCGCGCGAGGCGAACTCGGCGGCGTGCTGCTCGAACCACGAGGTGGTCACCGTGCGGCCGTCGGCGAGCTCGTCGAGCACCGCGCGCAGCACGGTCGTGTTGGTGTCCACGCCGGCGACAACGGTCTCGGCCAGCGCGTCCGCGCACCGCCGCAGCGCGGCCGGATAGGACCCGGCCCGCGCGACCACCTTCGCCAGCAGCGAATCGAAGTGCACGCCGTGCCGCATTCCCGCGTACAGGGCGGTATCGACCCGCACACCGACGCCGGTCGGTGCGGCGAACCGCGTGACGGTACCGGAGGAAGGCAGCACTTCGCCACCGGCCGTGACGATTTCGGCGTTCACCCGAGCCTGGATCGCGCAGCCGCGCGGCGCGGGATCGGGTAGGTCGAGCTCGGCGAGCGAGGCGCCGCACGCCAGGTCGAACTGAACCGCGACGAGGTCGGCTCCTATGACCTCCTCGGTCACGGTGTGCTCCACCTGGAGTCGCGGATTCACCTCGAGGAACCAGTAGTGCGTGCCGCTGACGAGGAATTCGACGGTGATCACGCCGCGACAGCGCACCGATTCGGCGAGTGCGACGGCGTCGGCGTGCAGTTGTTCGCGCACGGCGGCGTCGAGTCCGGGCGCGGGCGCGATCTCGATCAGCTTCTGGTGGCGGCGCTGCACGCTGCAATCGCGATCGCCGAGCGCCACCGCGGCGGCGCCGTCCGCGACGACCTGCACCTCGATGTGCCTGGCCGCGGGCACGAGCGCTTCGGCGTAGACGGCGTCGTCGCCGAACCCCGCGCGCGCCTCGGCCCTGCAGTACTCGTAGGCGGCGGCCAGCTCGCCGGGGTCGCGCACTACGCGCATGCCGCGCCCCCCGCCACCGGCCGCGGCCTTGACCATGACGCCCTCCGGATAGCGGGCCAGCAACTCGGCGATCTCGTCCACGCCGGACCCCGCGGGCGTGGCAGGCAGTACGCGCACGCCGGCGCGTTCGGCCGCGGCGCGCGCGGCGGTCTTGTCGCCGAAGGTCCGCAACACCTCCGGCGCCGGACCGACGAACACGAGTTCCGCCGCGCCGCACGCGGCCGCCAAATCCGCGCTCTCGCTGAGGAATCCGTATCCGGGATGGACCAGCGCGCCGTCCTCCGCCTTCCGCGCCGCGGCGATGATGCCCGGCACGTCGAGGTAGGCGGCGGCGCCGTGTCCCGACAGCTCCACGGCGTCGTCGGCGAGGCGGACGTGCATGGCCTCGCGTTCGTCCGCGGTGTACACCGCGAGCGTCCGGTATCCCCGTTCGCGCGCTGTCCGCAGGACGCGAACCGCGATTTCTCCTCTATTCGCCACGACGACGTGCATGCCGCCCAGTGTCGTTGACATTGACGTCAACGTCAATGACCATGGGTCTCGTGACCTCCTCCGCCTGGTCGGTCCGCGCGGCGCGCGAACGCTCGCACACCGACCGCCACCGTGACCTGCTCGACGCCGCCGCCCGGGTCTTCACCGCGCGCGGCTACGCCGAGACCACCGTCGCGGCCATCACCGCGGAGGCGGGCGTCGCCCGCGCCACGCTGTACGTGTACTTCGCCTCGAAAGAGGAGATCTTCCACGCGCTGGCCGTCCGGGTGCGCGACGGCTTCCTCGCCGCGCAGGAGCCAGGTCTGATCGGCGACGATCCACGAAAGACGTTGCGCGCCACCATCGACGCCTTCGCGGTCGCGGCCCGCGACGCCGGTCCGCTGCTGTGGATGATCGATGAGCGCGGCGTCATCGATCCGGCCCTCGCCGGGCTCGCGACCGAGATCGCCGAACGCCCGATCCGCCGTTTCGCCCGGTGGATCGAGCGTCAACGGCAGGCCGCGGCGATCTCACCGGTCGCCGAGCCGCGCGTCGTCGCCGAGACGATCGGCTATGCGCTGGCCCGCGGCGCACTGGAACGTCGCGATGCGGACGCGACGGCGTGGGACGGCTATCTGCGCGGCGTCTACACCATCGCCGAGACCTTGCTCGGCATGACGGGAGTTCGCCCGTGAAACGACTTCAGCCCGCCGAATTGCCGGCGGGCTGAAGATCGCTGTCGCGGTGGATCAGGCGCTGCGGCTCTCGAGCACTGCGGTGGGCCGGTCGGCGGCTCCGCTGAAGTGCAGCACACCATCCTCGAGCGGCGCCTTGCGCAGCAGAGCGCGGTCCCGGAAGTAGTTGTTGATCACCTGCCACGGGCCGTTGGTGCCCTGGCGCGGCATCACCGCGTCGCCGCGCTTGATGTAGCCCGAGGTCAGCGCGCCGCCCATCACCGAGTCGGCCCCGCGGTCGCCCTCCTCGGCCACCGCGACGAACTTGCTGAGGCCCTTGGACTTCAGGTGGTTGAGCAGGCGGCAGAAGTACTCGGCGGCCAGATCGGCCTTCAGCGTCCACGAGGCATTGGTGTAGCCGAGCACCATCATGGCGTTGGGCACGCCGTCGAGCAGGGCGCCCTTGTAGACCACGCGGTCGCGGGTCACCACCGGCTCGCCGTCGATCTCGAGCGACGCGCCGCCGAGCATCTGCACGGACAGGCCGGTCGCGCTGATGACGATGTCGGCCTCGAGCTCCTCGCCGGAGGCCAGCCGGATGCCGGTCTCGGTGAAGGTCTCGATGCGATCGGTGGCGATCGAGGCCTTGCCGCTGCGCAGCACCTTGAACAGGTCGCCGTTGGGCACCACGCACAGGCGCTGGTCCCACGGGTTGTAGCTCGGCGTGAAATGGCGCATGTCCAGATCCGAGCCGACCTGCAGCCGGACCGCGGCGAGCAGCAGCTTCTTGGCCGCCGCCGGGTTGGTGCGGGAAAGCTGGAAACTGGCGCGCTGCAAGGCGATATTGCGCGCGCGGCCGATCCGGTAGGCCAGCTTGGCGGGCACCTTGGCCGATTTCATGCCGACCGCGACCGGGTCGTTCGCGGGCAGCGCGGTGATGTAGGTGGGCGAGCGCTGCAGCATGGTCACGTGCGCGGCGTCCTCGCTCATGGCGGGGATGAGCGTGATCGCGGTGGCGCCGCTGCCGATGACGACCACGCGCTTGCCGCGGTAGTCCAGGTCCTCGGGCCAGTGCTGCGGGTGCACGATCTGCCCGCGGAAGTTCTCCTCGCCGGGGAACTCGGGGCGGAAGCCGTTGTCGTAGTCGTAGTAGCCGGTGCAGCCGACCAGGAAGTTGCTCGTCCACTCCTCGGTGGCGCCGGTCTGCTCGTCGATCGCGGTCACGGTCCACAGTTCGGTCTCGCTGGACCAGCGCGCGACGGTCACCTTGCGGCCGAACCGGATGTGCTCGGTGACGCCGTACTCGGCGGCCGTCTCCTCGATGTACTGGCGGATGTGCGGTCCGTCGGCGAGCACCTTCGTGCCGTGCCACGGGCGGAAGCCATAGCCGAAGGTGTACATGTCCGAATCGGAGCGAATGCCCGGGTACTTGAACAGATCCCAGGTCCCGCCGATGGCGCTGCGTCGCTCCAGGATCGCGTAGCTGCGTCCGGTCTGCTCGCGGGTGAGGTGGCAGGCCATGCCGATTCCGGACAGGCCAGCGCCGATGATCAGTACGTCGACATGCCGCGTCATTGAGGTACTCGTTTCGTCTGGTCGCGCGCCCGGGCCGCGTCGTCCGGGCGTGGTGTTCGATAGTACATGTTATTCAAAGTAACGTCTATAACGCGAATCGGCCGATCGGCGATAAAAACCACGATGGTCGCAAACCGTGACCCTCGGACGCGCCGTCGGGAGGATGAACCACTGCGGCATGCCCACGACTCCCCCGCTCCGAAGGAAGTGACGCAAGCATGAGTTTGTCGTTCCACTGGTTCCTGCCCACCTACGGTGATTCGCGCGGTCTGATCGCGGGCGGCCACGGCACCTTCATGTCCGGCGACCGCCCGGCCTCGCTGCGCTACCTGAATCAGATCGGCGCCGCGGCCGAGGACAACGGCTTCGAGGCGGTGCTGACCCCGACCGGCGCCTGGTGCGAGGACGCCTGGCTCACCACCGCGATGCTGGTGGAGACCACCGAGACGCTGAAGTTCCTGGTCGCCTTCCGGCCCGGCCTGGTCAGCCCGACCCTCGCCGCGCAGATGGCGGGCACCTTCCAGCGCCACTCGCGCGGCCGGCTGCTGCTCAACGTGGTGACCGGAGGCGAACCGCACGAGCAGCACGCCTACGGCGATTTCCTGGACAAGGAGCAGCGCTATGCCCGCACCGGCGAATTCCTGCACGTCGTGCGCGAGCTGTGGCGTTCGGCCGAGCCGGTCACCTTCGAGGGCGAGCACATCCGGGTCCGCGAGGCGCTGCTGAGCAACCGGCCCGACCCGATTCCCCCGGTGTTCTTCGGCGGCTCGTCGGAAGCCGCCGGGCCGGTGGCCGCCCGCTACGCCGACACCTACCTCACCTGGGGCGAGCCGCTGCTCGCGGTGAGCAGGAAGCTGGAGTGGATCCGCCGCCTCGCCGTCGACCACGGCCGCGTCCTCGACTACGGCCTGCGCGTCCACGTCATCAGCCGCGACACCTCAGAACAGGCATGGGCCGAGGCCGAGCGGCTGCTGCAGGGCATCGATCCCGCCGATATCGAACGGGTGCAAGCGAACCTCGCCCGCAGCGAGTCCGAGGGGCAGCGCCGGATGCTCGAGCTGCACGGCGGCAGCACCGAGCGGCTGGAGATCGCGCCGAACCTGTGGGCGGGTGTCGGACTGGTGCGCGGCGGTGCGGGCACTGCGCTCGTCGGCTCGCACGAGGAGGTCGCCGAGCGGTTGATCGAATACTCGCGCCTCGGCATCACCCACTTCATCCTCTCCGGCTACCCGCACCTGGAGGAGGCGTACTGGTTCGGTGAGGGGGTGCTGCCGATCCTGGAGCGCAAGGGTCTGTGGCGGCATCCGGACCGCAACGCGCCGGTCCGCGTCGGCACTCCGTTCGCGGCCTCGTCGTCCAGCTGAGCACCCGCGGCCCGGGTGCGCTCGCTGCGGGAAAGCAGCGACTGCAAACCCCCGGTTATCGACAGCGCCGCGGCACCCACGAGAATGGATCCTCGGCTCGGGCCCACGAAGGCGGAGCCGAGGATCCATATCTCGTTTTCTGGGGCGGGTGAACCGCGGCCCCGAGAGGAAGTCGATGACCAGCGCAGCTGAACAACGGTGGCGCCGCCGTACGCCCGATGCGAGCCTGTCCGGCGCGGACACCTCGCTCAAACGCAGCCTCGGGCGGATCGACCTGACCGCCATGGGCGTGGGCACCATCGTCGGAGCGGGCATCTTCGTGATCACCGGCGTGGCGGCCGCGGAGAAGGCGGGCCCGTCCATCGTGCTGTCCTTCGTACTGGCCGGACTGGTCTGCGTGCTCGTCGCGCTGTGCTACAGCGAACTCGCCGCGATGGTCCCGGTCTCGGGCAGCGCGTACACCTACACCTACGCCACCCTCGGCGAAGGACCCGCGTTCCTGGTCGGATGGAATCTGCTGCTGGAATTCGTCATCGCGGGCGCGGCCGTGGCGATCGGCTGGTCCGGCACCACGGTGTCGGCACTGGACTCGATGTTCGGCATCACGCTCCCGCACGCCATCACCGCGGGCCCGGGCGAGGGGGGTGTGGTGAACCTGCCCGCGGTGCTGATCATCGCCGCGATCGTCGCCGTGCTGGTCGGCGAGGTGACGCTGACCGCGCGCATCACCAAGGCGCTCGTCGCGGTGACCATCGGCGTGCTGGTGCTGGTGATCGCCGTCGGCGCACCGCACATCGACCCGGGCAACTGGGTCCCGTTCGCCCCGTTCGGCTGGGGCGGCATCCTCGGCGGCGCGGCGATCGCGTTCTTCGCCTTCCTCGGCTTCGATGTGGTCGCCGCCTCCGCGGAGGAGGCACGCAACCCCCGGCGCGACGTGCCCTTCGCCATCATCGGCACCGTGCTCGTCGCGACCGTGCTCTACGCGCTCGTCAGCGCCGTGCTCACCGGCGTCGTCCCGTTCCCGACCCTGAACAACGGCGCCCCGATTGCCACCGCGTTCGGCGCGCTGAACATCGGCTGGATCGGCACCGTCATCATCGTCGCCTCCGTCATCGCGCTCACCAAGGGCCTGCTGCTCATCGTCTACGCCCAGGTGCGGCTGAGCTTCGCGATGTGCCGCGACGGTCTGCTCCCCCGCCGGCTGGCGGCCACCGGCAAGCGCTCGACGCCGGTGCGGCTGACGCTGGTGCTCGGGGTGGGCTGCGCCGCCATCGCCGGACTGCTGCCCATCGACATCGTGGTCGAGCTGGTGAACATCGGCGCGCTCTCGGCGTTCGCGGTGGTGTGCGTCGGGGTGCTGGTGCTGCGCAAGCTCGAGCCGAACCGTGAGCGCCCGTTCCGGACCCCGCTCGTGCCGCTGGTGCCGATCCTCGCGCTGCTCGGGTGCGCGCTGATGGCGTTCACCCTCGACGAGCTGACCTGGGTGCGGTTCGCGGTCTGGGTCGCGGTCGGCGTTGCGGTGTACCTCGGCTACGGACGCAGGCATTCGACATTCGCCGCGCCTGCGGCCCGCGTTCCCGTAACCCCGGGAGGCTAGCCGCGCCCCGCTGGCTGCACCCAGCGCAGCAATGCGTCGACCGTCGTTTCCGGGGACGTGTTGAAGCAGAGCCTGATGCCGGGTGCCGCCGCGGTCAGCACGTTCACGACGCGCTCGAAAAGCAAGGTCTGCTCCGGCAGCATCCGGACGCCGCCGCCGATCACCGCCAGCCCGTAGGTCGCCTCCGCCAGCCTGCCCTCGAGGAGTTCTTCGGCCGCGTCGGGATCGGCGGGAAGCGAGCACGACACGACGTCGAAGCCCGAATCACGCAGCATCGCCGTCCCCGCCTCGACGCGCGCGGTGAGCTCGGCCTCGTCCAAGCCTGCGTGCTTGCTGTAGTCGATGTGGCTCGGATGCAGGCCGATGGACAGGATCTTGGTGTCGGAACCGAGGGTCATGGCATCCACAGTGCCAGTGATCTTCTGTGCGCGCAGCGGGGCCGAAGCACACGCGGTGCCGTTCTGCACTCCACGCAGATCCGCTGTCGCGCGACGGCTTTCCCCGTCCCGGCATCGAGTGCAACCAGAGTTCCACGTGAATCACACCGATTTCCAATCGAATTCGGATACGAGCCACCGGAGGATCGTGTCCCGCTCCCAGGTCCGATCGGTCTCCGGATCAGCGAGCCCGCTCCACGGATCAACGACCGGCCGCCCGTCCCGGTACACGCACACCGCCGCGCCGACATCGCCCTGCTCGGCGAAAGTTCGCCGCGAACGCCGCCCGCACCACTTCGTATTCGGCCGTGAATCACCGCTATCAGCTACCTGGTAACCACGTCCAACGGCTGCGCGTTTCGCCTGCCGTGGGCCGGGAACGCTGTACGGGTGAAGGACCAACTGGAACGTGAAAGCAAATGGGAGGTCGACCAGGTCTTCACCCTTCCCGCGCTCGGCGACTTCATGCCCGACAGCCGGGTCGAGGAAACCTCGGTCGAGCTGACCAGCACTTATTTCGATACCGCCGAGCGCGACCTGCTCGCGCACAATGTCACATTGCGCCGCCGTGAGGGTGAGGACGAATCCGGCTGGCAGCTGAAGGTCCCGCACGCGCGCGGTCGCCTCGAATTGCTCGCCCCGCTGTCGGAGAATTTGCCGGACGAACTCATCGCGGTCGTCACCGGCGTCTCCCTGGGAAAGCAACTGCACGCGGTGACGGAGATTCACACACTGCGCAACCGCCATCGCATTCTCGGCCCCGGCGATGAACTGATCGTCGAGATCGATGACGACACCGTTCGAGCGACACCGGCGGACGAATCCGCGGATATCCTCGCGTGGCGCGAGGTCGAGATCGAGCTCGGCCCGCAGACCGACGAAGTCCCGGCGGCGCTGGTGGACAGCCTCACCGAGGCGGGCGCACGGACGGCGGAATATCCCTCCAAACTGTCTCGTGCATTGCCCGAATGGTCCGGACCCGCCGGCAGCGACCGCGCGGCACAACGCGCGATACGCGATTACATGACCACACAGATCGATCTCATCTTCACCGGTGACGTGGAGCTACGGCGAGGCCGGGATCCGATCCACGACACCCGTGTCGCGGCGCGGCGACTGCGCAGCACACTCCGCGTATTCGGCAAGTTGCTAGACCGCCCCGCCGTCGGTGACGTCGAGAACGAGCTGAAATGGTTTGCCGGGCTGCTCGGCGAAGTGCGCGATTGCGACGTCCAGCGTCGCCGCCTAGCCGACCGGATCAAGGAACTACCGCCCCAGCTCGTTCTGGGCCCGGTCGCGGCGCGAATCGAAACGACGCTGCTGGAGCGGCAACTTCCGAGCCGCGACGCACTCGCCGAGGCCATGAATACGCCCCGCTATCTGCAACTGCTCGCGACCCTGCAGGCATGGCGATCGGCGCCGCCGTTCGGCGGACGGATCCGCCGTCGCGACCTCGTGACACGGGCACACAAAGCCGCGCTCAAAGCCGATCGAAGGCTCACGACCGCACTGCAGAACCAGCGAGCCGAGTCATTCCACCGCGCCCGCAAGGCCGCCAAACGCGCCCGCTACGCCGCCGAACTACACAAACCGGTGCGCAAGTCCGGACGCGCGAAGTCGAAGATCGCGTACTACAAGACGTTGCAGCGCGTGCTCGGCGACTACAACGACGGCCGAGTGTCGTCCGAGTTCCTGTGGCGCACTGCGGTATCCGCGGGTACGGAGCCCGGCGAGAACGGCTTCACCTACGGCTTGCTGTACGCGAACGAGATGCATGCGGCCGACCGGGCCCTGGAGCGTGTCGCCGCGATTGCCGCAGCCGGATAGGAGCCGTCACGCGGTGGGCGGTCGCCGAGGCTGCGCCCGAATCGGGCTGAGCGCGTCCGTGTTCGACCCCGCCACGGTGGACCTGCCGCGCTGGCCGACCGGCCGGCGGCTGATTCCGACGACAGGTCGACGCTGCCGATGATGCTGCGGGAAGAGCGCTACACGTGCGCGGCGATCCGCCGATCGATCACCGACAGCACGAACTCCGCCCAGCGAATGTTCTCCTGTTCGAAGGCGATTCCTCGCAGCAGCGTGAGGTAGGGGCCGACGCGTTCGGCCTCGGCGAGGTACGCCTGTTCGCTGCGTTCGTCCAGCAGTCGAGCGCGGAGCCGCTCGTATCGTTCCAGTTTCGCCTGCGACCAGGCCAGCTTGTCGGCCACCGTGGCGCGCACGGCCGGGGCGTCCTCGACGTCCATGCCTTGCACCTTCACCATCATCTCGTCGCGGATGGCGGTGGGCTTGGCGGGCTCGGCGACGAACTCGCGCAGCGCGGCCCGCCCGGCCGGGGTGATGGCGTGCAGCCGCTTGTTGGGGCGACGCTCCTGCTGCACGACCCGGGTCTCGATGAGGCCGTCGGCCGCCATGCGTTCGAGTTCCTTGTAGAGCTGCTGGGGTGTGGCCATCCAGAAGTTGGCCACCGAGGCATCGAAACCCTTGGCAAGGTCGTAACCGGACGACTCACCCTCCAGCAGGGCGGCCAACACCGCGTTTCGTAGCGCCATCGACTCAGACTACCAGTCATCGAGATTATTCAAATAATTGTCCGTTTCCACCTGGACATGCCCAAGCGAGCCGGATACGGTTCAAGTCGTATAGTCAATTAATTGACCATGAGAGGTGGAACATGCATCCCTTCCGAGCAGCCGTGGAGGCTCACGACGAGGCCGCCATCGAGGCACTGCTGGCAGACAATGTGGTGTTCACCAGTCCGGTGGCGTTCAAGCCGTATCCGGGCAAGGCGATCACCGCGGCCATCCTGCGCGCGGTGATCCGCGTTTTCGAGGACTTCCACTACGTGCGCGAGATCGCCGACGCGAACGGCCGAGACCACGCGCTCGTGTTCGAGGCCACCGTCGACGGCAAGCAGCTGACCGGCTGCGATTTCCTGCACTTCGACGAGAACGGCAAGATCGACGAGTTCATGGTCATGGTGCGCCCGCTCTCCGCCGCGCAGGCCCTGGCCGCGCGGATGGGTGAGCAGTTCGAGCGCATCAAGGCCGAAGCCACCGCGCAGCTCGAGCGAGAGGCGACCGGCGCATGAGCGACTACGACGCCATCGTCATCGGCGCGGGCAATGCGGGCCTGACCGCCGCGGCGACGCTGCAGCGCGCCGGTGCGCGCACCCTGCTGCTGGAACGTCACAACGTTCCCGGCGGCTGCGGCACGTCGTTCCGCCGCGGCCGGTTCGAGTTCGAGGTGGCGCTGCACCAGCTGTCCGGCGTCGGCGTGGACGGACAGCCGATCTCGTTGCGCGAGGGCTTGTTCCAGCAGCTGGGCATCGCCGACAAGCTGGAGTTCGTGCAGGAGCACGACCTCTACCGCGCGGTGATTCCCGGGCAGCTGGATCTGACCCTGCCCGCCGATTGGGATGCCGCCATCGACGCCATCGAGGCCGAGTTCCCCGGCAACCGCGATCGGGCGGCGAAGTTCTTCGAACTGCTCAAGCAGGTGTCCTTCTGGCAGATCGCCGCCATGCGCGGCATGCCGGTCGAGCAGATCGACCCGATGCTGTTCAAGTACGGTCTGCGGCCGCTGAAGGATGTGCTCGACGAGTACTTCGACGACGACCGCATCAAGGCCGCGCTCGGCATGTACTGGACCTACCTCGGGCAGCCGCCGTCGAAACTGCGGTTCCAGGATCTGGCGCTGACGTTGTTCGCCTACTTCGAGTTCAAGCCGTGGCATGTGCGCGGCGGCTCGCAGGCCATGTCCACCGCCATCCTGGACGCCTTCCTCGCCGCAGGCGGCGAAGTGCGATTCAACACCGGCGTCGAAGCCGTCCTCACCGCGGGCGGGCGGGCATTCGGCGTGCGACTGGACGACGGCACCGAGGTCACCGCGACCGATGTGGTCTCCAATGCCTCGCTACCCACCACCTACGGCATGCTCGAGGGCATCGACGTGCCGGCCGCTGTGCGAGATGATTTGGCCACCAGGCGAATCGGCGTGTCCGGCTTCGTGCTGCACATGGGCCTGGACGCCTCCCCCGCCGAACTCGGGTTCACCACGAGCACCACCTTCGTCAACATGGACACCGACGACGACCACACCTACAACGCGTGGCGCTCGTTCGAGCCCGCGCGCGGAATCTGCGTCAGCTCCTACGATGTCGCGCCGATCGGCTTCGCGCCTTCCGGTGCCACCCACATCAGCCTGATGACACTGCAATACGCGGACATCTGGAAGAACGTCGCACCGTCGGAGTACGCGCGCACCAAATTCGCCTACGCCGAAACCCTGCTCGACCTGTGCGAGAACATCACCCCCGGC
This sequence comes from Nocardia lijiangensis NBRC 108240, assembly GCF_001613045.1. Classification (GTDB taxonomy): domain Bacteria; phylum Actinomycetota; class Actinomycetes; order Mycobacteriales; family Mycobacteriaceae; genus Nocardia; species Nocardia lijiangensis. The sequence continues at coordinate 69,408 of NZ_BDBP01000024.1, read as the reverse complement.
ATCCGGGACGCGATCGAAGAGGTCGACGTCGCGACACCGCTGACGATGACGCGCTACCTCGGCCACCCGGGCGGCGCCATCTACGGCTACGACCAGGACTCCACCGAAGGCTGGCTGTTCCGCAACAGCGAACGCCGAACCCATGTTCCCGGACTGCACCTGGCCGGATCCTGGGCCGGAATCGGCGGCTTCCAACCCACTCTCGAAGCGGGCGCTCGCGTCGCCCGCCGTCTCCTGCGCACCAAAGCCGCCTGACCCCTGAGGATTCCGATGACCCACCCTCTCGCAGAACGATTCGACGGCGCGGCCGAGATCCTCGCCGAGATCGACTCCCGCATCCCCGACACTCGCGACCACCTCGCCGAAACTCGGGCCACTGTCGACGCGTACCACCCCAAGCGGCTGCACCTGGTCGTCACCGAGATCATCGACGAGACCGCCAGCACCAAGACGTTCCGGTTGCAGGCCTCCGACCAGGCCGCGCTGCCACCGTTTCTGGCAGGTCAGTACGTCAACCTCTTCGTCGACGGCACCAGCCGCCCGTACGCCATCTCGTCGAGCCCCACCCAGCTGGATCGCTACGACCTCACCGTGCGCCGGGTGCCGGGCGGTCGCATCAGTAACCTGCTCATCGACACCGTCCAGGTCGGCCAGCTGCTCACCACCACCGGACCGATGGGCACCTTTCACTACAATCCGCTCTTCCACGGCAACGATGTGGTCTTCCTTGCGGGCGGTTCCGGTGTCGCGCCCGCCATGAGCATGATCCGCGAGATCGCCGAGGCGGGCCTGGACCGCACCTTCCACTTGATCTACGGTTCCCGCGACGCCGGCGACGTCATCTTTCATGCTGAGCTCGACGCCCTCGCCGCCGCGCATCCCGGCATCGACGTCGACCACGTCGTCGCGGAGCCGGACGCCGACTGGACCGGCGCGACCGGCTTTCTCACCGCGGAGACGATTCACTTCCTCGCGGGCGCCCTCGACAACCGGATGGTCTACGTCTGCGGTCCGCAGGCCCTCTACCCCTACGCCCTCGCCCAGTTGACCACGCTCGGCCAGCCGCGCAAGCGAATCCGCTTCGAGGCCAACGGCGCACCGAACGACCCCACCGCCCAACCGCATTGGCCCACCGAGGTGGACCCGGCAGGCGAGGTCACCGTCACCGTCGGCAACGTCTCCTTCCGTACGCCACGCAACCGACCGCTGCTGGACGCCTTGGAGGACAACAACCTTCGTCCCGAGGCAGCGTGCCGCTCCGGTGAATGCAGCCTGTGCCGGGTGCGCGTCGTCAAGGGTCGGGTGCACACCGCGGAGGAAGCCAAACTCCGCCTCTCCGATTCGCAGTTCGACTACACGCACTCCTGTGTCGCCTATCCGATCAGCGATGTGGAGCTCGATCTGTGACCGCGAGCAACCCTTTTCAGCGGTAGCGGTGGGAGGTCATGCGGCCCGCGCCAGGCGCGACAGCGAGCGGGGTTCGGCCGCCGGGTCAGCGTGACGGGTTGCTGCGAGCGTGCCCGAGGGCGAGCCGGTCGGCGGTCCACACCGGTTGCAGCATGTGCCAGTCGGCCGGGTGCGCGGCGATACCGGCGGCGAACCGGTCGGCCAGCGCCTGAGTCGTGTGCTGCACTCCGCGAGCGGTGTCGATCGGCTCGCCGACGTGAAATCCCCAGCCGCCGGGGGTGAACCAGCAGTGCACCGGCAGCAGCGGCGCACCGGTATCGATCGCCAGCCTGGCCGGACCAGCAGGCATGCGGGCCGGTTCCCCGAAGAAAGTGACCGGCACGCCCGCTCCCGTCAGGTCGCGTTCACCGAGCAGCCCGACTATCCGTCCCTGCCGAAGCCGCGCGACCAGCTGCTCGAACGGTGGACTCGCACCACCGGTGAGTGGGACGATTTCGAAACCCAGGTGTTCACGGAACCGGACGAAGCGCCGAAACAGCGATTCCGGTTTCAGCCGCTCGGCCACGACGGTCGGTGAGCCCACCCGCCGCACCAGCCAGACCCCCGCCACATCCCAATTGCCGCTGTGCGGCAACGCCAGCACCGCTCCGCGTCCGCGCTCGACCGCCTCGTGGATGTGCTCGAGCCCTGTGGCGGCGGATTCGACGCTCTCGGCCAGCCGGACGGGGTCCATCGACGGCAGCCGGAACGCTTCGCACCAGTACCGAGCGTAGGAGCGCAGGCTCGCGCGCATCAGCTCGTCGGGTACCTGCGCCGGTGTGACGGACAGCACCCGCGCCAGGTTGTGCCGCAGCTGGACCGGTCCACCGTCCCGGGCCGCGTGATCGGCCGCAGTGCCGAACAGGCCGAGCGCCCAACGCTGCGGCAGGGCGCCCACCAGTCGCCAACCGGCCGCGTACCCGAGATCCCAGGCGCGGGCCTTCGGGTTCACCGCTCACCGCCGGCCGTTCCACCAGCCTCAGCCGCCGCCGCCCGCGATGCAGCGCTGCTGAACACCGGACGGTACGAAGTCACCACCTTGTCGGCTGATACCGAAGCGACACCCGGTTCCTCGAAGTGGCTGAACAGGCTCGGCGGCGGCCGATATCTGCGACTCATCCCTGAAAGTGTCCTCCCCTGTACGGACGTGAACAGCAGAAACGAGTCAAGCCGCCTTCTGAGCGAGCCGCCGCCGATGGGTGGGGCTGTCGACTCTGCCTGCCGACGGCCAACGCGGGGGGTGTCCCGCCGCCGTGACGACTACCACATGTATAGACAAATAATTGAGTAGGTTCATATTTTATATGGATGCTTGCCACTCTCCCGCACCCGACGGTGCGCGCCGCATGACCGCCTACACGCGATATGTCGCGCTCGGCGACAGCCAGACCGAAGGCGTTGGCGACGGTGACGACCGGATCGGCGTGCGCGGTCTGGCCGACCGCCTCGCCGAACGGCTCGCCGCGATCGAACCGGACCTGCGCTACGCCAACCTCGCCGTGCGCGGCAAACTGGCTCGACAGGTGCACGCCGAACAGCTCGACGCCGCGCTGGCGCTGCGGCCGGACCTGGCCACCGTGGTCGCCGGGTTCAACGACCTGCTGCGCCCCGGATTCGACGCCGACGAGGTCGCGGGACAGCTGGACGCCATGTTCGCTGCGCTCACCGCCAACGGCGCGGTCGTGGCCACGCTGACCTTCCCCGACGCCGCGCGCATCACCCCGCTGGCGCGTCCGGTCAGCGGCAGGGTCGCCGCGCTCAACCAACGCATCCGCGCCTCCGCCGAACGGCACGGCGTCATCGTCGCCGACACGACCCCCTACGCCGTCGTCACCGATCCCCGCCTGTGGAGCGCGGATCGGCTGCACGCTGGCCCGCTCGGGCATCAGCGCATCGCCGACGCCCTCGCCTACGCCCTGCGGCTGCCCGGCGCCGACGACCGCTGGACCGAACCCCTGCAACCGCCACTGCCCGCCCGCGGCGCGCTGTCCACCACGGTGAACGAACTACGCTGGGCGGCAACCTTTCTCGGCCCCTGGCTGGGTCGACGGCTGACCGGCCGGTCGTCCGGTGACGGCCGCACCGCCAAACGCCCCGACCTGCTCCCGGTTCGCGACCGCACGGAGACGCCGGAGTCCTCTCACCGCGTGTAGCGGTGCTTGACTCCCACCGGGAAGTAGTCCGGGTCGCCGGACGGGCGCAGCTCGACGTGCGGCAGGTGGCGCTCTGCGGGCACGTAGTTCGCGTATTCGCTGTTGTGCGTGAGCAATTCGTCGCGGATGGCGGCGGCGACGAGGCGGGTACGTTCGACGGTGCTCGGCTCGTCGGGCCCGAGTTCGACCGTGATGCGCAGCAGCCGGTTGCGGTCGGCGTCCTCCCAGGCTTCCAGCACGAACTTCCCGGTGACCCAGTCGCTGATGTCGGCGCGCTCCAGCCCGAGCGACACCGTCTCAGGAAAGACGTTGGCGCCGAAGACCGAGACCGCGTGCAGGGAGCGGCCGAAGACGAAGACGAACGGCAGATCCGGGCCGGTCTCCTCCTCCGGTTCGAAGCCGTGCGCCTTGCAGAACTCCACCAGGCGCTCGTGCGGGATGACGCCGCCGTCGTCGGCGATGTGATAGCGGATCAGCGGCACACCGGAATCGGCGGTGAACACCAGTGTGCCGTCGACGGTTTCGAAGAAGCGGTCCGCCGGGTTGTACTGCAGCAGGGTCGGCAGCCGCTGACCGCCGAACAGTTCTCGCGCCGCCACGGGATGCTCGGCGAGGAACCGCCGGATGCGCACGCTGAGCGGGGTCTCGTTGCCGAGCACCCCGCCGTCGGCGGTGCCGTACATCGCGGCGACATCGCGGACCGGATCCAGGCCCGCGCGCTTGCCCATCAGATCGCGCCACTGCTCGCTGAACACCTCGCCCGCGCACACCAGTTTCAGCGCGAAGCGCGACCAGTCGACGCCTTCGCGCAGGCCGGCGTCGATGACGTCCTTGAGGAAGGGCGGATACCCGAACAGGGCGACCTGATCGAAGTGCGGACCGAGTTCCGGTACCACGCGCAGGATCTCGGCCTTGTTGTTGCCGGGCGCCACGATCGTCATGGCCAGTTCGGCGGCAAGCCCGCGCAGGCAGGACACCGTGTACAGGCCGCCGACCCAGGTACCGAGCGGGAAGCACACGACGGCGAGGGTGCGCCGGTGGGTCGCGTCGAAGCCATGGACGAGAACCTGTTCGAAGCGTCGGGTCGCGGCGGCTTCGTCGGCGGCGGAACGGGGCCAGAAGGTGGGCGTACCCGTCGAGCCGGACGACACCGCGATCAGATCGCAGGCGCCGAGATCGCCGTCGCGGCAGCGCTGCGGCAGTGGATAGCGGTGGTGGTAGTTCTCCTTGGTGATCAACGGGACTCGCGCGAATCCCGCGGCATCGACGACCGCGGCCGGATCGACGCCGCGGCTGTCGAGGAAGTCGCGATAGGCGGGCACGGTCGCCGCCGTCCGCTGGAACAACGCCACGAGCCGTTGTTGCCGATCCGAATCCATCTCCGAGGTGGCCCTTCCGCGAGGTGAAACCTGCGTCGGGGTCCAACGTACCGCCGGGGCACTGCGGCGCGCGAAGATCCGCGCGGATCGCCGCTTTCTCGCTATCTTCGAAGTGGGCCCGCGGCGAACTTTCCGCGGGCGCGGCGCGATACGTCCGCCGGAGGACATCGCGAAGGTTAGGGGGACGGCAGTGCGGGCGAGTCGGTGCGGACTGGTGACCGTGATGGCAGTGGTGGGATTGCTGATCTCGGGCTGCTCGATCGGGTCGAGAGTGGACGGTCGCGCGGAGCCCTCGCCCGGTCCGCTGCCCACGCTGCGCGAGTACGAGGCCCAGCGGGTCGACTGGGCGCCCTGCGGCTGGCCGAGGGACGCCGACTGCGGCGAGATCCGCGTGCCGGTCGATTACGCCCACCCGGAAGCCGCCGCCATCACCATGCCGCTGGTGCGCCTGCGCGCCACCAATCCCGGCCAGCGCATCGGCGTGCTCACCGTCAACCCGGGTGGCCCCGGCGAATCCGGTTACGAGCACGTGCTTTCCGCGCTCGCCCCGGAGGACACCGGGTTGCGCAAGTTCCGCATCCGCTACGACCTGGTCGGTTTCGACCCCCGGGGCGTCGGCCGCACCGCACCGGTGCGGTGCCTGAGCGACCGCGCGATGGACGACTACCTGGCCACCGATTTCACCCCGGTCGACGAGGCGGGCCGTCGCCTCGTCGCCGACGCGCACCGCCGCTACGCCACCGCGTGCCTGCGCAACACTGGAAACTTGCTCGGGTTCGTCGGCACCGAGTCCGTGGTGCGCGACATGGACATCATGCGCTCGGCGCTCGGCGAGGCGAAGCTGAACTTCTTCGGCTTCTCCTACGGCACCCGGATCGGACAGCTGTATGCCGAGCAGTTCCCGGATCGAGTCGGGCGAATGGTGCTGGATTCCATCGACGACCCGAGCCTGACGACCGACCGGTGGGACTCGCCGGACACACCCGACGGACCGCCACCGCCCGGTGAGCTCGCGCCGCGGGATCGCTTGGTGCGCACCATGCTCGACGCGTGTGCGCAGCGCACGGACTGTCCCGTCGGCAACGACGCAGAAGCCGCCATGCAGCGGCTGCGAGATCTCATCGCTCGGGTGGACGCCGCGCCCATCCCGGCCTCCGACGGCCGCCGGGTCGGCTCCAATCTGGCACTGCTCGGCATCTTCCAGGCGACCTACGACGAGCGCTACTGGCCGCGGTTCGAGAGCGCGTTCGCCGACGCTCTGCGCGGCGACGGCACCGGACTGGCCGAGCTGGCCGATCGGTATGTCGGCCGCGAACGGGGCCGCTACAGCTCGTCCGATCCGGCGTTCTGGTCGGTCGAATGCCTGAACGACGACCCGAGCGGGTGGCAGTCGAAGCCCGAGGACGTGATTCTCGGGGAACTGGCGCGTGAGGCCGAATGGGCGGCCGCACGCTCACCGCTGTTCGGCGCGAACCGGGTGTTCAGCACCCCGCTGTGCCTGTTCTGGCCGGTGCGGCCGACCCAGGAGTCGGAGGGCGTGGACGCGGCGGGCGCGCCGCCCATCCTGCTGCTCAACAACAGCGGCGACCTGGCCACGCCGGTCGAGGACGCCGAGAACGTCGCCGCCACCCTGGCCGACGCCGTGCTCGTGATCAGCGAACACGACGGTCACATCGCCTTCGACAACGGTTCCGCCTGCGTGGACGCCGCCGTAGTCGCCTACCTCTACGACGGCGTGCTGCCCGCGGACGGGACCCGCTGCACGGACTGACCGGCCCGCGGGCCTGGCAATTCGGGTATGCCACGGCATTGCCGTGACCGCGTTCCGGTCGAGTCGCCGCATTCCGTTGGCGCCGCTGATGTTCTGCGGGGCCGAGAATTTGATCTTGGTCACTCCCGAGATGAACTTCCGTCGGCGCCGAGGGAAGTCCCGCCGAAGACCGGATGAAATCGGGATCGGGAGCCTTCTCCCCTACCCCGGCGTGACTTACGTTCGGGCACATACCGACCGGCCTCGATGTTGGGATGCTCGATGAAAGATGTCGTGAAGACAGCGCGTGTGATCGCCGCGGCCGACCACGCCATGACGGTGGGCAGCCACGGCCAGCACCTGATCCCGTGCGTGACGACGGAAACCTGTGGCGCCGAGGGAATTTCGGCGGCCATGATCACCATGGCGCCGGGCAAGGTAGCCGCGGCGCACTACCACGCGCACAGCGAGACCATCGTGCTGTGCCTGCAAGGGCGGGCGGCGACGCTGGTCGGCCCGGAACTGACGCCGCTGCTGCACGGACCCGGCGAGTTCCTCTACATCCCCAAGAGCATCGTGCCCGTGGCGGTGAACCTCAGCGACACCGAGGAATTGACGGCCGTCGACATCCGCACCGATCCGCTCTTCACCGACGATCTGGTGCTGGCGCCGGAATACGATGCCGAGGCAGCGGACATCGCTGTGCGGTTGCGGCGGGAACTCGCCGTGGCACACGCGTGAGCGTCACGGTCGGACGCGGGGCCGCCCGGAGCGGACAGATCGACGACGCCTTCGCCGCGCTGGCGCGCCACCCCGCGGTGATCTCGTTCGCCGTCGGCGCACCGGACCCCGCGCTGCTGCCCGGTGCGCTGATCGCGGCGGCGGCCGCGGACGCCATCGCCAAGTACGGGAACGCGGCCGTGCAGTACGGTCTGACACAGGGTTTCCCGCCACTGCTGGAGCAGGTGCGGAAACTGTTGTCCGGCCGTGGAATCGGGTGCCAGGCACACCGGCTGCACATCGCCACCGGCGGATCGGGCGCGTTGCACAATGTCTGCATGGCCGTGCTCGATCCGGGTGCGGTCGTGTTGGTGGAGACGCCGACCTACGGCCCGGCGCTGAAGGTGTTCCGCAGCCACGGCACGCGGACCGTCGGTATCGGGTCGGACGAATTCGGCATGCTTCCCGACGCGCTGGACGCTGCGCTGGCACTGCACGACACCGCGTTCGTCTATCTGCTCCCGACCTTCCACAACCCGACCGGCCGCACCATGTCCGCGGCCCGGCGACGGCAGCTCGCGGAAGTGATCGTGCGGCGCGGCGCGCTGGTGGTGGAGGACGACGTCTACACCGATCTGCGCTACCGCGGCGCGCGGCTGCCCGCGTTCTGGTCCTACGCCCCGGACAACACCGTCTACATCACGTCACTGTCGAAAACCCTTGCCCCCGCGTTGCGCATCGGCATCACCGTGCTGCCCGATCGGCTCGTCGAACCCGTGCTTGCCCTGAAACAGGGCATCGACATGCAGACCTCGGTGCTCAACCAGGCGATCGCCGCCGAATTCCTCGACAGCGCAGCGGCATCCGCGCATCTGGACCACATCGTCGCCGCGTACGCCGCCAAACTGGACGCGGTCACGACCGCGCTGGAACGGCACTTCCCCGACGAATTCTCCTGGACCGACCCGGACGGCGGCATGTTCGTCTGGGTCGAGGGCCCTGCCGATTTCGACGCCGTTGCGCTGGCGATGCCCGCGCTGGAGGCCGGGGTGGCTTTCATCCCCGGGGCCATGTTCTTCGCCGGGGACGACGCGCCCCGCAACGCGATGCGACTCAGCTTCGCGGGCGTGCCGCACGCCGAGATCGACCGCGGCATCGCCCTGCTGGCCGGCGTGTGCGGGGCCCGATGAGTGTGATCGGCGTGTGGGAGGTGATCGCCGACGGCGCGCCGTTCTCCCACCACGTCATGACCTTCCACGCGGACGGCACCATGCTCCAGTCGAACCCGGACCACGGCAACCGAGCCACCAGCGACAGCAACGGCATGGGCGTCTGGGAAGCCGACGGAGCACGAGTCACCGGCGCGTTCCTGGAATTCACGGTCGACCGCGACGATCCGAGCCGCATACGCAAGGGTGTCGTGCGATTCGAGCTGACCATTCGCGACACGGAGTTCACCGGCACCGCGAGCGCCACCTTCCAGGACCTCGACGACATCGACACCGTCGGCCCCCTCCCTGCCCGGCTCACCGGACGCCGATTCGACCCTTTCGCGCGCTGAACGCGACCTCCACCGCGCGACCAGGCCGCCCGCGGCACCGCGACCTCGGACTTCCGTCAGCGGGAACCCAGCGGTCGAGCGCAGCCATCCGGCCGTGCCCCTCTAGAGTCGATGGGTGACCTGGACCGTCGGCTTCGACCTCGACATGACACTGATCGACTCGCGACCGGGAGTCTCGTTCGCCATCGACACCGTCGCCGCGGAATTCCAGCTGCCGCTGCGCGGCGCCGACTTCGTGGAGCGGCTCGGCCCGCCGCTCGGTCTGCTGCTCGCCGAGGCGGGCGCGCCCGACGAGCTCATTCCCGCGTTGATCGCCCGCTACCGCGAGCTGTATCCCGACGTGGTGCCGCGCATCCCCGCCATGCCGGGCGCGGGCGCGGCCCTCGACGCGGTGACCGCGCGCAGCGGACGGCTGATGGTGGTGACCGGCAAATACCAGCCGCACGCGCAGCTCCATCTCGACGAGCTGGGCTGGCGGATCGACCACCTCGCGGGTGGGCTGTGGTCGACAGGCAAGGCCGAGGCATTGCGCGCGCAGGGTGCGGCGGTCTACGTCGGCGATCACGCGGGCGACATGCGCGGCGCCAAGGCCGCCGACGCGCTGGCGGTGGGCGTCGTCACCGGGCCGTGTGACGCCGTCGAGCTGCGCGCGGCGGGAGCCGATGTCGTCCTGAACGACCTCACCGAATTCCCGTCCTGGCTCATCGAATACGCGGCCGCCTGAGCGCTTGTCGCCGCTTCAGTCGGCCGTGACCTCGAGTTGCGGCCGGTGTCTGCGCATCGCCTCGGTGACGTGCAGCAGCGGGACCGACAGCGAGGTCATCGGAATGGACGGCGCGGTGGCGACCGCGTACTCCTGATCCGGATGGATCAGGACCAGATCGATGGCGTCGCCGCTCGGGCAGCGGCGCACCCGGACGTGATCCACGGTCGACCACGCGATGCGCCCGAACTCCTGGTGCTCCACGCCTTCGTCGGTGATCACCAGGTCCGGCCTGCGCCGCATCCCGGACCACGCCATCTCGGCGCCGATCGCGAGGAACACCAGCGCACCGATCTTGCCCGCGATCACCGCCGTGCCGGTCACGATCGCGAGCACGCAGATCGCGGCGAGCCCCAGGCAGGCGGCCGCCACTCCCAGCGTCGTCCGCATCGATCGGAACACCGTGTCCGGCCGCCGAGAGGCCCCCTTCCGCACATGCATGCGCGAATCCTAACGGTGCCTCACCCAGGGACCCGCCAGCGCCGGTCGTGCTCGACTGCGCAGCGAGAAGGTAAAAGCCCGCCGCCGCACCGATTCTCGCCGGTGCGGCCGCGGGCTTCGGACCGGGTCAGGCCGCCTTGTACTTACGCAGGTACTCGCCGGTCAGGGAAGTCGGGTGATTCAGGAGGTCGGCGGGGGTGCCGGTGAAAACGACCTGGCCGCCGTCTTTACCGCCGTCGGGTCCGAGGTCGATCACCCAGTCGGAGTGGGCGACGACGTCGAGATTGTGTTCGATGACGACGACGGTGTTGCCGCGTTCGACGAGCCCGTCCATGAGCGCGAGCAGGGTGTCGACATCGGACATGTGCAGACCGGTGGTCGGCTCGTCCAGTACGTAGACCGACCCGGTGTTCTGCAACTGGGTGGCCAGCTTGATGCGCTGGCGTTCACCACCGGACAGGGTGCTCATCGCCTGCCCCAGGCTCAGGTACTCCAAGCCGACCTCGTTCATGGTGCGCAACTTGGTATTCAGCGCTTTCTCCGTGAAGAAGCCGAGCGCCTCCTCCGCCGACATCTCCAGCACGTCCGCGATGGATTTGCCGCGCAGCGTGTGCCCCAGCACGTCCTCGGAGAAGCGGCGGCCGTCGCAGGCGTCGCAGTGCGTGGTGACCGGGTCCATGTAGGCGACCTCGGTGATGATCACACCGCGGCCCTCGCACTGCTTGCATGCACCGTCGGAGTTGAAGCTGAACAGGCTCGGCGACTCCCCCGTCGCCTTGGCGAACAGCTTGCGGATCGGATCCATCAGTCCCAGATAGGTTGCCGGAGTGGACCGGGAGGACGCGCCGATGGGCGACTGGTCGACGAACAGCGCCTCGGGGTGCTCGCGCACGAACACGTCCCGGATGAGACTGCTCTTGCCCGAGCCTGCCACGCCGGTGATGGAGGTCAGTATCCCGGTGGGGATGCCGACGGTGACGTCGCGCAGGTTGTGCACGGCGGCGTGCTCGATGAGCAGTTCGCCGGTGGCGACACGGAAGGTGTCCTTGACGGTGAAAGGCCTGCGCAGACCGGCGCCGGTGGGTGTGTCGGCGGCGCGCAGCTCGGCGAAGCTGCCTTGGAACACCACCTGCCCGCCGTGCACACCGGCGCGCGGACCGACGTCCACGACATGATCGGCGATCTGGATGACGTCCGGGTCGTGCTCGACCACCAGCACGGTATTGCCCTTGTCTCGCAGCGCTTTCAGGAGATCGTTGAGCCTGCCGACATCGCGCGGATGCAGTCCGACGCTGGGTTCGTCGAAGATGTAGGTCATCCCAATCAGCGTGCTGGACAGATGCTTGATCATCTTGAGCCGCTGGCCCTCGCCGCCGGAGAGGGTCGAGGTGGGCCGGTCCAGGCTCAGGTATCCGAGCCCGATGTCGGCCACCCGCCGGAGCGCCGTCCGGATGGCGTCGGCCAGGCCGAGCGCCGCGGGGTCGGTGATCTCGTCGAGTACCGCCATCAGATCGGTGATCTGCATCCTCGACCAGTCGGCGATGTTTCGCTCGCCGATCTCGGTGGCCAGCGCGGCGGCATTGAGCCGCGCACCCTGACAGGTCGGGCAGACGCCCTCGGTGAGGAACTTCTGCATCTGCTCGCGGGTCTTCTCGCTCAGTGTCGAGGTGTCGCGCTGCAAGCGAGTGCGGGTGAACTTCGCGGCGAGCCCTTCGTAGTTGGCTTTCCAGGTGCCCTTCGCGAAGGTCAGCTCCACCTTGCCGCCGCTGCCGTACAGGAAGTCCTGGTACTCGGCCTCGGAGTAGTCGGCCAGCTTCTTGTCCGGATCGAAGCGGCCGGAATTGCCGTAGAGCTGCCAATCACCGCTGCCCACACCGTAACCGGGGAGCAGGATGGCCCCCTCGTTGAGCGATTTGGTGCGGTCGACCAGGCGGTCCGGATCGGCGCGCACGGTCATGCCGAGTCCGTCGCAGTCCGGGCACATGCCCTGCGGGACGTTGAACGAATAGTTGTAGACGAATCCGGCCGAGGGCGAACCGAATCGGGCGAACATGGCGCGCACCATCGAGTAGATGTCCGTCATGGTGCCGACCGTGGAGCGCGGACCGCCGCCGACCGGTTGCTGGTCGATGATGACCGGCGCGGTCAGGTTCTCGATCGCCTCGGCGTGCGGGCGTTCGTACCGCGGCAGGAAGTTCAGGATGAACGCCGGGAAGGTGGCGTAGAGCTGGCGCTGGGATTCCACGGCGATGGTGTCGAACACGATGGAGGACTTGCCCGATCCGGACACGCCGGTGAAGACGGTGATCTTGTTCTTCGGGATCTCCAGCGAAACGTTGCGCAGGTTGTGCTCGCTGGCTCCGAGTACCCGGATGACATCGACGGTAGCGGCCGATTCGGTAGATGGCATCCGAACACCATGCCATCTAGGTCCGACAAAATGCCCAGTGCCGAGTGATGTAGATCACATTGCGCGCGTCTGCGTATCACTGTCTCACGGCAGTGTGTCCGTAGAGTCGTGAAGTGAGTCGCGACCCGTACTGGAATCACAACACGCACTACCACCCCTGGCTGCTCGCCACAGCGCCGTCGTCCGCGCGGACCGCGCTCGACGTCGGCTGCGGCGATGGACTCTTGGCCGGGAAGCTGGCGGCGCACTGCCGCGAGGTCGTCGGTATCGACGCGGACGCCGCAGCGCTGGCACAGGCCTCGGGAGCAGACGGCGTGCGCTTCGAACACGCCGACTTCCGCGATTTCCCCGGCACTTTCGACTACGTGACAGCCGTCGCGACGTTGCACCACGTGCCACTCGAGGAAGGCCTGACGGCCCTGCGCCGCCTCGTCGCCCCCGGCGGCACCTTGGCCGTGGTCGGGCTGTGGAAGATGTCGGCACGCCGCGATGCGGCCTATCTCCCGCTGCTGCCGCTGATCTGGGCCATCGATCAGTACCCGCCCCGCCAGAGCGAACCGGACGTGCCGATGCGGGACCCCGTGGACACACTCGACGATATCCGCGCATGCGCCGCGACGATCCTGCCCGGGGCCAGGATTCGGCGTCGCCTGATGTGGCGCTACACGTTGTTGTGGCGGCGGCCCGCGTAGCCACGCGGGCCGCTGGTCAGCGCAGACGCTCCATGATCGAGCCGAACTGCTCCATGCTGCCCTCCAGCACGGTGAAGTAGCTGAATCCGAAACGCTCGCGCAGTTCCCGGATGCGGTCGGCGCCCTCGTCCGGTGAGCCGATCAGCAGGGTGGGGATCCGCTCGGGGTAGTCGGCGGCCGTGGGCGGCAGCGCCGGTGCGTACGCATCGGCCAGCGCCGTCCATTCCGTCCGCGAGACCACCCGTTGCAGGAGCAGATTGAGTTCCACCTCGCCCGCGCGGTCGCCGAGCAGTCCGTCGACGTAGGCCACTCGCTCGGCGGTGGTGTCCTCGTCGCCGAGCTGCACCGGGCCGCCGGGCGTGACCGCTCCCCCGCCCGCGAAGGCGATGATGTCGGCCTGTTCGGCGGCGAGCTTCAGCAGCCGGTCGCCCCACCCGGCCAGCAGCAGCGGCGGGCCGGACGGCTGTGCCGGGCGCGGCTGGTAGTCCGGGTCGGCGAACAGCCTGCGCAGCGTCGCGACGGTGTGCTCGAGGTGCCGCACCCGCTTGCCGCCGCTCTGGAAAGGGATTCCAGCGGCGTCGAATTCGGCCCGCACGTAGCCCGCGCCGAGCCCGAGTTCCACGCGCCCGTCGGTCAGCTGGTCCGCGCCCGCCGCGTCGCGGGCCAGCAGCACCGGGTTGTAGAACGCGGTGTTGAGCACGAAGGTGTTGAGCCGCACGCGCTCGGTGGCCTCGGCCGCCACGATCATCGCGGGGAACGGCGCGGGCAGGCCGAGATGATCGGCGACGCCGACCACGTCGAAGCCGAGTTCTTCGGCCCTGCGGCACTTTTCGATCCACCGGGACCTGGACTCGGGTACCACCATGTTCACACCGAAACGGAAGGGACGCTGCGCAGTCACCCGTCCTGTCTACCACCCGGCACGGGGTGCGCTCAGCACTCCGCGAGCGCACCCGCCGTGACGGCGACGCCAACGCCGAGCAGCGCCACCGCCGCGCTCAGCGCGGGCACCGGGCGCCGTACCGCGTCGCGGAGGTATCGGCGCACCGCCGCGATGTCGAGCCGGACGGGACGGCGCTCTTGTCCCTCGGCGGTCGCGGCATCGCGATCCCTGCGGAACAAGCGACGGACGAGCCCGAGGGCCGCGAGGATCAGAGTGGCGGTCACCATGTCCGAACCCCTAGGCGCCGAGCGCGTTCGCGGCCGGACGCGGCGCGGCCGCCCTCGGCCGGACGTTCGGCGCGTTCACGACGCCGAAGGCGAGCAGACTCTCGGCGGTGTCCAGCACGGTCTCCCGGACAGGGCGCATGGTCCAGCCGAGTTCCGTGCGCGCCTTGTTCGCGGTGACCATTTCCGTGCGGCCGAGGACCTGAATAGCCAGCCGGACGCCCTTGTCGAAGCGCGCGATGAACCGGATCAGCCAGTCGGGCAGCACACGGGTGGGCACCCGCAGGCCGCGTGGGTTGTATTCGTCGGCCAGGATCTGGGCCAGCTCGGCCATCCACAACGGATCGGCCGCGCAGATGTACCGATTACCCGCCGCCTGCGGCAGTTCCATCGCCAGCCGGTGTGCCACCGCGAGGTCGCGCACGTCGACCGGGGTCCAGCCGGTCCGAATCGAGCCGGGCACATCCCGCGCCAGCAGCCGCCGAATCGGTTCGTGGGAGGTGCTGGTGACTGGGCTCTGCAGCGGGCCGAGCACCATGCCCGGGTTCACCGCGGCCAGCTCGAGCCCGCGCTCGGCGGGCAGGTCGCCGACGAACTCCCACGCCGCTCGCTCGGCCAGCGTCTTGCTCTTCTGGTACGGCGGAATCCGTCCCACCACCGACCAATCCGCCTCTGTGCGCACGTTGTCGGTCTCGTGGCCGTAGGCGATCGCGGCGACCGAGGAGGTGGTCACCACCCGCCGCACCCCCGGCTCGGCGGCGGCCGCGCGCAACACCCGCAGCGTGCCCTGGACGGCCGGTCCGACGAGTTCGTTCTCGTCGTCGGGGATGTACGACGGGAACGGCGAGGCCACGTGCAGCACGTACGTGCAGCCCGCGACGGCCTCGGCCCAGCCGGCATCGCGGTCCAGATCGGCGGCGACGAACTCGAGATCCGCGCCGAGGCGGTCCGCGAGTTCCGTGAGGTGCGCCCGCTTGCCGGTGTTAGCGAGGTCGCGCACGGTGGCGCGCACCCGGTAGCCGTGTTCGAGAAGTTCCGCGATGACGTGGCCGGCGATGAATCCCGTTGCGCCGGTGACGAGTACCTGTTTGCTCATGTGTCCCACCTGTCCGAGGAAAGAGGTGCGCGGCCGGAATCTAAGCGCCGCTCAGATAATCTAAGCACCGCATAGATAGGTTGTCCAGCCTTCGTCGCATACGCTCGGATGGTGAAGCGGACCAGTTACCACCACGGCGCATTGCGTGATGAGCTGATCGCCGCCTGCCTGCGCCTGATCGAAACCGAGGGCATCGCGGCGGTGAGCCTGCGCCGGGTTGCCAGAGAGGCGGGCGTCAGCACCGGCGCGCCGTACCATCATTTCGCGGATCGGGCCGCACTGCTCGCGACGTTGTCCACCAAGGGATTCGAGACGCTCGCCGCCGAACTCACCGCCGCGCGGGCGGCCGCGACCGGCTCACCGCTGGACACCCTGGGTGCGCTGGCAGGCGCCTACGTCCGTTTCTCGCGGGAGCACCCCGGCTACTTCCGGCTGATGTTCCGACCGGAGCTCTCCCAGCCGGAGAAGCATCCCGACGCCAGCGCCGCGGGCGACGCCGCCTTCGGGATCCTGGCCGACGTCATCGGCGAGTGTGTTGCGGCAGGTCTGCTGCCCGCCGACAAAGCCGATGTCCTCGGGATCACCTGGTGGGGCATCGGCCACGGACTCGCCTCGCTGTGGCTGGACGGTCAGCTGGACAAACGGGCGGTCCAATTCGGCACCACCGCGCCCGAACTGGTCGAGGACGTGATGCGCACGGTGTCCACGCTGCTTGCACCCGGGTCTTGACGCGGCGCGCCGCATTTCTGCCCTAGAGTGGGCGCCAGGTGTTTGCTGTTCCATCACTGCTCAATCCGAATACCGTGATTCGAGAGGGATGACCGGATGCCCGCACAGCAGCAGCTCGACCCCATCGTTCAGGAGTTCGTCGACGCGCTCAACGCCAACGACCGCGACCGCTTCCACTCGGTGCTCACCGAGGACGCGACCATGTCCGACGACGGCGTGGAGCGCAATGTCGACCAGTGGACCGATTCGGAGATCTTCGCAAGCAACGGCCGGATGCAGGTCGAAGCGGTGACCGACGGCGGCATCGAACTGCTCGCCGACTACACGAACTCGCGCTGGGGATCGATGCGCACCGCGTGGCGGTTCACCGTGCGCGATGGCAGGATCAGCCGATTCGAGACCGGACAGGCCTGACCCCTTGCCGTGGCCGGGTCGATCTTGACATTCTGACCTCGTGTTCGACGCGCCACGCTACGGCTCGGCTTCCCTGGCCGACCTGTTCCCCTCCGTCCTGGCCTGCCTGGGTGTCCCCGGCGAAGACGATCGGCTCGGCCTCGGCTTGTCCGCGCGCCGGATCTGTGTGCTGCTGGTGGACGGGCTCGGCGCGGAAGCGCTCGCCGCCCATGCGGCGGAGGCGCCGTTTCTGTCGAGCCTCGCGTCGGCCGAGCTGGCGGCCGGGTTCCCGAGTACGACCGCGACCAGCCTGAGCTCGCTGGGCGTCGGGGTGCCGCCGGGCGAGCACGGCATCGTCGGCTATCTGATGAACGTGCCCGGCTACGACCGGCTGGTGAACGCACTGCGCTGGCGGCTGCACGGCGAGGGCCCGAAGGTGGACCTGCTGCGTGAGCTGGTGCCCGAGCAGTTCCAGCCCACCGCAACGGTATTCGAGCGTGCCGCCCGCGCCGGGATCAGCGTCTCGCAGGTCGCCCCGATGTACCAGGCGGGCTCCGGGCTGACCAGGGCGGTGCTGCGCGGCTGCGCATTCCGCCCGAGCCTGTCGTTCGGCGACCTGGTCGACGGCGTCGCCGACGCATTGCGCATGGGCGACCGCTCGCTCGTCTACGCCTACCACGGCGATCTGGACACCACCGGCCATGTGCGCGGTCCGTCCTCGGACGCGTGGCGGCTGGAGCTCGCGCACGTGGACCGCCTGGCCGCCACCCTCGCCGAGCACCTGCCGCCCGACGCGGCGCTGCTGGTGACCGCCGATCACGGCATGGTGGAACTGACCGGCACCGTCGACTTCGACGCCGTCGACGCACTGCGCGCGGGCGTCGACCGGCTCGGCGGCGAACCGCGGGCCAGGCACGTCTACACCGTCGAGGGCGCCGCGGACGACGTCGCGGCCGCGTGGCGGGAGACGCTCGGCCCGGACTTCGCGGTGCTACCACGCGCCGAGGTGATCGAGCGCGGCTGGTTCGGGCCAACGGTCGGCCCCGTGGTGGCCGAGCGAATCGGCGATCTCGTCGTCGCCGCGCTCGGACCGCGCGGCGTCATCCGGACCGGCGCCGAACCGCTCCAATCGGCCATGGTCGGCCACCACGGCTCGCTCAC
Source organism: Nocardia lijiangensis NBRC 108240 (assembly GCF_001613045.1). Taxonomy (GTDB): domain Bacteria; phylum Actinomycetota; class Actinomycetes; order Mycobacteriales; family Mycobacteriaceae; genus Nocardia; species Nocardia lijiangensis. The sequence continues at coordinate 51,547 of NZ_BDBP01000024.1, read as the reverse complement.
CTCGGCCGAGCTGAACGTGCCGCTGCGCACCTGCCTCGCCTGATCGACACGCCGGGCCGCCTCGCCTCGCCCCACCCCGGCACCCTTACCCTCGATACCGATCGCGGCGGCCCATCCGCTCGACCAGGCGACCAGGAGAAGCAGATGAACGCCACCGTGACACGGACCGGCCTCGGCATAGCGGCCGCCGCACTGCTGCTTGCGGGATGCACCGACATCGAGCGAGCGCTCAACAAGGGCGGCGACACACCGTGCAACGAGTACGTCACCCAGGACCCGGACACCAAGCGCACGACGATCACCAAGTTCGTCAAACAGCAGACCGGTGACGAACGCGAACCCGCGGGCACCGTCGTCGACGCCACCATCCTCTCCGTCGACCTGCTCTGCGCCACCCAGCGCAACGCGCAGACGCCCATCAAGAACGCCGATGTGGCGGGCATCTTCCTCAACAAGTAGGTCGCACGGGTGGTAGTGCGGTAGTCACCACGACGTCGCTCGTGGTCGGCCCGGCACCGTCTGCGGACGCCCGCCCAGGATCCGATCGATCTCGGCCAGCACCACGTCGGCCCGCCGCATCGACTCCGGCGTGCTCCGACGCAGGAGAGCGTCGGCCCATTCGTGCATCGTCTCCAAGTAGCGCAGCAGCACACGTTCACGCGCGCGCCGGTCGTCGACGACGGTGGAACAGCACGCCACGTCGGCGTACGAGCGGCCGACGGCGACCGTCCCTTCGGTGCCGACCGTGCCGGTCACGACGCCATCGCTGTCATCGTCGTCCGGCTTGCCACCATCACCGTCGGTCGGCGGCGAGATACGACGGCACGTGGTCCACGTGTTGTCCGTGACGCCGTGACGCTGCCCCGGCTCGTACCACTTCACCATGGGCTCGTACCGGAAATGGCTGCGCAGTGCCGCACCGACGGTCAGCGCGACCGAGAACAGCGACAGCGGTTCCGGCGGCGCACCGGGACAGACGTAGGCGAAGAAGGGGTAGGCAGCCAGCCCGCCGACAGAGAGCTTCGGCGCGATCAGCGGCACGGTGGTGGCCGTATCGGCGGCCAAGTCGTACCGGAAGCCGGGCGGCGTCCGGTCGGCGTCGTAGCCGGTGGGACGCAGGCCGCCGACGATTCTGAAGCGCAGCGAATCCATTGTGCGGCCGGTGAATTCGAGTCGTGCCCGCGCCGCCGACTGCACCCGGACCGGCCGGCCCGACCAGCGCTGGGGTTCGAATCGACCGCCCCGCTTCCGCGACCAGCACAGGTGCACCACCGGCACGGCGGGCCAGCGCCGCAGCCCGGGCAGCTCGTCCGGGCGATGCCGGTCGTGGATCTCGTCGCCGCGCCCCGTGTCGGCGGACTGTGCATCCGGCTCGTAGACGAGGCCGCGCTCGAGCCAGAAGTAGTACTCATCCACCTGCGGTTCGTGGTCGCCGCCGCAACCGCAGCAGGCATCCGAGTCATCGCACGGCGTGAACCCGGCAGCGGCAGGCGGCGTGCCCGCGGCGGCGACCCGGACGAAGCGGTTGCCGAGGCGAGCGGCCGTTTGGATCCACCGCGGCAGGCGGTCGCGGTCGGCGGGCGCCAACTCCTCGGCGGCCACCGAGCGCACCTCCACGGGGACGTCGCCGTTGCCGCCCTCGTCTCCGTTGCCATTGCCGGGCTCGCCGTCGTCATCGTCGGCGTTGCGGACGAGGCGCAGCGGTGCGAGCCACGACGGCTGGGCATCGGCCTGCGGTGTGCCGAGTAACTCCATGCCCTCCGGGGCCGGCCCCGGCACCAGCACCTGGATCACCGGGGGTTCGGGGTCCGCCCACGTGGAGGTGCCGGAGACGCGCGGCACGTTCAGGTACGCGATCGGCCCGAGCGGCGAAAGGTGTTCGGGCGGACGGCAGTCGACCAGCGAACCGTTCGGGTTCACGGGATCGAACGGTCCCGGCGGCCACGGTTGCTCGGGTTGTTCGGAGGTGGCCTTCTCGTAGATATCGATCGCGTACCCGTAGGCGACCGTCCCCGACAGCGCGTAGCGGAAGCCCGCCCGCGAGAGCGCGGCGATCCGCGCGGCCGCGGTGAAGCCGCGGGCGTAGAGCGCCTCGATCAGCGAGAACCGCAACTCGCCCGCGTCGATGTCGGTCACCACCCAGAGCTCGCGGATGGCGTTCAGCGCGAACAACAGCCACCGCTGGGCGGCCGGGTCGTCCGGCAGCACCTCGAGGACGGCCGCGACGACGGCGCCCGGATCGGAGGCGGTCGCGAAGCTGAACTCGACGCCACCGGAGTACACCGGGTAGGCGGACATGAAGTCCTCGAACACATCACCGTTCGATCGGGGCAGCTCCGGCGGCGGACCGACGACGGGCGGCGCGCCGCCGCCGGGATCGGCCTTGACGTCGAGGAAGGTACGCAGGTGCCGGATGAACGCCTCGGTGCGTTCCGCCGGTGTACCGGGCGCGGTGAAGTCCGGCAGCAGTGCGGGATTCGCCGCGAAGAAGCCTCGCCACCGCGGCTCGGTCATCGCGACCAGCCCCGCCACGGTCGTCACGTTCAGCGGCGGCTGTTCTATCGCGGCGATCAGCGCCGCCGAATTCGCGGTGACGCCTTGCAGCAGCAGTTCCAGGTACGGCCCCGGCTGGGCGGTCACCTCGGGCACCCAGAAATCGGTGGTGAGGGTGGCACTCGGCCCGGTGTGAGCCAGCCACCTGGTCACGAGGCCTTCCACCGGCGCGACCAGCGGTACCTCGGTGAGCGTGTTCTCGGCAGCACCCAGCGCGCGCAGCCGCCGCGCCGCCTGGGTGGCCGCGACCGCGGGAACGCTCACCGTCGTCGGCACGGCGGGCACGGTGATCACGCCGCCGTCGGCCGCCGTCTCGAAGGCGGACAGCACCTGCGGTTCGAGTGCGAAGCGGGCCATGTCGAAACGCTGCTGCGGACCGACCTGCCCGGGCATCTGCGCGCCGAGCGCGTAGAAATAGGCCGCTGGCACCACGAAGGCCGGTGTGAGGCCATCGTTTTCGACGAGCGCGACCCCGGCGGTCTGTGTGGTGGTCGGCGGCGCGGCGTCGGTGATCAAGGGGAAGTCGAAGCGAGCCCGCGTCGCCCTGATGCTCAGTACTTCCTGGGCGACCGCGGCCGACGCGGAGTACACGAACCCCGCCAACCGCAGCGCCTCGGCGTCGTGCGTGCCGTAGTAGCCGTTCAATTCGGCCTCGAAACGGGCGCGGGCCTTTTCGATGTCGCCGGCGTTCAGTGTGTCCTCGGCGGGCGGGTCGGTGTAGAGCGCGCCGAACGGATCGAGCCCGAGCCGCGGGTCCGGCTCCGGCGGCGGATAGGCCGTGCGATTCCAGACGATCTCGGCGGCGATCCGGCGGCTCTCGGCGAGGGTGAGCGGCGACCGGCCGACCAGGGTGGCGTTCGCGCCACCGGGGTCGTCGGCGAGCACGGTGTCGATGGCGCGGACCATTTGGGCGAACGCGGGCGGCTGTCCGTCGGCGGGCAGGTCGACGATTGCGAGGTTCGGGTCGAGTCCGGCGGTGCCGGGCAGGGTGACATAGGCGCTCGTCGTCCTGCCGAAGTACACCTTCTGGTTGGTCGACAGACTCGGCAGGGTAGTGACGTCGGCGTTGTAATGCAGTCGGCGATGGGCGATGTCGAACCCGCCCTTGGTGAGTTCGAGCCGCAGATCGAACGAGGTGGGTGTCGGGTACTCGGTGTGCCCCGCGGGCGTCTCGACCACGATCACCGCGGTGGCCACCGATTCCAGCTCGCGGGTCGTGACGCCGAGCGGATCGGTGACATCGATGTAGTGCTGGAGCAGCTGGGTGCTTGTGATGTCGACGTGGTTGTTCGTGGTGCTGCCCAGGTGCGGATCGGCGAGGGTGGAGGCGAAGCCGAGCTCCACTCCGCCGACGCTGTCGGCGAAGGTCAGATCGTAGGCCGTGACCTTCAAGCCGCTCAGCACAGTGGTGAAGTCGGAGGGAGCCATCGGCTTGGCCGGGTAGAGCCGCAGGATTATCAAGTCGGACATGGTGTCTCCACAACGAGGTCGAGGGCGCACCGGAATGTGCCGCTGATTTCGTGCAGAACGTATCCGCCCTGGAAGCCTGTGGCCGCGTGCCGGACTACGCGAATTCGGCGTCCGGACCGCGAGCTATGCGGCCGGACACGGCTTTTCCGCTCGGTTCCCAGGTGATCGATCGATCGGCCCCGCGTAGCCGGGGACGATCGCGCATGACGACGACCGTGCTACAAGGTCATCGATGCGTGGCCTCGGGCAGCGTCACGCCTACCCGCTCCGGCCGATGCATTCGCCCGTCGATGTGTGTGTCCTCGATCGCCATGATCCCTGCCCCTCTGTGCGTTCAAACGCTCGGACGACCGAGACCCGAACCGCCCCGGCCAGATCAGAATCTCAACAACACCGACACCATTGTGACCCCTGACTCCCCCACTGCGCCGGGAAATTTCGGCATTGCTCGGGGGAATATGCAGCGCCGATCCGAAATGCGCTCGCAAGACACCGAACCCGCGCCGCACTCACCGGCGCGGCGCGCGCGGATGGGCGGCGAGCCACTCTGCGGCGGGGTTGCGGGAGGCCCGGGAGAGCCAGAGGCCGCGAAACCGGCGCGTCGCGGCGATGCGTCCGCCATGATGAGTCCACGAAGAGGCGAGTTCACTCGACGATAAGGGTTTTCCGAGGTGGCACTCTCGCGCACCCTCACCCAGCAGCGGGCAGAACTGGAAAAGGAATGGACCCGGTGGACAGCGACCGCCGGGACCCGCACGCGAATCCGTCCCGAGTCCAGCGTGCTGCGCGACGACGTGGCGCGGTCCTGGCAGCGCTCGCTGCACACCGTCGATCCCGGCTGCACCGTCGCGCCCGGACTCGACCGTGTCGACGACCGGTGGGCGGAGTCCCCGCTGCGGGGCCCCGTCACCGAACTCGCGGGCCAGATGCGCAGCATCGCCGAAGACGCGAAGTATCTGGCGGTGGTCAGCGATGCGGCGGGCACGATTCTGTGGTCCGGCGGTGACCGGAGGCTGCGCCGCCGAGCCGAAGACGTGAACCTCGCACCGGGCGGCTGCTGGGACGAAAGCCATATGGGCACGAACGGACTGTCCCTCGCGCTGCACGACAATCACCCGGTCACCGTGTTCTCCGCCGAACACCTGGTCGCCGCGCTGCACGGCTGGGTCTGCTATTCCGCGCCGATCCACGCACCGGACGGCAGGCTGCTCGGCGTGCTCGACCTCTCCAGCGCCTGGAGCCGCTCGCATCCGATGGCGATGGCCTCGGTGCGATCCCTGGTCACGGCGGTGGAGACAGTGCTGCGCACGAGCGCGCCGCCGCCCGCCGCGGGGGTGCGGCTCGAATGTCTCGGCACCGCACGGCTGTTGCGCGACGGCAGGCCGGTGCCGCTGCCGCCGCGACAGCTGGAGATCCTCGCCCTGCTCGCGCTGGAACCGAACGGCTACACCCCGGATCAGCTGCACGCCGCGGTGTACGGCGACCGTCCGGTCTCGACGAGCACGCTGAAAGCCGATGTCTCGCATCTGCGCCGGGCCACCGGGGGCGAGATCGCCAATCGCCGCTACACGCTGACCGGACCGCTGTCCTGCGACGCCGTCGACCTGCTCGCCGCCATCACCTCGGGCGATACCTCGGGCGCGGTGTGGCACTACCGCGGCCCGCTGCTCCCCGGCTCCGACACCCCCGGCGTCGTCGAATGGCGCGACTACCTCGACGTCGGCATCCGCACCGCGGTGCTGGCCAGCGACCGCCTCGAGCACGCCATCGCCTTCGGCGAACGCGCGGGAGGCGACATCGCCGTGCACGAGCACGCGCTGCGCCTGCTGCCCGCCGGCGACGTGCGCCGCGCGGTCGTCGCCGCCCGGCTGCACAACGCCATCCACGGTTGACCCGTCCCACCCGCGGCCACCAACCTCCCGCCAACCTTCGCGGTCCATAGTGACGTGCGTCGATGGATTTCGCGCGAGGAGTGATTGCGATGATCTACGCCAAACCGGGTTCCGACGCCGCCATAGTCGGCTACGCCACCCGCTACGACAACTTCATCGGAGGCGACTGGGCCGCCCCGATCGAGGGCCGCTACTTCGACAATCCCTCCCCCGTCGACGGCGAAACCTTCTGCTCGGTCGCCCGTTCCACCGCCGCCGATATCGATATGGCGCTGGAGGCCGCGCACCACGCGTCCGCCGCATGGGCCGCGACCTCGCCGACCGAGCGCGCGAACATTCTCGTCAAGATCGCCGAGCGCCTGGAGAACAGCCTCGAACCGCTCGCGGTCGCCGAGACCTGGGACAACGGCAAACCGGTCCGCGAAACCCTGGCCGCCGACCTGCCTTTGGCGGTGGACCATTTCCGCTACTTCGCCGGCGCCATCCGCGCTCAGGAGGGCAGCATCGCCCAGATCGACGTCGACACCGTCGCCTACCACTTTCCCGAGCCGCTGGGCGTGGTCGGTCAGATCATTCCGTGGAACTTCCCGATCCTGATGGCGGCGTGGAAGCTGGCCCCCGCTCTGGCCGCGGGGAACTGTGTGGTGCTCAAGCCCGCCGAGCAGACGCCCGCCTCGATCCTGCTCGTGGTGGAGTTGATCGCCGATCTGCTACCGCCCGGAGTCCTCAACGTGGTCAACGGTTTCGGCGTGGAGGCGGGTAAGCCGCTGGCCTCCAGCCCGCGGATCGCCAAGATCGCGTTCACCGGCGAGACCACCACGGGGCGGCTCATCATGCAGTACGCGAGCGAGAACATCATCCCGGTCAGCCTCGAGCTCGGCGGCAAGAGCCCCAACATCTTCCTGCCCGATGTCATGGCCGACGACGACGAATTCCTGGACAAGGCCGTCGAAGGTTTCGTGATGTTCGCGCTCAACCAGGGCGAGGTGTGCACCTGTCCGTCGCGCGCGCTGATCCATTCGTCCATCTACGACGAGTTCCTGGCCCGCTGCCTGGAGCGGACGGCGGCCATCAAGGGCGGGAACCCGCTCGACGACAGCACCATGATCGGAGCCCAAGCCAGTAACGACCAGTACGAAAAGATCCTGTCCTACATCGACATCGGCAGGCAGGAAGGCGCCCGCGTCCTCGCCGGAGGGGAAGCCCGCAAGGTGGACGGACTGCCCGGCGGGTACTACATCCAGCCCACTGTCCTCGAGGGCGACAACACCATGCGCGTCTTCCAGGAGGAGATCTTCGGGCCCGTGGTCGCGGTGACTCGTTTCGACACCGTCGACGAAGCGGTCCGGATCGCCAACGACACCCTCTACGGCCTCGGCGCGGGCGTGTGGACCAGAGATGGCGCCACCGCCTACCGGATGGGCCGGGCGCTCGAGGCGGGCCGGGTGTGGACCAACTGCTACCACGCCTATCCCGCGCACGCCGCCTTCGGCGGATACAAGAAGTCCGGGATCGGCAGGGAGAACCACAAGATGATGCTCGACCACTACCAGCAGACCAAGAACCTGCTGGTGAGCTACTCCCCCACCAAGCTCGGATTCTTCTGATGCAGAATCGAATCACGCTCATGCAAAACCGGGTACATCGCGTCGGCATGACCGACGCGGCGCGAGTGGTGTTGCGCCGGTTGATCGAACACCACGGGCCGGTACTGTTCCACCAGTCCGGCGGATGCTGCGACGGCAGCTCACCCATGTGCTTTCCGGCCCGCGAGTTCCGGGTCGGGGCCGCCGACGTGCTGCTCGGACAGCTACCGTGGCACACCGAATTCTGGATGAGCGCCGATCAGTTCCAGCTGTGGAAGCACACGCACCTCACCGTGGACGTGGTGACGGGTCGCGGCAGCGGATTCTCGCTGGAGGCGCCACTCGGCGTGCGCTTCCTCGTCCGGTCCCGCCTGCTCACCGACGAGGAAGCGGCGGCATTGGCGGCGGGCCCACCGCCGCGCACCGGAGCCGAACGGCTCACCTGAGACCCGGCGACGGGGCGCCTGGCCGGCTCGCCCGCAGACCGAGCCGGCCAGGCCCCGGGAATGCGGGGCCGCTAGCGGCCGGGGAGGAGCCGGAGGCTGCGCGCCACGAGCATCAGGAAGCGCTGCCACCTGTCGTGCGAAACCAGCGGCGGCGGATCCAGATTCATGAACCGGGTGACCACGACCGTCTGCGGTTCGGTGAACTTCAGCAGACCGTCCGCGCCGTGCCTGCGCCCGACGCCGGAGATGCCCATGCCGCCCATCGGGGCCGCGGTGGTGCCCCACGCCGGGGCGTAGCCCTCGTCGACGCACACCGTGCCCGCGTGCAGTCGCTGCGCGATCTTCTCGCCCGCCGACTTGCTCTCCGCCCACACGCTGGCGTTGAGGCCGTACTCGGTGTCGTTGGCCAGCCGGACGGCGTCCTCCACCGAGTCGACCGGGTAGATCGACACCAGCGGGCCGAAGGTCTCGTTGCGGCCGCACTCCATCTCGTCGGTGACGTCGGCGAGCACCGTCGGCTCGAAGAACAGCGGGCCGAGATCGGGGCGCGCCTTGCCGCCCGCGAGCACCTTGGCACCCTTCGAGGTGGCGTCGGCGACATGCTTGGAGACGGTCTCGAGCTGCGCCTCCGAGATGAGGCTGCCGATGTCGGCCGAATTGTCGTAGGCCGCGCCCAGTTTCGCGGCCTGCACCGCGGCGACGAACTTCGCGGTGAACTGCTCCGCGACCGCCTTCTCGACATAGAGGCGCTCGATCGAGATACACAGCTGGCCCGCGTTGGAGAAGCACGCGCGCACCGCGGCCTTGGCGGCCTTGTCCAGGTTCGCGCCGCGGGTGACGATCATCGGGTTCTTGCCGCCCAGTTCGGCGGAGAAGCCGATGAGCCTGCGCCCGCACTGCTCGGCCAGCGTCCGGCCGGTGGCCGAGGAGCCGGTGAACATCAGGTAGTCGCAGTTGTCCACGATGGCGGTGCCGACCACGGAGCCGGGGCCGGGGACCACGGCGAGCAGATCGCGCGGCAGTCCCGCGCGGTAGAGGAGCTCGGCGGCGGCCAGCGCGGAATACGGAGTTTGGCTGTCGGGCTTGACCACCACCGCGTTGCCCGCGAGCAGGGCGGGTATCGAGTCGCCGATGGACAGCACCATCGGGTAGTTCCACGGCGCGATCACGCCGACGACGCCCTTCGGGTGGGTGTGCACCGCGGCCCGGTTCAGCACCGGGAAGGCGCCGGGCACCTTGCGCGGTCGCAGCAGCCCGGGCGCGACCCTGGCGAAATAGCGGGCCGCGAACATCATGCCCATGATCTCTTCCTGGGCCGCCCAGCGCGCCTTGCCGGTCTCGGCCTGGATGACGTCCATCAGGGATTCGCGGTCCTCGACGAGCAGTGCGCGGAAGCGCTCGAACACCGCGGAGCGCTCCGCGGCGGGGCGGGCGGCCCAGAGCGCTTGCGCGGACCTGGCCTTCGCGAATGCCGATACCACGTCCTCGGCGGTGCCCACCGGCACCGAGCCGAGCGGCTTGCCGGTGAACGTCTCGGCGATCGTCTTTCGCGAGCGAGTCTCGTCGTCGATCGCGGCGAGCGCGCTCAGACGGTCGAAGACTCCGGCTTCCGGCGCAGGCATCCTTGCCTCCTACTTGTGAGTAACTTCGGGATACACACAATCTACGCCGTCGGCCCCCTCCGGCACACCCACTCCGCCGACCTCGACCTCCGGACTATCGGTTTCGATCGGCGGGAGATGGTTGCGTGTCGCCGCACAGGATCCGGATGGCTTCGCCGCTGATGGCCTGCCGCAGTTCAGCATTCGGGATGTCGTCGAGCCCGGCGGCGTTGCGCAGGAAGGGCTCGAACAGTTGCCAGCCGAGTACGAACGCCGCAGCGTTGGCGACGGAGAGGCCGGCTTCGCGGTCGTCGGCTCGATGTGAGCGGGCCTGGTCGATCAGGGCACTGATGACAGGAAATCGGGTCTGCATCTGCCCGACCGGGTAGCCGTCGAGAATGCAGCGCGCCAGCACTGTCCAGTGCCTGCGCAGCCGGGGGTCGTCCGGCGTCAACGTGCCGGTATCGGCGAACTCGGCAGTCTCGGCGGAGAGGTGATCGAGTACAGCCTTCACGAGCTTGTCCTTGGCGCCGAGGTGCCGGAATACCAGTCCGTGGTTCACCCCCGCTCGCTCGGCGATGTCCCGGATCGACGTCGCGGCCGGGCCGCGTTCGGCGAACAGATCCGCCGCGTGGGTGAGCACCGCGGACACGACGGCGTCGCGACCGAGCGGGTTGCGGTCGTCGGAAGACGTCCTTGCGCCCTCTGTAGTCATGTGACTACAGTAGCTCACATCACCTGTAGTCGATTGACTACAGTCCCGATTCCTTCGAGAAAGAAGGTCGCCATGTCCGTGATCGCCGACAAGGACCCGGCCGCCGGCTTCACGCCCCGCACCGTTCAGCTCCCCGGATACCCGGTCCGGTCCGGCCCTTTCACCCATATCGCCGCCGAGCGTGACCGGCTCGCTCAGCTGAGCTGGCAGCATTTCGACGCCCGCCAGGTCGGCGCGACCCTCGGTGCGGAGATCTCCGGGGTGGACCTGACCACCGAGTTGCCGAACGCGGCGATCGCCGAACTGCGGCAGGCGCTGCACGAGTACAAGGTGCTGTTCTTCCGCGACCAGCCGCTCGCCCCGGAACGGCACGTGGCCTTCGCGCGACGGTTCGGCACGCTCGAGGTCCACCCGTTCATCCCCTCCAACACCGCCCAGCCGGAACTCGTGCGATTCGAAAAGAGCGCCGAGGTCGGCGGTTTCGAGAACGCCTGGCACCACGACGTCACCTGGCGCGAGCAGCCATCGATGGGCGCGGTCCTGCACGCGATTGCGGTGCCCCCGATCGGCGGGGACACGCTGTTCGCCGACATGTACGCCGCCTACGACGCACTCGACGAGGACACCAAGGCGCGAATCGAAAACCTCGACGCCGTCCACGATTTCACTCGCGCGTTCGGGCACATGCTCAACGATGAGCAGCGGGAGAAAATGCGCGCCGAGCATCCGGCGGTGGCCCACCCGCTGGTGTGCACGCACGCCGTCACCGGCCGCAAGCACCTCTACGTCAACCGGGTCTTCGCCGACCACGTCCACGGCGTGGACCTCGAGGAAGGCCGTGCACTGATCGACTGGTTGTGCCGGACGGCCGACGCCCCCGAGCATCAGGTTCGCCTGCGGTGGGCGCCCGACACCGTCGCATTTTGGGACAACCGCGCCGTCCAGCACTACGCCGCCAGCGACTACTGGCCCCACGTGCGCATCATGGAACGCGCCTCCATCGTCGGCCCCCGTCCCGCCCGTTGACCGATATGACATTCGAGGACAGCCGGTCCGGGACCCCGCACGACTCCGCGCAAGTGCGATCATCCGCCAGGGTGCTCGGGCAGGCTGTCATCGCGCGTGGCGGCGTTCGGCACCTCGTCGACGCCGCCACGCCGGTCGCGGTATTCCTGATCGGATATCAACTGTTCGGGACCGGTCCGGCGGTCGCGGCCACGGTGACCGCGGCGGCCCTGCTCGCCGGATGGCGGCTGCGGCGCGGTGATTCACCGAAGGTGGTTACGGCCGCTCTGGTTGCCGTCACCGCCTATTCGGCGCTGGTGCTGTTCACCGGTGAGGGCCGCGCTTTCTTCCTTCCCGAGATCCTCGGCTGCGCGGTCTTGACCGTCGCCTTCGGCGCCACTCTGCTTCGTGGCCGTCCATTGAGTCTGCTGGTGTGCCAACGCCTCCGGATCGAACCCGCCGATGCCGATCGGTCCCGGATCCGGAAGCACAGGCGCCTGACCGCGGCTTGGGCCGTGATGTGGGCGCTCCATGTGCTGATACTCCTGCCGCTGTACGCCGCCGATCAGATCGCGGCTCTGGCGGTGGCGACCACGCTGCTCGGCAAGCCCTCGGTACTCATCGCCGTTGCCGCCTCTTGGGTGTGGGTCCGCAAGGGATAACCGACGCGTCACCGCGCCGACCTCGCCGTTCCGGCCGAATCGCTTGCCACCCCTGATGATTCGCCCGAACACGGACGCACCGAACCATGTATGGATCATCTGTGCGGCCAATTGTCAAATCCAGTCCCGCTGAGCGGGACCCGAATGACAGCCGTGTAGTCCGCTGAATTACGTTGTCCCGATGTTCAGAGCGAGGCTCGGTGTCCGGACCCGGATACTGGCGATCGCGCTCCTGCCGAGCCTGAGTCTGCTCGTGATCGGCGTGGGTGCGGCGGGATATCTGGTCGACCAGGGCAACACCGCGAAAGACTGGGCGGCACAGATGCAAGCCGCGATCCCGTCGACCAGGGAATTGATGGAGGCGACGCAGCAAGAACGCCACCTCACCCTGGCCCACCTGGCGGGCGACGACTCGAACGGTCCGGCCCTCACCGCGGCGCGGGTGCGACTGGACGGCGCGCTGCGCAAGCTGCTGGAGGCCTCCGCGGGAATCCGAGAGGTCGACGACTCCAAGATCGGTGACGATCTGGCCGGTTTCAACACCCTCGGCCAGCATCTGGCGGGCGTTCGCGCCCAGACGGATTCGCGCCAGCTGCCCGCCGCCGAGGCGTACGCCTTCTACAACCGGCTGCTCGACGTCGTCGCGGTCGGCTCGCAGGTGGCCCAGCAGTCCGCACCGGACGCCGAGATCGGTGTCGAGATCACCGAGGGCATGCGTGTGCTGTACGCCGCGGAGGCCATGTCGCGCAGTCACGCGCTGGCCGTCGCCATGGTCACCGCCGACGGAGCCGTGGTGATGCCGGTGGAGGAGTACCTGCGCCAAATCGGCTTCTACCACACCGAAATCGCCCTGCTCGCCAGCGAGATCGACACCGAGCAGCGCACGGCGGGCGCCGCGCTCACCGGCTCCCCCGCCTGGCAGCAGCTGACCGCGATGGAGAACGCGGTCGCGCGCCGCTTCCTCGCGCCCGCGCAGGAAGACAGTTCCTCGACCGGCAGCGCCAACGGCGGCACCGGCTCCGAGCCCGTGCCGCTGCCGCTCGCGCCGCAGGAATGGCACAACGCCGCCACCGAGGTGAACCGCGGTCTGCTCGATCTCTGGATCACCCAGAACAAGCACACTCAGCGTCTCGCCGAGGAGAAGTCGGCCGACTCCGCGCTCACCTCGCTGTTCGGCGGTGGTGGCGTGCTGCTGGTGAGCGGCGCGGCCATCGTGATCGCGGTGTTCATGGCCAACCGGATCATCCGGCGGCTCAAGCGGTTGCGCGGGGAGACCCTCGCGCTGGCCGACGACCGGCTGCCCGACATGATGCGCAGGCTGCGCGCGGGGGAAGAAGTCGATCCCGCCGCGGAGACACCGCGCCTGGACTACGGCCGCGACGAGATCGGCGAAGTGGCACAGGCTTTCGAGCACGCGCACGCGGCCGCGGTGACCGCCGCCGTGGACGAGGCCCGCACCCGCGAAGGCGTGAAGGCGGTCTTCCTCAATATCGCCCACCGCAGCCAGATCGTGGTGCACCGGCAGCTGGAGATCCTGGACGAGGCCGAGGCGCGCCAGGAGGATCCGGCGCTGCTGGAGACCCTCTTCAAGCTCGACCACCTGGCGACTCGCGAACGCCGCAACGCGGAGAACCTCATCATCCTCGGTGGCGGTCAGCCGGGCAGGCAGTGGCGCTATCCGATTCCGCTGCTGGACCTGGTGCGCTCGGCGGTCGGCGAGACGCTCGACTATGCGCGCGTGCGGGTGTCCAAGCTGCCCGACGCGCGCGTCAACGGTTCCGTGGTCGCCGACCTCGTGCACTTGGTCGCCGAGCTGGTGGACAACGCGACCGCGTTCTCTCCGCCGCAGTCGCGGGTGGAGCTGTCCGGCAACGTGGTCGGCCGCGGCGTGGTCGTCGAGGTCAGCGACCAGGGCATGGGCATGCCGGAGGCGGAATTGCATCGGATGAACGAGATGCTGCGCAATCCACCGGACTTCGGCGTCGCCACGCTTTCGGCGGATTCCCGTCTCGGGCTGTTCGTGGTGGCGCAGCTGGGTGTCCGGCACGGCGTCACGGTGCGGCTCGCGGAATCCGATTACGGCGGCATTCGTGCCATCGTGCTCATCCCGACCGCACTGCTGGTCACCGAGAGCGCGCCGACCGCACCGGAAGCCCCGGCGCAGGAGCAGAGCCGACGCCCGCGCCATCCGGTGCCGTTCATCGACGCGCCCGGCACCGAAACGCCCGGCGGCACGGCCGAGTCGGGGGCCGCGGTACTCACCATGGACCCGCCCGCGCCCACGCCGAAACCCGAACAGACAGCGCCGAGTTCGCCCGCCGCACCCGCGACCACCGCCGACGGCAGGCCTGTGCTGCCCAAGCGCAACCGACAGGCCAATCTCGCACCCCAACTGGCGCAGCCATCGACCACCGAACCCGGCACCGAACGCGAGCGTTCCGCCGAACAGGCCCGGGATCTGATGTCCGCCATCGAGAATGGAACCCGGCAGGGGCGCCGAGCGCAGCCCACCGACGAACAGGAAGGCGTGCAGTGACCGCTCCCAAACCCGGTGATCTCAACTGGCTGCTGGACGATCTGGTGGATCGGCTGGCCGGTGTGCGGCACGCGGTGGTGCTGTCCACCGACGGACTGCTGCTCGGCCGCTCCACCGCCATGAGCCGCGACGACGCCGAACATTTCGCCGCCATGTCCTCCACCCTGTACGGACTGGCGCGCAGCGCGGGCAGCCGATTCGACGGCGGCGGCGTGCGCCAGGCGGTCATCGAACTCGACCGAGCCGTGCTGTTCGTGACCTCCGCAGGAGACAACGCCTGCCTTGCGCTCCAGGCCTCCGAGTCCGCGAATCTCGGCATGGTGGCCTACGAAATGAACGTCACGGTCCAGCGCGTCGGCACCTATCTCTCCACACCCGCGCGATTGCCATGACGCGCCGGGGCGAGCCGTGGTTCGACGACGCGGCCGGACCGCTGATCCGGCCGTACGCGCTGACCCGTGGGCGAACCATGGGCGCAGGTCACGATTTGGACATCGTCACGGTGGTGGTCACTGCCTCGCCCGCACCCACTTTGCGCAGGCCGGAGCCCGAATACGCGGAAATCGTACGCCTGTGCCGTGATCCGCAATCGGTGGCCGAGGTCGCCGCGAACTTGAAACTTCCCCTTGCGGTGACCAAGATTCTCGTCGGCGACCTGATCGGCGAGGGACATTTGATCTTCCGGGCTCCGGTGCAAACGGAGGCTGGCCCCGGCGATCTCAACATATTGCGAGCGGTACTGGATGGCATCAGAAAACTTTGACCCCGCCCGGCTCGATCCCGACGGGCCACAGCACTTGGCCGCGTCGGTCAAGATCCTCATCGCGGGCGGCTTCGGCGTCGGCAAGACCACGATGGTGTCGTCGATCAGCGAGATCGCGCCGCTACGCACCGAGGAACTCATCACCGAAGTCAGCACCGGCGTCGACGATCTGTCCGGGGTGGAGTCCAAACAGACCACCACGGTGGCGCTGGATTTCGGGCGCATCACCATCGATCGTGATCTGGTGCTGTACCTGTTCGGCACGCCCGGCCAGGATCGGTTCTGGTTCCTGTGGGACGAGCTGTCCCGTGGCGCGCTAGGCGCGGTCGTGCTGGCCGATACTCGCCGCCTCGGCAATTCCTTTGCCGCCGTGGACTTCTTCGAGCGCCGCGGGCTACCGTTCATGGTCGGGGTGAACTGCTTCGACGGAGCGCCGCGGTACACCATCGACGAGGTGCGCGACGCTTTGGATCTGGACCAGGAAACCCCGGTCATGCTGTGCGACGCCCGCAACCGCGAATCGGCCAAGAATGTGCTGCTGACGCTGGTACAGCATCTCATCGAGCTAGCAGGACGCGAGCACGTCACCACCTGAGCCGAGCGGGCTACCCCGACCGCGAGCCGAGGTAGTGGCCGAGCACGCCGTCGACGGTCAGATCTTCGAGGCAGCCGACCAGGCGGCGTTCGGTGTGCTCGCCGAGCGCCGGGGCCACCGTCACCGCCCACGCATCACCGTCGGCCACCGGACCCGCGACGATGCGCACGTGGTTGACGTGGCTCGCGCACTTGTCCCACAACCGAAGTGCGGGCTCGGACGCTACGGTGTCCTTGGCCCGCGCGTCGAAGCGCAGCACCTGGGTGCTCGCCACCGCGCCCCGATCGGTTTCGAACTTCATGCTGTCCGCCATGGCGAGCACCACCGTCACGACGCAGGCCGCGCCCGCGCCGAGCACCAGGATCCGGCGCATCGGATCACCGCCGCGGCCGGACCAGCGGGCCGTGCAGCAGGTGCAGGCGGTCCGCGCGCGGGGTGAGGAAGCCGTTGGGCGGCAGAGCGAGTCGATCCAGCCGGTTCACGATGTGGCGTTCGGTGGCCGGGCCCGCGGTGAGCTTGGCCAGCCGCTCCACCAGCCAGGCCACCCCGGTGAGCAGCACGCCGCCCGCCAGCAGCACGGGAACGAACACGCCGAGCCGGTCGGGTCTGCCGAGCCACGCGAAGGTGACCCGCGGCGCGGGCGTGGCCGCGTGCACGATCCGTGCCGTGCGCGCCCGCTCCCCCGCGGCGCCGAGTTCGCGCTGCACATCCCGCAGGCGTCTGGTCAGCAGCATGGCGACCAGCGCGATCTCGGCCGCGATGAACAGCGCCGCGGTCAGGATGGCGCGGTTCCACTCCCACCGGTACAGGTAGACGAAGACGTAAGCGCCCGTGGCGATCAGCGTGCCGACGGCCAGCAGCACGCCGACTCCGCGCACGCCGCGATCCTGGGTCATCGGTGTCCCTCCGTTTCGGTCGATTGCCGCACTTCACCGCTGCGCCCGTCCACGTGGACCACCGCGCCGTCCGGCAGCCGCCGGGTGGCGTCGGGATAGCCGACCACCACCGGGACGCCGTGCTCACGGGCCAGGATCGCCAGATGACTGAGCGGGCTCCCGGTTTCGGCGATCAGGCCGGACAGCCTCGGCACCACCACGGCCAGCCGAGGGTCGAGATGCCGCACGACCAGGACCGATCCGGCGGGCGGGTTGTCACCGATGTGGACCATGCCGACGCCGACGCCCCCGCCCGCACCGACACCGCGATCGGCACGGCCACGCCCGCGCGATACCGCGATCGGGAAACCGTCGGTGGCGAGCCGGAATTCGGTGGGCAGCGATATCTCCGCCGGCGGCGTGCGGCCCGGCAGATCGTCGGGCAGCCGCCGGTAACGCACGGCGGTGCGCAGTTCGTCGAGCGTCAGCAGCGTGAGAGTGTCGGGGGCGTCCAGTAATCGGGCCGCCGTGAGCCTGCCGCCGAGTTCCCATGCCGCCCTGGCGCCGAGCTCCTGCACCCAGCGGGCGCGCAGCCGCAAGGCTTCCCTGGCCAGCGCCAGCTCGCCCGCGCCGTCGCCGACGGGCGTCTGGTCACCCTCGATCGCCGGCACGCGCGGCGCCGGACCGACCCGGGGCGGGATCAGCGCGAGCACCACGGGCAATTCCTCGATCACCCGATCGTCGGGCAGACCGGTGGCGCGCGCGGTGGCCAGCGCCGACAGCGCCATCGCGGCCGCGGTGGGCGCGGATTCGCCCTTCCCGCCGAGCATTCCGGCCAACGCCTCGTAGCCGTGGACGGCGGTCAGTGCCGTGCGTGCGTTGTCCAGCACCGCGAGCAAGGCGGGGTCGGTGAGCTCGCCGAGCGGCGGCACCTCGGCCAGATCGGTGTCGACGCGCTCGCAGATCTGCTGCGCCAGTTCGGGCAACGCCGCGGCGAGCCTGCCCACCCGCAGGGCCGCGCCGAGCCGCCGCGCGCCCGGGCGTGGATCGAGCAGCCGCAGAAGGGTGCGTCGCGGCCGCACCACGCCGAGCAGTTCGAGATCGGCCACCGCGATCCCGCGCACCGCGGTGGCGACCGGTGACTCGTGCAGCGCGCGCGGCGGCGCGGCACCGGTCAGTTCGATCGCGACACGGAGCCCGTCGGCCAAGGGCGAGAGCCACAGATCCTGTTCGAGCGGACGCAGCGGGTCGGGGAAGGTCTCGGCCAGCGGCCCCGGGCCGAGGACCGGGCCCCGCGCCGGTCCGTGCAGGGCGGTGACCGGGCGGGTCTGCAGCAGAATCACCCGGCCGCGCGCATCGATGGCCCATTCGATGTCCAGCGCGCCGCCGAACACCCGCTCCGTGCGCAGCGCCAGCCGAACGACCTTGCGCCGCAGGCCGGTCGGCAGCGGATCGGCGTCGGGCGTCGCGATCGAGGCCACGCGCCCACGCCGGGTCAGGGTCGCGGTCCACCCGGCCTCCGCCCCGCCGACGACCGCGCTCGGCCCGCCGCGCGACGCCGTGATCATCATCCGGTCGGTCCGCCCGGTGACCGGGTCGGCGGTGAAGACGACGCCGCCCCAGCCCGCCGCCAGGAAGGGCTGGACGAGCACCGCCATCGCGGCCTCGCCAGCCTCGCCGAGTTCGGCGGGCGGCCCCGAGGCGAGCACCTCGTCCACGGCGTCGCGGAAACCCTGCCAATCGCGGACATCCAGCACAGAGGTGAACAGGCCTGCCATCGACTGCTGCGCGCCGTCCTCGGCGACCGAGGAGGACCGCACCACAAGGGCTTTCGCGCCGGCGCCGGACAGTCCGCGCCATTCGGCCTCGGGTGGGTCACCGCGGTGCGACCACGCGGTGGTGAGAACGAAGCCCTCGAGCACGGGCAAGCCGTGGGCGGCGGCCCTGGCGAGGGCCGCGGCCTTGGCGCCGGTCAGCTCCGCATCGCGCGCTCGCGGATCGCGCAGGGCGACGATGCCCGGCCGGTTCGTGGAGGTTGTCGTGATGGTCATCGAACCGCCTTCGACGAAGAACAACGCTAAGAGGAGATATCTTCTCCGCTTAGGTGTAATCCAGTGTTTCCCCGGAGTCCCGCGCCTGTCAAGGAATGGACGTTCGTCTTGCGAGTCGCACAGTTCACTGCCTGGTGGCCTGGCGGTCCCCTACTGTTCACGGTACGATCCGTCGCCCGCATCGAGTGCCGTGCGCCCGCAACGTTATTCACCGGAAACGCGGTCGCGGCCACCCTGGAACGAGCGCCCCGCCAGGTCGGGTCTATCCGCCGACCGAGTCGCTCAGAGCTGACTGAGCCACGACAAGAAAAGAAACACCCCGGCGATGGCGAGGACGAGCGCCGCCGGGACCGGCCACACCGGCCCGCTGCGTTCGAACAGCTTGCGAATCAGCCGCAGCTGCACTGCGCCGAGCCCGGCGAGCACCACCAGCCAGACCGGAAGCATCCCCACGCCGAGTGCGGCGTGCACCGCCCACGCGCCCGCCAATGTCGGCCCACCCCAGGAGTTCTCGTAGTCGTTCGCCGCGACCAGCGGATATGCGACGCCGCGGACGAAGCCGAGAACCGCGAGGAAGACCAGAAACCAGGCCAGCAGGCCGACGCACGCACTCAGGACCGAATGGGCCACGACCCGAACGGGCGTGATCCCGCGCCGGCTGATCGGTTCACGCAGCCGCCTGCGCGGCACACGCATTCGTGCGGCCACCGGCGCGGCGGCCAGCGGTAGCGCGGCCAGCGCGTAGCCGGCCCAGCGGGCGAGTGGGCAAACCGACTTCATACTGGGACCGTATCGCGGGGCGCATGCCACCGCGCGACCGACGTCGGCTCGGTTGCGGGCCAGTGCCACTCGCGGCGCACTGGGCCGCGGATCGTCAGCGCCGGCGCACGGCTTCGTGCGCGTCGCGGAGCAGGCCGGGCGCCAGGCTCCGATGCACGGCCGACAGCCGAGTCCAGATGCGCTCGGCAATCCGCCGGTCGTAGTCGATGATGGTGGCCAGCGACAGGCGCTCGCCGTCGATGTGGATCACCAGATTGCCGGTGAGCATCCAGGAGGGTGCGGCCAGCGTGATCCAGTTGTCTCCTCGGTCCGCGATCCGCCAACCGGCCACGCGCTCGGGCGACCGCCGCGAGTCCAGCCGCAGTCCGAGCAGTACCCGCCAGATGAACTGCCCCTGCCGACCAGCGACGTCTTCGAACGCCGCGCGCGCCCACTGCTCCGGCGTCCAGTTCGCGGCGTCACTCGCGACGAGCGTGAAGACATCGATGTAATCGGGGTCGGCGAGGGTGCTGAGCGCGCGGATCGCGTCGGGAATCTCGTGCTGCTGGTAGACCTGCTCGGCGTCGGCCGCGGTCGACTCATGATGGACGACCTGGTCGGCCCGCGATAGTTCCTGCACTGTGCGGCCTCCTCCACTCCCATCGGCCCGCACTATACGGTGCCGTATACGAGCAGGTTAGACCTGATATACGGCGGCGTATAGATAGCGGGAATGTGAGAGAGGGCACGCGTCAGCGCAGCAGTCCCGCCGCGGCGAGATCATCGAAGAGCAACTGGTCGACCGGCGGCACCAGCGGCCGGTCGGCGTAGCCGAACCAGGCCATTTCCTCGATCTCGCTACTGATGGTGAGCGTGCCGCGATAGTCGGCGGTATAGCAGCTCATGCGCACCGTCACGTCGCTGACCGGTCCGTGCACCGCGGCCTCGTAGGTGCCGACATGGCGGACGGTCTCAGGCACCAGCTCGACGGTGAGCTCTTCCTCGATCTCGCGCAGCAGCGTTTGCAGATCCGTCTCCGCGCCTTCCCTTTTGCCGCCGGGGATGTAGAAGATGTCCTTGCCGCAGGGGCGCGCACACAGGATGCGACCATCCTCGATGCGCACCCACGCGACCGTATCGATGACCGTCTCCACCTGCGCGTCCGTCACGCGCGCAGCCTATCGCTTCGGCACGCTGCGGGCCGCGTCCGCCGCCAGCGCGGCCGGGATCAGCGTCTTGTCGCGGGCGCCGGGGCCGTACACCGGTCGTAGTTCACGCCCCTGGACGTGCTCGCCACACTCCGAGCACACCGGTTCGATCGTCGTCCGGTGGCCGCAGGTGGTGTGCACCGATTCCAGCGGCGGGCCGTCCGGGGCGGCCCACTCGTCGCCCCACTGCCGCATCGCGGTGACGACCAACCACAGCGATCGCCCCTTCGTCGTGAGCCGATAGTCGTGTCGCGGCGGATTCTCCTGGTACGGAACCTTTTCCAGGATGCCGTTGGCCACCAGATGCTCCAAGCGCTGGGTCAGCACATTGCGGGCGATGCCGAGCCGGGCGCGAAAGTCGTCGAAGCGGGTCACGCCGAACAGTGCGTCGCGCACGATCAGCAGCGTCCACCACTCCCCGACCACCTCCAGGCATTGGGCCAGCGAGCAGTTCATGTCCTCGAAGCTCGTCCTGCGCATGCATGTCAGCCTAGTCGGTTGCTTGAAAGAACTCACTGCCCTATGGTGCGTTTCATGAAGCAACTCACTAACCGGTCGGTGGCCGACGAGTTCGCGCTCGACGCAACCGGCCCCGACACCTGGCAGGCTCGGGTGGACCGAACGTGGCGCGGCTGGACCGGTCCGCACGGCGGCGCACTCGCCGCGCTGCTCGTCGAGGTGGCACGGCGCGCGACAGGCGACGAACTGCCGGTGCGCGCCGTGGATATGCGCTTCCTCGGCCGTCCCGTCGATGGCGCGTTCACCTTCTCGGCCACACCGCAGCCGATCGGGCGCAGCACCGCGGTCGTCGACGTGGTCGCGCGACAGGAATCGGGCCCGGTCGCGGCCGCGTCGATCACGCTCGGCCGGACCGCACCGAGCTCGGTGCCGGACCGCACCGATCGTCCCGCCCCTGAGGTGGCCGCGGCCGATTCCTGTGCCGCATTCCGCCTGCCGCCCGAAATCGTCCCCGTCGGAGCACATTTCGATATTCGCCCGGCCGCGGGTCCGTTGCCGTTGACCGCGGCCGCCGAAGCGTGGATGTGCGCGTGGATCGCACTCGACCCGCCGATGGCCACCGACGCGGCCGCGCTCGCGATCCTGGCCGACGCGCTGCCGCCCGGCATCTTTCCCACCCTCTCCGCTCCGATCGCCGTCCCGACCGTCGCGTTCTCGATGCACGTGCACACCGACTTCACCGCACCCGCTTCGCAACCGGTACTGGTGCGGGCCGCCAACACCGGCACCGGCGGCGGATGGTCGGTGGACGACATCGATATCTGGGACGAGCCGGGGCGGCTGCTCGTCTCGGCCCGCCAGACCCGCCGAGTGCTCGGCTGAACGGGAGACACTGGTGAATACTGTTGCCCCCGTGACGGATCGGCCCGCGGCGGATTCGCGGCTCGTGCTCGCGATCGTGTCGGTCGGCGTCTTGCTGTCCAGCCTGGACCTGTTCATCGTCAACGTGGCGCTGCCGGACATGGCACGGGATTTCGGCAATGCCGATCTCGCGGGCCTTTCCTGGGTACTGAACGCCTACGCCATCGTGTTCGCGGCACTCTTGGTGCCCGCGGGCCGCCTCGGCGACCGCGGAAGCAATCGGACCACCTTCCTGCTCGGGCTTGCGGTGTTCGTGCTCGGCTCGGCACTGTGCGCGGCGGCGTGGAATGTGGCCGCGCTGGTGGCGTTCCGGGTGCTTCAGGCGGTCGGCGGGGCCATGCTCACACCGTCCTCGCTCGGCCTCGTCCTGGCCGCGACGCCGCCCGAACGGCGGGCCACGGCGGTGCGGCTGTGGGTGGCATTCGGCGGTCTCGGCGCTGCACTCGGTCCGGTCCTCGGCGGTCTGCTCGTCGAGATCGATTGGCGCTGGGTATTTCTCGTGAACGTGCCGATCGGCCTGGCCGCCCTCGTCATCGGTCTGCGCAGGCTGCCCGACCCGCGCGGCGACGGCGGGGCGCTGCCGGATCTGTTCGGCGCGGTTGCGCTGGTCGGTGCGATCGCCTCGCTCGTTCTCGGCCTGGTGAAGGGCGAGGACTGGGGATGGTCGGCGCCGGCGACACTCGGCGCTTTCGGGGCCGCGGTGGTCTTCGGCATCGCGTTCGCGATCTCCTCGGCGCGCCACCACAGTCCGGTCATCGACCCCGGCTTGCTGCGTGCCCCGAATTTCGCTCTGATGGCGGCGAATTCGGTGCTTTTCCAGGTGGCCTTCGCGGGCATGCTGCTCTCGGTGGTGCTGTGGGCGCAGACCGTCTGGGAGTGGTCGGCCCTGCGTACCGGGCTCGCCATCGCGCCGGGACCGCTGGTCGTGCCGATCGTGGCCGTCTTGGCGGGCAAGCTGATCGGGCGCGTCGGCCCGGGACCCGTGATCGCCGCGGGCGGAGTCGCGTTCGCCGCGGGCATGGTGTGGTGGGCGCGGGCTATCGAACTCACGCCGGACTACCCCGCGGGTCTGCTTCCCGGCATGGTCGCCAGCGGCTTGGGCGTCGGCCTGACGCTGCCGACCGCGTTCGCCGCGGGCACCAGCGGTATACCGCCCCAACGATTCGCCACGGGGTCGGCGGTGCTGAGCATGGCGCGGCAGATCGGTTTGGCCGTCGGCGTCGCGGTGCTGGTCGTGGTGCTCGGCTCCCCCTCCGATCCGCTCGCCACCTTGGACGCCTTCCGTAGCGGGTGGTATGTCGTTGCGATCGTCGCGCTCGCCGCGGGCATCGTCGGGCTCGGCGCGCGGATGCCGCGCCCCGCCGCGCAGGCCACGCCGGAAACGTCCGAGCCGTCACCGGCACGAACGTAGCGACGGTCGCTGCCCGGCATCGCTCGACAATGCCGGGCAGCGACCGGTTTTCAGCGGCTCAACCGCTGGAAACGATGCACCGCGAGGGGCAGGAAGATCGCTGTCAGCACCAGCGGCCACACCACCGCCATCAACACGGCGTGCTGCTCGATCCACGAGTCCCCGCTGCCCACCGGAGTTCCGAACAGCTCACGGGTGGCGGCCACGGTCGAGGAAATGGGGTTCCACGCCGCGATATGCCCCAACCAGTTCGGCATGAGCTGCGGGGCGACGAAGATGCTGGAGATCATCGTCAGCGGGAACGCGACGGCGAACAGCCCGCCCGCCGCCTCCGGGTTCGGCACCAGCAGCCCCAGCCAGACACCGACCCAGATCAGCGCGAACCGCAACCACAGCAGCAGCACGAAAGATGCTGCCGCGCCGAGGATCCCGCCGTCCGGCCGCCAGCCGATCGCATACGCGGTGATCATCAGGATGGTCAGCTCGGCGCACGCCACGATCAGATCGGTCACGCCGCGCCCGGACACCACCGCCGAGGGCGCCATCGGCATGGAACGGAATCGGTCGATGACGCCCTTGGTGGCGTCGTAGACGACGAGCGTCGCGGTGTTGACGAAGCCGAACGCCATTGTCATCGCGAACATGCCCGGCATCAGGAAGTCCCGGTAGTCGCCACCACCGGGCACCGTCATGGCGCTGCCGAACACGTAGCCGTACAGCAGCACCGACAGGATCGGGAAGCCGAGCTGCCATGCGATGTTCACCGGCTGCCGCTGGTAGTGAGTCAGCCCGCGCCGCACCACATTCCAGCAGTCGGCGACCGCCCAGTACGCCCGGGACCGGGTCTGCACGAGATCGGTGTTACTCATCAGGCGGCCTCCTCGGCGATCGTCCGGTGTCCGGTCAGCTGCAGGAACACGTCGTCGAGGCTCGGGCGGCGCAACCCGATGTCCTCCACCGCGATGCCCTCGTCCTGGAGGGTGCGGGCCACCTCGGTGAGCGCGGCGACGCGGTCGGTCACCGGCCCGTACACGCGCCGCTCGGCGTCGTCGGAGTCCGGCTCGCCCGTGCAGACCCGGGCGACCACCTTGGCCACCAGCGGCAGATCGGCCGTCTCCGCGGCGACCACCTCGATCAGGTCGCCGCCCACCGTGTTCTTCAGGCCGTCCGGGGTGTCGTCGGCGATCGCACGCCCCTGATCGATGACGGTGATGCGGGCGGCGAGCCGATCCGCCTCCTCGAGGTACTGCGTGGTGAGCAGCACGGTGGTGCCGTCGGCGACCAACGCGCGCACCGATTCCCACACCTCGCCGCGGCTGCGCGGATCCAGTCCCGTGGTCGGCTCGTCCAGGAACAGCACGTCCGGGGCGAGGATCATCGAGGCGGCCAGATCCAGGCGCCGCCGCATGCCGCCGCTGTACTTTCCGACGCCGCGGTCGGCGGCCTCGACCAGATCGAAGCGTTCCAGCAGCTCGTTCGCCCGCTGCTTGGCCCGGCGTCCGCCCAAATGGAACAGCCTGCCGAACATTTCGAGGTTCTGCCGCCCGGTGAGCACCTCGTCGACGGCCGCATACTGGCCCGTCAGCCCGATGCGCGCCCTGACCTCCCTGGCCTGCCGCGCCACGTCGAGTCCGGCCACCGTCGCGTGCCCGCTGTCGAGCCGGATGAGAGTCGACAGGATGCGCACGGCCGTCGTCTTGCCCGCCCCGTTCGGGCCGAGCAGCCCGTGCACCGTGCCGCGTCGCACGGTGAGGTCGAAGCCGTCGAGCGCGTTCTTGTCCCCGTATCTCTTGCGCAAGCCCTCGGCCCGCACCGCGTAGTCGTTCACTGCATCCTCCCTGTCGGACCCTAACTGGGTACGTTGTACCCGATTTAGAGTACAACGTACCCAGTTTTCCGCCAAGCTATTAATCTGAATCCATGACGACGACGGAGACCAGCGGCAGCGGCGACCTCGCGCGCACACTCGATCTGCTCTGGGACACCGGTCACCGCCCCAGCCGCGGGCCCAAACCCACGCTGACACTGGACCGGATCGTCGAAGCCGCGGTGCGAGTGGCCGACGCCGAAGGCTTGGCGGCCGTCACCATGCGGCGGGTCGCGACCGAATTGGGCACCGGCACGATGTCGCTGTACCGGTACCTGCCCGGCAAGGCCGAACTGCTCGACCTCATGCTCGATCGCGTGCAGCAACCCCCCGAGGGCGAGCCCCCGTCCGAAGGCTGGCGCGCGACGCTGCGCGAGTTCGCGTACGAATCGCTCGAGATGTATCGGCGCCATCCCTGGCTGCTCCAGGTCAACCAGACTCGACCCGTCCTGGGCCCGGGCGCGCTGGCGGGCATGGAACATCTACTCACAGGGATCAAGCCGATGGGCCTCGCGGATCCCGAGATGATCTCGGTTCTCGTCATGATCTCCGGCTACGTCTCCGGCGTCGCCCGCACCCAACTGTCCGAGCAGGAAGCCGAACGCACCACAGGCATGACCGATGCCGAGTTCTGGGAAGTCCAGTCACCGGTACTCGGGAAGGCCCTGTCCACCGGCCGCTACCCGATCATGGCGTCACTCTCCGAAGCGGCTTTCGACCCATCCTTCGACCACTTCGACTTCGGACTGCAACGAATTCTGGACGGGCTGGAGGTCTTCGTCGCGAAGCTCGGGTAGTCGACGCCGGACCTCGACGCCGACTGTCGAAAACTCGCAACACCGCCGGGGAGCGTGGTCGAAACCTGCGGAATCCGCACTGCCTCCGCGTCGCAGTTCTCAGCAATCAGCGGCCGTAACCCATAGGGCGCGTACAACTTTCAGGATCCTGTCGACAGTCGTACTTGGTGTATCCAGGACCGCCCGGCTCGGTATTGGACTGGTAGTACATGCCGAACCGCTCACGCTTCGTGATGCCGACGGCGAGAAGCGGTGGCTGGTTCCGATCCGGCACGGTGATCGCGCTTCTCCTGCCTCGGTCATCGACGTAGTCGATCCGGAAGCGGAACCGGCACAAGCAGTCGGCAGGCTCGACTCGGAGCCCAAGGATCATCCCCTTCCCTGGCTCGACCTCGAGGGAATAGGTGGCGAAGAACGGCTTGCGTGTGCACCCTTCGGCAAAGGCCAGCGCTTGCGGGTTTTCGTCACGCAGGTCGAACGTCATCACGCGAACCCTGTCGCCTCCTCCGTACGGTGCCGGCACGTAGAGGGTTCCGGTCGGGACCGGCAGCCGCTCGACCTCGAGGCCAACGTCGACGATCCTCAAAACATCATCCGTCGGGTTGAAGAAGTCGAGGTCGATATAGCGAGGTCCAACCTGGATCGCGCCCGCGTCCTCGAACGTCTTTAGGTCGAAGTCGGACTCGGGGACGTCGTAAACGCCTTCGTGGACCCTGAATGTTGTCCAACTGATTTCGGAGAAAGTGCGTCCATCTTTGCGAGGCCCTCCCTTGTCACCTGCGCGAGCGACTTCACCCCGGAGCTCAGCGCCAAGTGCGGAGACAATGGGGCGCGAATAGTCGCGCAGGACCAAAGGCTCGTCGAACCACACCGATGTAGAGGGCTCGGGGCATGTCGCGAAATCCTCGTGCCAGGCGCGCAGGGGATTCGGAGTGGCGGTGATCTGCGGCCGGTCCGCACGCATACGGTCGGCAATATCGTCCCAAAGGCCAAGCGCTCCGCCGACCAGCGCCACTACTCCAGACAGAGCCGCCACTATCGCGGTGACCCGAACCGAGCCCTTCTTCCCATCGAGGACCGAACGCCGCTTGCTGGCGTTCTCGGCATTGTGGGCGGACTTCGACATGTGCCTGTCCTCCTGGCGCAAGCATCCACGGCCCTCACCGACGGCAGTGCGCTTCGGCAGCCGATCGCGACCGTGTGAAACACGATGGCCGTGGGGTCGGGGAAGGTCATCGGCCTCGGTTTCAGAGTGGGCTACCTGGGCGGCACTGTCATGAGTAGTGGACCACTCGGTTGCGATGCGTGGTCTGGATGCATACCCAGAAGCGTCCCCGCCGGACACCCTGAATATCGATCACCGAACTTTCATTCGCCGACGCCGACGATTGGTCAGACCGGCCCGAGGAGGCGCGGGGCGATTTCGTTGGGGGTGGAGACACATTCCTGAGGGAGCGCTCCTGCGCGAAAATGGCCGGTCTCTAGGCCGTGCGGACGCTCACCGAATCCAGTCCGGCGGCGCGGGCGACGCGGGCCGCGGCGGCGTCGAGTTTCTTCGGGAGCGCGGCGCCGTCGAACATGCTCACGACTACTTCGGCGCCCTCGAGTTCCCAGGTACCCGCGATCCGCCCGTCCACCACGACGATCGGGGCGATCCAGCCTGCGGTTCGGCTGACCGACGCGCGGTGCACTTTCGGCAGCAGTTCGGTGTCGCCGGTGCCCGGTCCGAGCACGTACTGGTCGAACGGGCCGAGCAGGTGTACCGAGGCGGTCGGCTCGGTGGCGGCGAGTTCGTCGGCGTGTTCGGTGAGCACGTAACCGGTGCGGCCCTCGACCTCGACCGGCGTGAGCGCGTCGCCCAGCTCCGCGAACCAGCCGCGTACGGTGTTCTTGCGCAGGCTGTTTCGGCTGAGCCAAGCGTCGAAGGTTTCCGGTGTCGCGGGACCGTACGCACCGAGGTAGGCGGTGATGGCGGCGGGCGCGGCGGCATCGGGTTCGGGTAGCGCCCGCCAGTCCGGGATCAGTCGCGCCGGGCTGGTGAAGGTCACCTTGTTGCCGCGCGCCGGTCCGTGGCAGATGGCGCCCTGCCAGGCGAGCGGCTTGAGCAGCGCGCCCCAGCCCGAGCGCAGTTCCTCGCCCAGTTTGTGGAATGCCTTGTCGGAGAGCAGCGCCTCCACCAATTCCTCGCGGGTGAGTTCGGCGGCGGCGAGGATTCCGCCCACCGCCTGGGTGAGTGCGGCGACCTCCGCGGGTGTGGCGCCGAAAGTGCGCTGCCACGAAGGCTTTTCCCAGGTTCGGGCGGAAGCGATGAGCGGGAGCACGGCGGCGGCGCCCGCGGGGGTCATGGCGTGCAGGGTGCCGCGCATGGCCCAGGTCTTGATCAATGTGCCGTTCGAGAGTTCGCGCACGACCGCCCCGTCCTCGGGCGCGGTACTGCGCAGCGCGACCGCGGTTTCCGCCGCGGAGGTGACCTGGGCTTGCACACCGCAGAGGCGGCCGACGAGCTCCGGCACGCTCGACGCGGCGGGTCGCGTGACGAATTGGCGGGCGAGCCGCCAGGCGAAGACCTGATCCCAGGTGACGCGCACCGAATCCTCCTGTGTCAGCCGATGATCGTGCTCCGGCACGCTACCCGGGCGGTCCGACAACCGGGGCGGGTCAGTTGATCATGGTGCTGCAGAACAGAATGCCGACGGCGATCTCGAACAGGCCGATCACGGTGGCCGCGATCACGCCGAGCAACGCGGTCCGGTTGGTGGCGCGGTGCATTCCCGTCACCGGGTCGACCAGCCGTTCGGCGCGGGCCAGAACCGCGGTGCCCGCCGCGCCGAGCGCGCCGACGGGCACCCGGGCGCCCGCGCCGACGAGGGCGAGCAGCCCGCCGAGCAGTGGTTCGCGGCCGTGGACCCGGGCCGCGCGGTCGTCGGCGCACATCTCCAGCAGCCTGCCGATCTCCACGCTGCCCGCGGTGAGCAGCCGCAGACCGGGCAGCGTGGTCGCCACCGCGCGCAAGACGGCGGTGAGCGCGGCGTGCCTGCCGCGCAGATGAGCGTGTTCGTGCGCGAGGACGGCGGCCAGCTGTTCGCGGGTCAGCGCGTCCAGCGCGGCGCTGGTGACGACGATGGTGTCGGGCCGCCCCGCGACGCAATAGGCTTGCGGCTCCGGTGAATCCAGCACCACCGCGCCGACGTCGGGCAGCTCCCGCCCGACCATCCGCACGGCTCGCCCGTGCGCCATGGTGCGCCTGCGCAGACGCAGTGCGACCCGCGCGGCCTGCAGCGACATCGCCGCGACGCCGGAGGCGAGCAGCGCCGCCAGCGAATAGGTGACGAGCTGAGCCCCCCAGCCCCCGTGGATGTGCACGGGGAAGGACAGCACCGAATAGCACGCGCGCAGTGCCTCGCTCGGGTGCCGCCAATAGGTGGCGAACTCGACGACCAACAGGCCCGCCGCGAGCACCCAGGCGCCCAGCGCCCCGGCGATGGCGACCAGCCAGGCCAGCACCCCCAGCCGCGGCGCGACGCCGCGGCGGGTGAGCCGGTGCAGCACCGGCGGTCCGAAGACCGCGACGGTGCTGCCGTAGGCCATCAGGCACAGCGCGACGTTCACGGGGCCTCGGGCGTTCGTCGCGTGGTCAGCCTGCGCAACGCTGCTCGCAGCCCAGCGGATTCCTCGGCGCTGATCCGATCCACGAAGTGACTGAGCACCAGATCCGAGCGCCCTCCGGAGCCGAGGGCCTCCAGCATCAGCCGGGCGCTGTGCTCCTCGCGGGTGAGCGTCGGCCAGTACCGGTAGGCCTTGCCCGCCCGTTCCCGCGCCAGCCACCCTTTGCGGTGCAAGTTGTCCATGGTGGACATCACCGTGGTGTACGCGATGCCACGCTCGGCGGAGAGTTCCTCGAAAATCTCCCGTACCGTCGTGGATTCCGCGTCTCTGTCCCAGATGCGGTCCATGATCACCGCCTCCAGGTCTCCGAATCCGCGCACCGTACCGACTCCCTCATCGTCGTCCGATCTACTGTCGGCTCAGGGTACCGAGCATCGGCCCTGACTACGTAGGCGAACCGTAGATCTCTGCCAGGTTGGCGAGGATCACGATTCCTTCGCGGGATCGGGGTGGGTATCGCCGATCAGGGCGGCGGCGGTCAGAGTGAGGTGCCGCGTCAGCGCCTCGGCCGCGGCGTCGGCGTCGCGGGCCAGCGCCGCTTCCTCCAGCCTGCGGTGTTCCTCGGTGCCATCTCGGTCGGGGTTGCGGTGTGTCGACCATCGGCGAGCCAGCTCGCTCGCGGTCCACATCCGGTCGAAGGTCTCCAGCAGGACGGGATTGCCGCAGCCCTCCAGCAGGGTGCGGTGGAAGACCCGGTGGGCTTCCGACCATGCGTCGCTGTAGTACTCGCCCTCCTCCGGCACGAACGCCGGAGTGCGGGCCAAGCGGTGGTGGGCGGCCCGTACCCGGGCCTCCCATTCGACGTCGCCGCGCTCGATCGACATGCGCAGCAGGATCGGTTCGATGGTCCGGCGGGCCTCTGCGACCTCCTGCCAGCGGCGGTCGGAGAACGCCGGGACGGCGAAGCCACGGTTGGGCAACCGGTCGGCGAGGCCCTCGCCGACCACCCGCACGAGGGCTTCGCGCACGACGGCCAGGCTCACTCCCTGATCCTTGGCGAGGTCCTGCGGTTTGAGGGCGTCACCGGGGGCGTAGTCCCCGCGCATGATCGCGTCCCGCAGGTGGGCATAGATCTGCTCGGTGAGCATCTGTTTCCCCGAGGTCGAGGTCTGGGCCGTCCGGGTCATGCAGCCAGCATAGACGATTCGGCAGATAATCGATTATCTTTGCTATGGTCGATCTTGCGGTGCCGGCGTCGGCCGAATCACCGCCACCCACAGCACGGCCCGAAAGGAACGACGCGATGAGCGCCAACAACCCCTTCGCTCGCCTCCCCGAGGCGGCCTCCTTCACCGTCACCAGCGCTACCGTCACCGACGGCGCCGCCTGGTCGCCGGAGCAGTTCTCCTCCGAAATCCCCGGCGGGAAGGACATTTCCCCGCAGCTGTCCTGGAGTGGGGCCCCGGAAGGCACCAAGAGCTACGCCGTCACCGTCTACGACCC
Organism: Nocardia lijiangensis NBRC 108240; assembly: GCF_001613045.1. Classification (GTDB taxonomy): domain Bacteria; phylum Actinomycetota; class Actinomycetes; order Mycobacteriales; family Mycobacteriaceae; genus Nocardia; species Nocardia lijiangensis. The sequence goes on along the minus strand of NZ_BDBP01000024.1, from coordinate 20,266 downwards.
CGATGCCCCCACCGGGTCCGGGTTCTGGCACTGGGCGGTCGCCGACATTCCCGCCACCGTCACCGAGCTGGCCGAGGGCGCCGGGGACGACACCGGCTCGGGCCTGCCCGAGGGCGCCTTCCAGCTGCCCAACGACGCCCGCGTGGCCCGGTTCCTCGGCGCCGCCCCTCCCGCCGGGCACGGACCGCACCGCTACTTCGTCGTGGTGCACGCCCTCGACGTCACGTCCCTCGGCGTCCCGGCCGACGCCACCCCGGCCGTTCTCGGCTTCACTATGGCTTCACACATCCTCGGTCGCGCGGTCCTGACCGCCACGGCGGCAACGCCGCCCGTGCGTGAAGCCACCGAACGGATCGAGGTTTCCCGGCTCATCCCCGCCCCCGCCGAAGCCATCTTCGCTGTCCTGACCGACCCGAAGGGCCACGTGGACATCGACGCGTCGGGAATGCTCATCGACGCCGAAGGGGAACGGGTCAGGCAGCGCGGCGACCGGTTCCTGGTTCACATGGACCGGGAAGCCCTCGGGGACGTCCCCCTCGGCAAGTACGACGTCGAGGTCGTCATCACCGAGTTCACCCCGGACGAGGAGATCGCCTGGACCATCGAAGCCCGAATCCGCCCTCACGTCCGCCATGTCTACGGCTACCGGCTGGCGCGGACCGAGGGCGGCACCCTCGTCACGTCGTATTACGACTGGTCGGAGGTCGACGAAGAATGGAAGGGGCGCTTCACCTTCCCGGTGGTCCCCGAGTCCGCCCTCAAGGCCACGCTCGGGATCCTCGAGCGCACCGTCCGCCGGAGAGCCGCCTGACCATGCGCTGCCAAGACCTAGCTGCAACCGGGCAACCCTGCCGGAAGGTCTGATGCACTGGACGGCCAGTATGCGAACATATGTTCGTGTCCGGTCTCCGCGTCTCCCCCGATGCCGCGCCGTCTCGCGGCCGCGGACGGCCGCGGATCGAGGCGCGGGCCGAGGCATCGATCCTGCACGCGGACCTGGATTCCTTCTACGCCTCCGTCGAACAGCGCGATGATCCCCGGCTGCGCGGCAAGCCGGTGATCGTGGGCGGCGGGGTCGTCCTCGCGGCGTCCTACGAAGCCAAGGCGTTCGGGGTGCGCACACCGATGAACGGCGCGCAGGCGCGGCGGCTGTGCCCGCACGCGATCGTGGTGCCGCCGCGCATGAGCGCCTATTCCGAGGCGAGCAAGGCGGTGTTCGAGGTCTTCCGCGACACCACGCCCGTGGTCGAAGGCATCTCGATCGACGAGGCGTTCCTCGACGTCGGCGGGTTGCGGCGCATCGCGGGCCAGCCGCTGGACATCGCCCAGCGGCTGCGCGCGCGGGTGCGCGACGAGGTGGGCCTGCCCATTTCGGTCGGGATCGCGCGGACCAAGTTCCTCGCCAAGGTCGCCAGCGCGGTGGCCAAGCCCGACGGCCTGCGCCTGGTGCCGCCCGAGGCCGAACTCGACTTCCTGCATCCGCTTCCGGTCGAAAGACTCTGGGGCGTAGGCGATGTCACCGCCCGCACGCTGCACGAGCACGGCATCACCCGGATCGGCCAGCTGGCCGACCTCGGCGAGGGCGCGCTGCGCGGATTCCTCGGCCCGGCCGCCGCCCGGCACCTGTTCGCGCTCTCGATCGCCAGGGACCCGCGTCGCGTCGAGACCGGCCGCCGCCGTCGCTCCATCGGCGCGCAGCGCGCCCTCGGCCGCCGTGCCCGCCCCGCCGACGAGATCGAGGCCTATCTGCACGGCCTCACCGACCGCCTCGGCCGCAGGCTGCGCGCCGCCGACCGGGTCTGCCGAACGGTGGTGCTGCGCATGCGTTTCGACGACTTCACCCGCGCCACCCGGTCCCGCACGCTGGCCGAGGCCACCGACCACACCGACACCCTGCTGCGCGCCGCGCGCCTGCTGCTCGCCGACGCCATGCCCATGATCCAGCAGCGCGGCCTCACCCTCATCGGCCTGGCCCTCACCAACCTCGACGACGCGGACGCGGTCCAGCTCACCCTTCCGCTGGAACCCCGCGCCACCAACACCCTCGACGCCACCCTCGACGACCTGCGCCGCCGCTTCGGCTCGGCGGCCGTCACCCGCGCGGCGCTGATCAATCGCGGCGAGGGCCTGTCGGTTCCGCTGCTGCCCGACTGACTCACCGGCTTCGCTTGGGCCGCTTGTCCATCAGCCGCAGGATCAGCGGCGTGAAGATGAGCTGCATCGCCAATTCCATCTTCCCGCCGGGCACCACGATGCAGTTCGGCCGCGACATGAAAGAGTCGTGCAGCATCGACAGCAGGTAGGGGAAGTCGATGACCTTCGGATCCGCGAAACGGATCACCACGAAGCTCTCGTCGGCGGTCGGAATCGTACGGGCGGTGAACGGATTCGAGGTGTCCACGGTGGGCACGCGTTGGAAGTTGACGTAGGTGCGGGAGAACTGCGGGCAGATGTAGGTCACGTAGTCCGGCATGCGGCGCAGAATGGTGTCGATCACGGCCTCGCTGGAGTATCCGCGATGCGTCTTGTCGCGGATGACCTTCTGGATCCACTCGAGATTGATGATCGGCACCACCCCGACGAGCAGGTCGGTGTACTGCGCGACATCCACCGTCGAGGTGACGGCCGCACCGTGCAGGCCCTCGTAGAACAGCAGATCGCTGCCGGGCGTGAGCTCCTCCCACGGTGTGAAAGTGCCAGGCGGCTGCCCGTACGGCTTGGCCTCGGCCTCGTCGTGCAGGTAGCGGCGTACCGTGCCGACGCCGGTCTCGCCGTAGTCGCGGAACAGCGTCTCGAGTTCCTTCAGCAGATTCGCTTCCTCGCCGAAATGCGAGAACTGCACGTTCTGGTTCTGTTCGGCCTCGGCCATGGCGAGCTTCATCTCGTTGCGGTCGAAGCGATGGAAGGAATCGCCCTCCACGATCGCCGCATTGATCCCCTCGCGGCGGAAGATCTCCTGAAAGGTTCGGGTGACGCTGGTCGTGCCCGCACCGGACGAACCGGTGATCGCGACCACGGGATGTTTGACCGACATGGCACCTCCTGATTTGCCGGACAACGGGTTTCGGCCCGCCGATCAGCGACCGGCCGGACGGAACAGCGACCGGTTGCCGAACAGGGAGCTGTCGAAGCTGGGTCCTTCGTCGGGCTCCCGGTGATAGCGCTCGATGCGCTCGACCTCGTTGCGGGAGCCGAAGATCAACGGCACCCGCTGGTGCACGTCGTGGGGCGCCACCTGAAGCACCCGTTCGTTCCCGGTGGTCGCCGCACCGCCTGCCTGCTCGACGATGAACGCGATCGGACTGGCTCCGTACAGCAGCGCCACCCGCCCCGGCCGCGCGGGCGGACGGGTGTCGTGCGGGTACAGGTACACCCCGCCGCGGGTGAGGATGTGGAACGTGTCGGCCACCAGCGAGGCCACCCAGCGCATGTTGAAATCCCGCCCGCGCGGGCCGTCCACGCCGTCCAGGCACTCGTGCACGTACCGGCGCACCGGTCGTTCCCAGAACCGCTCGTTCGCGGCGTTGATGGCGAAACCCGAAGTGTCCTCGGGAATCCGCATGCGCGGGTGGGTCAGCACGAACGCGCCGATCTCGCGGTCCAGCGTGAACCCGTCCACCCCGCGGCCAGTGGTCAGCACCAGCATGGTGGCCGGACCGTAGAGCGTGAAGCCCGCGCACACCTGCTCGGCGCCCGCCCGGAGGAAGTCCGCCGCCGTCGGCTCGCGGCCGGGCCGCCCCCACACCCGCTCCGGCGCCCGCAGCACGCTGAAAATCGTGCCGACGGGCAGGTTCACGTCGATATTGCTGGAACCGTCCAGCGGGTCGAACGCCAGCAGGTACTTCCCGCGCCGGTGTGTGTCGGGCACGGGATGGATCTCCGGCATCTGCTCGGACAGCAGCGCCGAGAGATGGCCCGTCCATTGGGTTTCCGCCACCATGATGTCGTTGGTGATGGCGTCCAGCTTGCGGTGCACGGTCGGCGGGAGGTTGTCCGGTTCGGAGGCGCCGAGCGAACCGACGATCGCGCCACGGGTGACCTGATTGGCGATGATCTTCGTCGCGGTCGCGACGACGTTCACCAGGGCGGAGAACTCACCGGACGAGCCGGGATGCCGGTGTTCCTCTTCGATCGTGTAGCGGGTGAGGGTCTTCAGTCCTTCTGGCATAGCATCTCATCCGGTCATGCGGGGGCCCTCGCGGTCGGCCCGTCCGGCTGCTCGGTGGTGTTCGACGAGCGGCGCTCCGCTGCCCCGTCGCGCACACCGCTGTCGGTGAACACGCTGCTGCCGTACACGTCTCGGTCGGTCAGCGTGATCAGATCGGTCCTCGTCAGCGGCCGCCGCAACTCCACGAGGCGCTTGGCCTGGCGCAGCCTGCACCGATCCAGCGCGTTGCGGACGCTGCGGGCGTTGGAGAAGCGCGGACGGGTCATCCGCAGCTCCAGATACTCCGAAAACGCCGCGGCCGCAGCCGGATCGAAACGGAAGTTCTCTCGTGCGACCATCAGCTCGGCGATGGCCATGAGCTCGGCGTGGGTGTAGTCGACGAACTCGAGGTGATGCGCCACGCGGGACGAGAGGCCGGGATTGGCGGAGAAGAACCGCTCCATCCGATCCGGATAGCCCGCGAAGATCACCACCAGGCTGCCGCGTTCGCTCTCCATCTCCTGCAGCAGGATCTCGATGACCTCCTGCCCGTAATCGCGCTCGTTCTCCGGACGGAACAGGTAGTAGGCCTCGTCGATGAACAGCACCCCGCCTGCGGCCTTGGCCAGCGCCTCTTTGGTCTTGGGCGCGGTGTGCCCGATGAACTGACCCACCAGATCGTCGCGGGTCACGGTGTGCACCTTGGGCTTTCGGATGTAGCCGAGCGCGTGCAGCATCTCCGCCATGCGCAGCGCCACCGTCGTCTTCCCGGTGCCTGGACCGCCGGTGAAGCTCATGTGCATGGTGGGCCGCGAGGCGTTGAGACCGAACCGCTGCCGCGCCCGGTCGATCAGCAGCAGCGCGGCGATCTCACGCACCCGCAGCTTCACATTCGCCAGGCCGACCAGTTCGGCGTCCAGCCTGCTCAGCGTGTCCTCGACGTCGTTGCCCGCGATATCGGTCGACAGATCCAGCGTCGCGTCCGGGCCGAGAACGGGCGCCTCGGATTCGGCCTCCGACGCGGCACGCACCGGCCGGGGGTCGTCGACACCCGGCCGGTGCAGGCGGAAACCGGAGCCGTTCCGATCAGCCGCCATACCGCTGTCCCCGGCGGTGATCGGTGGCGTAGGCGTGCAGGCCGTAGGTCTGTACGCGGTCCGGGCCCTCGGTGCGGGTCAGGGTGAAGCCCGGCTCGTCCGGCGGACGCTGCACCAGGAAGCTCAGCGCCGTGGTCTGCCTGGTGTAGCGGGCGTCATAGGCCAGCACCCGAATGTAGTGCCGTGGGAAAGTGGCCCGGCACGCGTTGATCTCGGCCAGCACACCGTCGGGCTCGTCAAGATCGAACAGCGGCAGACCCCACATCTCCCAGTACGCGTTGCGCGGGTGCGGGTCGTCGGTGTACTCGATCGACACCGGCCACCCGTTGAGCAGGGCGTAGCGCACTTGCGCGGCGATCTCGGCGTCGGTGAAATCCGGCAGGTACGAGAAGGTTCCGTGACGCAGATACATGCGAACGCCTTTCAGTGGCTGGCCGTCGGCACCGCGTCGGGTGCGTCGGTGGAGGTGTAGTCGAACGTGACGTCGCCCCAGGTCGCCAGCGCGACATCGAGCGGGCGGCAGATCTCGGCCGCCTTGCGCAGCACGTCCGGCCCTTCCTTCAGCAGATCGCGGCCCTCGTTGCGCGCCTTCACCACCGCTTCCAGCGCCACCCGGTTGGCCTCGGCGCCCGCTGCGATGCCCAGCGGATGGCCTATGGTGCCGCCGCCGAACTGCAAGATCACGTCGTCGCCGAACAGGTCGAGCAGCTGGTGCATCTGGCCCGCGTGAATGCCGCCGGAGGCCACCGGCATCACCCCGGGGAGGCTCGCCCACTCCTGATCGAAGAAGATGCCGTTGCGCGGCTCGGTGCGAATGTGGTTCTCCCGCAACGTGTCGTAGAACCCCTTGGTGGTCGCCGGATCACCCTCCAGCTTCCCGACCACGGTGCCGGCGTGCAGATGATCGACGCCGATCAGCCTGCACCACTTGGCCAGAACGCGGAAGCTCACGCCGTGCGTCTTCTGGCGGGTGAAGGTGGCGTGGCCCGCGCGGTGCAGGTGCAGTAGCACACCGTTGCGCCGCGCCCAGTGCGACATGGACTGCATGGCGGTGTAGCCGACGGTCAGGTCCATCATGATGACCACACTGCCGAGTTCCTTGGCGAACTCCGCGCGCTCGTACATCTGCTCCATGGTGGCCGCGGTGACGTTGAGGTAGTGGCCCTTGATCTCGCCGGTCTCGCACACGGCGCGGTTCACGCCCTCCATGGCGAACAGGTACCGGTCGCGCCAGCGCATGAACGGCTGGGAGTTGATGTTCTCGTCGTCCTTGGTGAAATCCAGGCCGCCCTTGCACGCCTCGTACACCACCCGGCCGTAATTGCGCGCGGAGAGTCCCAATTTCGGCTTCACCGTCGCGCCGAGCAGCGGCCTGCCGTATTTGTTGAGATATTCGCGCTCCATCACCGTGCCGTGCGGCGGGCCCTGGAAGGTCTTGACGTACGCGACCGGAATGCGCATGTCCTCCAGGCGCAGCGCGAGCAGCGGTTTGAAACCGAACACATTGCCGATCACCGAGGAGGTCAGATTCGTGATCGATCCCTCCTCGAACAAATCGATGTCGTACGCGATGTAGGCGAAGTACTCGCCCGGCCTGCCCGGCACCTCGTCGATCCGGTAGCACTTGGCCTGATATTTCGAGTGCGCCGTGAGCCGGTCGGTCCACACCACCGTCCAAGTGGCCGTGGAGGATTCGCCCGCCACCGCGGCCGCCGCCTCGATCGGATCCACGCCGCGCTGCGGGGTCACCCGGAATACGGCGAGCACGTCGGTGTCCGACGGCTGGTAGTCCGGTGCGTAATATCCCATCGACGCATACGACTGAACGCCCGGATCCCACCGATCCCGTTCGATCTCTTCGGCCATCGTTCCTCCTGGAGCGTTGTGCGCGTTGAGAATTCAGGATGACGGAGCCACGGACCACAAACAATTTGAATGTTTCTGGTAATACTCAACGTTTTCATTGGGTTTGCTACCGTCGGTGGATGGGTATGGTGAGCGCGGCGCGGATGGAAACATTCCTGGTCGTCGCCCGCCAGGGCAGCATCCGGCGCGCGGCGACCCAGCTGCACGTCACCGAGGCGGCGGTCTCGGCCGCGGTCGCCCACATCGAGAAACAGCTCGGCGCCAAGCTCGTCAGGAAGGCGGGCCGCGGCATCGCGCTCACCGAGGCGGGGCGCGTCTACGCCGAATACTGCCGCAGCATCCTCGGACTCATGAAAGAGGCCCATGCCGCCGTGCGGCAGGCCGAGATCGGACGCCTACGCATCGGCGTGGTGGCGACCGCGGGCGAATCGGTGCTGCTGCGCCCGCTGGCCAAGTTCCGCAACCGCTATCCGGACATCGAGCTGAGCCTGTCCATCCATCCGCGCGACGTGCTCTTCGTCGAATTGCAGCACCACGAAACGGATCTCGTCATCGCGGGCCGTCCGCCGCGCGACGCGGGCCTGGTCACCCGAGCCCGCCGCGCCAGCCAGCTCGTCGTCGTCGGCGCGCCGGACCGCTGCCGCGACCCGCTGCGCTCCACCTGGCTGCTGCGCGGCCGCGGCTCCGGCACCCGCGACGCCACTCTCGCCCTGCTCGACCAACTCCAGATCACCCCGCCCACCCTCACCCTCGGCTCGCACGGCGCGGTCCTCGCCGCGGCCCGAGAAGGATTGGGCGTCACCCTCATCCACAACGACGCGGTCGAACACTACGTCGAATCCGGGGCGCTGCGCGTCCTGCAGGTAGACGGCACACCCCTCGACCGCGCCTGGCACGCCATCACCACCCGAACCCCCACCCCCACCACGCGCCTGTTCCTCGCACACATCATGGACCGCGCCGAGGTCGGCGAGGACGCCTTCCACCCCGGCTGACCGCATCGATCAGATGCCCTCCCGCGTGCGGAGATGATTCAGGTTTACCTCGAATCGTGGGTGTCAGGCCAGCACCTGGCGAAGTGCCGTGACTATGGCACCGAGTTGCTCGCCGGACAAGCGGTCGAGCGCGGAATCCGGCGTGATGAGGGCTTTGATCAAGCGTTCCCGGGCGTTTACGCCCGCCGGTGTGACGGCGAGGACCTTCACTCGCCGGTCCTGCGGCGAGGCCTTCCGCTCCACATAGCCACGGCCCTCGAGCTGATCCACGAGCTCGGTCAGCGATGCCCGGTCGATGCAGAGCGCGGATCCGAGGACGCCCATCTTGGCTGGGGCTTGTGGATCCAGCGCGACCAGCGCTCGGGCCTGAACCGCGGTCAAGCCCACCTGTGCCGCTTCCGTCATCCAGCGGCCGGTGCGTAGCGCCGACACCTCGGCGATCAGCAGCCAAGCCTCCTCGGCTGGATCGGCTGGCGTATGGGTCAGCGGCAGGCCGGGCAGCAGGCGGATCTCGGTCATGGACAAGATTGTAGTATCACCGTATAGTTCGGTATACCGAACATATCGGTTGTACGAAGGGAATATTCGAATGGCGTACCAGGTAGTGGCGATCTTCAAGCTGGACCCGGCCAACGTGGCGCTGGAGGTGCAGCGCGGGGAGACCACCGGATCAGCGCTGCGCGAACGCAGCGGCTTCATCGCGTTCGACGTGATGACGCCGGACCGGGAAACGGTCGTCGTAACCCAGCTGTGGACCTCGCAGCAGGCGTTCGTCGACGGAATGAGCGGCATACGGGAAGCGCTTGGGCAGCTGCCGCCGCCGATCGTCAACACACGCGAGACCTACAGCGGTGAGGTCGCAGTGAGCATGCGCTGATCCCACTCCGCGCCCCTCGGTCGCTGCTCCCAGAGCGAACCATGGATCAGAAACCGACGACAACGCGGCCGGAGTGAACTGCCGCAGATAGGAATACGAGGCATCCAGCGCTGCACCGGGACCCCGGGTCGTCGCCGCACCTCGCCCCTCACACCTGCCCGTGCTGGGAGTCGAAAGTGGCGGTGCGGCCGCCGAGGAGGATCTGCGCGCCGGGCTGGAGGATCACCGGGTGGCCCGGGAGGGCGCGGGTCCAGTCCTGGTGGCCCGGTTGACGGATGTGGGTGCCGTTGGCCGAGCCGCTGTCGACGACGGTGACATCCCAGTCCTTCAAACGGATCTCGGCATGGGTGCGGGACATGCCGCCGGAGGCGTCGTCCACGCGGATCGGGCGGGACCCGCGGCGCGCCGCCTCGGAGTTGTCGGGTTCGCGTCCCAGCACGCAGTCGGAGTCGAGGACGTAGGACGTGCCGTCGTCGAGCAGCAGCAGGCCGAGTGTCGGGCGCTCGCCGTCGGTGAGGACGCAGGTGAGCTGATCCATGCGGATGCCGCAGACCGCGCAGAACGACACCCGCGGATCGTTGTGGTGTTGGCGAGCGCACTTGTAGCCCTTGACGATCACCCGCCCCGGGCCCGGAGCCGGAGTCGGCACGTTTTCGCGGCGAGGCTCGGTGGCGGCTCGCCTGCGCCCACCGTCGACCGGTTCGGAGGCGCCCCCTCGTTCCGAGACGGCCGCTCGGCCGCGTGCCGCGTCGACCGGTTCGGAACCGCGCAGAGGTTCCACGACTGCCGCGCGCTCGTCGTCGACCGGCGCGCTCGGCGCCATCGTCTCCTCGAGATCGATCTCCGCGGTCGGCGGCGCGGCATCGTTGTCCGGCGTCGAGCGCTCGCCGATCGACCGCCGGCCAGGACCGACTCCCGAGGACCTATCCCGTTTCGCCATCGCCGCTTTCGGCACCGGCTGCCCGTACCAGAGCACCGCACCCGACCCCGGAACGGCACCGTCCGCCAACGTGCACAATCCGCGAATCCCCGGTAGCTCGCTCTCCTGCTCCACCTCGTCCACGAACAGCCCCGCGCCGATCACGGGCGCCGGGATCACCACCCGATCGACGGTGAAACCGGCGTCGCTGCCGCGCAGCACCTCCGAGCGGTCCGCACCCGCCAACACCGCGCTCACCCCGCCGTGCAGGAACACCGCGAGGCCCGTCGCAGCAGGGGTGAGCACGCCGAACTCGACGGCGTCCTCGTCGTCGAGACCCATCAGCCAGGTGGTGGCAAGGCGTGCGAACATGCGCCCGGTGCGATTGTTCTCCTTGGCCGCCGCCTCGTCGACCAGTCCGCACAGCGCGGTCAGGGCGGCGCCCGCTGCCGTGTCCTCGGTCGCCGTCACATCGTCCCGGTTCGCCACCACGATGACCACCCCGGCGCGGCACGCCACCAGATGCGTGCCGGGCAACACCTCGGCCTGCGGATCCGTCACCGCCACCCTCCTTCGCGGCGCCCCGCCCCAACCGGGGCGGCGCACCGCCCCGCTCACAGGAACCTGCCTCCGTTGTACCGCCAGCGGTGGAAGAACAGCCGGATCGGCCCGTTCACGAAGAGCCAGAACACGATCCAGGTGACCACGAAGTGGATCAGGAACGCCGCCGCCGAAGGCCGCAGGTGCTCGGGCAGCACGATCGTGGTGGTGCGCAGGAGCAGCCACACCAGCAGCCCCTCGTTCACGATCGTCAGCAGCCCGAACAACGTCGGCCAGTCCTTCTCCCATCGAAATTGCTGGAGGAAGTGGTACAGCAGCTCCCAGAGCACGCCGACCAGGATCACCGCGAGCAGCACCGACAGCGTCACCCGATAGGACTGGCCGAGCGAGAGCGATCCCGTCGGCAGCAGCGGCGTGATGACGAGTGCCACCAGCAGACCGATCGCACCGAGCACGAACACACGGGTCTGGATTCGCCCGTTCAGAGTGGGAGTCATCGCTCAGATCTTCTTGTCGTTGACCCACAGCCACCACTGCTGCGCCGAGCGCAGCGGGCCGAGGCGGCGGCAGAAGCCGCGCGCGGCGAGGTCGTCCGCCATTTCCAGTGCGGCGTACTGCAGGCCGAGGAACGAGTCGACGCCCGCGTAGTAGCCGCCGAGTGTCGCGCTGCCCGCGGCGTACATGCGCCCCGTACCGCTACGGGTGCCGATCAGCTCGAACGTCCGGTCCACGTCCAGTCGGCCGACCGGGTTGCGCCCGGCGCCGGTGTGGTCGAGCAAGTCGGCGAGTAGCCGGTGTTCGCGGATGTCGGCCTCCAGGCCGGTGCAGTCGATGATGTAGTCGGCGTGGGTGTCGAACGGTTGCGTCGGCGGCGGAAAAGGCAACAGCGCCTGCGCATCCGGATCGATGGTGGTCACCACGCCGGGCTTGCCCTCGGCCGGACGCAGATCGCGGGCGCTGCCCGCCATCACCTGGTACCAGCCCTGCGCGCGGCCGCGCTTCAGCTGCTCCTGCCAGCTCTTGCGCACCGGAGTGTTGGTGCCGCCGAGCATCTTGTACAGCGCGGCGCGCTCCTCCCCCTCCAGCCGCCGCAGCTTCGCTTTCAACTGCCCGCCCCACGCGCCCTTCGGCCAGTTGAACCCTTGGTAGGCCCAGCCGTCGGCGCCCTTGCGGCGCATGAACACGCTCGGCCCGTGCGGACCGGCGACGTAGGTGCGGAATAGATGCAGAATCTGGGTGTTGAGCCGATAGTTGTCCCGATCGTCGATCAATCGCTGCAGCACACGGCTGGCCACGATTCCCGCGCCGCGGATCATGACCGTCCCCGGTCTTCGCTGGAGCGCCTGATAGATGTGCTCGTGCGGTTCGTACGCGTTCACCACCCGGGTCGGGTCGCGGAAGCGCTCGCGGTAGGCCTGCAGATCGGGCAGCAACCGCAGTCCCGGATAGCCGACGGCCACATGCACATACGTGCTGCGGAAGGCCACCCGCTTGGTTGGCGTCGCACCGTCGGGCGGCGTAAGAATCGTGAAGTAGCCGCCGCCGTGGCGCCTGCGCACCATCCGGACCTGCCCCTTGTACAACGAGCGCGCGTAGTCGACGCGGTGGTACTCGCGCTCCATCGCGGTGAACGCCTGTCCGGCGCGTGGTGTGTAGTAGTTGGTGAGGATCGGCTCGGTGAGCACGTTCCACAGCGGAGTCAGCGACTTTTCAGCAATCGCCTCGCGCACCGCGTACGACGGAAAGCCCCAAATGTTCTCGGGGGTGCTGCCGGAATCGCTGCGCAGTCGCTCGCCGCGCGGAATCTGCGACACCCGGGTCAGGTATTCGTATCCGGACCACGGCACGTCCTGCGGACCGAGCACCGCGATCGAACGCGCGGGCACGCCGTAGATCCGGAGGGTGTCGAAGGCGGCGAACGACCCGATTCCGCTGCCGATCGTCACGAAAGGTACATCGATGACCGGGATCCCGGCGTGGCCAACCATGTCGTCGGTCCAGATGTCGGTGTCGACGAGGACCGGGGTGAGATCTCCCCGCATTCGCCGGATGGTACCGCCAAATTCCTATGGGGCGCTTGCGATCACCGTGCCTTCGAGGCATCCGTTCGCGACGACGCGCACATCGATCTGCGCGAACCTGCCACGGCGCGGACCGCAGCGGACGTACCATCCCAGCGTGGCCGACTCGACTCGTTCCACCCCGCTGCGGGTGCTGGTCTACAGCAACGATGCCGATACCCGGCGCCAGGTGATACTGGCGCTGGGCAGACACCCGCACCCCGAGCTACCCGACCTGGATTACCTCGAGGTGGCCACCGCCCCGGTCGTCATCGAGCGGATGGACGAGGGCGGCATCGACCTGGCCATCCTCGACGGCGAATCGTCGCCGGCGGGCGGGCTCGGCATCGCCAAACAGCTCAAGGACGAGATCGCGGAGTGCCCGCCGGTGCTCGTGCTCACCGGCCGTCCGGACGACGCCTGGCTGGCGACCTGGTCGCGTGCCGAAGCCGCGGTCGCGCATCCGATCGATCCGATCCGTCTCACCGAGGCCGTGGTCACGCTGCTGCGCAAACGCACCGCCGCCTGATTCATAGCGAAACGTCATCATTGAATCACTCTCGCGCGAGGGGCAGAGCAGTGCACGCGCCCCAGCGACCGATTAGCAATCGTCACCAATAGCGTCCGGCAATCATCGCGGGTGCAAGTTCGACGCGTGCGACGCCGCCCCCATCGCGGACAACTCATCGGGTGCTACCGATACCCGTCGGTAGCTTCGTCACCTAATCGCCGCTGGAACGACAACCCAGTTCGTCACGTGACGACGAGGGCGATTACCCCACATCAGTCATGAATCGCAGTTCCGAATTCGATCAAAGATCCGGGAGCAAAGGGGTCGCACCCAGTCCTATCGGTTGTAGGCTGTGCCGTAGCTCACATGGGCGCGAGCACGGGCATGAGACCCGCTGTGTCTGATCTCCCTGGCGCACGCCCCGCCGAGCGAGGCCATGGGGCGAGTCTGGCCGAGCGGACAACGACGTCAGCCCGCCTCGGAAGCTGCCGCCAGCCGCCATCGAGGGAGCCCCGGGCTCGCAGGAGGGGAAGTGCAGTCGTGAACATGGAGTTGCCGACCCTGGTGCTCGGCGCGGTCGCCGCGGCCTTCGCGGTCTTTTCCATCATCTTGGCGGCCCTCATCGGGCCGAAGCGCTACAACCGGGCCAAACTGGAGGCCTACGAGTGCGGCATCGAGCCCACTCCGCACGCCGTCGCAGGCGGGCCGGGAAGCGTTACCGGACAACGCTTTCCGGTGAAGTACTACCTCACCGCCATGCTGTTCATCATCTTCGACATCGAGATCGTGTTCCTCTACCCGTGGGCCGTCCACTTCGATGCGCTCGGTCTCTTCGGTCTCGCCGCGATGGCGCTGTTCATCTTCAACGTCTCGGTCGCCTACGCCTACGAGTGGCGCCGCGGCGGACTCAGTTGGGACTGATCGCCACCAAGGATTCACCCGCACAGTGGAAGTGAGAGTTAGTCGGAAATGGGTCTCGAGGAAAAACTGCCCAGCGGCTTTCTGCTGAGCACGGTGGAGGATTTCGCCGGATATCTGCGCAAGGGGTCGCTGTGGCCCGCCACCTTCGGTCTGGCCTGCTGCGCCATCGAGATGATGGCCACCGGTGCAGGACGATTCGATCTCGCCCGCTTCGGCATGGAGGCCTTCCGCGCCTCGCCACGGCAGGCCGACCTGATGATCGTCGCGGGCCGGGTCAGCCAGAAGATGGCGCCGGTGCTGCGGCAGGTCTACGACCAGATGACCGAGCCGAAATGGGTGCTCGCCATGGGCGTCTGCGCCTCCTCCGGCGGCATGTTCAACAACTACGCCATCGTGCAGGGCGTCGACCACGTGGTGCCGGTCGACATCTACCTGCCCGGCTGCCCGCCGCGCCCGGAAATGCTGCTCAACGCGATTCTGGCGCTGCACGCCAAGATTCAGGAGATGCCGCTCGGCGTCAACCGCGAGGAGGCGGTCCGCGCCGCCGAGCAGGCGGCGCTCGCGGCGACCCCGACCATTCGGATGGAGGGTCTGCTGCGATGACCTTCGACTCCCCCGAGAACACCGACACCACTACGCCCCAGTCGGAAATCGACGCCGCGGCGACCGCGGGACCCGAGGGCACGCTCCCGTCGCAGGCCGAACCCGAACTCGCGGGCGAAGAGGTCATCGGCGTGCGGCGCGGCATGTTCGGGATCTCCGGCACCGGCGACACCTCCGGCTACGGCCGCCTGGTCCGCCCCGTCACCCTGCCGGGCAGCACACCCGCGCCCTACGGCGGCTACTTCGACGAGGTCGTCGACGCGCTGCGGACCGCGCTGGCGCCCACGTCCTTCGAGGACGCCATCGAGAAGGTCGTCGTCTTCCGCGGCGAACTCACCCTGCACGTGCACAGGGAGCATCTGCCGCGCGTCGCGCAGGTGTTGCGTGACGACGCCGCACTGCGTTTCGAGCTGTGCCTCGGCGTCAACGGCGTGCACTACCCGCACGACACCGGCCGCGAACTGCACGCTGTGTACCACCTGATGTCGGTCACCCACAGCCGCAGGCTGCGCGTCGAAGCGTCGGCGCCCGACGCCGATCCGCACATTCCCTCGCTGTACTCGGTGTACCCGACCACCGACTGGCACGAGCGGGAGACCTACGACTTCTTCGGCATCGTCTTCGACGGTCACCCGTCGCTGACCCGCATCGCCATGCCCGACGACTGGCGTGGCCACCCCCAGCGCAAGGACTACCCGCTCGGCGGGATCCCGGTCGAATACAAGGGCGCGCGCATCCCGCCGCCCGACGAGCGGAGGGCGTACAGCTAGTGAACGACATCGATACCCAGCCCGGCGTCGACACCGACTCCGGGCGCGAACCCGCTGCGGACCAAACGCGGGAGCACGCCATGAATCCCTCGGAGCCGACCATCGTCACCGTCGCCGGTCAGGACTGGGACACCGTCACCGAAACCCTCGATGGCGCAGGCGAAGAGCGCATCGTCGTGAACATGGGTCCCCAGCACCCGTCCACGCACGGCGTGCTGCGCATCATCCTGGAGATCGAGGGCGAGACCGTCACCGAGGCCCGCTGCGGCATCGGCTACCTGCACACCGGCATCGAGAAGAACCTCGAGTTCCGCAACTGGATGCAGGGCGTCACCTTCGTGACCCGGATGGACTACCTGTCGCCGTTCTTCAACGAGACGGCGTACTGCCTCGGCGTGGAGAAGCTGCTCGACGTCACCGAGCAGATTCCCGAGCGCGCCACCGTCCTCCGGGTCATGCTGATGGAGCTCAACCGCATCTCCTCGCACCTGGTCGCGCTGGCCACCGGCGGCATGGAACTGGGCGCACTCACCCCGATGCTGTTCGGGTTCCGCGAGCGCGAACTCATCCTGGACGTGTTCGAGACCATCACCGGTCTGCGGATGAACCACGCCTACGTGCGCCCCGGCGGACTGGCCCAGGACCTGCCCGAGGACGGCGTCACCAAGGTCCGCGAGCTGCTGGCCCTGCTGCCGAAACGATTGCGCGAGATGGAGCATCTGCTCACCCAGAACCCCATCTGGAAGGCCCGCACCCAGGACATCGGCTACCTCGACCTGACCGGATGCATGGCCCTCGGCATCACCGGCCCGGTGCTGCGCGCCACCGGCCTGCCGCTCGACCTGCGCAAGGCGCAGCCCTATTGCGGTTACGAGAACTACGAATTCGACGTTCCCACCACCACCGGCTGCGACTGTTACGGCCGCTACCTGATCCGGGTGGAGGAGATGAAGGAATCGCTCAAGATCGTCGAACAGTGCCTGGACCGGCTGCGGCCCGGACCGGTGATGATCGAGGACAAGAAGCTGGCCTGGCCCGCCGATCTGCAGCTCGGCCCCGACGGACTCGGCAACTCCCCCAAGCACATCGGCCGCATCATGGGCACGTCGATGGAGGGCCTCATCCACCACTTCAAGCTCGTCACCGAGGGCATCCGGGTCCCCGCCGGGCAGGTGTATATCGCAGTCGAATCGCCGCGCGGCGAGCTCGGCGTGCACATGGTCAGCGACGGCGGCACCCGGCCCTACCGCGTGCACTATCGCGATCCCTCGTTCACGAATCTGCAAGCGGTGGCGGCGATGTGCGAGGGCGGCATGGTCGCCGATGTCATCGCCTCCGTCGCGAGCATCGACCCGGTGATGGGTGGTGTCGACCGATGACCGAGATCCTGCTGAAGCTCTCCACGCGGCCCGAGCCGTTCCCGCCCTACGTGCGGGAGCGGCTGGAGGTCGACGCGGCGGCGATCATCGCCCGCTACCCGCATCCGCGCTCAGCGCTGCTGCCGCTGCTGCACCTGGTGCAGGCCGAAGAGGGGCACGTGTCGGGCACCGGCATCGAGTTCTGCGCCGACCAGCTGGGCCTCACCGGCGCCGAGGTCACCGCGGTGGCCACCTTCTACTCCATGTTCCGGCGCACGCCCACCGGCGACTACCACGTCGGCGTGTGCACCAACACGCTGTGCGCGGTCATGGGCGGCGACGCGATCCTGGCCGCACTGGAGACCCACCTCGGCCTGCGCCACGGCGAGACCACCGCCGACGGGTCGATCACCCTCGAACACATCGAATGCAACGCCGCCTGCGATTTCGCGCCGGTCGTGATGGTGAACTGGGAATTCTTCGACAACCAGACGCCGGAATCGGCGCGGGCCCTGGTCGACGCGTTGCGTGCCGGGCAGCAGGTGACCCCGACCCGCGGCGCGCCGCTGTGCACGTTCCGGGAGACCGCGCGGATCCTGGCCGGCTTCCCCGACGACCGTCCCGGCGTGCTCGACGGCGCGGCGGGCGAGCCGACCGTCGCCGGTCTGCGGGTGGCCAAGCACCTCGACATGCAGGCGCCGCGGCCGAACGGGGAGGGCCTCCGATGACCACCTTGACACCGGTGCTCACCAGGTACTGGGACGACCCGCAGTCCTGGACCATCGACACCTATCGACGGCACGACGGTTACCAGGCGCTGCGCAACGCGCTACGCATGGAACCGGACCAGGTCATCCAGGCGGTCAAGGATGCCGGACTGCGCGGCCGCGGCGGCGCAGGCTTCCCGACCGGCATGAAGTGGAGCTTCATCCCGCAGGGTCCCGGCCCCGACGGCACGATGAAACCGCACTACCTGGTGGTCAACGCCGACGAGTCGGAACCCGGTACCTGCAAAGACATTCCGCTCATGCTGGCATCGCCGCACGCGCTGATCGAGGGCGTCGTCATCGCCTCCTACGCCATCCGCGCGGCGACCGCGTTCATCTATGTGCGCGGCGAAGTGGTGCCGGTGCTGCGCAGGCTGCAGGCCGCGGTCGAGCAGGCGTACGCAGCGGGCTACCTGGGCCGCGACATCCTCGGCTCCGGCTACGACCTGGACCTGGTCGTGCACGCGGGCGCGGGCGCCTACATCTGCGGCGAGGAGACCGCGCTGCTGGACTCCCTGGAGGGTCGCCGCGGCCAGCCGAGGCTGCGCCCGCCGTTCCCTGCCGTCGCGGGCCTCTACGCCTGCCCGACGGTGGTCAACAACGTGGAGTCCATCGCCAGCGTGCCGCCCATCATCCTCAACGGCACCGGCTGGTTCCGCTCCATGGGCAGCGAGAAATCGCCCGGCTTCACCCTCTACTCGCTGTCCGGCCACGTGGCACGGCCCGGCCAGTACGAGGCGCCGCTGGGCATCACGCTGCGCGAGCTGCTCGACTACGCGGGCGGTGTGCGCGCGGGCCACCGGGTGAAGTTCTGGACGCCGGGCGGTTCGTCCACCCCGCTGTTCACCGAGGAGCATCTGGACGTTCCGCTCGACTACGAGGGCGTCATGGGCGCCGGATCCATGTTGGGCACCAAGGCTTTACAGATCTTCGACGACACCACCTGCGTGGTGCGCGCGGTGCTGCGCTGGACCGAGTTCTATGCCCACGAATCCTGCGGCAAATGCACCCCGTGCCGGGAGGGCACCTACTGGCTGGTCCAGCTGCTGAAGCGGGTGGAGACGGGCCGCGGCACCGAATCGGATCTGGACAAGTTGCTCGACATCAGCGACAGCATCAACGGCAAATCGTTCTGCGCGCTCGGCGACGGTGCGGCCAGCCCGATTCTGTCCTCGCTGAAGTACTTCCGCGAGGAGTACATCGATCATCTGCGCTCGGGCGGCTGCCCGTTCGATCCCGCGCGCTCGACGGCCTGGGCCGAGGCAGGAGAAGAGGTTCGATGACGGCGACAGTGAGCAGCAATACGAGTGGGCTGGCACCCGCCGATCTCGTCACCGTCGTCATCGACGGCACGCCCGTCAGCGTGCCCGCGGGGACCCTGGTGATCCGCGCCGCGGAATTGATCGGCATCCAGATTCCGCGCTTCTGCGACCATCCACTGCTGGACCCGGTCGGCGCCTGCCGCCAATGCCTGGTCGAGGTGGAAGGCCAGCGCAAGCCGGTCGCGTCCTGCACCCAGACCGTGACCGACGGCATGATCGTGCGCACCCAGCTCACCTCGCCCGCCGCCGAGCGCGCGCAGGAGGGGGTGATGGAACTGCTGCTGATCAACCATCCCCTGGACTGCCCGGTCTGCGACAAGGGTGGTGAGTGCCCGCTGCAGAACCAGGCCATGTCCTCCGGCCGACCGGAGACCCGCTTCGACGGCGTGAAACGTACGTACCCCAAACCGATTCCGCTGTCCTCGGCCGTCCTGCTCGACCGGGAACGCTGCGTGCTGTGCGCCCGCTGCACCCGGTTCTCCCAGCAGGTCGCGGGCGACCCGTTCATCGAGCTGATGGACCGCGGCGCGCTCGAACAGGTCGGCACCGCCCAGGCCGAACCGTTCGACTCCTACTTCTCCGGCAACACGGTGCAGATCTGCCCGGTCGGCGCGCTCACCGGCACCAGCTACCGCTTCCGTGCCCGCCCCTTCGACCTGGTCTCCAGCCCCAGCGTGTGCGAGCACTGCGCCTCGGGCTGCGCGCAGCGCACCGACCATCGCCGCGGCAAGGTGTTGCGCAGGCTCGCGGGCGACGACCCGCAGGTCAACGAGGAATGGAACTGCGACAAGGGCCGCTGGGCCTTCGCCTACGCCACCGAGCGCGACCGCCTCACCACGCCGCTGGTGCGCGGCTGGGACGGCACCCTGCATCCGGCGTCCTGGTCCGAAGCGCTCGCCGCCGCGGCCGAGGGACTGGCCGCCGCGCACGGCAGCGCCGGTGTGCTGGTCGGCGGACGGGTGACCGAGGAAGACGCCTACGCCTATTCGAAGTTCGCGCGAATCGCCTTGGGCACCAACGACATCGATTTCCGTATCCGGGCGCACTCGGCGGAGGAGGCCAATTTCCTCGCGGCCAGAGTGGCGGGCCAGGGCGTCACCGTCGACTACGACAGCCTGGAGCGGGCGTCGATCGTGTTGCTCGTCGGCTTCGAGCCGGAAGAAGAGTCCCCGATCGTCTACCTGCGGCTGCGCAAGGCCGCCCGCAAGCGCGGCCTGCCCGTCCACTCGCTGGCGCCCTACGCCTCGCGTGGACTGGAACGCATGTCGGGCACCCTGATCCCGGCCATGCCGGGAGCCGAGCCGCACCTCATGGACGCACTGCGCACGGGTGAGATTCCGTTCCACGGCGCGGAATCCGAGACCGTGAGCGCGACGGCGCGCCTGTTGCGCACACCCGGCGCGGTGATCATGGTCGGCGAGCGCATGGCGGGCGTGCCCGGCGCGCTGTCGGCCGCCATCCGGCTGGCCGACGAGACCGGGGCCGCGCTGGC
>NZ_BDBP01000023.1 GCF_001613045.1 Nocardia lijiangensis NBRC 108240 | reverse complement strand
CGCGCCGAAGACACCGCAGCGCGCCGCCGCACCCGCGAAAGCCGCACCACCCGCGAAAGCCGGATCCGCGACGACCGGATCCGCCGAACCACCGGCGACCGCCCCCGCGGGTTTCGACGCGTTGGCGGACGACTCCGACGACCCACCAAAGGGCGGCGGCTCTCCCGCCGAGCCGAGCACCGGTTCCGGTCGGCCGTCCGCGGCCGACCGCCCGCAGGACATCGGCACCAGGGCGATGCCGCTCGCATGGTCCCAGACGGCCGGGTTCGGATCCGCGCGACCCGAACCCGTTGCCTTGCAGAAGAACCCGGCGACCCACGGGGTCCGGGTCCCGCCGCCGCGCCCGCCGAAAGGCTCGCCGCAGGCCGACGCCCCAACCGGCGCACTGGTCTTCGAGGACACCGCCTACCCGCTCGACCGGCCGTACGTCATCGGCCGCAGCCCGACCGCCGACGATTCGGTGCGCAACGCCATCGCGTCGCCGCTGGCGGTGCCGCGGGACCGGCACGTCTCCCGCGTGCACGCCTACGTCTCGCTCAACCGCGGCAAGGTCTTCGTTCGCGACGCGTCCACACCCGCGGGCACCTACGTCGCGGGCCCCGGCACCGACAGCTGGACCCGCATCGGCACCGCGCCGGTCGAGCTGCCGCCCGGTTGGCGCATCCGCATCGGCGAGAAGGTCCTCACCCACCGCACCGACGAACGTCACCCGGCCACCGCCCACACGCGCCGATCCTGAGCACGCCGCCGGCATTGCCCGGCCGTTGCTCGGCGCCCGCCGGGGCGGGATGGTCGAAACGGCAGTCGGCCGCCTGACGGGTAGGTCGCACCCCGTGCCGCGGCCTACGATGCGAAGAGTGCGGCAGCGGTCCTGCTGAGACGGTTTTCGCGCGGAGAGGACAATAGGCATATGCATCGACACGGCCCCACCGCGGACATCGATGAATCCGAGCTGACCGTCACCGCCCCGAAAGAGCAGGCCGCGGGCGTCACCGCCGTGGCCGTGGCGCTGAAACGCTCGGTCGAGGAGATGGGCGTCGTCCGCACGGCCCGCACCTTGGCCAGGGTCAACCAGGTCAACGGCTTCGACTGCCCCGGCTGCGCCTGGCCGGAGCCGACCGGGCATCGACGACCCGCCGAATTCTGCGAGAACGGCGCCAAGGCCGTCGCCGAGGAGGCGACGCTGCGCACCGTCACGCCGGAGTTCTTCGCCGCCCATTCGGTCGCCGAGCTGGCCGGGAAGTCCGGGTACTGGCTCGGCCAGCAGGGCAGGCTGACCCATCCGATGGTGCTGCGCCCCGGCGACACTCACTACTCGCCCATCTCCTGGGACGAGGCCTACCGCCTGATCGCAGACCAGCTGCGCGAGCTGGCCTCGCCCGACGAGGCCGTGTTCTACACCTCGGGCCGCACCGCCAACGAGACCGCGTTCCTCTACCAGCTGCTGGTCCGCAGCTACGGCACCAACAATCTGCCGGACTGCTCGAACATGTGTCACGAATCCTCCGGCGCGGCGCTCGTCGGCTCCATCGGCATCGGCAAGGGCTCGGTCTCGATCGACGATTTCGGCAAGGCCGACCTGATCATCGTCGCGGGCCAGAACCCCGGCACCAATCACCCCCGCATGCTCAGCGCGCTCGCCGACGCGAAGGCCAACGGCGCCAGGGTCATCGCGGTCAATCCGCTGCCGGAGACGGGTCTGCTCGGCTTCCGCGACCCGCAGACCGTGCGCGGCGTCACCACCGGTGTCGCGATCGCCGACGACTTCCTGCAGATCCGGCTCGGCGGCGACATGGCCTTGTTCCAAGGTCTCGGCAGGCTGCTGTTCGAAGCCGAGGATCTTGCGCCCGGCACGGTCGTGGACCGCGCGTTCGTCGACGCGCACTGCGCGGGCTTCGCCGACTACGAAAAGCACACGCGCGCCGTCGATCTCGATGTCGTCGAAGCCGCGACCGGACTGTCGCGGGCGGAACTCGAACGCACCGCGCGCCTGCTCGCCGCCTCGCGCAACACCATCATCTGCTGGGCCATGGGCCTGACCCAGCAGAAGCACGGCGTCGCCACCATCGAGGAGGCGACCAATCTGCTGTTGCTGCGCGGCATGATCGGCAAGCCGGGCGCGGGCGTGTGCCCCGTGCGCGGGCACTCCAACGTGCAGGGCGACCGCACGATGGGCATCTGGGAGAAGATGCCTGCCCCCTTCCTCGACGCGCTCGACCGCGAGTTCGGCATCACCAGCCCCCGCGAACATGGCTGGGACACGGTGCATTCCATCCGCGCCATGCGCGACGGCCGGGCCAAGGTGTTCTTCGGCATGGGCGGCAATTTCGTCTCGGCTACCCCCGACACCGAGGTCACCGAGGCCGCGCTGCGCAACTGCGCACTCACCGTCCAGGTCTCGACCAAGCTGAACCGCAGCCACGTGGTGCACGGACGCACAGCGCTGATCCTGCCCACCCTCGGGCGCACCGACAAGGATGTCGTGGATGGCGTGAAACAGCATGTGTCGGTGGAGGATTCGATGTCGATGGTGCACCTGTCGACCGGTCGCCTTGAACCCGTCGGCGATCAGCTGCGCAGCGAGGTCGCCATCGTCTGCGAGCTGGCCCTCGCGCTGTTCGGCGCGGACCATCCGGTGCCGTGGGCGCGATACCGGGGCGATTACGACAAGATTCGCGACGCCATCGCCCGCGTGGTCCCCGGCTGCGCCGACTACAACGCCCGGGTCCGGCAGCGCAACGGTTTCGTGCTGCCCCATCCCCCGCGCGACAGCCGCGAATTCCGCACCACCACCGGCCGCGCCAACTTCGCGGTCAACGAGCTGACCTGGGTACCAGTACCCGAGGGCAGGCTCATCCTGCAGACACTGCGCAGCCACGACCAGTACAACACCACCATCTACGGCCTCGACGACCGCTACCGCGGCGTGCACGGCGGACGCCGGGTGATCCTGGTGAACCGGGACGACATCGCCGAATTCGGCTTCGCCGAAGGCGATCTCGTCGACCTGGTCTCGGAGTGGACCGACGGCGTCGAGCGCCGCGTCCGAGCCTTCCGCGTGATCGGCTACCCGACCCCCCGCGGCAACGCCGCCGCGTACTACCCCGAGACCAACCCCCTCGTCCCGCTGGATCACGTTGCGGCGCGGTCCAATACGCCCGTCTCCAAGGCGGTGACCATCCGGATGGAGCGGCACGTGCACGTCGGAGCCGAGTCGTGAGCGAGCGTCAGCGAGTGAACCATCAGCACAGCCCCACCCGGGGCACGACGCAGCCGAGCGCTAGCGAGGCGGAGTCGTGAGCCGCGTAACCGCGCGCCGCCGCACGCTGCGCCTGTCCCCCACCGGAGAGATCCAGCGACCCGACACCCTCGCCGTGGAGGAACCGCTGGAGATCCGCCTCGGCGGGCAATCGCTGACCGTCACCATGCGCACGCCCGGCTCCGATATCGACCTGGTGCACGGATTCCTGTTGAGCGAGAACATCATCGGATCGGCCGACGACGTGGTGAGCGCCCGCTACTGCGCGGGCACCGATGCCGAGGGCCGCAACACCTACAACGTGCTCGACGTCGAACTGCGTTCCCCCGCACCCGCCCGCACGCGCAACTTCCTCACCACCAGTTCGTGCGGTCTCTGCGGCAAGACCGCCCTCGACGAGGTCAGGGCCCAGACCCGCTACCCGATCCCGGACGACTCGCCCGCCGTCGACCCGGCCGTACTCGCCACCATGCCCGAGACGCTGCGCGCGCGGCAGTCGGTCTTCGACGCCACCGGCGGACTGCACGCGGCGGGCCTGTTCACCGCCGACGGGACGGCGCTCGCGGTACGGGAAGACATCGGCAGGCACAACGCGGTGGACAAGGTGCTGGGCTGGGCCCTGCGCGACAACCGCGTCCCCGCAAACGATCTGGTGCTCATCGTGAGCGGGCGGGCGTCGTTCGAACTGGTCCAGAAGGCGGTGATGGCCGGCGTGCCGATGCTCGGCGCAGTCTCGGCGCCGAGTTCGCTGGCGGTCGACCTGGCCGACGAATCCGGTCTCACCCTGGTCGGCTTCCTGCGCGGCGACACCATGAACGTCTACTCCGGCGCGCACCGCGTCGACCGGCGGCCCTCCGCACGCCCCGCGAGCTGACCCGGGGCCGCGGCGCCTATTGCTCAGCCCTCGATGTCCGTTCTACCGTGACAACACCCGAACACCCTTCGGCGAGGAACGGAGCGACCGATGCGGATCTCGGTAGAAGGAAAGTCCGGCGGTGTGCGCGTCCGGATGCGTTTCGAGCAGCACCGCCGCCGTTGGCTGGCCGTGCGAATCATGTTGGGGATACTGACCTTCCAGGGCGCCGTGATCGGCCTGTGGGCGGTGCTCGCGCCGCACTCCTGGTACACGAGTTTCCCCGGATTCGGTATGCACTGGGTCGCCGTCGACGGCCCCTACAACCACCACCTGGCGGGCGACGTCGGGGCCTTCTTCCTGGCGCTGGCCGCGGTGAGCGGCTTCGCGCTGTGGCGCGGTGGCAGCGCGCTGGCGCAGGCCGCGGGGCTCGGCTGGCTGGTCTTTGCCACCCCGCACCTGATCTACCACGCATTTCACAAGCCGGACGCGATGAGCGGCGTCAGCTTCACGCTGAGCCTGATCGCCGCCGCGGCCCTCCTGGCGCTCGGCGCGGCCTGCCTGCTGGTGGCCCCACGCGGGCCGCAGGCGCCGGACCCCAAACCCATCGACTTTCACTTCCCCCGCCGCCGCACGACGCGCTGAGCTCGTACCGCACGGACGTGCCGACCCCCCGTTCGGACCCGGCCGCGACGCCGGAGTGCCTGGCCGGAGGCGATGCGCGTCGCACGAGAAGCCCGGGCGACCGTCGGCGCGGGGCCGGGTAGGTCACCTCGGGCGTGCTGGCGTGCGCCTCCGGCTCGAGCGAGATCGCTCCGGCGTCGTCAGACGTCGAGGGCCTTGAGCAGCGCCTCCCGCTGCCGGGCGCCCAGGCCGCCGATGCGGCGATCCTCGGGAATCTCGGCCTGATCCATCAGCTTCGCGGCCTTCACCGGACCGACACCGGGCAGGGCCTTGATCACCGCCGCGACCTTCGTCTTCTTCACCAGATCGTCGGACTCCGCCTTCTTCAGCAGGTCGGCGACCGACACCTTGCCGGCCTTCACCTTGCCGATCAGTTCGGAGCGCGCCTTGCGCACCGCAGCCGCTTTGGCCAACGCCTCGGTGCGTTGCTCGGCGGTCATCGTGGGCAGTGCCATGTCTCCTCCGCTTTCACTCGTCACTCGAACATCTGGTGGACCGCACCGAGTAAACAGCACGGCACCGGCCGTGGACCGCCGACACACCGGTCAGATGTTGCGATGAGTTTTCTGGCGCGTCGCCGTCAGAACCGGTATAGGGCAGGCGCGAAGCGCGCGAAACCGACGAAAGGAAGCCCGCCATGGAACTGTCGCTCACCCAGTTCGTCACCATCGACGGCGTCTACCAGGCCCCGGGCGGACCGAAGGAGGACACCAGCGGCGGCTTCACGCACGGCGGCTGGACCGCCCCCTACTTCGACGAGGCAGGGGGTGAGTTCATGAACCAGGTGTTCGCTCGGGCGGACGCCTTCCTGCTCGGCAGGCGCACCTACGAGATCTTCGCGGGCTACTGGCCGCAGCACGACGACCCCGCCGATCCGATCGCCTCGAACCTCAACGCCCTGCCGAAATACGTTGGCACCCATACCCTCGAGCGCGCCGACTGGGCGGGCACCGAACTGCTGCGCGGCGACCTCGTCGAACAAGTCACCGACCTCAAATCCCGGGAGGGTCGCGAAATCCAGATCCACGGCAGCGGCAACCTCGCGAAGACCCTGCTCGCCGCGGGCCTCGTCGACACCCTCCACCTACTGACCTTCCCCGTCCTCCTCGGCACCGGCAAACGCCTCTTCCCCACCGACTCCACCCCCACCGCCTACCACGTCACCGACTCCCGCACGACCCCCCGCGACGTCCACATCACCACCTACCGCGCCGCGGGCACCCCCGAATACGGCACCATCGGCGAGTAGCCATCCGGCCATCGGAAACGACCGCTGTGACCCACGTAACACAACGAGGCGCGCGGGCGAAAGGTAGTTAGTACAGCAGCACTCGCACGGGATCAAGGTTCAACGGCGAACCAGGGGGATCAACGGTGCTCCCCATCTCGGGCGCGATTCGTCCACGACGAATCGTCACCGCGTCCCGGCGAGGCAAGCACAACCGAACAACGATCCGCGTCCCGATGAACGGCCTTCGGACTACACGGGGCAGGCATGGACTGCTAGCCTCCGAATTGGAACACGTTTCAATTCGTCAGGGGTTGACATGACACAACAGATTCGCGATGTCGTCGAGCAGTACGTCAAGCTGGTCGGCACCGGGCCCACGGAATCCATCGTGGAGCTCTACGCACCCGACGCGACCGTCGAGGATCCCGCGGGCACCCCGATCCGCCAGGGCCACGACGCCATCCGCGAGTTCTACTCCGTGTTCGACAAGCTGGACCGGTCCACCGCGCTGCACGCCGATACCGTCCGGGTCGCGGGCAACCACGCCGCCTTCATGTTCGACGTGGTCACCAAGGTCGGCGATCAGCGATTCACGCTCACGCCGATCGACACGATGGAGTTCGACGACCAGGGCAAGATCATCAAGATGCGCGCCTACTGGAGCCAGGACGACATGCGCGCCGAACCGATCTGAGCCGCCCACGACGCCGACGCCGCCCCGGAATCGCATCCGGGGCGGCGTCGAATCGTCTGCGGGGTCAGGCGACGTCGAGCAGAGCACCTGCCAGGCCGGTCGTCGTCTCGAAGGTCACGACGCCGGCGGCCGCGGCGAGCAGCCGCTCCACGCACGGTGGGCCGGTGACCAGGAGCAGCCTGCGTCCGGTGTGCTCGATCCTGGAACGCGCCTCGATCAGCGCCCGCAGGCCCGCGCTGCCGAAGAACGTCACCATGGACAGATCGACGACCACGCGAGAGGCGGCCGTGTCGAGCGAACCGATCAGCCGCCGCCGCAGTTCCTCGACGGTGAATTGGTCCACCTCGCCCGCGACAGCGCACAACGTGATCTCGTCACTCGGAGCGGTGATCGAAACACTCACGCGCGCAGCGGGATCGGTCCGATGCGTTCGGAGATCGGTGAAGTGAGTGGAAAGCATTGTCGACATGAGGACCCCGGTCCCGTCGCGCCCGGCGCCTGAACCCGCGCCGGGCGATTTGTTCACACCGGGCGCTCGAGGTCCCGGAGCTGGGCTGGCTACTCAACCCTGACTTTCGAGTACCCGAGCCGACAGCCGAGTACACCTCGAATTACGAACCGATCTCGACAATTCGGACATTTGGAAAACAAATCCGGGCCCGCGGGACAATTCCCACGGGCCCGGATCTCGAGTTCCGAATTACGCCGACTTCTCCCGGCGCTCGGTGCGCTGCTGCTTGCGCGGCACAATGGTCGGCAGCACATTGTCGTTGACCGTGTCGGCGTTCACGACCACCTTGGCGACGTCGTCGCGGCTGGGAATGTCGTACATCACCGGCAGCAGGACTTCCTCCATGATGGCGCGCAGGCCGCGAGCGCCGGTGCCACGCAGGATGGCCTGGTCGGCGATGGCCTCCAGGGCGTCCTGGGTGAACTCCAGCTCGACGCCGTCCATCTCGAACAGCCGGATGTACTGCTTGACCAGCGCGTTCTTCGGCTCGGACAGGATCTTGACCAGCGACTCCTTGTCCAGGTTCGTCACCGACGCGACGACCGGGAGGCGGCCGATGAACTCCGGGATCAGACCGAACTTGATCAGATCCTCGGGCATCACCTCCGCGAAGTGGTCGGTGGTGTCGATCTCGGCCTTGGAGCGCACCTCGGCGCCGAAGCCGATGCCGCGGTGGCCGGTGCGGTCGGAGATGATCTTCTCCAGTCCCGCGAACGCGCCCGCCACGATGAACAGCACGTTGGTGGTGTCGATCTGGATGAACTCCTGGTGCGGGTGCTTGCGCCCGCCCTGCGGCGGCACGCTGGCCTGAGTGCCCTCCAGGATCTTCAGCAGCGCCTGCTGCACGCCCTCGCCGGAGACGTCGCGGGTGATCGAGGGGTTCTCGCTCTTGCGGGCGATCTTGTCGACCTCATCGATGTAGATGATGCCGGTCTCGGCCCTCTTGACGTCGTAGTCCGCGGCCTGGATCAGCTTGAGCAGGATGTTCTCGACATCCTCGCCGACGTATCCGGCCTCGGTGAGCGCCGTGGCGTCCGCGATGGCGAACGGCACGTTCAGCATCTTCGCGAGGGTCTGCGCCAGGTAGGTCTTGCCGCAGCCGGTGGGGCCGAGCATCAGAATGTTCGACTTGGTCAGCTCGACGATCTCGCCCCGGCTGTCGCGACCCTTGTCGCCCGCCTGAATGCGCTTGTAGTGGTTGTACACGGCAACGGCGAGGGTGCGCTTGGCGGTGTCCTGCCCGATCACGTAGTTCTCCAGGAACTCACGGATCTCGGCCGGTTTCGGCAGCTCGTCGAGTTTGACCTCGCTGGACTCGGCGAGCTCCTCCTCGATGATCTCGTTGCATAGATCGATGCACTCGTCACAGATGTACACGCCAGGTCCCGCAATGAGCTTCTTGACCTGCTTCTGGCTCTTTCCACAGAACGAGCACTTCAGCAGATCGCCGCCGTCTCCGATGCGCGCCATCTCGTGGGTCCCTACTTCCTTGTCCGCGTGCAACCGTCTGTCCAGGTTGCCAGCAATCCGCCGAACTCGTGTGTATTCGCGAACACTTCGAGTAATTCGGGCGGGTCGAGCTATGCCGTCAACCGAGAGCAAAGGTCCCTAGGTCGACCGTACCCGGTGTGCGCGACGGAGGTCGACAACTCGAGCATGTTTCTCGCCGGGGTTGTGCGGGTTCTCACGACATCGAAACACGTTCGGCACTTGTTCCGCCCGTGAGGGGCCGGTCCCGGCGCCCGGCAGGCCGCTACGGTGTTCGCCGCCGTCCGCCACCCTCGCGAACGGTCGACGCCACCGTAGCGGACGCGGCCGGACAGTCTGCCTTCGGCACACCGCCCGGCCGAATTCGCCTGACGCACAGCAACTTGCGAGCGATCGCCGAATTCGACGCGCACGCGAGCGTTGTTACTTCTGCGCGCTGAGCTTG
The DNA here is from genome assembly GCF_001613045.1 of Nocardia lijiangensis NBRC 108240. Classification (GTDB taxonomy): domain Bacteria; phylum Actinomycetota; class Actinomycetes; order Mycobacteriales; family Mycobacteriaceae; genus Nocardia; species Nocardia lijiangensis. The sequence continues at coordinate 62,414 of NZ_BDBP01000023.1, read as the reverse complement.
CGGTAGTCGAACACCGTGTCGATGATCCCGTATTCCTTGGCCTCCTCGGCCGTCAGGATCTTGTCGCGGTCGGTGTCCTTGCGGATGGTGTCCGCATCCTTGCCGGTGTGCCGCGCCAGCGTGGTCTCCATCAGGCGACGCATGCGCTCGATCTCGGCGGCCTGGATCTCCAGGTCCGAGACCTGACCCTGGATGCCGCCCTCCAGCGAAGGCTGGTGGATCAGCACGCGGGCGTTGGGCAGGCAAGCGCGCTTGCCGGGGGTGCCCGCGGCGAGCAGCACGGCCGCGGCGGAGGCCGCCTGGCCGAGGCAGACCGTGGCCACGTCGGCACGCACGTACTGCATGGTGTCGTAGATGGCCATCAGCGAGGTGAACGAACCACCCGGCGAGTTGATGTACATCGTGATGTCGCGGTCGGGATCCAGCGATTCCAGCACCAGCAGCTGCGCCATGATGTCGTTCGCCGAGGCGTCGTCGACCTGCACGCCGAGGAAGATGATGCGCTCCTCGAACAGCTTGTTGTACGGGTTGGACTCCTTGACACCGAAGCTCGAGTGCTCGATGAACGAAGGCAGGATGTAGCGCGACTGCGGCGAGGCAGGCGCGATGCCGGAGAGGCCGGCGCGTGGGTCGATCAGAGCCATTTCGTCTCCAAAGTCTATGTGTTCAACGACGGTTCACTGACAGCGCGAGCCGGGGCGAGGTCCGGCCGCCGCTCACTTGGGGGCGGTGCCGTTGGCCTGGCTGGCGTGGCTGATCACGTGGTCGATGAACCCGTATTCGAGGGCATCCTTCGCCGTGAACCAGCGGTCGCGGTCGGCGTCGGCGGTGACCTGCTCCACCGACCTGCCGGTGTGCAGCGCCTGCAGCTCGTTGAGCTCGCGCTTGGTGTGGGCGAACTGCTCGGCCATGATCGCGATGTCGGCCGCGGAACCGCCGATGCCCGCCGAGGGCTGGTGCATCATGATGCGCGCGTGCGGCAGGGCGTAGCGCTTGCCCTTGGTGCCCGCGGTCAGCAGGAACTGGCCCATCGATGCGGCCAGACCCATGCCGTAGGTCGCGATGTCGCACTCGGCGAACTGCATGGTGTCGTAGATGGCCATGCCCGCGGTCACCGAGCCACCGGGCGAGTTGATGTAGAGCGCGATGTCCTTGGTCGGATCCTCCGCCGTGAGCAGCAGGATCTGCGCGCACAGCTTGTTCGCGATGTCGTCGTCGACCTGGGTGCCGAGGAAGATGATGCGCTCCCGCAGCAGGCGCTCGTACACCGAATCACTGAGGTTGAGACCAGCAGTCGCGGATGTCATGACCCCTGCTTGGTTGATTGTCACGGATACCTGCCTTCTCTTCTCACCGGCTTGTCACTGAAAGCTAAACAGCGCTGAGTGCCACACAGCCATCACTGGTTCGTCTGTCACAAACATTAACGAAGCAGGGCGGCACCGAACTCCCGGTACCGCCCTTTCTTCGCTTACAGCGCAACTTCTCCACAGTTCACAGCGCACCTACGAAACCACACGGCTGTATTTCGCGCTGTCGTTCCACGGTTCTACTCGGTGCCCTCGGCGGCCTCGGTCGCGGTCTCGTCCGCGGAATCCGCGGGCGCGCCGAACATTTCGGCGGTGTCCACGGCGTTGCCCGCGGAGTCGGTGACCTTCACCTTGCCAACCACGCCGGCCAGCGCCTTGCCGCGGCGCACGTCGGCGAACACCGCGCCGAGCTGACCGGCCTGCTGCACCTGCTGGATGAACTGCTCGGGCGACAGGCCGTAGCGCTGCGCCTGGAACAGGATCCGCTCGGTGAGCTCCTCCTGGCCGACCTGGGTGTTCTCCGCCTCGGCGATGGCGTCCAGCAGCAGCTGGGTCTTCACCGACTTCTCGGCGGCCTCCTTGGTGTCCTTGTCGAACTCCTCGCGGCTGGAGCCCTGCGCCTCGAGTGCCTCGGCCAGCTTGTCCTCGTCGTGGTCGAAGCCGTGCACGGCGTCGTGCACCACGGCGTCGATCTCGGCCTGGACGACCTTCTCCGGCAGCGGCACCTCGGTCTTCTCCAGCAGGGTCTCCAGGACCTTGTCGCGGATCTCGCCTGCCTGCTGCACCTTCTTGACCCGCTCGACGCGGCCCTTCAGGTCTTCCTTGAGCTCGTCGAGGGTGTCGAACTCCGAAGCGAGCTGGGCGAACTCGTCGTCGGCCTCGGGCAGCTCGCGCTGCTTCACCGACTGCACCGTGACGGTGATGACGGCTTCCTTGCCCGCGTGCTCGCCCGCGACCAGCGTGGAGGTGAAGTCCGTGGACTCACCGGCCGAGAGGCCGATGATCGCCTCGTCGAGGCCCTCGATGAGCTGGCCGGAGCCGACCTCATGGGACAGACCGCTGGTGGCGGCGTCGGCCACCTCCTCGCCGTCCACGGCGGCGGCGAGATCGATGGAGACGAAGTCGCCGTTCTCGACCGCGCGCTCCACGCCGGTCAGGGTGCCGAAGCGCTGGCGCAGCGAGGTGAGCTGCTCCTCGATGTCCTCGTCACCGATGCTGAACGCGTCGACGGTGACCTCGATGTCCTCGTAGCTCGGCAGGTCGATCTCGGGGCGCACGTCGACCTCGGCGGTGAAGGCGAGCTCCTGACCGTCCTCGATCTTGGTGATCTCGATGTCGGGCTGGCCGATGACCTTCACCTCGGAGGTGGTGACGGCCTCGCTGTAGCGGCTGGGCAGCACGTCGTTGACGACCTGCTCGAGGACGGCGCCGCGGCCGAGACGGGCTTCGAGGAGCTTCGCGGGGGCCTTGCCCGGGCGGAAGCCGGGGATGCGGACCTGCTTGGCGAGAGCCTTGTAGGCGCGGTCGAAGTCCGGCTTCAGTTCCTCGAAGGGCACCTCGACATTGATCCGGACCCGGGTCGGGCTCAGCTGCTCGACGGTGCTCTTCACGGACATGCTCCTTGGTTCGTTGTTCGTTCCGGTTGAGGCGCGACTCCCAGCGGGGTGCGCGTACGCATCCCGACCAGGGTAGTTGACCGGCCTGTGCGGCCTGCAATCGGTCACGGCGCGGCGCACCCCGGCCGCGCTGTGACCGGCTGATTCAGTTGCCGACGCCGACCGCGTCGGTGACGAAGACCAGCGTCTCGTTGGCTTTGATGCCGCCGCTGCCCGCGCCGTAGCCCAGGTTCGGCGGGATGATCAGCAGCCTGCGCGCGCCCTGCTGAACACCGACGAGACCCTGGTCCCAGCCGGGGATGACCTCACCGGCGCCGAGGTTCAACTGGAAGGGCTTGCCGCGGTCGAACGAGCTGTCCAGCTTCTTCTTGTCCGACCAGGTCACCAGCACGTAGTTCATGGTGAGCGACTGGCCGGCCACCGCACCGGGGCCGCTGCCCTCGACCAGGTCCTTCACGATCAGTTTTGTGGGCGGGTCGCAGTCGCCGGGAAGAGTCACGACCGGCGTCTCGCCGAAGCCGCCCGTCACCCCGATGTCCTCGGCGGTGCATTCCCGGCCGTATTTCGCCTGGGCGGCGGCGGTGGTGCCCGTCGTCGCGGTGGCAGCGGTGTCCTTGTCGTCGTCGGAGCCGCAGGCGGCCAGCGCGAACGCGGCCGCGGCGATGGCGCCGACACCGATGATCCTGCCGAGTGTGTGCATGCGGCGGACCCTAGACCACCGGACGCCCGCGCGCCCAGCGGCGCATTCCGGTCGTGTCGCGGTGTCGCCGCACGGAAACGGGTAATGCCGCCGGTGAGGCGGATTTCCCAGCGAGCATGAGGAGAGTCGGCGATGACCAAGACGGCCCGTGCCGGGGGCGGCACCTCGGCGAACGATGCAGGCGGGCAGGGGGGCGTTTCCATCGCGCCCCGGCCCTATCGGCTGGACAAGGTGCCCGGCCCGCTGGATCGCGCGGAGCTGACCGCGATCGACGCCTGGTGGCGCGCGGCGAACTATCTCTCCGTAGGCCAGATCTATCTGATGAAGAACCCGCTGCTGCGCGAAGCGCTGCGGCCCGAGCACATCAAGCCGCGGCTGCTCGGCCACTTCGGCACCGTCCCCGGGCTGAATCTGGTGTGGGCGCACGCGAACCGGGCGATCCGTCAGCGCGAGCTCAGTGCGGTGTTCGTCGCGGGGCCGGGACACGGCGGTCCCGGCCCGAACGCGTGTGCCTGGCTGGAAGGCACCTATTCCGAGCTGTACAGCCACATTCCGCGCGACGCCGAGGGGATGGGCGCACTGTTCGCCCAGTTCTCCTTCCCCGGCGGGGTGCCGAGCCACTGTGCACCCGAGACGCCCGGTTCCTTCCACGAGGGAGGGGAGCTGGGCTATTCGCTGCTGCACGCGTACGGCGCGGCGCTGGACAATCCGGACCTGACCGTGTTCTGCGTGGTCGGCGACGGCGAGGCCGAGACCGGCCCGCTCGCTGCCAGCTGGCACGCCAACAAGTTCCTCAACCCGGGCCGCGACGGCGCGGTGCTGCCGATCCTCGCGCTCAACCAGTACAAGATCGCCAATCCGACCATCTTCGCCAGAATTCCGGAGAACGAGCTGGTGGAGCTGCTGCGCGGCTGCGGCTACGCGCCGGTCGTCGTCGCGGGTGACGACCCGGCGACGGTGCACCAGGCGATGGCCCGCGCGATGGACGGCTGCCTCGACCGGATCGACCGGATCCACCAGGCCGCCAGGTCGGGCGGCGACGGCGCACCCGCGAGCTGGCCGATGATCGTGTTGCGCACCCCGAAGGGCTGGACCTGTCCCCCGGTCGTCGACGGCGACCCGGTCGAGGGCACCTTCCGCGCGCACCAGGTGCCGCTGCCCGCCGCGCGCGACGACGACTCGCACCGCGAGGTGCTGGAGCAATGGCTGCGCTCCTACCGGCCGGAGGAGCTGTTCGACGCCGAGGGACGCCCCACATCCGAACTGTTCGACCAAGTCCCCGCCGGCGATCGGCGGATGAGCGCCAACCCGGTGGCCAACGGCGGCATGCTCGTTCGCGATCTTCGCCTGCCGGACTGGCGCGATTTCGGCGTCGAGGTGGACGCACCGGGCGGGACGAAACACGAGGCCACCCGGGTGCTCGGCGGCTGGCTGCGTGAGGTGACCCGGCGCAATCCCGACAACTTCCTCACCTTCGCACCCGACGAGCTGGCCAGTAACCGGCTCCAGGACATCCTCGAGGTCACCGGACGCGACTGGCAGGCGGAGATCGGCGAGTACGACGTCGCGCTGGACCGCACCGGCCGGGTGATCGAGGTGCTCTCCGAGCACATGTGCCAGGGCCTGCTCGAGGGGTATCTGCTGACCGGCAGGCACGGCGTGTTCACCTGCTACGAGGCGTTCATCCACATCGTCGACGCGATGTTCAACCAGCACGCCAAGTGGCTGGACGCCAGCGCGGCGGTGCCGTGGCGGCGGCCTATCGCCAGCCTGAACTACCTGCTGTCCTCGCACGTCTGGCGACAGGACCACAACGGGTTCACCCACCAGGACCCCGGTTTCCTCGATGTGGTGCTGAACAAGAAGCCCGAGATCGTGCGGGTGTACCTGCCGCCGGACGCCAACACGCTGCTCTCGGTGTACGACCACTGCCTGCGCTCGCGGCACTACGTCAACGTGGTGGTGGCGGGCAAGCAGCCGCAGGAGGATTGGCTGTCGGTGCCCGATGCGGCGGTGCATTGTGCGCGCGGCCTCGGCATCTGGGACTGGGCGGGCAACAACGACACCGTGGGCAGCACACCGGATGTCGTGCTGGCCTGCGCGGGCGACGTGCCGACGCTGGAGACGCTCGCCGCCGCGGCGATTCTGCGAAACCGGCTGCCGGACTTGCGTGTTCGCGTGGTCAACGTGGTGGACCTGATGCGGCTGCTACCCGCCGACGCACATCCGCACGGCCTGCCGGACAGCGAGTTCGACACGCTGTTCACCAGGGAACGTCCGGTGATTTTCGCGTTCCACGGCTATCCCTGGCTGGTCCATCGGCTGGCCTACCGGCGCACCAATCACGCGGAGATGCACGTCCGCGGATACCAGGAAGAGGGCACCACCACAACGCCTTTCGACATGGTGATGCTCAACGATCTGGATCGCTACCACCTCGTGATGGATGTGATCGACCGGGTTCCCGACCTGCGCGAGAAGGCGGCGGGGCTGCGTCAGGAGATGGTCGACGCCCGCTGGAAGGCCCGCGCGTGGACCAGGGCGAACGGCGCCGACATTCCCTGTGTCGCGGAGTGGACCTGGCCCGAAGTCTCGCTCTGAGAACAGCCGGGCGTCGCCCGCCGCAGCCGTTGTCCACAGGGCGGCGGCCGATCATTTTGTGCCGTATGGAAATACACGGGGACTGTGGAAAACTTCCTTGCGGGCGTTGGGCGGGTCGGCGACGATCGCAGCATGCTGTTGACGATCACCTGCACCCGACCGGAGGGCGCGGCTTGGCCCGCGACCGACCTCGGATTCTTGCTGCACAAGAACCCCGAACGAGTGCAGGCGTTCGAGCAGTCCTACGGCACCGCGCACGTGGTGTACCCGGAGGCGGATCCGGCACGCTGCACCGCGGCCTTGGTCCTGGAGGTGGACCCGATCCGCTTGGTGCGCGGACGCTCCCGTGGCACACCGGATTTCAGCCTCGGTCAGTACGTCAACGACCGGCCGTACGCGGCGTCGTCGCTGCTGTCGGTCGCGATCGGCGCGGTGTTCCGTACCGCCCTGCACGGGCAGTGCAAGACGCGTCCCGAACTCGCGCTCGCGGCGCTGCCGCTGCGCATCGAGCTGCCCGCGGTGCCCTGCAAGGGCGGCTCCGAGGCCGCCGAGCGGGTGTTCGCGCCGCTCGGCTGGACCGTGTCGACCACCCCGCTCCCCCTCGACCCGGCCTTCCCGGAGTGGGGCGATTCGCACTACCTGCGCCTCGCCCTGACCGGCGAGATGCGGCTCGCCGACGCGCTCTCGCACCTGTACGTTCTGCTGCCCGTCCTCGACGGCGCCAAGCACTACTGGATGGCCGCCGACGAGGTCGACAAGCTCATCCGCGCGGGCGGCGGGTGGCTGGCCGAGCACCCCGAGCGCGGGTGGATCACCCGGCGCTACCTGGCCCGCCGTCAGTCGCTGGTGCGCACGGCGCTGGCGCGCTTGGCGGAGATCGATGAGACGGATCCGGACGAACTCGGCGCGGTAGAGGACTACGTCGATGCCGAGAATGCGGTGGGCGACATCACATCCGGGCCGCCGCTCGGCGCAGGGGCGAGCGGGGCCGGCTCCGCCGATTCGCACGCCGACGGTCCGGCGATCCGGACGCACGCCGCGGACTCCGTCGGTGCGCACGACGACGGCACGTCGGTACCGACCGGCCCGCTGGCCGGGCTCGCCTCGGCGGCCGAGGATGTCGAAGGCCGGTCGCCCGGCGATGCCGTGTCCCTCGCCGCGCCTGCCGCCGATTCGATGACGCCCGAGCACAGCGCCGGTCCGGACATCGACGAGGCGGCGGGCCGAGCACCGTCCCTGGCGGTGCAGCGGCGGGCGGAGGTGCTCGCCGCACTGGGGGAGGTCGGCGCGCAGCGCGTGCTCGATCTCGGGTGCGGTGAAGGCGCGCTGCTGCGAGAGTTGCTGGCGGACCGGATGTTCACCGAGATCGTCGGCGTCGACGTGTCGATGCGGGCGTTGCACATCGCCAAGCGCAAACTGCGGCTGGACCGGATGCCGGAGCGTGTCGCGCGCAGGCTCACGCTGCTCCAAGGCGCACTCACCTACACGGACGCGCGACTGCGCGGCTACGACGCCGCGGTGCTGATGGAGGTGATCGAGCACGTCGACCCGCCGCGACTCGGCGCGCTGGAACACGCCGTATTCGGCACGGCCGCACCGCGTTCCGTCGTGGTGACGACGCCGAACTCGGAGTACAACGCGGCGTACGAGAGCCTGCCCGCGGGCAAGTTCCGCCACGACGACCACCGATTCGAATGGACACGCACGGAATTCGCCGCATGGGCCACCGGCGTCGCGGAACGCAACGGCTACCGCGTACAGCTGCGCCCTGTAGGCGCCGAGCATCCCGAGTTCGGCGCGCCCACCCAGCTCGCACTGTTCACCAAGACCGACGCGCCACGGCCCGCAGGCGAGAACTTGAAAGGAGCCGCGCGATGACCGAACTGTCCATCCCCGAGCTCTCGCTCGTCGTCCTCATCGGCACCACCGGGTCAGGCAAATCGATGTTCGCGCGCAAGCACTTTCCGCACACGGCCATCGTCTCGTCGGACACCTGCCGCGGCATCGTCAGCGACGACGAGAACGACCAGTCGGCCACGCCGGAAGCCTTCGCGCTGCTGCACCACATCGCGGGCATCCGGCTGCGCCGCGGGCTGCGCACGGTGGTCGACGCCACGAACGTGCAGCCGCGGGCGCGTCAGGAACTCGTCGCGGTGGCGCGCGCCCACGACGTGCTGCCGGTGGCGATCGTGCTGGACGTGCCGGATTCGGTATGCCTGCACCGCAATGCGCTGCGGCCCGATCGGTCACATCTCGCCTCGCACGTGGTGCATCGCCAGCAGCGCGAACTGCGCCGCGGCCTGCGTGGGCTGGAGCGCGAGGGCTTCCGCAAGGTGTACGTGCTGCGCGGCGTCGAGGAGATCGACGGCGCGACCCTCGTCGACGAGAAGGCGTGGAACGACAAGCGCGATCTCACCGGGCCGTTCGACGTGATCGGCGACGTGCACGGTTGCCGCGCCGAACTGGAGACGCTGCTCGGCGAGCTCGGGTACGCGGTGGATCGCGACGAGGCCGGGCGCGCGGTCGGCGCCCGTCATCCGGACGGACGCACCGCGGTGTTCGTCGGCGATCTCGTGGATCGCGGACCTGATACCCCCGGCGTGCTGCGGTTGGTGATGGGCATGGTCGCCGCGGGAACGGCGTTGTGCGTCACCGGCAATCACGAGAACAAGCTGGTGCGCGCCCTCTCCGGGAAGAGGGTCACCGTCGCGCACGGCCTCGCCGAATCGCTGGGCCAGCTCGAGGCCGAGGACGAGGATTTCCGCAAGGCGGCACTCGACTTCTGCCGCGGACTGATCAGCCACTACGTGCTCGACGGCGGCAATCTCGTTGTCGCGCACGCGGGTCTGAAGGAGGAGTTCCAGGGCCGGGCGTCCGGCCGGGTCCGCGCGTTCGCCATGTACGGCGAATCGACCGGGGAGACCGACGAATACGGTCTGCCGGTGCGTTACCCGTGGGCGCAGGACTACCGCGGCCGGGCCACCGTGCTGTACGGCCACACGCCGGTGACCGAGCTGCGCTGGGTGAACAACACGCTCTGCCTGGACACCGGCGTGGTGTTCGGCGGCCGCCTCACGGCGCTGCGCTACCCCGAGCGCGAGCCGGTTTCGGTTCCGGCCGAACAGGTTTGGTACGAGCCGGTGCGCCCGCTCGCACCGGCTGTAGCCACTACGGCCGACACCACCGCGGCCGTGGTGCATCGTGATCCGGGCGTGCTCGATCTCGACGATGTGCTCGGCCGCCGCGTGGTGCACACCCGACACCACGGCCGCGTCGGCCTACAGGAGGAGAACGCCGGAGCGGCACTGGAGGTGATGAGCCGCTTCGCCATCGATCCCCGTTGGCTGGTCTACCTGCCGCCGACGATGGCGCCGTGCGCGACCTCGTCGCTGGACGGTTACCTCGAGCACCCGGCCGAGGCGTTCGCCTACTACCGCGGCGAGGGCGTGGACCGGGTGGTCTGCGAAGAGAAGCACATGGGCTCGCGCGCCGTCGTTCTGGTGACCCGCTCGGCGGCGGCCGCGCGGGACCGTTTCGGCGTCGAGGACGCCGGCACCGGCGCGATCTACACGCGCACCGGCCGCCCGTTCTTCGACGATCCCGCCCAGACCGAGACGCTGCTTTCGCGAATCCGTGCGGCGGCCGAGGCCGCGGGCCTGTTCGAGGAGCTGCGCAGCGAATGGCTGTTGTTCGACGCGGAACTGCTGCCGTGGTCGGCGAAGGCCCTCGGACTGCTGCGCACCCAGTACGCGGCGGTCGGCGCCGCCGCGAAGGCCGCGCTCGACGGCGCCGCGGCGGTGCTGACGGCGGTCGCCGCACGCGGCCAGGACGTCACCCAGCTGGCCGAGCGCACGGCGGGACGGCAGGCAGACGCCGCGGCCTTCACCACCGCCTACGGCCGCTACTGCTGGACGACCGACGGCCTCGACGGACTGCGGCTCGCACCGTTCCAGCTGCTGGCGGCGGAGGGTGTCAACTACGCCACCCGCGATCACGCCTGGCATCTCGCCGTGATCGATCGCCTGGTCGGCGCGGATCCGGAGCTGTTCACGCCGACGCGCCGGATGGTGGTCGACCTCGCGGATCCCGAAGGCGAAGCCGCCGCAACCGCATGGTGGACCGAACTCACCACCGCGGGCGGCGAGGGGATGGTCGTGAAGCCGCTCGGTTCCCTGGTCCGGAGCCGCTCGGTCGACCGCTCTGGCGCCGATGCACACGGGGAGCGCGGCCGGGACACCGACGGAACCGGTCCGGCACCGGACGCTTCGGGGCCGGGCAGCGCCGCGACTCGGGACGAGTCCACGCGTCTCGTCCAGCCTGGTGTGAAATGCCGTGGACCCGAATACCTTCGGATCATCTACGGCCCGGAGTACCTGCGCGAGCCGAACCTCCGCCGCCTGCGCACGCGCGGTCTGGGACGCAAGCGGTCGATGGCGCTGCGTGAGTACGCACTCGGGCTGGAGGCGCTGGACCGTTTCGTCGCGGCCGAGCCGCTGTGGCGGGTGCACGAGGCGGTGTTCGCTGTACTGGCCCTGGAATCGGAGCCCGTCGACCCGCGCTTGTGAACGGCGGTGCTCCGTGCCCGGGCTTCGACATGAGCCCAGGCACGGGCACCGGCACCGGCACGAGCACGGACACGGGCATGGGCATGGGCACAGGCCGGAATGCTGTCACCGCCATCTCGGCGGCACGATCACCGAGGCGCGCGGCGAACGGCGATGATCGCGCCCGTGAGGGTGCGGCGCTGCCCGATCCCGGCCCGCCGGTCCGACCGGCCGCGGAGCCTGGGGCCGACCGGCGCACATCCGGCGGGCGTCCAGAGGACTTCCAGCGTGCGCGCGAAGCTTGCCGGTGTCTCGGCTTCGTCCCGGCAAAGTGCTTGCAGGAGGGGCCACCTCCGCTGTTTTCGCAGTTCATGGTCGGTTCGATCGGCGAAACGAGCGCGCCGCGAGAAGTGCTGAGGCATCTCGTGGTTCACGCTGGGTATACCCCGAACAGCGGAAACGACCATTGCGGACTGTCCGGGACAGCCGTTACAGTTTTGCTAGCCAGGCGCTTGCAAGAGTAAGCGCAGGGTAGGCGCGGTTCGGCCGCGCGCAGCCGACAGACAAGGGAGTCTGACCATGCCTGCTGCCAGCAACGAAGGCCCGGTGTACGAGCCCGCGGACACACGAACAATGGTGATCGACGCCCGCTTCACCGAATTGGCCGCGAAATTCTTCGGCATGTTCCGCCGCAGGACCCAGGGCGGCGGCGCGCTCGCGGTCTACCTCGACGGCCGGCCGGTGCTCGATGTGTGGGCGGGCTGGGCGGATGGCGACCAGAGGTGGCAGGCGGACTCGATGTCGCTGTCGTATTCGACGGGCAAGGGCGTGGCGGCCACCGTCGCCCATCGGCTCATCGACCGCGGACTCCTCGACGTCGACGCCCCGGTGGCCGACTACTGGCCCGATTTCGCGTCCAACGGCAAGGCCGGCATCACGGTGCGCGACGTGCTCAACCATCGCTCGGGCTTGCAGCGCATCCGCGGCCTGCTCCCCGACCCGCACGACCTACTCGACCACGACGCGGTCGCGGCCGCGATGGCGGCCTCCGCGCCGGACCCGTTGCGAGTGCGCGCATCCGGATATCACGCCATCACGTTCGGCACCCTGGTCGCCGAGATCGCCCAGCGCGCAACGGGTCGCGACTTCACCGACCTGATCCGGTCGGAACTCGCCGGACCGCTGGGCGAGCGTGACTTCTTCTTCGGCGTCCCCGAACACGAGCGCACCCGGGTGGCCAAACTCTCGCCGCGGCTCGGCGTCGCCAGGGTTCCGCTCGACCGGCTGATCGCGCCCTTCGCGCCGCTGCAGTTGGTGAATGCCGCTCGCAGCGCGTTCTACGACGGCTGGGCCGACATGTCGATCGGCGCCCGCCCCTACGACGCGATGATGCCCGGATGGAACGGCGTGTTCACCGCCCGCGCGCTGGCCAAGATGTACGGCGCGATCGCCAACGACGGCATGGTGGGCGGCCGTCGGCTGCTGCGCGCCGAGACGACCCGCCGGATCGCGGAGATGCCGCCGAACAGCCGCTACGACTACGTGCTCGGCGCGCCGCCGCACTTCGCGCTCGGCTACCACCGCGCCGTCGTCGGCCCGCGCATCACCCGAACGGCGTTGGGCCACTTCGGGCTCGGCGGATCCGGCGGGATCGCGTTCCCCGACCTCGGCCTCTCGCTCGCCTTCGTCACCAATCACCTCGGCAACCACGCCATGTCGGTCGGCGACGCGCGCCTGCCGATGCTGGCCGCTCGTGCCGAGCGCATCGCTCGCGCCGCCCGCGGACAGGCCCCCGTCCAGGCCGAGACCGAAGCCGCGGCCAGCTGACCGGGAAGATCAGCGACCCTTCAGTTTGCGCCAGCCGCCGGCGCGATTGTCGGCGATGATCTGGCGGAACATGGCCGAGAGCGCGCGGGCGTTGACGGTCTCGCCCGCGCGGATCGCCACGGTCCGCGCGGTCTTGTTGTCGTGTCCGCCGGTGATGATGCCCTCGGGATCGGGGACGATGCCTCCGTCGTAGAGGAACACGTTGACGTGCGTCTTCGCGGCGAGTAGCGCGCAGATATTGCCGTCGAGCACGAAGTACGGCTGGACGGTGCGCTTGATGGTCTCCTCGACCTCGGGGTCCGCGGCGTGCACCAGATCGCGGACCTCTTGGCAGATCGCCTGCTGCCAGTCGGGTAGGGCGTCGATGTAGGCATCGACACGCGGGTCGGCTACATAGGACATGTGCCGATCGTGGCACAGATACCGGTCCGTCGACAGGTTCGCGGCGCACCGATGACCCGATACAAGCGTTTTCCGAGGGTCTTGTGCGATGCACGAACCGAGCGCCGATCGCCGGAAAAGCACGGTCGCGCGCTGCTAGGCTGCTGTGCTCGACGACCGTCGTGTCGCACGACAACTAGGGGGCCGAATCCAGTGCAACCGGAACAGGCACGGGCCGCCGGACTGTTCGACGCCGCGCTGACCGGCGAACTGCGTATGCCGGAGCAGACGGCGCAGCGGCTCGCCTCGGCCTGCGACGCGCTTCTCGACGGACTACGCAGGCTGGAGACGGCGGATCTCGGTGCGGTGCACGGCTTTCCGGAACTACCCTCCGGCATCGCGCTCGCTCGCGGATTCTCCGCCAAGGGAGCGGAATTCGCGGACACGCTCACCGCGCTCCAGGAAGCGACGCTGCGCTACAAGGCCGGGTATCTGGCGGCCGGGCAGTTGGTGTCCGAGGCCGACGCCGCCCATCGCGCGGCGCTGGAGCTGGCCGCCGACCGCCTGGACGACGGCGCATGAACCGCGCGCCCGACCGCGTCCATGCGGCGACCGACCCGCCGTACGTCACCGATCGGGAATCCTTCGACGCCTATACCCACCGTGAGATCTGGGAGCTCGTGCACGAGGCGCTGCGCCCCGCCGAACTCGGCCGCGTCGCCGAGGGCTGGCGGGCGAGCGCCGAGACACTCGACGAGCTGTTCGCGGCGTTCGCGGCCGCGGTGCGTCACGAATTCGCGGAATGGCACGGCGAAGCGGCCGCCGCCGCACGCCAATCGACCGAGCAGTTCCTCCGCGCGGGCGCGGCCGTCCGCGATGTCTGCGCCGAACTGCACCGGCTGATGGAAGCGAATTCCTCGGCGGCACAGGCGATCCGCGATGCCATCGCGCCGCCGCCCGAACCCTACGCGCCGAACCCCGACCCGGTGCTGGAGGCCATCGAGGGCGGGCCGCGCAAGATGGCGCACGACATCGCCGCGGCCGAGGCGCTCGCCGACGCCCAGGACACCCTGACCTTCGGCTACAACTCGACCCTCGTCGCCTCCGGCGACGCCGTCCCCGTCTTCGGCGAGCCCGATCCGAGCGGCGAGGGCGCGCGGTGAGGTGGGTCTTCACGCCGGACGAGTTCACCTATGTGTGGTCGGCCGAGACCGGCCTCGACCGCCGCCCCTACCCCGTCAACATGGCCCACCGCGGCACCGTCCGCAGCGAAAACGACTGGGACAAGCTCACACTCGCCGAACGCTTCCCCCGCAATGCCGATCCCGATCTGACCGGCGCGCTCACTCTCTGCGCCCGCGGCGACGTCACCACCATCACGGTCTCCGGCGACCGCTATGCGCGGGACGGGCGCACCGACGAACCCATCCTCGCTTTCGGCGCCACCCACCTGGTGTGGGGCACAGTGATCGTCGCGGGCCCCTGCGACGTCATCGTGATCGCCTGCCACGCAAGGAAAGTCGCACATCACCTGGTTGCCGCGATGGGCTCCGTTCCCGCGGGCAGACTCGCCCCGATGCGGGAGCCGCGCGAGGCCGTCCTCTACGACGACCCCAACCAGTGGCAACAGCAGTCGGAGGCCACACTGCGCGCCGCCGCCCTGCGCGAGACCCTGCACCGGCCGATCGACGCTCGCGGCTTCATCACCGTCACCGTCGCGCCGGAAGACCCGATGTCGCCACCGACCCGCCATCGCACCTGGCTGGACTTCACCGACGACGGACGTTACCTGCTCACTACCAGCAACGATCTCACGCTGGCGCCGGTCACCGAACCCGCCCTCGCCACTCACCTGACGCGGTTGGCCGCCATCCGCTGACAGCGGGTGCGCACCGCCCGCGTCTCAGGAGTCACCGATTCCGAGGTCTTCTCGTGCCTGGTCGACGAAGGACGTCAAGAAGTCCCTGACGCCGATTGTCATCCGATCGATCTCGGTGATCAGTGCCAGGCCGTCTCGGCCCAGGCTCTCATCGGTCCCACCGGACCCGCTGAAATTCCGCTCGGTGAAGGTATTGAGGTGATTCATCGTGAAGGGCCCGTAGTAGTCGTAGCCGAACTTCTCCATGGAGGGCACTATCTCGAGGTTTCCCACCAGGAGGACAGTGGTCATCGTCCGCCAGAGCATCTGTCCCTTGTCCAGGAGCTCGCGTACTTGGGCGCGGACTTCTTCGCGATCGATCGGATTCTGGGTCAGCTCACCCTTCAGGCCGGAGAGTTCCTCGAGGTACGCCATGAGCGTGGCAGCGAGTTCGACATAGACCTTTTGCCGGTTGTCTCGCACCACCTGGGCGGACTCGGCCCTCTCGTTTCTCTCCAGCTGGCTTCTACTGACATAGATCGCCGATCCGGCCGAGACCCCGCTGGACAATATCGCCGCACACAACGCGGTGATCAAGGCATAGCGGCCGTTGCGGGTCGCGACCCGCACGTCTCGTTCCAGGTTCGCGGATGCCGCGGCCGCCGATGGCTGCGCATCGCCCGGCGGCGCCGTGACCGACTGGGCCACCGCCTCGGGGTCCGAAGCGCTCGCAGACTCGAATTCCCTCTCGCCATCCATCGGTTTCACCGATCCTCGCTCCGGCCTGGATGCACGCCGGATGCTGTGTAGGTTCAGTGTCTTCGAGTGATCAGCCCGGCCCTAGAGTAGCGGGCTACTCGACTCTCGCCGTGGCCTGACAGGCTGGTCGATCTGCCCCGGTAGCACCCCTCACTCGCGTGGACGAATCGGGAGTTCCGCAGGTCAGGCAGGCCACGAGATACCGCTCGGCGGTGCGGCAGGTCATCGGCCGACGCTGCGCGACCGCCGCTACTCCACCTCGACGCCATAGCCCCGGGCAAGCGCCGCCAAATCGGTCGCGTACCCCTGATCGACCGCGCGCAGCCGCCAGGTATCACCACGCAGATAGACCTCGGCCAGCAGCAGGGTCCGTTCCTCGGTCGCGGCATCCAGCGTCGCCCTGGCTGTCGCCGCTGCTTCCCTGTCCGGTGCGACTTTTCGACGGCGCCGATGTCACCGAACGTCACGCCCGCACCGTCGAGTGCGGCAGCGAGCACGATGCGCCGGCAGCTCACCGGCAGCTCGTCCAGATCGATCTCGATCGACTGTTCGCTCGGGCCCTCCGCCACGAGCCCGACGCCACCGGTCCGCGGCCGCACGACCGGTGGCCCACGGGCAGCACTGCGCCGCTGCGGTCGAACTCGTTCGCCAGGAATCCGTAGTCGAAGACCGCGTTGTGGACGACCATCACCCTCCCGGTCAGCAGCTCCGACAGCTGTTCCCGCACGTGTTCGAAACGTGGTGAGCCGCACAGGATCTCGGCGGCGAGCCCGGAAGTGTTGCACGCGAATCGGTTACGACTGTCTCACTCTGGAAGATCGAAGCCGAGGGATGCGGCGGCGAGGTGCGGGGTGGGGTGGGGCCAGCGGGTGGCGACGGCGTCGTTGCTGGAGAGCGAGCGGAGTTCGGCGCGGTCGAGGTAGAGGGTGCCGTCGAGGTGGTCGGTTTCGTGCTGGACGATGCGGGCGGGCCAGCCGCGGACGACCTCGTCGATCGGCCGGCCGTGCTCGTCGTGGGCGATGAGGCGGACTTCGGCGGGGCGGGCGACGACGGCCTGCCAGCCGGGGACGCTGAGGCAGCCCTCGAAGAACGCGACCTCGGCCGGGCCGGTCGGCTGGTAGCTCGGGTTGATCAGGACGCGGAAGGGCACCGGCCGACGGTCGCGGGCCGCGCGGACCTCGTCCGAGACCTGCGCGAAGTCCTCGATCACCGCCAGGCGCAACGGAATTCCGACTTGCGGGGCGGCGAGGCCGACGCCCGGCGCCGCGTGCATCGTCTCCCGCAGGGCGGCTATGAACCGCGCGAGCAGGTCGTCGTCGAGCTGACCGTCGAACGGAGCGCTCGGCCTGCGCAGCACGGGGTCACCCACCGCGACGATCGGCAAAGGGCCGTCGGCGGAAAGTAGTTCGGTTACCCGAGCCGCGAGCGAGCGTGAATCCTCGAAGGGGACCTCCATCCCGCCAGCATCGCAACCGCGCGGGATCAGTGCCGCGCCGGGTCGGCCGATTCGCGCTGAGAGATGGCGGCTCCGGGGCCGCCGCATCACCCAACACGTCCTGGCCGTGGACGGAATCGATGCGTCCGCCGCGGAAATTCCGTTGTCCGGGGGTGTCGGTGGTCCGTAACGTCACGTCGGTTTGTCCGCCATCGACCAGAAGGAGTCGACACTGTCATGAAACCTGTCACCGAACGCGATATCAGGTCGTCGTTCGTCAACTGTTCCAAGGGGGACGCCAAGCGGCTGTCCGTACCGCGCGATCTCGAGGAGCGGCCCTGGGACGACCTGGATTTCCTCGGCTGGGGCGATCCGTCGCTGCCTGGGCGCTGCTACCTGGTGGTTCCGCAGGACGAGCGGCTGATCGGCGTCGCGTTGCGCTACGAAACGGGCGGGACCGGCAAGCCGCAGATGTGCGCGATCTGCCTGACCACACACACCGGCGGCGACGTGGTCCTGATGACCGCGCACAAGGCGGGCGAGTCCGGCCGCCGCGGCAACTCGATCGGCACCTACATGTGCACCGATCTGGCCTGCTCGCTGTACGCGCGCGGTAAGAAGCGGCCCGCCCTCGGCAGCCGCTACCGCGAGGACCTGACACCCGAGGAGAAGATCGACCGGGTCCGCGAGAACATCGGCGCCTTCCTCACCAGGCTCTACAGCTGACCCACCCGCAGCACCGCTGCACCATTCGAAAGGAGGTAGATGCCATGCGCCGACACTCGACGCCCCGCATCCCGCCAGCACCTCGAGTCTCCCTCTCCCCCATGGGAGCTCGGGATGCCCGGGATTCCTCTCCGGTCGAGACGCACCGAACCCACCCGGTCCGCCCCGTCCGGAGAGGAATCCGCTACGCCCAGTACATGTTGCAGACACCTTGCCACGACGACGCGCCTCCGCAGCGGTCACCTCTTCGACCGGTTTGATTCGTCTGCCCCGCCGACGGAGTTCTCGATGCCCTGCCGGTAGCCGGGACAATCGACTCCGCGATGGAAGACCCGCCCGCTGACGGTCACGATCCCGACGGTCGCATCGGGCGGCCAGGGATTCCGGAACTGGGTGGGGCCGTCCCCCAATGCGTCGACCACGCGGCCACTGTACTGGCCCCGCCGACGGCGGAAGATCGAAATATGGTCGGGGTGACAGGATTTGAACCTGCGACCCTCCGCTCCCAAAGCGGATGCGCTACCAAGCTGCGCTACACCCCGAGGTCTCGTGGTGGCGGGGGCCGCCGACGAGTGGTAAATCGTGCGTTGAGCGGGTGACGGGAATCGAACCCGCACCATCAGCTTGGAAGGCTGAGGTTCTACCATTGAACTACACCCGCAGGCATACGACATCGATAGGATCGCCACGATGTCGTGTGCACCACGCACTGTACCGAATCCGGCTCCGGAAACGCCAATCGCCCCCTCCGATCCCGCGCCGAGCCGACGTCGTCCCTGGACTCGCCGCGCCGCGACCCAGCCGATCCCGCGCCGAACGACTGCGGCTCGAACGTCACCCCGAGACATGCCGATCGAACGGCCCACGCCGAGCCTCTCGATCCGGGCATATCGAACCGCATGGTCCCCGATCCGAGCGCGCCGCAGGAACGGCTCGAAACCCCCGCCCGACCGGCCGATTCGGCACACTCCCGGCGTGTCGTCCCGCGACTCTCCAGCGAACGGACACGGATGTGTAACGCCTGCGCCGCCGTGACGATCACACATCCGATCGCCATTCGCGAGGCATCGAAAACTCGTTGTGAAACGCCGTTTTTCAGTGCCGAGTGGCTTGCTAGGATCCTTTTTGCCGGACGGGGGTATCTGGAAAGGGGGCGGTGAGCGTGCGCCGAGCGAGGTGGACACAACCGCGTAGCAGTAGTGATCGGGGTGAGGCCGGCACCTGTGTGCACACAGGGCACCCGGGTACCGACGTTGCCCGCGATCGGTGAAGACGATGGCGACCGACATCGAACCGCCAGTCGCCGCGATGTGTCGCGCCTGGGCACGGGCGGTGTGCTCCGAACCGGGTTCGCACACGACACCACAGCAGCTGGAACCTGTTCTCATCGAGCTGGTCGAACGGCTGCTGTATCTGGCCAGGCACGAACCCTTCCCCGTGCCGGAGGCGCGGATGCTCGGCGCGCGCCTCGCCGAGCCGCCCTTCGAGCGGACCAGGATGCTGGCCCAGGCGAGCCGCTGGCTACTCGGCTTCCCCTCGGGCAGGCCGGGCTCGCTGGTGGCGACCCGCTGGCCGTTCGTGGCGAGCCAGGCCATCGACAGCTACGCCCAGGCCCTGCAGGAGCGGGCGCTTGCCCAGCAGGAGCAGAGCCTGTCGGCCAAGGTGTCCCTGCGGGTACAGGAGATCGCCGCCCTGCAGCACCGGCTCCGCCACGAGGCCACCCACGACGCGCTCACCGACCTGGCCAACCGCACCCTGCTCCAAGACCAGGTGCGCCGGATGGCCACCGACCCGAACAGCTGCGTCGGACTGCTGCTGATCGACCTGGATCGGTTCAAGCAGATCAACGACGGCTACGGGCACGCGGTCGGCGACGAGGTCTTGGTCGAGCTGGCCAACCGGCTGCGCGAGGTGTGCCCGCCGGACACGGTGATCTGCCGGTACGGCGGTGACGAGTTCGTGCTGGCGGTGAACCGGGATGGCAACACCCTCACCGAGATCGCTCATCGCATCGTGGGGGCGCTGCGCGAGCCGGTGTGGTCCTCGGCCGGTCCGGTGCCGGTCTCGGCGAGCGTGGGCACCGCCTACAACCCGCCGGGCGCCCCGTGCGACTTCACCGATCTGCTCCGGCGTGCCGACCGGGCGATGTACTCGGCCAAGACGGCGGGCGGGCGACGGTTCGCGTTCTCCGACTCCGACGAACCGGAGATAGACGCAGCCGTCGCCGGCTGAGCACGAAACCTGTGTGCCCGCGGGCGCACAGCGGCCCGGCGAGACTCGTCAGACGAGCTCAATTCGGCTGGCAGGTGGGGCACCAGAAGAGGTTTCGACCCTCCAGCACCGCATGAGCAACCGGTTCTGCACACACCCGGCATCCCGCGCCGGGGCGGCGGTAGACGTAGGTGCGCGGGCGATCGGGGGCGTAGGACGGCTCGCCGTGATCGTGTTCGGGACGCACCACGTGCATACGCCCGGTCGCCACACCGACCGGCATCAGCTCGACAAGATCCGCCCAGAGGGCCCGCCACTCCCCGGCACTCAGCTCGGCCCCGGGACGGTAGGGCGAAATTCCGTGCCGGAAGAGCACTTCGGCGCGGTAGACGTTCCCGACACCGGCGATCACGCTCTGGTCCATCAGCAACGCGCCGATCGGCCTGCGGGAGCGGCGGATTCGCGCGAAGGAGCGGTCCGGGTCGGCATCGGGGCGCAGCGGGTCGGCGCCGAGGCGGTCGGCCAGCGCCTCGACCTCCGGCGGGAGCAGCACCTCGCAGGCGGCGGGGCCGCGCAGGTCGGTGCCTGCGCCGCCACCGATCATCCGCATTCTGACCTGCCCGACCGGCGCGCCCATCGGCAGTTCCGAGTCGTAGAACTTGCCGTAGAGCCCGAGGTGCACATGCACCGCGAGGCCGGATTCGTAGTGGTGCAGCAGGTGTTTGCCATGCGCCTCCGAGCGCACGAGCCGTTGCCCGTCCACGAGGGCGGCGCCGTCGGCGAACCGGCCCTGCGGACTCGACACCCGCACCACACCGCCCGCGAACACCTGCTGGTGCTGGTTCGCCAGGCGGTGCAGCGTATGCCCTTCAGGCATCGGTCGACGCGACCTCAGTACGCCGGAACGGCGGGGGCGACACCGGTCTTCTCGTACTCGGCCAGGATGTCGATGCGGCGCTGGTGACGCTCCTCGTCGGACCACGGCTGGGAGACGAAAGCGTCGACGATGGCCAGCGCCTCCTCGGTGGAGTGCATGCGGCCGCCGATGCCGATCAGCTGCGCGTTGTTGTGCTCGCGGGCCAGCTTCGCGGTCTCCACGCTCCAAGCCAGGGCGCAGCGGGCGCCGGGCACCTTGTTCGCGGCGATCTGCTCGCCGTTGCCGCTGCCGCCGAAGACCAGGCCGAGGCTGCCCGGGTCGGCGACGGTGCGGCGCGCCGCCTCGATGCAGAAGGCGGGGTAGTCGTCCAGGGCGTCGTACTCGAGGGCGCCGCAGTCGACGACCTCGTGGCCCGCCTGCTGGAGATGGGCCTTGACGTGATTCTTCAGTTCGAAACCGGCATGGTCGGCACCCAGGTATACGCGCATGGCTGCGATTGTGTCACTCCACCCGGCGACCGATCCGAGAGGGCACCGTCCGCGATTAACACCGGAGCCGTCCGGCGCGAATCTGCTGACACGAGGCGTGCCCGCGGGCACTGACCAGCGAATGTCCGACAGCACAGCGCCGCTGGCCCCTCGGACGCGAGAACCCCGCCCCTACCGATGAATAGAGTGCATTTCATGCAGCCGCACGAACCGACGCCGCCGGACCGAGCCGACCAGCCGGAATCTCCGTACGCGCCGCCGAGCGGGTGGGGGCAGGAACAGCAACCGCCGCAGCCCGGCTCGGCGATACCACAGCACACCGGCGCCCACCCGACCTACGGCACCGAGACTTCGAAGCCTTACGGCAATGAACCCACGTCGCCCTACGGCGCTGGGTCCACCTCGCCCTATGGCGCTCAGCCCACGTCACCCTACGGCGCCGAACACCTCGCTCCCTACGGCGCCGCGCCCATGACGCCATACGGCGCGCCACCACCCGTACCGCCGCAGAGCATGCCGCGCGGCCTCTCCCCGTTCGGGATGCCCGCCAGGCACAGCTGGGAGATTCCGCTGCTCGTCCTGGTGGTGGTGTGCACGACGGTCGCGTACCTGATCGCCCTCGTCGTGCTCATCGTGGTGCTCGCCGACGGCGCGGTGCCCAGCGACTATCTGCTGCTGCTCGTCTTCGCGCCGATACTGGTCTGGCTGGGCCGCGGTCTCAACTACGCCACGCAGCGGGTGAACGGCGTGAAGATGTCGCCGACTCAGTTCCCCGAGGGCTACCAGATGGTGGCCGACGCGGCCGCCCGGTTCGGGATGGCCACAGTGCCCGACGCCTACGTGGTGCTCGGCAACGGCCAGATCAACGCCTTCGCCTCCGGGCACGGCTTCCGGCGCTTCGTGGTGGTCTACAGCGACCTGTTCGAAATCGGCGGCAAGGCACGCGAACCCGACGCGCTCGCGTTCATCATCGGCCACGAAGTCGGCCACATCGCCGCCGGGCACACCTCGTACTGGCGGCAGCTCGGCATGTTCCTCGTGCCGTTCCTGCCGATCCTGGGCAGTTCGCTGATCCGCTCGCAGGAGTACACCGCCGACAACCACGGCTACTGCAACCGGCACACCGGCGCGGCCGCCGCGATGGGCACGCTGGCGGCGGGCAAGTACATGAACACCCTCGTCGGCTTCGACGAGATGGCCGACCGCGCCGCCGCCGAGAAGGGCGGGTTCGTCTGGTTCGTCAACGCCCTGTCCTCGCACCCGGTGCTGACCTGGCGGATGTGGGCGCTGCGCGACCGCAGCAGGCACGGCAGGCTCTTCCTGCGGCCGAGCCCGCAGCCCCCGGTGGGCGCCGGGCCGTACGGCCCGTACGGCCCGTACGGCGAGGTGCCGAGTCTGCCGCCGAAGCCGGTGCCCTGAGCCGACGCGAACGGGCGCCGCGAGCACGCGGCGCCCGTTTCGCGCTCAGTCGAAGGCCGGGTCTTCGGTCCTGGTCCGCTTGAGCTCGAAGAAGTGCGGGTAGGAGGCCAGCGCGACGACGCCGTCCCAGACCTTGCCCGCGTCCTCGCCGCGCGGGATGCGTGAGAGCACGGGACCGAAGAACGCCACACCGTTGACGTGGATGGTCGGGGTGCCGACGTCCTTGCCGACCTTGTCCATGCCCTCGTGGTGGCTCTTGCGCAGCGCCTCGTCGTACTCGGTGCTCTCCGCGGCCTGCGCGAGTTCGGCGGGCAGGCCCACCTCGGCGAGCGCGTCGGCGATCACCGCGGCCAGGCTCTCCGTGCGGGTCGGGCGCTCGTATTCGTCCCTGCGGTCGTGGATACGGCTGCCCATCGCGGTGTAGAGCGGCGCGAGCACCTTGTCACCGTGGTCCTTGGCCGCGGCGATGGCGACCCGCACCGGACCCCAGCCGCTGTTCATCAGCTCGCGGTACTGCTCGGGCAGATCGCGGCCCTCGTTCAGCACCGCCAGGCTCATCACGTGGAAGCGCGCCTCGATGTCGCGAACCTGCTCGACCTCCAAGATCCAGCGGGAAGTGATCCAGCACCAGGGGCACAGCGGGTCGAACCAGAAATCGGCGACGTTCTTCTCGGCCGTGTCGGTCACGGGTCGTTCCTCTCGATCGCATGCAAGAAGCACGGCGCACGGGCGCCGTCACTCGGAACCAACCACGCCGCCGGACGATTCGTTCCCGGACCGAGCATCCGGATCGGCGGCGGACCGATGCCCGGATACCGCGTTGCGAAGCCCCTGCCGACAGTAGGCTCGAATGGGCACGCGTTCCCTCTCCCGAGAAGGAGTCCGCAATGACCTCGGATCGGCGTTTCGTGATCGTGGGCGGCGGTCTCGCCGCGGCCAAGCTGGCGGAAGCCCTGCGCGAGAACGACTTCGACGGGAAGATCACCCTCGTCGGCGCCGAGGAACATCTGCCCTACGAACGACCTCCGCTCTCCAAGGAACACCTGTTCGGCAAGAAACAGCTCGCCGATTTCACCGTCGATCCCGCCCAGTGGTACCGCGATCACCACGTGGAACTGTTGCTCGGCACCACCGTCACCGCGATCGATCGGGAGGCGAAGACGATCACGCTGCCCGACGACTCCACCCTCCCCTACGACAAGCTCGCACTGGCCACCGGATCGACGCCGCGCACTGTGCCGCTGCCCGGCGCCGACGCTCCCAACGTCTATACGCTGCGCGACATCGAGGATTCCGACACTCTCATCGAGCTGTTCGGCCAGAGCGACCGGCTCGGGATCATCGGCGCGGGCTGGATCGGTCTCGAGGTGGCGGCCGCGGCGCGCGCCGCCGGGATGGACGTCACGATCGTGGAGACGGCCGAACAGCCGTTGCTCGGCGCGCTCGGACCCGAGATGGGCGCGGTCTTCGCCGACCTGCACCGCGCGCACGACGTCGACCTGCGCCTCGGCGCCCAGGTCGAGGAGATCACCACGCGCGACGGCATCGCGACGGCGATCGCCGACGGGCTGCGGCTGGCCGACGGGACGACCGTCGCCGCCGACGCCGTGCTGGTCGCGGTGGGCGCCGCGCCGAACATCGAGATCGCCGCCGAGGCGGGGCTCGCGGTGGACAAGGGCGTGCTCGTCGACGCGAGCCTGGTCACCAGCGATCCGGACATCGTCGCCGTCGGCGACATCGCCGAACAGCAGCATCCCCGGCTCGGCCGCCGCATCCGGGTGGAGCACTGGGCCAACGCGCTCAATCAGCCCGCCGTCGCGGCCGCGACCATGCTCGGCAAATCGGCGACCTACGACCGGCTGCCCTACTTCTTCACCGATCAGTACGACCTGGGCATGGAGTACACCGGCTACGCCGCGCCCGGCGCGTACGACCGCGTAGTGGTGCGCGGCGATCTGGGCAAGCGGGAGTTCGTCGCGTTCTGGCTGGACGCGCAGAACCGGGTGCTTGCGGGCATGAACGTCAACGTGTGGGACGTGACCGACCGGATCCAGGAGCTGATCACCGAGGGCGAGCCGGTCGACCCCGACCGCCTCGCCGACACCTCGGCTCCACTGTGATCCAGATCACTGCAGATCGCGCGAGCGATGCGTCGAAGCGTCGCACCCCGTTCCGACCTACCTGCGAGAGCGCCGAACGGGCGCGCCGATCCGCAAGGAGCCGACTATGAAATACATGCTGCTCAAGACCTACAGCGAAGCCGCCTACTGCGACACCCCGATCTCGGAGTGGGCGCCGGAAGACATCGCGGCGCACATCGACTTCCAGCGCGCGCTCGGCGCGGAACTGGCGAAGTCGGGCGAACTGGTCGACGCGCAGGGTCTGGCGGGACCGGAGGGGGCGCGGCTGGTCAGCTCCGACGGGCGCTCCGCCCCGATGATCACCGACGGCCCGTTCCCCGAGACCAAGGAGTTCCTCGCCGGGTACTGGATCGTCGACGTGGACAGCCCCGAGCGGGCGTTGCAGATCGCCGCCCAAGCTTCGGCCGCGCCGGGCCCCGGCGGCAAGCCGATCGGCGAGTACATCGAAGTGCGCGCGGTGATGAGCGCTCCCGCCGTCGAACAGTGACCACCCCGCCCGACGCCGAGGCCCTGCTGCGCGAACTGGCGCCCCAGGTCCTCGGCGTCTTGGTGCGCCGGTTCGGCGATTTCGACACCGCCGAGGACGCGCTGCAGGAGGCGATGCTCGCGGCGGCCACCCAGTGGCCCGCCGAGGGGCCGCCCGACAATCCGCGCGGCTGGCTCATCCAGGTCGCGCAGCGCCGGATGGCCGACGCGGTGCGCGCCGAGTCGGCCCGGCGGCGCAGGGAGGCCACGGTATTCGAGCGCGAGGTGCCCGACGCCGAGGCCGTGGACCACGACGACACCCTCGCGATGTTCTTCCTGTGCTGTCACCCGGCGCTGTCCTCGGCCAGCGCGATCGCGCTGACGCTGCGGGCGGTGGGTGGACTCACCACCGCGGAGATCGCGCACGCCTTCCTGCTGCCGGAACCGACCATGGGTCAGCGCATCGCACGGGCGAAGAAGCGCCTCGCCGCGCTGGATCGCCCGTTCGCCCGGCCCGGCGACGCCGAATGGCGGGAGCGGCTCGGCGCGGTGCTGCACGTGCTGTATCTGATCTTCACCGAGGGGCACACCACCACCTCGGGCGCCGCGTTGCAACGCACCGACCTCTCGGGCGAAGCGATCCGGCTGACCCGCGCCGTGCACCGTCTGCTGCCCGACGACGTCGAGGTCACCGGGCTGCTGGCGCTGATGCTGCTCACCGACGCCCGCCGGTCCGCTCGCGTCGGACCGCACGGCGAGCTGATCCCGCTGGCCGAACAGCCGCGCGGCCGCTGGGATCGGGCCATGATCACCGAGGGCGTACGGCTGATCACGGACACCCTCCCGCACGGGCTCACCGGCGCCTATCAGGTGCAGGCGGCCATCGCGGCCGTGCATGGGCAGGCGCTGCGCGCCGAGGACACCGACTGGCCGCGCATCCTTGCCCTCTACAACCTGCTCGAACGCATCTCCCCGAATCCGATGGTCACCCTCAACCGGGCCGTGGCAGTCGCGATGGTGCACGGTCCGGCGGCCGGACTCGCATTGATCGACACTCTCGACGACTCGCTCGCGGGTGCCGGTCACCGGCTCGACGCGGTGCGCGGGCACCTGCACGAGATGGCGGGCGAGTACGCGGCCGCCATCGTGCACTACACCGCGGCGGCCCGGCGCACCACGAGCCTGCCGGAGCGGGACTATCTGACGCTGCGTGCGGCGCGACTGCACCAGGAAACGGCGTTGCGGCGGTGAGAGGGAGGGTGTCCGCGAACCGGGATCACTGGCGCTGAGAGGCTAGCGTCTGCGAACCGGGACCACCGGCGCTGGCGGGTCGGGCGTCGCACAGCAGCCGCGGCATCGCATGAACATCCGTGCGGCTCTTGGGCTCTGCCGAGCCTGTGTACCACTCGCTGGGCAATCATCCGACGATGTCGTCGATTCGACGCTTGCGATGGAAGTAGTCGTTGATGATGACCCGGTAGAGGTCTGCGTCAGAGCGGGCCCAGTTGCGCATCAGTTCGCAGCCGAGGGCCAACGAGGTGACGGGGTGGGCACCGGCCTGGACCATGCGGGTGATTGCGGTCTGGTGAGTGACGGGGGAGACCCCTCCGACGGCGTCGATGACGGGGTAAACCTCGTAGCCTTCATTCAGCATGTCAAGGGCGGGGAATGCCAAGCAGACCTCGGTCCAGAGGCCGGCCATGATCATCTTCTTACGGCCGGTGGCTTCGACGGCGGCGCGAAAGTCGGCGTCCTCCCAGGAATTCACGCCGGTCCGATCGATTTCGATTACGCCCGGCAGCTCGTTCGTCAACTCGGGCACAGTGGGTTGGTTGACACCCATCCCGACCGCCACAGTGGATACCACAGTCGGTATCCGGTAGGCGTGGGCCAGCTTGGCCAGTGTGATGGCGCCGAGGTCGATCTCGGCACGGGTAGTGGACCTCACGGTGGCGTATTGGCCGGGTTGAAAGTCTATCAACACGATGGCACAGTTCTGCGGTGTCAGAAGGTGATCGGTTTGCGGGTCGCGGATCGGCTCAGGATTGAGCTTGGCCATCGTCTTCTCTCTCTTGATCGGCAGTCGGACGATGCCGGGGCGCCCTGCAGTAGGCACCGGTCGGCTGAGTCTCACTGGTTCGGGAGTGCCGTGTCTCGGTGTGGTGGTTGTGCGTACCCGGGTGCTATTGCGGTGGCGGCCTGGCAGGATGCGGCACCGACGAGGAGAGCTGCGCGGAACGGTCACCCTGACGGTGGATGGGCACCGAAGGTCAGAATTGGACGCTAGCGTGCATTTCCCAGACCAGGTTCTCGGCGGGCTCGCTCGCGGTGACCTGCTGGCCGCCGGTAGCGGTGAAGCGCACCGCGTCGCCGGTATGCAGCGGGCCGGCACCCTCCAGCGTCACCGCGCCGCGGGCCACGAACAGGTGCAGGAACGGCGCGTCGGGCAGGTGCACCGACTGTCCTTGGGCGAGCCGCGCGGCGTACAGGGCCGCGTGCGAGTTCCGGATCCGGATGGCGGCGTGGCCGTCATGTTTGCGCATACCCGAGGCGACCGGCAGCAGACTACCGGACAGCAGTTCCGCCTCGATCTCCAGTTGCTCGTAACCGGGGGTGATACCGGCCTCGTCGGGCACCACCCACATCTGCACGAAGTGCACCGGTTCCTGGTGGACGTCGCCGCTGAGCCGCCACGAGTCGTTCTTCTCCGAGTGCAGGATGCCGGTGCCGGCGCTCATGCGCTGGGCCAGGCCGGGGTAGATCACGCCGTTGTGGCCGGTGGAGTCCTGGTGGACCAGCGAGCCCTCCAGCACCCACGTGACGATCTCCATGTCGCGGTGTGGATGGGTGTCGAACCCCGTACCGGGATCGACGATGTCGTCGTTGTTGACCAGCAGCAGCCCATGATGAGTGTTGGCCTGGTCGAAATGGTGGCCGAAGGAGAACGAGTGCTTGGAATCCAGCCAGCCGAAGTCGGACTTGAACCGGTCCTCGGCGCGGCGGATGTCGACGGCGGGAGTCAAGTCGATGGTGCTCATGAGGTGCCCTCCTCCAAGATCGGTGCCGACCTGATCGCCGACCCGCAATTTGGTTTCCATGGAAACTAACCAGCGTCGGAGCGGAACTATTTCCGCCAGCGATCACGCCGCATCCGGTTGTCGTGTCCACTTATTAGTTGCCATGTCTACCAAATAAGGTCGGACTTGGCTACCGGGCGGCGCTCGGTCCTAGCGCCGCGATGCTCATGGAACAATCCAGCCGCTAGGTGGTTCGGGGACCTCGGCGCCGAACGCACCGGCGGCGAGGTCGTCCGTGACAGCCTCATCACCGCAGTCACCAACCTGCGCGGCTCACTTCGGGGCACGCTGGCTTGGGATCGGCGTGCCGAGATGGCCGAGAAGCTCCTGGACCCGGCGCTGGCGGGTGCCGCTGATCGGCCAGAACGGACCTGCCATGCGCGAGGGAATAGCGAGAGACCGGGCCGACGAGCGTCATACTCCGATCCGAACATCCGGATACGGCAGAAGCGTGTTGCGGCTACGCGCCGGCGCCGCATTCGCATCGGTGGTTGCGACAGAGTGTCGAGGTTGCGGGAGTCGTCACGGCACCGGAGCAAAATCTGTTACCGACAAGGCATCTGGGTCTCCACCGCGGCTGTCCAATGTGGTGCATGCAGCTTGGACTGCTGCACGGCCGACCGAGGAGCCGTTGGTGGCGAATTTTGGTGTTCTTTTGGTGACGGTCCGGTAGAGCGGAACGAACCCGATCACGATATCGGGCCTGACCTGCTAATTTGGGTGCGCCATCAGGGACTCGAACCCCGAACCCGCTGATCAAGAGTCAGCTGCTCTACGGATCGAGCTGATGCGCGGAGGTCCGCCCGTCTCATGCGCCGTGGGCATCAGCGCCGACACGGCTGCCGACCGTGCAGCGCTCCGGTGGCGTGGCGCGGCAGACTGCTGGTGTGACAGCGACATTCAGCGCGGGCGTTCTCCTGTTCCGCCGCAGCCCGGCGGGCGATCCCGAGGTCCTGCTCAGCCATATGGGCGGACCCTTCTGGGCGCGCAAAGACAACGCCGCCTGGTCGATCCCCAAAGGCGAATACGATCCGGACACCGAGGACGCCGCGCTGGCCGCCCGCCGCGAATTCACCGAAGAGCTGGGATTGCCCGCGCCCGAAGGGGAATGGGTTCCGCTGGGCGATGTCCAGTACAGCAGCGGACGCAAGCGGCTCAGCGCGTGGGCGGTCGAGGGCGATCTCGACCCGGCCGCGGTGGACCCGGGCACCTTCGAGATGGAGTGGCCTCCGCACTCCGGCCGTCTAGTCGCTTTCCCGGAGATCGATCGCGCCGAGTGGTTCGATCTCGCCGCCGCCCGCGACAAACTCGTCAGCGGGCAGCGGCCCTACCTCGACCGCCTCGCCGAACACCTGCGCGCGTAATCCGATCGACCCCGACAACGCCGAGCCCGACGGCGCGCACATCCGGCAACGCTCAGGCCGACGCCCACTTCTCGCCGGTGATGAGCTCGTAGGCCTCCTGGTACTTGTGCCGGGTGGCCGCCACGATATCGGCCGGAATCTCCGGCCCCGGGGGCTCCTTGTCCCACCCCGTCGACGTGGACCAGTCCCGGACGAACTGCTTGTCGAAGGAGGGCTGCGGCCGGCCCGGCGCCCACTGGTCGGCGGGCCAGAAACGCGAGGAGTCGGAGGTGAGCACCTCGTCGCCGAGGGTGAGAACGTCACCGTCCCAGCCGAATTCGACCTTCGTGTCGGCGATGATGACGCCCTTGCTCGCAGCGTGGTCGGCCCCGCGCAGATAGATGTCGAGGGTGCGCGTGCGCAGCTGCTCGGCGACCTCGCGGCCCTCCTGGTTCACGACGTCGGCGAAGGTGATCGGCTCGTCGTGACCCTCGGACGCCTTGCTGGTGGGCGTGAAGATCGGCTCGGGCAGCTTGTCGCCGTCGCGCAGGCCGGGCGGCAGCGCGACGCCGGAGACGGTGCCGGTGCGCTCGTACTCCTTCAGGCCGGATCCGGTGAGATAGCCGCGGGCGATGCACTCCACGTGCACCATCTTCAGCGGTTTCACCCGGACGCCGCGGCCCGCGAACTCCGCGGGGACGTCGGTGGTGGACAGCACGTGATTGGGCACGTCGGCAAAGAACCGGAACCACCAGTTCGACAGCTGCGTCAGCAGCGCGCCCTTGTCCGGGATCGGCGTCGGCAGCACCACGTCGTACACCGAGACCCGATCGGAGGCGACCAGCAGCAACGTGTCGCCGTCCTCGTACAGGTCGCGCACCTTACCGGCGTGCACATGCTTCAACGTGGAGCCTCCGAATCCTTGGATGTGTGTCTGCGCTGCACACGAACGATACCGCCGCCCTCCACCGGCCCCGATGCCCCGCCTCCGGCTATCAGGAGTACTTCGCAGAGCATTCGTACGCCTCGCAAAGACTGCAACGTCTGCGAGGCGTACGAAACCTCTGCGACGACGGTTGGTCGCGGGCGGCGAGACTAGGGTTGGCGAGAAAGTTCTGCGCGGGCGGACCCGCCCGGTGGCATTGTGGACGCTGTCGTGCTCTCGGTGGGTGACCCGCCGCGAGTTCGCACCGTGCCGTGTTCGTCGAAGAGCGAAGGAGTTCCATGTCTGCCCCGAATCTCACCCGCGACCAGGCGATCGAGCGCGCCGCCACGGTCGGCGTCGAGAATTACCGCATCGAACTCGATCTCACCGACCAGCCGGCCGGCGCGGACGCCGCGGTCGGCGAGACGTTCGGCTCCAAGACCACGGTGACCTTCACCGCGACGCCGGGCGCGAGCACCTTCATCGACATCGTCGCCGCGGGCGTGCGCTCGGCGGTGCTCAACGGCGCCCCGCTCGACGTCTCCGACTACGACGAGGCCAAAGGCATCGCGCTGCACGACTTGGCCGAACGCAACGAGCTGGTCGTCGAGGCCGACTGCGTGTACTCGCACACCGGCGAGGGTCTGCACCGCTTCGTCGACCCCACCGACGACAAGGTCTACCTGTACTCGCAGTTCGAGACCGCCGACGCCAAGCGCATGTTCGCCTGCTTCGACCAGCCGGATCTGAAGGCCACCTTCGACATCACCGCCACCGCGCCCGCCGACTGGGAGGTCGTCTCCAACGGCGCGGGTAGCCGCGAGGACGCAGGCGAAGTCGCCGTGCACACCTTCGCCACCACGCCGCGGATGAGCACGTACCTCGTCGCGATGATCGCGGGCCCGTACGCGAAGTGGACCGACACCTACACCGACGGGCACGGCTCGATCCCGCTCGGCATCTTCTGCCGCGCGTCGCTGGCCGAACACATGGACGCCGACCGCCTCTTCACCGAGACCAAGCAGGGCTTCGGCTTCTACCACGACAACTTCGGCGTGCCCTACGCCTTCGGCAAGTACGACCAGCTGTTCGTGCCGGAGTTCAACGCGGGCGCGATGGAGAACGCGGGCGCGGTGACCTTCCTGGAGGACTACGTCTTCCGTTCCAAGGTGACCCGCGCGTCCTACGAGCGCCGCGCCGAGACCGTGCTGCACGAGATGGCGCACATGTGGTTCGGCGACCTGGTCACCATGAAGTGGTGGGACGACCTGTGGCTGAACGAGTCGTTCGCCACCTTCGCCTCGGTGCTGTGCCAGTCCGAGGCCACCGAGTACGCCAACGCGTGGACCACCTTCGCGAACGTGGAGAAGTCCTGGGCGTACCGGCAGGATCAGCTGCCCTCCACGCACCCGATCGCCGCAGACATCCCGGATCTGGCCGCGGTGGAGGTCAACTTCGACGGCATCACCTACGCCAAGGGCGCGAGCGTGCTCAAGCAGCTGGTGGCCTACGTCGGACTCCAGCCGTTCCTCGCGGGTCTGCGCGACTACTTCGCCGAACACGCCTACGGCAACGCCACCTTCGACGACCTGCTGAGCGCGCTGGAGAAGTCCTCCGGCCGCGACCTGTCCACCTGGGGCGCGCAGTGGCTCAAGACCACCGGCCTGAACATCCTGCGCCCCGATTTCCAGGTCGACGCCGACGGGAACTTCGGTTCCTTCGCGGTGATCCAGGAAGGCGCGGCTCCGGGCGCGGGTGAGCGGCGCGTGCATCGGCTGGCGGTCGGCGTCTACGACGATCAGGACGGCAAGCTGGTCCGCACCCATCGCGTCGAGCTCGACCTCGATGCCGCCGAGCGCACCGAGGTGCCCGAGCTGGTCGGCGTGCCGCGCGGCAAGTTCGTGCTGATCAACGACGACGACCTGACCTACTGCTCGGTGCGGCTGGACGCCGACTCGCTCGACGTGCTCGTCAACCGGATCGCCGACATCGCCGAACCGCTGCCCCGCACGCTGGCCTGGTCGGCGGCGTGGGAGATGACCAGGCAGGCCGAACTCAAGGCTCGCGACTTCGTCGCCCTGGTCCAGCGCGGCGTCGGCGCGGAGTCCGAGATCGGCGTGGTGCAGCGGCTGCTCATGCAGGCGCACACCGCGATCGGCAGCTACGCCGAGCCGGCGTGGGCGAACTCAGTCGGCTGGCCCGAATTCGCCGACCGCCTGCTGGAATTGGCGCGTGCGGCCGAGCCGGGCTCGGATCACCAGCTCGCCTTCGTCAACGCGCTGACCGGGGCCCGGCTGTTGGCCCGGCACACCGAGGTGTTGCGCGAGCTGCTCGACGGCGATCCGGCCACGCTCGGGCTGGCCGGTCTGACGGTCGACACCGATCTGCGCTGGCGGCTGGTCACCGCGCTCGCCGCGGCGGGCGAGATCGACGCCGAGGGCGCGGCCACGCCGACCATCGATCGGGAGCTCGCCAACGACCCGACGGCGGCGGGCAAGCGCCAGGCCGCGGCCGCGGCGACCGCGCGACCGATCGCCGAGGTCAAGGAAGAGGCGTGGGGCCGAGTCATGGACGACGACTCACTCCCCAACATCACCGCGCGCGCGATCGTCGGCGGCTTCGCCCCGGCGGGCCAGGGCGAGCTGCTCGGCACGTTCGTGGAACGCTACTTCGCCGAAATCCCGGCGGTCTGGGAGCGCCGCTCGAGCGAGGTCGCGCAGACGGTCGTCGTCGGCCTCTACCCGGCCTGGGAGATCACCGACGACGCGGTCGCCGTGGCGGACAAGTTCCTCGCCGAGAACCACCCGCCCGCCCTGCGCCGCCTGGTCTCCGAAGGCAAGGCAGGCATCGAACGCTCACTACGCGCCCGAACCTTCGACGCCCAGTAGCCCCGGTGCGTCCGGAGGGGCCGCAACCCCTCCGGACGCACCGATCTCACACACCGTTTCAACGCACCACAGTGCCGGTGCCTATGTGCGGCATGCGATGCCTGTGGGAACCGTCTCGCCGGGAGACGTTCGGCTGGAAGTGCCAGCCGCGTCACTCCAAGCTGACCCAGGCTCAGCCTGCGGGAAGCACCAACGCAGGCGCTCGGCCGACCGAGGAGCACTCGGTCGGAGGCGAGCCCACGGCACACCGTGCTCGCACACCTTTTCAACCCCTCACAGCGTCGGCGCCTATGTGCGGCATTCGATGCCTGTGTGGGACCGTCTTCGCATACCTTTCGACGCCTCGCAGCGCTTACAGCCTCTGCGACGCGTGTGAAGGCTATGCGAGGTCGGGGCGTGCGGTCAGCGTGCGAGGAAGTGCCAGCCGAGCCAGGCCCAGCAGAGCATTGCGATGATTCGCACCGGTCGGTGGGCGAGTGCTGCGGTGGCCACTTTGCTGAGCGGTGCGAGCAGGTTCGGGCGTAGGTGGGCGAGGGTTGTCAGGCCGAGGGCTAGTGCGCACAGGATGGCGAAACCCGCGATGACGAGGGCGCGTTCGGTCATCGCGTCACCAGCCATAGGCCGACGGCCAGCCAGATCAGCCAGCCCGCGAAGCGCAGCGGGCCCTGTTCGAGTGCCGGATCGAGCAGCGTGGAGAGGGTCGGGTGCTGGTCGCTCGGCTTCGTCCAATCCGGTTGGCGCACATACGCGTACGCCTCCCACCCGGCGGCCGCGAGCAGCAGCGCGGACCACGCCGCCGTACCCCGGCGCAGCGGTGGGGCCTTCGGCTCGACGGAGCGCGGTGCACGGATGGCGAGGACCAACGCCGCCGCGCCCACGACCAGAACCAGGACGGTCGCGGGCCAGCCGAACGGCTGGGTCAGCGCGCCGACCGCCGCCACCGAGACCACGCAGACGACCGTGAGCGCGCGCCTTCCGCTCGACGGACGCGCGGCGGGCGTCGACTCCGCTGCCACCGTCGCAGGATACGACCGCGGCAGCGGCGGAGTGCGCGGGTCAGCGGAAATGAACGATCTCCCTAGCTCGCCACCACCGAGCGAGACTGTGCCCGCCGTGCCGCCGACATCAGGACTCAACGGTCTGCCGACACCAGACATCGCCGCCGTCGGGACCACGCCCGCCGAGTACGAGCCTCAGCGAAACAGTTCGACGTTGTCCCGCGCCCACTGGGCGAAGGTGGTGGCCGGTGCGCCGGTGACGTCCGCGATGGTGGTCGTCGGGCGCTGCGGATGCTCGACCATGCTCGCGATCCCGTCGACGTACCACTCCGCGTAGGGCCCCATGGATGGTTCGAGCATCCGGATGGCCTCGTCGCGCGGCGTCTGCACGACAGTGAGGTCACGACCGAGGGCGGCGCCGATGCTGTGGATCTTGTCGGCCCTGGTGAGCGTTTCCGGGCCGGTCAGCTCGTAGGTGTTGCCCGCGTGCCCGTCGGAGAGCAGCACCGCCGCCGCGATTCGGGCGATGTCGTCCATGGCGATGGGCGCGTTCGCGGCACGCGGGTGCGGATCGCGGATCTCGTCGGAGGCCTTGATCTGCTCGGCCCACAGGACGGCGTTCTCGCTGAACTCGCCCGCGTACAGGTGGGTCCAGTCCAGGCCGGAGCTCTCGACGGCTTTCGCGACGGGCTGCCAATCGGTGTCCGCGTCACCGGACAGGTCGACGATGTGCCGGATGCCCGCCTTCTTCGCCAGCGCGACGACCTCGTCCACCGTTTCCAGCACCGGCGCGAGATACATGCGGTCGACGCCCTCGAACGCGGCGGGCAGCGTGGACAGCCGCCGCAGATAGCCGTGTGCGATCTCGACGCCCGCGGGGAAGCTCGCCCGCTCGGGGTGATTCGACAGTGCCCTGACATCCGTGGCGCCGCCCGCGATCAGGTGATCGACCACCATCCGTCCGATGTTGCCGGTGGCTCCGGTGACAAGAATCTTCATCCATCCACGGTGCCTGCGGTCCGGCGCTCCCGACAACCCCCATTCACGATCCCAATATCGCAGCGCCGCAAGAACACCCGGAAACGCCAGCGGCGCGCTCACCCGAATTCGGGTGAGCGCGCCGCGAGCACGCTGGTGACGTGTGGGGTCAGCGACCGATGGCGGCAGCCATCACGCGGACCGCGGAGATCAAGCCGTCGATCAGCTGACCCTGGCGGATCGAGCTGAGCGCGGCGGTGACGCCGAGCTGGCAGACGCGGTCGTTCGCGCGGTCGGCCACGTCGTGGCCGGAGCGGACCTCGATCGCCTTCTCGTTGGGCGAGACGGCGATGAGCACCGAACGCGCCGCCTCGGGGGTCGAGGAGAAGAGCGCGTCCGCGCCCGCGGCCGTGTCGGCGCCGAAATCGCCGACGTAGATGTTGAAGCGCACCTTGGTCGCCCTGGTCGCCTCGGTCAGCGTGTTGTCCATGGCGAGCCGCTCTTCATCGCTGAACGGGGCTTCCTTGAAGACATCGCCTGCCTCGTGCACACCGGACACGCGTCCGCTGCTGGTGAGGGCGTACCCGTGCGGGAGGTCGGCCTCGACCACCGCGGGCCAATTAGAACTTGCCACTTGCCCGGCCTCCGATCAGCTCAACCTGGGCGGATTCGATAGCCGCATGACTGCCATGCGACTGAGCGGTGTCGTGGTGGCCGTGTCCGGTCACCTCGTCGGTAGCACTCCACAGCACCGGATCCGCGGTCCACTTCTGTCCGAGTTCGAAGTGAACCGGCTTCTCGCCGGGCAGCGGCTTACCGAGAAACGACAATCCAGCGATCGCCGCGTAGATCACCAGCGGGATGCCGACGAAGATCAGCACTGTCTCGAGAATGCTCACGGCCTAACGGTAGACGATGCTGTGTAGTAGACGCTCGACCGGTCGTCCACTCGCCCCGTGTCGAAACCCGACCGCGAGCGCGCGGGACCCACATCAGACCAGCCAGGCCGCCGCGTCGGGAGGCAGGTGCCCGCTCGCCAGCGGTGCGCTGGCCAACAGCAGTTCGCCGGGCGGCAGGGGGATCGGCGCCGCGCTCGCGTTGAGGACGCAGACCAGTCCGCCGGGGCGGCGGAACGCCAGGCACCCCGCGGGGCTGCCGTACCACTCGATCCGCGGACCGGCGAATTCCGGTCGCAGACGGCGCAATTCGATCGCCAACCGGTACAGCGAGACGGTCGACCCGAGTTCCTCGAGCTGCGCCTCCACGCTCAGCCCGGCCCAGTCCGGCGGGATCGGCAGCCACGAACGCTCGCACGTGGTGAACCCGAACGGCGGCCGGTCGCCCTCCCACGGGATCGGCACCCGGCAGCCGTCGCGCCCGCGTTCGGTGTGCCCGGATCGTTCCCACACCGGGTCCTGCAGCACCTCCTCCGGCAGGTCGTCCACGTTCGGGAGGCCGAGTTCGGCGCCGTTGTAGATGAACACCGCGCCGGGCAGTGCCAGCTCGACCAGGATCATCGCCCTGGCCCGTGCCAGCCCGGCCGCGCCACCGCCGTAGCGGGTGACCTCGCGCTCGACGTCGTGATTGGACAACGTCCAGGTGGGCACGGCGCCGACCGGGGCCACCGCGGCCAGCGAGTTGTCGATGGCATGACGCATCGCGTCGGCGGTGAACGGGGTCTCGGCCAGGCGGAAGTTGAAGGCCAGATGCAGTTCGTCGGGTCGCACGTATTCGCCGAAGCGGGTGTTGTCGTCGACCCAGACCTCGCCGATGGACACCGCGTGCGGGTACTCGTCGATCACCTTGCGGATGCGGCGGTGGATGTCGTGCACGCCCGCGTTGTTGAAGCGCGGATCGCTGTCGTCGTGGATGAGCATCTTGGTGGACACGGTCTGCATATCCGGCAGCCCGGGCGGTTTGGCCATGCCGTGCGCCACGTCGATGCGGAAACCGTCCACCCCGCGGTCGAGCCAGAAGCGCAGCGTCTGCTCGAAATCCGCGACGACCTCGGGGTTCTCCCAGTTCAGGTCCGGCTGTTCGGGCGCGAAGAGGTGCAGGTACCACTGGCCTGGCGTGCCGTCGGGCTCGGTGACCCTGGTCCAGGCGGGGCCGCCGAAGATACTCGGCCAGTTGTTGGGCGGTTCGTCACCGCTGGGTCCGCGCCCGTCACGGAAGATGTAGCGTGCCCGTTCCGGGCTGCCCGGCGCGGCGGTCAGCGCCGCCTGGAACCAGGGGTGCTCGCTGCTGGTGTGGTTCGGCACCAGGTCCATGGTGACTTTGAGTCCCCGGGTGCGCGCCGCGGCGACGAGCGCGTCGAAGGCGGCCATGCCGCCGAAGAGGGCGTCGATATCGCGGGGGTCGGCGACGTCGTAGCCACCGTCGGCCATCGGCGAGCGCATCACCGGGCAGATCCACAGCGCGTCGACGCCGAGCAGTTCCAGATAGCCGAGCTTCTCGCGCACGCCACCCAGATCGCCGATGCCGTCGCCGTCGGAATCGGCGAAGGACCGGGGGTAGACCTGGTAGAACACGGCGGATCGCCACCACGGTTGGCCGCTGCGATCCGCCGACGACGGCACGGCAGGTGTAGCTGTCACGTTCGTAATAGTGCCAAAGCCATGGGGCGAATTCCCCTTGGGAGAGGGCATGTCTCACTATCTGGCAAATCCACAGCGAATCCTTGCTTCTGCCGGTGGTCGCACCGCGTCTCACATCGGCGCGTTCACCAGCGAGTACGCCGCCATCTCCAGGTAGTCGAGCAGGGCCTTGCGGCGAACGTCGTCGAGGAGGTCCGGCTCGATCTCCGCGACCGCGATCCGCATGCAGCGCAGCCAGGCGTCGCGTTCGAGCGGGCCGATGGTGAACGGCATGTGCCGCATGCGCAGGCGCGGATGGCCGCGTTCGTCGGAGTAGGTGCGCGGACCGCCCCAGTACTGCTCGAGGAACATGCGCAGCCTGCGCTCGGCGGGGCCGAGGTCTTCCTCCGGGTAGAGCGGGCGTAGGATCTCGTCGGCGGCTACTTCGCGATAGAACACCGCCACGATCCGCCGGAACGTCTCCGCACCGCCGACCGCCTCGTAGAACGACGTCGTGGTCTGCTCGCCCGAACTCATCAGGTCCTCTCGATTGGTCCGATCCCCGCACTCCATTGTGCCCGTCGCGAGACGGGACGCCACGGCAGGACGGGGCGCGCGACGGCGGGTTCAGGTAGCGGAGCGGCGGCTCTTCAGCCGCAGTTAACCCAACATTGTGCGAAATCACCGTGCAATGACGCGTGTTCCATGGTCATATTGGTGACAATCTCCGCGGGAGATAGCACATGATCTTGAACCTGACGAAATCGGGGTCATCCAGATGAAGCAGCGGCATGGCCGGTCACACGAGGCCAGGACCCACCGACAACTCCAGCCCGCCGACGTCCACAATCGTGGGTCGGGGGCTACTCCGCTGCACATCTTGTCCGAACATCATCCGGGATCACACCGTCCCGGTGAGGCTCCTCATCGCGCCGATCACGGTCACCACCTCACGCCGGTCCAGGCCGAGACCGCCCACTGGTTGAAGCGCCGGGTGTTGCTTCTGAACGCCACCTACGAGCCGCTCACCGCGCTGTCCGCCCGCCGTGCCGTCGTCCTGCTCATCTGCGACAAAGCCGACGCCGTGCACCACAATCCCGAAGGCCCGGTCGTCCATTCCGCCGGAGCCGAGGTGGCCATTCCCTCGGTCATCCGATTGCGCACCTACGTGCGCGTCCCCTATCGCGCCCGCGTCCCGATGACCAGGGCCGCGCTCATGCACCGCGACCGCTACCGCTGCGGATACTGCGGCGGCAAGGCCGAAACCATCGACCACGTCATCCCGCGCAGCCGCGGCGGCGAGCATTCGTGGGAGAACTGCGTGGCCAGCTGCGCACCGTGCAACCACCGCAAAGCCGACAAGTTGCTCAGCGAGCTGGGCTGGACGCTGCGATCACCGTTGATCTCCCCGAAAGGGCCGCACTGGCGGCTGCTGTCCACGACGTCCGATCTGGATCCGGTCTGGTTGCAGTATCTCGGCGAAGGCGCCGCCTGAGATTCAGCCGTACTCGACGACGAGCGTCGCCCAGGTCCCCGGTTCGAGCGCCTCGAAAGTGTGCGGCGCGTCGCCCGGGTAGGAGATGTAGTCGCCCGGCCCCAGCTCCACCGGAGCCTCGATCGGCCCCGCCAGCGCGCGACCCGTCGCCAGCAGCACGTGCTCGATGACGCCGGGAATGTGCGGATCCGATTCCCTGGCATGTCCGGGTTCGGCGGTGATCCGGAACAGGTCGCGGCGGGCGTTCGGCATACCGGAAGCGAGCAGCGTCGCCCGGTACTCCGACTGTTCGGCCGCCAAGACGGGACCCTCGCCCGCGCGGATCACCTGAACGGCGGGTCGCGGCGGGTCGAGCAATCGGGAGAACGGCATGTCCAGCGCGACGCACAGCGCCCAGAGTGTCTCCAGGCTCGGATTGCCGCTGCCCGATTCCAGTTGCGACAGCGTCGATTTCGCGATGCCCGCCCGGTTGGCCACCTCGCTCAGGGAGAGCCCGGCGCGGGTGCGCTCGCGGCGCAGCGAGGCGGCGATCACCGCCTGCGGCGTCGCCGTCGTCGTGTGGTTCTGCGCCATTCCCAGCTCCCGTCGAGTCCGAACCGCTCAACAGAAAACCATATTGACGAACCGGCCTGCCATGTTCACTATAAGCTACATGCGTTCGATATGGCGAACACTCGACCGGGAGACGTTGTCCGGCATCGCGGCGGTCTGCCT
Source organism: Nocardia lijiangensis NBRC 108240 (assembly GCF_001613045.1). Taxonomy (GTDB): domain Bacteria; phylum Actinomycetota; class Actinomycetes; order Mycobacteriales; family Mycobacteriaceae; genus Nocardia; species Nocardia lijiangensis. The sequence continues at coordinate 22,062 of NZ_BDBP01000023.1, read as the reverse complement.
CGCGGTCGGCGTCATCGGCGTCTCCTACGGTACGACCGCGGTGGCCGGGGGTTTCCCGGTGTGGCTGCCGGTGCTGCTCGGCACCGTCGTGCTCGCCGGCGGCGCGGAGTTCCTGTTCATCGGCATCGTCGCCGCGGGCGGCAATCCGATCGCCGCCACACTGGCCGGGCTGTTGGTCAACGCGAGGCACCTGCCCTACGGGTTGTCGGTGCCCGATGTCGTTGGCACCGGATGGCGGCGCCTGATCGGTGTGCACGTGATGAACGACGAGGCGGTCGCGATGGCGCTGGCCGAAGCCGAACCCGACCGCCGCCGCGCCGTCTACTGGGCCTGCGGTCTCGGCGTCCTGCTCGCCTGGCCGGGGGGCGCGGCGCTCGGCGCGCTCATCGGCACGGTGGTGCCGGACACCTCGGTGCTCGGGCTCGACGCGGTGTTCCCCGCGGTGTTGCTCGCCCTGGTCATCCCCGCGTTGCGCGACCGGACGACGTTCGGGGCGGTGTGTGTCGGCACGGGTGTCGCGGTGGTGAGCGCGCCGTTCCTGCCCGCGGGTTTGCCGGTGCTGCTTGCTCTTTCGGGGGTGCTGGTCGCGGCGATCGCGCTGGGACGCACCGCGCGAGACGAGCACGGGCCTGTAAGCGACGCGACCGACGAACGACACTCCGCGGAGAGCTTCGCGAAGGACCGGCACTCCGCGACCGCCGCCGCGTGCGATGTGCCAGGCATCTCGGCGGACGACGCGCCCTCTACGCCGAAGGGCTACGAACCCTGTGACTGCGGACCGAAGGAGGCCCGATGATGTTGGCCGCCGGAGTGATCGCCCTCGCGGCGGGCACTTACGCCTTCCGCTGGGCCGGACCCGCATTGCGCAGCCGCATCCGCTTCCCGGAACGTGCGCGCCAGCTGCTGGAGATCGGCGCGGTCGTGCTGCTGGCCGCGCTGGTTGCCGTGACGACCCTGCCCTTCGGTACCGGACACGTCGGCGTCGCACTGCCCGCCGGAGTGATCGTCGGCGGTGTCCTCGCATGGCGACGCAGCCCGCTGCTCGTCGTGATCTTGGCCGCCGCGGCCACCACCGCCGTCCTGCGGCTCGTCGGAGTCTCCTGATCCGGCACAGCGACTCGGCAGTCATGCCTGCCACGTCGCGGCGCTCCCTGACGCCACGACTCAGCCCGACCCGCCATGGCAGACGTCAGCGGTGGTCCTCGCATGGTGACGCAGTCCGCTGCTCATGTGATCTTGGCCGCCGCTGCGACCACGGCCGTCCTGCGGCTCGTCGCAGTCTTGATCCGCGACGAGACCTTGCCGACGAGGTCTGCCACACCGCGGCGCTCCCTGACGCCACGACTCAGCCCGACCCGCCGTGGCAATCGTTGGCGGTGTCCCCTCATGGCGGCACAGTCCGCTGCTCATGTGATATTGGCCGCCGCGGCCACTACCGCCGTCCTGCGGCTCGTCGCAGTCTTGATCCGCGACGAAGCCTCGCCGACCAGGTCTGCCACACCGCGATGCACCCACGGCTCACGGCTCACGGCTCACGGCTCACGGCTCACGGCTCACGGCGACTATGCCGCCCGGCTACCGGCTGTCGGCTGTCGGCTGTCGGCTGTCGGCTGTCGGCTGTCGGCTGTCGGCTGTCGGCTGTCGGCTGTCGGCTCACGGTCTAACGCGTTCGCATGCGAAAGGCGGCTCGTAGCGCACGGCGCTTTGGTCGCAGCATGACCACCGCCAGCTCAGCGGCGGTGTCGACCGGCTGCGCCGCAGCGTCAGTTTGGTAGGAGCGGGATGCTGCCCGCGCGGCGGCGGGCGACCGAGCCGTAGCGGGCGTCCAGACGCAGCCAGGTGGGGGTGGCGCGCACGCGCACGATCTCGGTGGGCGGGATGCGGCGGGCTTCGACCTTTTCGCCGGAGTGCGGGATGAAATCCATTGCGGTGAGCGCGAAGACGACGCGCATCGGCACCTCCACGCTGGTGTCGGCGGCCGAGACCGTGAGCACGGTCTGGTCGAGCAGCGAGGCGGGCGGCCCGTGCTGGCTGCCGTGCTCCCTGGCCAATTCCGCGCCGCGCTCGGCCAATTCGACGAGGGTGCGCGCGGGCACATCGTCGACGTGCGCGAATCCCTCGGCGGGCGGCAGCGCGCCGCGCCACGCCGAGTCCATCGAATACCCCAGGTCGAGCGGGCTGCCCGAGCGCAGTCCGGACAGCACCATATCGGCGCCGACGGTGACGTCGTCCACGCCGAGCTCGGCGATCACCGTGCGCACCGCGAGCGCCTCGAAACCCGTAGCCACCCAGGCGGATACGTAGCGCTCGCCGCGGCGGCGCAGCCGTACTACCGCGGCCTGGTCCAGCCGGACGGCCCTGCTCAGGAAGGTGGCGAGGTTCTCGCGTTCGGCCGGGTCGGAAACGTGCAGCACGCGCTGCTCTGCCATCACAACCACTCTGTCGTCATGGGACCGGCGATCAGCACGTCGCGGTCACTTGTCCATCCACTCGGTGAGGTAGTCGCGCTCCGGGTCAGTGAGGCGGCGCAGGCGCTGGGTGTCGATGTCGAACGCGGCGAGCTGGGTGGTGGCGAGCACGGCGGGCGGCGAATCGGGCGCTGCGCCGTTGGCCCGCACCTCGTAGCCGACCGTGAAATCGACCGCACGCAACTGCTCGATCCACATCGCGATGTCGAGCGGGGTGTCCTCGTGACGGAGCTGACCGCGGTAGCGCACGCGCAGGTCGGCCAGGACGCAGCCGGACCGCAGCGCGGAGGTCGGGCGGCCCTCTTCGAACAGCCACGGGATACGCGCCTCTTCCAGCAGCGTCACCATCCTGGCGTGGTTGACGTGCTGGAACACATCCATGTCGGACCATCGGATCTCGACCTTGGCGTGAAAACGCTTGGGCAGCAGCACGGAACCCCCGTAGCTCTTCCCGTCACCGTTCAACGAATTAGTCACTGCGTGGTACCTCCGGTGGACGCCCAGTCACCCACCAGGACGCACACGCTGCGGCGCCGCAACAGGCAGACGAGGCGAGATCGTGGGTCTGGAAAATCCGACAACTCCAACACGGCGACCCGGGGCGGGCCCGGACCGAGACCGATCTTCGACGACCAGTATCGCAATATCGTCCCGACGGGTCCTGACGGGGGCGATGGGCGGGGGTGCCGCCGACTCGGCGCAACCCCCGCCGCGTACGCCTAGCGCGGCACCTCCGACTGCGCGCCGACGCCGCTGACCATGCTGCGCACCTGCCGCGCCGCCACGGACAGCGTCGCCAGGTCGTGGGCCCCGGATTCGAACAGCTCCGACAGCGCCGCCCGCGCGCGACCCAGCCTGGACTGGTTCTTCGACTCCCAGTAGGCGATCTTCTCGTCGGCGGTCTCCTCCGGTTCACCGGCGGAGAGCACGTCCAGGGTGAGCGAGCGCAGCGAACCGTACATGTCGTCGCGCAGCGACAGCCTGGCCAGCGCGTGCCAGCGGTCCCCGCGCTCCAGGTGACTCACCGCCTGCAGCAGCCAATCGATCTTGAGGTGGTCGTTCAGCGCGTAGTACAGCGCGCCGACCTCCTCGCCGTCGCGGTCGGTGATGTCGGCGATGTCGAGCACGTCGAGCAGCGGGAACAGAGTCAGCAGGCCGAACACCTCGGTGGCCAGATCGGTCGGCGCGCCGCGCGCGATCAACTCGGCGGACTGATCGGTCAGCGTCGCCACGTGGTGGCCGCGCAACCAGCCGGGCACCTTCGAGGCCAGCTCGCGCACGCCCCGGCTGTACCGGTTGATCTCGGCGCCGACTGCGATCGGCTGGGGACGATTGCTGAGCAGCCAGCGCGAGGCCCGATCGAGGGTGCGCTTCGTCTCCAGCTCCAGTTCGTCACGCACGGAGATGGGGACGTCGGCCGATCGGATCCGCGCCCACATGGCGTGCAGGTCGAAGATCTCGGTGGTCGCGGCGAAGGCGCGCACCGCGTCGATGGTCGTCGCCCCCACCTCCTCGGTCAGCCGGAACGCGTAGCTGATCCCGCCGTAATCCACCATCTCGTTGGCGATCATGGTGGTGACGATCTCCCGGCGCAGCCGGTGCTTCTTGATGGCGCTGCCGAAACGGGTCCGCAGCGGCGTCGGGAAGTACTCCGGCAGCCGGGCCGCGAAGTAGGCCATGTCCGGCAGATCGGAGTCGAGCAGGTCGGTCTTGAGCGAAAGCTTCACGTGCGCCATGAGATTGGCCAGTTCCGGCGAGCACAGGCCCGCGCCGTCCTCCTGACGCCGTTTCATCTCCGCGGGAGAGGGCAGCGCCTCGAGCTCGCGGTCCAGGCCGCGGCGCTGTTCGAGTTCGTCGACGAGGCGCATATTGACGTTCATCATGCGCGGCGCCTCGAAGCGGGCCATGCCCATCAGGAAGTTCTGGGACACGTTGTCCCGCAACACCATCTCGGCAACCTCGTCGGTCATCGACGCGAGCAGCGGGTTGCGCTCCTCCTCGGACAGCAGCCCGCCGCTGACCACGCCGTCGAGCAGGACCTTGATGTTGACCTCGTGGTCGGAGCAGTCCACGCCCGCGGAGTTGTCCAGCGCGTCGGTGTTCATCTTGCCGCCGTTGCGGGTGAACTCGATGCGACCGAGCGCGGTGGCGCCCAGATTGCCGCCCTCGCCGATCACCCTGACCCGCAACTGGTTTCCGTTGACGCGCACCGGGTCGTTGGACTTGTCGCCGACGTCGGCGTTGGACTCGGCGCTCGCCTTGATGTAGGTGCCGATGCCACCGTTCCACAGCAGCTGCGCGGGCGCGAGCAGGATCGCGCGCACCAGTTCCGGCGGCGAGAGCGACTCGACCTCGTCGGCAAGGCCGAGCGCCGCCCGCGCCTGCGGGCTGATCGGCACGGACTTCACCGTGCGATCCCAGACGCCGCCGCCCGCGCTGATCAGCGAGGTGTCGTAGTCCGCCCACGAGGACCGCGGCAGTGCGAACATGCGCTGCCGCTCCCGGAACGACCGCGCGGCATCCGGATTCGGATCGAGGAAGATGTGCCGGTGGTCGAAGGCCGCGACCAGCCGGATGTGCTCGGAGAGCAGCATGCCGTTGCCGAACACGTCGCCGCTCATGTCGCCGATGCCGACCACGGTGAAGTCCTCGGTCTGGGTATCGATGTCCATCTCGCGGAAGTGGCGCTTCACGCTCTCCCACGCGCCCTTGGCGGTGATGCCCATGGCCTTGTGGTCGTAGCCCGCGGAACCGCCGGAGGCGAAGGCGTCGCCGAGCCAGAACCCGTAGCCCTGCGCCACGCCGTTGGCGATGTCGGAGAAGGTCGCGGTGCCCTTGTCGGCGGCGACCACCAGGTAGGTGTCGTCGCTGTCGCGGCGGATCACCCTGGCGGGCGGCAGCACCCGGCCCGTGGTCAGGTCGACGTTGTCGGTGATGTCGAGCAGGCCGGAGATGAAGGTGCGGTAGCAGGCGACGCCCTCGGCGCCGAGCGCCTGCCGATCGGCGACCGGATCGCCGGTCGAGGCGGGCGGCTGCTTCACCACGAATCCGCCCTTGGCGCCGACCGGGACGATCACCGCGTTCTTCACCGCCTGCGCCTTCACCAGGCCCAGGATCTCGGTGCGGAAATCCTCCAGGCGGTCCGACCAGCGCAGGCCGCCGCGCGCCACCGGACCGAAGCGCAGGTGCACGCCCTCGACCCTCGGCGAGTACACGAAGATCTCGAATTGCGGTCGCGGCTTGGGCAATTCGGCGATCTCGCGCGGCTCGACCTTCATCGAGACGTAGTCGCGCGACATGCCCTCGAAGTCGGCCACATAGTAGTTGGTGCGCAGTGTCGCCTTCACGAGGCCGAGGATGGCGCGCAGGATGCGGTCGGCGTCCAGGCTCACCACCTCGTCGACGCGGGCACGCAGTTGGGTCTCCAGCTCGGCGGCGTGCTCGGCCGACACGGTGTCCGGGTCGAACCGCGCGGTGAACAGGTCGACGAACAACCGCGCCACATCCGGGTAGGCCAGCAGCACCCGGGTGATGTTGGCCTGACTGTACGGAAAACCGGCCTGCTGAAGGTATTTCGCGTAGGTGCGCAGGATCGACACGGCGCGCCATGGCAGCCGCGCACGCAGCACCAGCTCGTTGAGTCCGTCGGCCTCGGCGCGGCCGTACCAGACCGCCGCGAACGCATCGGTGAAACGTTCGCGCAGCCCGCGCACCTCCGCCTCCAGGACGTCGGCCCGCGCCGGGGCTTCCAGCAGTTCCGCGTCCAGGTCGCGGTCCAGGGAGCTGCGCAGCAATTCGGGGCGCGCGAGCAGCCCGAAATCGTAGATCCAGCGCTCCACGCTCGGGCCGCCGGGCGTGGCCGGGTCGAGCTGGAGCTGATAGGGCCGCTCGTCGACCACCTCGACGCCGAGGCTCTGCAACACCGGAAGCACCTGGCTCAGCGAGATGCCGGTGCCGCCGATGTACAGGGAGAAGCGCCACGAGCCGGGCTCCGATTCCGGCTTGCGGTAGAGGTGCTGGGCGATGGCGCCCTCGGCCATGCGCTCCAGCCTGCCGATGTCGCGCAGGGCGCGGCCCGGGCTGAAGTCCTGCTTGTACCCCTCGGGGAAGGCGGCGACGTAGCGCTGCACCACCGCGGGATCGAGCACCGTCGAGGTGCTCACCTCGTCGTTGAGGTGGTCGTCCCACGTGTTGCTCGCCTCGGCGAGCAGGCGCTGGATGCGCAACCGGTTGGCTTCGGAGGTGTCGGCGACGACGGGCGCTTCGGCGGGCACGGTGAACCCGGCCTCGGGCATCCGCACCGTGAAATACACACTGGCGAGCTCGCTTTCGCTCACCCGCGCGGAATAGTCGATGGACTCGCCGCCCAGTTCGCGGACCAGGATCTCCTGCATCTCCAGCCGCACCCGGGTGGTGTAGCGGTCGCGCGGCAGGTACACCATGCAGGCCACGAACCGGCCGTAGGTGTCCAGGCGCAGGAAAAGGCGGACTTGGCGACGCAGGCCGACGTTGAGCACCGCGGTCGCGGTGCGCCGCATGGTCTCGGCGTCGGAGGAGAACAGCTCGGTCCGCGGAAAGCTCTGGATGACCTCGAGCATGGCCTGGCCGGAGAAGGAGTCCAGGTCGAATCCGCTCTCCTCGATCACCGAGCGCACCCGGCGACCGATCAACGGAATGTCGAGCACGTTCTCGTGCATGGCCGTCACGGTGAACACGCCGATGAACAGATGCTCGCCGATGATCGCGCCGGACTCGTCGAAATCGGCGACGCCCACGAAATACGGGTACACCGAACGGTGCACGGTGGCGGGCACCAGTCCCTGGATCAAAGTCAGCAACGGACGATCGGCGCCGTTGACCGGGACACGAAAATCGGTACCGACGTCCGGGCGCAGCACGCCGAGGCAGGTGCCGGGCAACGGATTCGACACCGTCTTGTCGCCCTCGGTGCTGAGACGGTACCGGGCGTAACCGAGCACCGTGAAATTACCCTCGCCGAGCCAGCGCAGCAGATTGCCGCAGTCGACCAGATCGGTTGCGGGGAACGGCGCGGAGCCGGATTTCGCCGCCCGTTCCAGATCGTCGGCCAGGGCGCTCTGAACCTGCCTGATGGCCTCGGTGTCACCGATGACCTGTCGCACGTCGGCCACCACGTCCGGCATCGACTGTTCGATGTGGTCGAGCTGGGCGCGGCTGGTGGAGGGATGCAGTTGCAGGTGCATCCACGACTCACGCAGCGCCATCGAGCCGTTGGCGTCCACCTCGTGCGGTACTGCCCTGGTCAGCCGACCGTCGGAGTCCCGCTCCACCTCGAAGATCGGATGGATCACCTCGCTGACGCTCAGCCCGGCGCGGCTCAGCGACGAGGAGATCGATTCGACCAGCAGCGGCATATCGTCGGTCACGACCTGGACCGCGGCGCCGAGCCCGGACCCGTCGTCCGGGTGATAGACCTGGACAAGGGCGCGACCGGTCTGGCGCGTCATCGCCAATTCCAGGTGTCGCCGGAAAATCTGGGTGATACCGGTGATTGCACAGTCCACATCGCCCGCGTCGACGTGGCGGAAATACGCCTCTTCGAGGGTCGCGAGATCACCGCGCAGCGACTGCGGCAAACTCGCGGCCCACGCCGCACCGGACAATTCGGACGAGACCGTCATTTTTTCGCCAACTCCCTCGGATTCGGTTCCGCAACAAAGTGACGCCGGTCCGAGGGTAACTGTGCCGTGCTGACGCGGGGGTGAATTCCCTTCCAAATGCAGGGTGTTCACCGATACCGTGCGTTCGCCGCTGAATTGCCGAGGTCGACGGTCTCGGCACAGCACCCGATCGGACCGGCAACGTCACGTAGACGCGATCGAGGTGGGAACGACCCATTGCCCGGAGAGCGCCTGCGCTTGCACGTTTCCCACCTTAGTCAGTTTCGGGGACGAGATGGGGCCGACCGTATTTCCTTCGATGGAGCGACCGCCCGCGGATATTACTCCGCAGTTTCTTCGGTGAAGCGGCCTTGCGACGGGGCGATGCGCGCGGCGGTCGCCCCGTCGGCGGGTACTGCTCAGTCGCGGGTGAGCTTGCGGTGCGTCACCCGGTGCGGGCGGGCCGCCTCCGGGCCGAGACGCTCGATCTTGTTGGCCTCGTACGCCTCGAAGTTGCCCTCGAACCAGAACCACTTGGCCTCGTTGTCCGAGTCGCCCTCCCACGCCAGGATGTGCGTGCAGGTGCGGTCGAGGAACCAGCGGTCGTGGGAAATGACCACGGCGCAGCCGGGGAACTGTTCCAGCGCGTGCTCCAGCGAACCGAGGGTTTCCACGTCGAGGTCGTTGGTCGGCTCGTCGAGCAGGATCAGGTTGCCGCCCTGCTTGAGGGTCATCGCCAGGTTGAGGCGGTTGCGCTCACCACCGGAGAGCACACCGGCAGGCTTCTGCTGATCCGGGCCCTTGAAGCCGAACGCGCTGACGTAGGCGCGCGAGGGCATCTCCTGGTTGCCGACCTGGATGAAGTCCAGGCCCTCGGAGACCACCTGCCAGACGTTCTTCGTCGGGTCGATGCCCGCGCGGTTCTGGTCGACGTAGCTCAGCTTGACCGTCTCGCCGACCTTCACCTCACCGCTGTCGGGCTGCTCGAGTCCGACGATGGTCTTGAACAGGGTGGTCTTACCGACACCGTTCGGACCGATGACGCCGACAATGCCGTTGCGGGGCAAGGTGAACGACAGATCCTTGATGAGCTGGCGATCGCCGAAGCCCTTGTCCAGGTGCGAGACCTCGACGACCACATTGCCCAGGCGGGGACCATGCGGAATCTGGATCTCCTCGAAGTCCAACTTCCGCATCTTCTCGGCCTCGGCCGCCATCTCCTCGTACCTGCCGAGGCGGGCCTTGTTCTTGGCCTGGCGGGCCTTGGCGCCGGAACGCACCCACGCGAGCTCTTCCTTCAGCCGCTTCTGCAGCTTCTGGTCCTTCTTGCCCTGCACCTCGAGGCGCTCGGCCTTCTTCTCCAGGTAGGTGGAGTAGTTGCCCTCGTAGGGGTAGGCCCGGCCGCGGTCGAGCTCGAGGATCCAGCCCGCGACGTTGTCCAGGAAGTACCGGTCGTGGGTGACGGCCAGCACCGCGCCCTGGTACTGGGCCAGGTGCTGCTCGAGCCACAGCACCGACTCGGCGTCCAGGTGGTTGGTCGGCTCGTCGAGCAGCAGCAGGTCGGGCTTGCTCAGCAGCAGCTTGCACAGCGCGACGCGGCGACGCTCACCACCGGAGAGGTTGGTGACCGGCTCGTCCGCAGGCGGGCAGCGCAGTGCGTCCATGGCCTGCTCGAGCTGGGAGTCCACGTCCCACGCGTCGGCGTGGTCCAGGTACTCCTGCAGCTTGCCCATTTCCTCCATGAGCTCGTCGGAGTAGTCGGTGGCCATGAGTTCGGCGATCTCGTTGAAGCGATCGAGCTTCACCTTGACCTCGCCGAGGCCTTCCTCGACGTTGCCCCGGACGGTCTTCTCCTCGTTCAACGGCGGCTCCTGCTGCAGGATGCCGACCGTCGCGCCAGGCGCGAGGAACGCGTCGCCGTTGTTCGGCTGGTCCAGTCCGGCCATGATCTTCAGCACGCTGGATTTACCGGCGCCGTTGGGACCGACGACGCCGATCTTGGCGCCGGGAAGGAAGTTCAAGGTGACATCGTCGAGCACGACTTTGTCGCCGTGCGCCTTGCGAACCTTCTTCATTTGGTAGATGAACTCAGCCATATGCGGAAGCCTATCGGTCTCGGGAACAGTGGAACGAAGCAGAGCCACTCACGGCACGCGGGCATCCTCGCGCCGGATTCACCGTGCTTGCGCCCGGCGTTCTGCGGGCGGGATCAGGCGTCGACGGGCTCGGGTGCGGCACTTCCGGAAGGTACGGAAGCCACGATCGCGGCACTGTCCCCCAATTCCTCGCCGACGCGTGCACGGTTTTCAGCGCTGGATCCGACACAAGTATTCCGTATCAGGGCGCTCGGCCCACCTCCGGTCTCCGATCGACGGTGGACCTGGGCGGTGCACCGGGACAGATCGGGGCCGACGGCTGTGGCCCGCATCTCCAGATCACGCCGCTCGATGCCGTCCTTGGTCCGGTACTCGTGCGAACGCAGCTGCCCGTAGACGAGCACCGGGTCGCCGCGCCGCACCGACGCGTCCACACCGCCGACCAGGCGACGCCAGCAGGTCACCGTGAGGTACAACGTCCCGCTGTCGATCCACTCCCCCGTCGCGTAGTCCAGCCTGCGCGAGTTGCTGGCCACGCGGAAGGTCAGCACCTGTTCGCCGTTGCTCAGGTCCCGCTTGACCGGGTGGGTCACCACGGTTCCGACCACCGTCGCCATCGCTTCGTACATGATCTCGCCCCTTCACCTGTCCGACCCGGGTGCGGATGCTCCGGGTGCTTCCTCCCCCTCCACGAGGGCGTATCCAGCCTCGCCCCGGCACGGGGTGTGAAGGAACCCCCGGTTTCGCGCCTGTGGACAACTCACCCGCCTGTGGACATCCGACGCTTCGCATATGCCGCCGAGCTCGGCCGTATCGCACCGGTGCCAGTCGGCACGAAAGCCGCGGACGCTGGCGCGCTCGATCCGGTACCGCCGATCGTCAGCGGCACCGTTCCCCCTACACGACCGCGCCGACCACCGTGGACGCACGCAACGGCAGCTCGACCACGCTCGTCCCGGCATGCACCGTGAACGCCCCCGGTTCGGTCCGCCAGCCCCCGTCCCAGTGCTCGAACACCCTCGGCGGCAGACTGATTCGCACCGGAATCGACCTCCCCGCCTCCGCGAACACAGTGGCGAACCCCGCCAGCCACCGCACCGGCCGCTCCACCGCGGAATCGCGACGGGACAGATACACCTGGACAACCTGTTTCCCGGCCCGCGCACCGGTGTTGCGCGCGGTGAGCGCCACCGCCACCGTCCCGTCCGGCTCCGGAGCAAACACCGCGAGATCGGCGAGTTCCCAAGTGCTGTAACCGAGTCCGTGCCCGAACGGGTAGGCCGGCGTGACACCCGCGCGCAACCAGGCGCGATAGCCGATATGGATACCTTCGGCGTAGCGCAGCACCCCGTTCTCCGGCGTGGTCGAGAGCACGGGCACGTCGGCCTCGGCGGCGGGCCAGGTGGTGGGCAGCCTGCCGCCCGGTTCGGCCCGGCCGAGCAGCACGTCGGCCAGCGCGTGGCCCGATTCCTGGCCGCCGAACCAGGTCAGCAGCACCGCGGGCACCTCGTCGCGCCAGGGCAGCAGCACCGGTCCGCCGGAATTCACCACCACGACGGTGCGGGGATTGGCCCGCGCCACCGCGCGCACCAGATCGTCCTGGGCGCCGGGCAACGCGAGCGTGCCGCGGTCGAAGCCCTCGCTCTCGGTCTGCGAGCTGGTGCCGACCACGACGACGGCGGCGTCGGCGGCGCCTGCCAGCGCGGCCGCATCGGCGATGGCGTCCGCGGGATCGGTGTGCGCTGCCTCGGTGCCCACGGTGATCGCGACCAGACCCAGTCCCGCGCCGTCGTTTTCGAGCTGCTGACGCACCGTGATCGAGATCGGACGGTCGCCGTCGGTGGCCACCGGCACCGCGACGACGTCGGGGGTGAGCAGCGCGGCGCCGAGCGCATCGCCGCTGCCGCCGAGCGCGGTGTCGATGACCGCGGCGCCGTCGATCTCCATGCGTATCCGCCCCACCCCGGCGACGCCGAGCCGTACCGCCGCGGGCTCGTCGGGGCCCGGCCGGTACACCGTGCTCAGCTCGAGCGCGGCCGCGCCCGCGGGCACCGTGCCCAGGTAGACCAGCTGCGCCGCGCGCCGCTGCTCACTCAGCAGCTCGTCGCCGTCGGCAGCCAGGAAACGGGCGCGCAACCCGGGTTCGCCGGTCTGCGGATCTGTCATCGACGCCAGTGGCAGCGCATGGATGCCGGTCTGGACCGGCACGCCGGGATGCACCGTGACGGACGTGTCCGGCAGCGCCGCGCGCAGCCCGTCCACGGGGCTGATCACCTCGGCGGGAACCACCGTCGCGCTGCCGCCGCCCTGTGTGCGCGGCCAGATCGCCGCCTCCCCGATCACCGCGATGGAACCGGGACCCGAACTCGCCCAAGGCAATTCGCCGCTGTTGCGGAGCAGCACCATGCCCGCGGCCGCGACTTCGCGGGCGAGTTCGCGCCCCTCGCGCTCGGAGACATCCGCTTCCGCTGCATCATCCGGCACCGAGTCAGGTTCCGGCACAGGGACATTCCGCACCGCTACACCCCCGTGCGTGGCGACCGCGGCGGTATCGAAACCGTCGTCGCACAAGGCGGAATCCGACAGATCGAGCGCACCGACTCGCTGCGCCAAGCGCAGCAGGCGCAGCGCCTTCGCATCGATCACGGCCTCCGGCACCGCCCCGGATCGCACCGCCGCAACCAGTTTCGCGCCCCACGGTCCCACCGGGCCCGGCATCACCAGATCCTGGTCGGCCTTGGCCGCGGCCTCGGTGCTGCGCACCGCCATCCAGTCCGAAACCACCACGCCGTCGAAATTCCACTGGGTGCGCAACGGTGTTGTCAGCAGCGGATTCTCGGACATCGTGATCCCACGAACGGAGTTGTACGCCGACATCACCAGCCACGCGCCCGCGCGCACCGCCGCCTCGAACGGCGCGAGATACAGTTCGCGCAGCGCGCGCTCGTCCAGCTCGACGTCGGCGGTGTAGCGCTCGGTCTCGAAGTCGTTGGCCACGTAGTGTTTCGGCGTCGCGGCGATGCCGTGCTCCTGCACCGCGCGGACATACGCCGCGGCCAGTTCGCCGGTGAGCAGCGGGTCTTCGGAGTACGCCTCGAAGTGCCTGCCGCCCAAGGGACTGCGCTGCAGGTTGATCGTCGGGCCGAGTACGACGTCCACGCCCTTGCGCCTGGCCTCGCTCGCCGACGCGGCGCCATAGCGGCGGGCAAGGTCCAGATCCCAGGTCGCCGCGAGCGCTGTCGCCGAGGGGAGGTTGAGCGAGGGGTCGCGCTCGTCCCAGGTCGGTCCGCGTACGCCCGAAGGCCCATCGGAGAGCACCATCGACCGCAGCCCGATCGCGGGCTCCGCCACGGTCGACCAGATGTCGGCGCCGGTCAGCAGCCGCACCTTCTGCTCCAGGTTCAGCGCGCCGACCAGCGCGCACAGGGCTTCGTCCACCGTGTCGAGCATCAGCGCTCCTCCTCGGGATCCGTCGGCCGGGTCACCTGCACCTTCGCCAAATCTACGCGTCGGCGGCGGAGCCAACCGGCCTTCGCGACACCGCGAGGGGCCCCTGCTCAGAGTGCGGCGAGGTCGGTGTTGGCGCCGCAGAGCACGACGACCGGCCGTTCCCCCGGCGCGGGCGTGTACGCGCCGCTCTGGATCGCGGCCAGCGCACCGGCGCCCGCCAGCTCGACGACGATCCGGAACTCACGCCACAGGTACTCGCGGGCCGTCGCGATGGCCTCTTCGGTGACCAACAGTGAGGGCACGTCGTAGCGCCGCGCGATATCGAGGGCGATCTCGCCGACCCTGGTCGCGCCGAGCGCGTCCAGACCGATGCCCGGCGTGCCGACGTCCACCGGCCGATTGGCCAGCAGCGCGGCATGCAGCGCGGGCATGCCGACCGGCTCGACGCCAACCACCTGCTGGCGGCGACCCACCGCCGCCGCGATTCCGGCGACCAGCCCGCCGCCGCCGACCGCGACCAGCACCGGCGGTTTGCCGCGCACCTGATCCTCGAGCTCCAAACCGACAACGCCCGCGCCTGCGACCACCGCGGGCAGGTCGTAGGCGTGCAACTGCAGCGCGCCGCGCTCGGCCGCCAGCTCGGTGGCGTAGCGGGCCGCCTCCGCGTATGTCGTTCCGTGCCAGAGCACTTCGGCGCCATGCGACCACATCGCAGCCACCTTGGTATGCGGCGCGGACTCCGGGACGACCACCGTGCACGCCTTGCCGAGCCAGGCGGCGGCCAGCGCGGCGGCGATCCCGGCGTTGCCCGCCGACGCGATGACCACCTGGTCGGTCCGCGCTGTCGAGGAGAGCAGCGCGTTGAGGGTGCCGCGCACCTTGAACGTGCCGCCGTGCTGGAGATATTCGAGTTTCAGCGTGACCGGGACCGGACCGTCGGGCCCGGTCACCGAGGTGTGGAAGACCGGCGTCTTCCTGATCCGTCCCGCCAACCGGCGCCGCGCCGCGCGCACATCGGAGCGATACACCTGCCGGCAGTGTTCGGCGAGAGCCACCCCGCCCCCATCGTTTTCACTCGAAGTCAAGACCGCACCCCGCGGTCGCACAGCCGGGGCAGACCCGGCAGCGCGGCCTCACTCACTTGCGCACCTCTCCGTCACGTTTCGCCAGTTCGGCGAACATGGCGTTGTGGGCGGCCAGATCCGCGTCCTTGTCGCGATCGGCGGCGCGGTCGATGCGCTTGGCCGCCCGTTCGTCGCTGCGCGACCACTGGATGAGCAGCGCCAGCATCACCACGACCAACGGCACCTCACCGCTCGCCCAGGCAAGGCTACCGCCGGTGCGCTGATCACCGAGCAGGTCGCTGTTCCAGCCCAGGTCGAGACTGCGGAAGAACCAGCCGCCCATGACCGTCGTCATGCTCATCAGCGCGACGCCGAAGAACGCGTGGAAGGGCAGCGAGCCGAACACCATGCCCAGCTTGGTGAGCGGTTCCACCTGGCGCGGTTTGGGATCGATGCCGATCACCACCCAGTAGAACAGGTAGCCGCTGAGCAGGAAGTGGATGTTCATCATGAGGTGAGCCGCGTGCGAGTCGACGAAGGTGTCGTAGATGCCGCCCATGTACAGCGCGTAGAAGCCGCCGACGAAGATCACCGAAGCGACGATCGGATGGGTCAGCACGCGGGACACCGGATTGTGCACGGCGGCCAGAATCCATTCCCGCGGACCGGGTGCGCCGGTGCGTCCCGCGGGCGGCAGCGCACGCAACGACAGCGTCACCGCTCCGCCGAGCGCCAGCAGGATCGGCGCCAGCATGGACAGCGCCATGTGCTGCCCCATGTGCACGCTGAACACCGCGGGCGAATACCGCCCGATCCCCGACGACGTCGCGAGCAGCAGCAGCACACAGCCGGACAGCCACGCGATGGTCCTGCCGACCGGCCACGAATCGCCGCGTGCGCGCAGCCGCCGGACACCGAGCAGATACAGCACCGCCAGCACGATCGCCGCCGTGCCGAAGATCAGGTCGAAGCGCCAGTCGAACAGCATCCGCGCGACCGTCGGCGGGCCCGCGAGGTCGTAGCCGAGCTCCACCTCGGCGGGCGTCGGCACGGTCGACGGCGGTGGCGGCGGCGTGCGGCCGAGACCGACGGCCAGACCCACGGTGGCCGCGAACACCAGCGCCTCGACCGCGCCGAAACGAATGAGGGCGGCGCGGTCTCCCTGGTTCGCCGCGAGTGCGGGCACGGCGGCGCGCCGCTGGAAGTAGCCGATGACGCCGAGCACCAGCAACGCCGCCGCTTTGGCGAGCACCAAGCGCCCGTAGGTGCTGGTGAAGAGCTCGTCGAGGGGCACGCGCACCCACGAGTTGATCACGCCGCTGACGCCGATCACCACGAAGGCGAGGGTCGCGGCGAGCGAGAACCGGCGGACCGCGATATCGGTGTGCGCGCCGCCGCGCAGTGCGTGCGCGAGTACGGCGAACAGGCCGCCCACCCAGACCGCCGCCGACACCAGGTGCAGGATGAGGCTGTTGGTCGCGATGTCGTGCGAGCCGCCCGAGGACGAATGCCCGGTCAGCGCGAGCGGCATCATGGTCACGATCGCGCCGCCGAGCAGCAGCGGCGTCCAGCCCCAGCGCAGTGCGAGCCGGCAGCCGACCGCCACGATCAGCGCGAAGATCACCGTGGTGCGCCAGGCCTCGGCCAGGTCCACCTGCCCGATCGCCCGCCACAGCTGTTCCGGTCGCCAGATGTCGGTGGCGGGCTGGCCCGTCGTGTCCGACACCGTCAGCGGGACGAGCAGCGCGGCGCAGCAGGCCCAGATCACCGCGAAGTTCGAGGCCCGCCGCAGCGCGCGATAGCCGCCCACGTCGAGCAGCCCGTCGGCCTGCGGCGGCACCAAGAACGCGGCGAACAGCAGCGAGCCGACCGTCAGCGCCGCGGCGAGATCGGCCAGCGCGCGGATCGCGGGCAGCCCGTAGGTGGTCAGCGGTCCCGGATCCGGAATGCCGAGCAAGCTCAGCGCCTGCGCCGCGGAGAGACCGACCACCAGCGCCGCAACGATGGCGGCGAGAGCCCCCGCGAACGCGGTCACGACGGCGAAGCCGCCCGCCGCACCCGCCCGCGGGACGTCCGACTCAGCGGGTGCGAGGGGCAGGTCCTGCGGTGACGACATACGACTCAGCGTAGTTGTGTCGATGATGCGCGAGCGGGGCGGGCACGCCCGGTCACTCGGGTCGTCGCTGGGGAGCGAGTTCGGCCGGACTACGCGGCGCAGCGCGTATAAGGTAGGCGCGAATCACGGAGGTGGGATGTCGGTAGTGCTGATTGCCATGGTGGCGTTGTTCTTCGCCGCCATGGGCGTTCTCGGACTGCTTCGCCCGAGCCGGCTCGCCGACACGGTCGGCTTGCTCGCTGATCGGGCCGACGCGCGCGCCGAGGTCCGCGCGGTCTACGGCGGTTTCGGCGTCGCCGTGGCCGTTGTCCTCGGGTTGGCCGCTGCCGATGTCGGCGGGCTCAGATTCGGCGTGTGCATCGCGGTGGCCGCCGCGCTGGGCGGCATGGCGTTCGGCCGGATCTGGTCGTCGTTCACCGAGCGCCCGTCCGCCTTCTACCCGGTCTGGTTCTACTTCGTCGTCGAAGTGACCTTGGCCACCCTGCTGACCCTCGCCATCCTTCTCGACTGAGGTACACGGAATGTTGCTGACGCTAAGAATCTAGTTTCTGGACGGTCGCTATACTTTCCGTGCTGGACAGCGCGGCCAATGTCGGCCATGGTGGAAACCGCTGCCTCCGTAGCTCAGTTGGATAGAGCAAGGGCCTTCTAATCCCTAGGTCGCAGGTTCGATTCCTGCCGGGGGCGCTCACACGCGCAGCTCTGTGGCCCGCACATCGATATGCGGGTCACAGGGTTGTTACCCGATCCGGGCGGCGCTCAAACACCGAGGACACTCGCACAGCAGCCGAGAACTGTCGCCATCACCGCCATAGCGCGGACACAGACACCGGGCGCGTGAGCAAAGCACGGCCCCTCGGGGTCTCCATCGCACGACCCAGCACCCATCAATGTGGCTTGGCCGCGGTCCGCACGGGATCGGGGAGGGCCGCGGCGACCTCGGGACGTTGGTCGAGCCGGAAGACGCATTTCGTCCCGGTGTAGATGCTCGGCATGCACAGGTTGCAGTGCGTACAAGCCGACCGGGTTGCTTCGTCGGATTGGATGCGGCGCAGCAGGTTCGGCTCGCGCAGCAGGGCTCGGGCCATGGCGACGAACTCGAAGCCCTCGGCCATCGCTTGGCGCATGGTGTCGAGGTTGGTGATGCCGCCCAGCAGGATCAGCGGCATGGACAGCTCGCGGCGGAACTGGCGCGCTCGTTCGAGCAGGTATGCCTCGTGGTACGGGTATTCGCGCAGGAATCCTCGACCGACCAAACGAAATCCCCAGCGGGCCGGTCCGGGAAGGACTTTCGCGAACTCGCGGCGCGGCGCGTCGCCGTGGAAGAGCAGCATCGGGTTCAGCAGCGAGCTGCCCGCCGTCAATTCCAAGGCGTCCAGCGCACCGTCGGCCTCCAGCCACGCGGCGACCTGGAGGGATTCCGGCACCGTGAGCCCGCCGCGCACACCGTCTTCCATGTTCAGCTTCGCCGTCACGGCCAGCCTGCCGCCCACGGCTTCACCCACCGCGCGGGCGATTTCGCGGACGAACCTGGCTCGATTGGCCGCCGATCCGCCGTAGCGGTCGGTGCGGCGGTTCAGCAGCGGGCTCAGGAACGAACTGGCCAGGTAGTTGTGTCCGAAGTGGATCTCCACGGCGTCGAACCCGGCCTGCTCGGCCAGTTTCGCGGCGTCCGCGTGCGCGGCGACGAGCCCGCGGATCTCGGACTCGCCGGGCACCTTCATCGGCCGCATGCCGAGCGGGCTGAACATGCGGCTCGGCGCGAGCGCGGGCAGCCGATTGGAGGCGGCATTGGCCACCGGTCCGGCGTGGCCGATCTGCGCGCACGCCGCCGCGCCTTCGGCGTGCACGGCATCGGTCAGCTTGCGCAGCCCCGGCAGCGCCTCCTGCCGCATCCAGATCTGATGACGGTCGGTGCGGCCGCCCGGTGCGACCGCGCAGTACGCGACGGTGGTCATGCCGACACCGCCCGCCGCGGTCTCGCGGTGGAATGCGATCAGGTCGTCGGTGACCAGCGCGTCGGGTGTGCGGCCCTCGAAGGTCGCCGCTTTGATCACCCTGTTGCGCAAGGTGATCGGGCCCAGCGCGGCCGGTGCGAATACCTCGGTCATCGCGCGCCTCCTTCCGGTGCGGAGAGTCCGGCCACCACGAAATCGCGCAAGGTGGCGACGGCATGCTCCGACAGATCTCGGTCGCCGGCGCCGAAGGACATGATGAGCAGGTCGAAAGCAAACGACCAGCGTCGCCTGCTCTCCGGCTCCGCGAGTTCGGGGAGCAGGCCGACCCACGAGTCCATCCGGAACCAGCGCTGCTGCCACAGCAGCGGGTGCCGCCCGAGCACCAGCTGGGCGAGCAGCCGCAGGTGCAGGCGTCCCACCGGATCGGCGGCGAGGTCGACGAACGGTTCGATCACCGCGTCGACGACCGCGGGCACCGAACCGCGCTCGGCGCTGACGGCCGCGAGCCGGTCGGCCCACAGCGGGCCGAGGCGCTCTTCGAGCAGCGCCGCGACCAGGGCTTCCTTCGATCCGAAGTGGTAATGCACGGCCGCGGGGTTGGCGCCCGCTTCCGCACAGATCGCCCGCACCGACACGTCCTCATAGCGGTCGGTCAGCAGCAACCGCTCGGCCGCCGCGAGCAGCCGCTCGCGGGTGACCGCCGAAACTCTCTGAGCCATGTGTGCAGTAAAACACGTTTCAATCAGTGTTTCAATCATTGATTGAAATCGCCCGCGCGGGGACTAGCGGCACGTGACGAAACCCGCGCTACATCGGTGTGGCAACCCGAACCGTACTGTTACCGATGGTTTGCTGACTTCGCACGAGCTGGTTCCGGAATCAGACCACCTGATGCGAAGGGAGCGAGTCGATGCTTAGGTATGCCCACTCCGCCGCCGCGGTCTGCTGCGCGGCGATGATCGCCCTGGCCCCCGCCGCGAACGCGGCGCCACCCGACGACACCACCGGCGACGCGCGTGAAACGCAGTCGGTGAATCCGGCGCTCTCCGCGGGCGTCGACATGATCATGATTTCAGCCCGCCTCGGCATGAAGGCCCTGGCGCTGACCATCGTTCCGATCCACCACTTCCCGTCGTTCGACGCCATCATCACGCGGGAAAGCGGCTGGAATATGTTCGCGGTCAACCCGAGCAGCGGCGCCTACGGCCTCGGTCAGGCGCTCCCACCGGAGAAGATGTCCACCCACGGCCTCGACTGGCGAATCAACCCCGTCACCCAGCTCCGCTGGACCTACGACTACATGATCGACCGCTACGGCAGCCCCGACGCCGCCTGGGCGTTCTGGCAGCGAAACAACTGGTACTGATCCGGCACAGGTCTCAGTCCTCGACGGCGAGCGCCTGGCGCATCGTCAGCCTTCCCTGCGTCTGCATGAGCGAACGCCGGTAGATCTTCTCCGCGACCAGGACGGTGCCGTAGGTGCCCACCCCCATCAGGATCAAGGCGACGACGGGCTCCCACCAGGCGGCGGCGCCCTCGGCCAGCCTGGCAGGCATGGCGACGATCGACACGACCGGGACATAGGACGCGATCACCCGCCACGTGTCCGTGAGGAAAATGCCAGCGAACAGCACGATCATGATGAGCATCGACATGGGCATGGCGGTGGATTGCAGGTCCTCGCTGCGCGTAGCGAGCGCGCCCGCGACCGCCCAGAAGCTGGCCAGAGCGAGGAAGCCCACCACGAAGAAGACGATGAACCAGCCCGCCGCACCCGCGATCGTGGCGACCTGGTCACCTCTGCCCGTCGCGGCCAATCCGATCAGGCCCGCACCGACGAACAGCGCGAGCTGGGCGAAGGCCATCACCGTATTGCCGAACACCTTGCCGATCAGCAACTGCCGCAACGGGATAGCGCTCGCCAGAATCTCCACGACGCGGTTCTGCTTCTCCTCGACCACGCTCTGCGCGATGCCCATGCCGAACAGGAGCGACGCCGTGTAGAAGAGGAAAGCGAACACGAGGCTCGCGATCCTGGCCAAGCCCGGATCGACCGCGGACTTGTCGAGCAGGTCGTAGGTCACCGCGCCGCCGCGGCCCAGCTGCTCCAAGTTCAGGCCCGCGGCGGCGGCATTGCGCTGCACCGCGAGCTGCTGCGCGGCGGCGGTGAGATACGTTGCGGCGTCGTCGTTCTGGGCGGAATCGCCGATGAGCCGCCAGCCACCCGGCTCGGCGGATACCAAGCCGACCTGCACCTCGTCGTCACGCACCCGCTGCTCGACGGCGGCCACATCGGGCTGCGGGCGCGCGGTGAACGTGACCTTCTCGTCCGCGCTCTGGGCCAAACCATTGGCGGTGTCGATGATCTGGTCGGCGCCCGTACCCACGACGGCTACGTCGATCTCGTCGGTGCGGTTGCTCATGAAACCGGTGATGGTCAGGGACGCGACGATCGCCACGATCGTGACCACCGTGGACACCAGGAAGTTTCGATCGCGCAGCTTCACCGCGATCTCGCGGGCCGCCACGATCCGCCATACCCCGCGCGGAGCAAAATCCGTGTTCATCCCGTCACCTCACGGTAGATCTCGGACACCGAGGGGCGCACCTCGGCGAGTTCGCGCACCGAACCACGGGCCAGCGCTTCGCCGAGCAGCGCCTCGGTGGTCGCGCCGTCGAGTTCGAGCAGCACGCTGGAACCGTTGGCCTGCAACACCCGCACGCCCGCGAAGGTGTGCAGCCAGCCCGGGTCGCCGCCGAGCGAGAGCCGATAGCGCGTCGAACCTGTGGAGCGGAGCTCGTCCACCGAGCCCTGCCCGACGACCCGTCCCGCCGCGAGAATCACCAGCTGGTCGCACAACCGCTCCACCAGATCGAGTTGGTGCGAGGAGAACAGCACGGGCACGCCGAGCGTCGCGTACTCGCGCAACAGATCGGCCATCGAATCGACGGCCGCCGGGTCCAGACCGGAGAACGGCTCGTCCAGGATCAGCAGCGACGGCTGCGCGATGACCGCCGCCGCGATCTGCACCCGCTGCTGGTTGCCCAGGGAGAGCGATTCCAGCTTGTCCTTGGCGCGATCGCCGAGATCGAAGCGTTCCAGCAGTTCCCGCGCGCGGAGCCGGGCGTCGGCGGCCGATTGCCCGCGCAGCCTGGCCAGGTAGACGAGTTGCTCGAGCACCGGCTGTTTCGGATACAGCCCGCGCTCCTCGGGCATGTAGCCGAACGATCTGCGGTCGGCGGCGGTCACCGGCCTGTCCTGCCAGCGCAG
>NZ_BDBP01000022.1 GCF_001613045.1 Nocardia lijiangensis NBRC 108240 | reverse complement strand
CACGTCGTTCACGGCGACCTTGTCCCCGAATCGGCGCACCAGATGTGCGACTTCCAACATGGAGATCCCCTGTCGTCGACTGCGCCACCCACCCTAGGGGCCTTCGACCGGTCAGCGCACGGTCATTGTCGTGAGCGGCGCCGAGCCCGACCACCCGCAGGGCAGGCCGCAGCTCGCCACGATCTCCACGCACACCGTGCCGTCGATCAGGTGCCGCTCGACGGCCGATGCCTCGGCCGGGTAGCCGCAGTCCGGGCATTTGCCGAAGTAGTTGAGGATCGCGTGGATTCGCATGCTCAGCCCTGCGGCGGGGCGGGCAGCGGGATGACGATGCCGAACGGGAGGGTGATGCGGGGCGGGGCGGGCCGGGCCGGGGGTTCCGGCACAGCGGGTTCCGGCTCGACGCCCGGCTCCGGCGCGGTCTCGGGAGCCGGTGCGTGCTCGGGCGCTGCCTCGGAATTCACCATCGGCGCTTCGGCTTTCGGCTCTTCATACGGCCGCGGCCCGCCATCCTGTGGACGAGGGACCTCGCAGGCCGGATCCGGCTGCACGGCAGCGACTTCGGGTGCATTCTGCTCGTCCGCGCCGTAGGACCGGCTCGGCGCGATCGGGCGCTGCCCGGGTTCGACGGGTCGCGGCATCGGAGCCGGAATCGTCGCCTCGCACGGAATGTCTTGCGGCGGCGGGCAGAAAATCCCGCACGGAATCGGCGGCAAACCCGGGATGGTGATCATCACCTGCGTCGGAGTCGGAGGGGCGGCGACCGGCGGTGGTTCCACCGGGGAAGCGGTCGACGGCAGCGCTGTATCGAGAGCGGACAGCTCCGGTCCGGGCCGGCTCATGGGCGCCGACCCCGGCGGAATCAGCTCCGGACCGATCTCGACGTGAGCCGGAGCGCCGCCGGTGCGATACGCCACCGACCAGCTCAGCACGTCGCGCGCATAGGCCAGGGAGTTGTTGTACCGCAGCACCGCTCGCAACTCCTGCGCCGAATCCCGCAAGTCCGGCCCACCCGAGCACAGGTACTTTCCGGCGGCCACCGACGCGTCGAAGACGTTGTGCGGGTCGGCGACTCCGTCACCGTTGCCGTCCGCGGCGTACGCGCTCCAGGTGCTCGGCAGGAACTGCATCGGTCCCATCGCGCGCACATATCCGCCGTCGGCGGCGTGGATGATCTCGTTGCCCGGCAGGGTCCCGTCCAGCGCAGGACCGAAGATCGGCGTCACCGTCGTCCCCGCCGCGTCGGTGCGACCGCTGCCCGCGTGATGGGACTCGATCCGGCCGATCCCGGCAAGCAGATGCCACGACAACCCGCATCCGGGCAGCGCGGACGCCAGCGCCAGCTCGGCATTGCGGTACGCCGCCAGCACGACCTCCGGAATTCCCAAGACGCCGCCCGTGGTCGGCAGCAGGTTTGACACCTGTGCAGCATCGAAGTCCCCGGAAACACCCGGCACGTCCGGTTCCAGACATGGCGATGCCCGGCGGCTCGGACCTCCTCCCGCCTGGGCGCCGCCGCCGATCGAAACACGCTGTACCACCGGGCAATCCGGCGGAGTTCACCAGTCGACGAGGCCCAGTTCGTGCAGCTTGCGGAAGACGAGCATGGAGCCGGGGGCGACGTGGTCCATGGCGGCGTACTCGCGCACCGTGAAGTAGCGGAGTTCGGCGATCTCGCCGCTGGGGTGCGGGTCGCCGTCGAGTTCGGCGGTGAAGCAGGTCATGTGCAGCCGGGTGCCGGGCGCGTGGCCGTACGCCTCGGCCTGGAAGACGCCGAGTTCGGCGCAGGAGGCGACGCCGACGCCGAGTTCCTCCCTGACTTCGCGGTGCAGTGCCGCAACCGGCGTCTCCCCCGCGTCGATCTTGCCGCCCGCCATGTAGAAGACGTCCTTGCCGACGGATCGCGCCTGCAGCAGACGCCGATCCCGGACATGAGCCAACGCAGCTGTGCGAATCACCGGCCCACCCTACTGACCGCCGCGGGGCGCCGGCCAACCGAATAACGGAGCCGCACGCGAATCACCGGAGGCGGGCGCGCGGTGTTCTACGGCCGTGGACGAGTTCGTCGCTGCCTTCCCGAACGACGTCGACCTGGTCTATCTCGTTGATTTCGCGTCAGCCGCAGACGGTGTCGACAGCGGCAGTGAGCAGATCCAGGCCCCGGTCGAGTTCGTCGTCGGTGATCGTAAGCGGCGGCAGTAGCTTGACCACCTCGTCCACGGAGCCGGAGGTCTCCACGAGCAGTCCGCGATCGAAGGCCACCTGGCAGACCTTGCCTGCCAGTGACGGATCCTCGAAGACGATGCCGTGCACGAGACCGCGTCCGCGGGTCGAGACGCCGGGAAACGCCGCAGCCACCCGCGCGAGAGCTTCTTCGATCCGCTCGCCCTTCGCGAGGGTGGCGCGCTCGAGCGCGTCGTCGGACCAGTAGTGGCGCAACGCGACCTCGGCCGTGACGAAGGCCGGGTTGTTGCCGCGGAAGGTGCCGTTGTGCTCACCGGGCGCCCACTGGTCCAGCTCCGGCTTGAAAAGCACCAGCGCCATGGGCAATCCGTAGCCGCCGATCGACTTGGACAGCGTCACGATGTCGGGGGTGATCCCGGCGACCTCGAAGGAGAAGAACGGACCGGTCCGCCCGCAGCCCATCTGCACGTCGTCGACGATCAGCAGGATGCCGCGAGTCCGGCAGAGGTCGGCCAGTTCGCGCAGCCACTGCACCCGAGCGACGTTCACGCCGCCCTCCCCCTGCACCGTCTCCACGATCACCGCGGCGGGCTTGTCCAATCCCGAGGAGGGATCGTCCAATGCGCGCCGCATCCAGTGCAGCTCGTCGCCCGCGCCCAGGTAACCGTCGTAGGGCATCGGCGTGACGTGCACCAGCGGCACCCCCGCGCCGGCCCGCTTGGCGGCATTGCCAGTCACCGACAGCGCGCCGAGCGACATGCCGTGGAAGGCGTTGGTGAAGTTCAGCACCGCCTGCCTGCCGGTGACCTTGCGGGCCAGTTTGAGCGCGGCCTCCACGGCGTTCGCACCCGTCGGGCCGGGAAACTGCATCTTGTAGTCCAGGCCGCGCGGAGCGAGCACGGTGTCGCGCAGGGTTTCCAGGAGTTTGCGCTTGGCCACGGTCGACATGTCCAGGCCGTGGGTGATGCCGTCCCCCACGAGATAGTCGATCAACGCGCGCTTGAGGACCGGATTGTTGTGGCCGTAGTTCAGCGCGCCCGCGCCCGCGAAGAAGTCCAGGTAGTCGCGACCGTGCTCGTCGTGCAGCCAGGCGCCGCTGGCGGTGTCGAACACCGTCGGCCAGGATCGGCAGTACCCGCGAACATTCGATTCGAGTGCCTCGAAAACGGTCGACTCGGCGACAGTCATCGACGATCCTTCCTGTCGTGCGCGAGCACTCCAAAAATCTGAAGTGACTGTGTTTCTAACACTGAAGCGACAGGTCCGTAGCACTTTCTCAAAAATCGCGCGTGAACCTACCGCGCGTCCGCGGCCGGGCAGTAAAGTTGACTCCTTGTGCGCTGGAGTGCGGGAGGGGAGGAACGGCTGGCCGCAGCAACCCAGGCGCGACGCGAGGCGACACTGTATTGGCGGCTCGCGGTGGCCGGGTTCCGGCGTCAGTCGCAGTACAAGCTGGCAATGCTCGCGGGTCTGTTCACCAACTGCGTGTTCGGGTTGGTGCGCGCCGCGGTCATGCTCGCCGCCGTGCGCAGCGCGGGCGATTTCGGCGGATACGACGAAGGCACCGTCGGCGCCTACGTCTGGCTCACGCAGGGGCTGCTCGGCGCCATGCAATTCATGGGCCCGCCACTGGAATTGGTGGACCGGGTCAAGAACGGCGACGTCGCGATCGACTTCCTGCGCCCCGTCGACATCCAGCTCGGCTATCTCGCAGCAGATCTCGGGCGCGCGACGTGCACCCTGGGGCCGCGCTTCGTGCCGAGCGTACTGTTCGGTTTCCTGACCGTCGGGCTGGCGCTGCCCAGCACGCCGGGACCCTATGTGCTCGGCGCGATTTCGATGCTGCTATCCATCAGCCTGTCGTTTCTCCTGCTGTTCGCCATCGGGTTGATCGGCTTCTGGGTGGTGGAGACCCGCGGCATCCGGGTGCTGTACCAGATCTGCGGCACCTTCCTCGCCGGTCTCTTCGTGCCGGTGCACATGTTCCCGAACTGGCTGCGCACGCTCGCGAACGCGACCCCGTTCCCTTCCATCCTGCAAGCGCCGGTCGACGTGCTCTCGGGGCGAATCCTCGGCATGGAGGCCGTGAGCGTCGTTGGCATCCAGCTCTTCTGGGTGCTCGCGATCGCCACGATCGGACGGCTGATGCTGGCGGCCGGGCGCCGCAGGCTGGAGGTGCAGGGTGGCTGAGCCGCTCGTCTTCGCGCCCTCGGGGAGCTGGTTCACGCCGTATGCCGCGGTGTTGCGCTCGCGCATCCGGGCCCAGCGCGCATACCGATTGTCCTTCGCCAGCGAGGTGTTCAGCGCGTTCCTCATCGGTGTCGTCGAATTCGCCGAGGTGTGGGTCATCTTCCACAACGTGCGTGTCCTCGGCGGCCTGGACATGCACGGGGCGCTGCTGCTGTTCGGGCTGAGCAACACCACGTTCGCGCTGGCCCAGGTGCTGGTCGGGCATCTGGACACGCTGCCGACGCTGATCAGGATGGGCACCCTCGACGCCTACCACCTGCGCCCGCAACCGCTGCTGCTGCAACTGATCACCGGCGACGTCTCGCTGCGCCGATTCGCCCGCGCCGCGGTCGCCATCGTGGTGCTGGTTATCGGGTTGCTACAGAACGACATCGATTGGGATGCGGCCGCATTCGGACTCCTGGCGATGACCCTCGGGTGCGGTATTCTCCTGTTCGGCGGGATCTTCGTCTGCGCGGCCGGGTTGCAGTTCTTCCTGATCGACGGCTCCGAGCTCACCAACAGTTTCACCTACGGCGGGTCGTTCGCCGCGATGCAGCCTGCCTCGGTATTTCCGGTGCCGCTGAAACTGTTGTTCGGATTCGCCATCCCGGTCGCGTTCACGGCGTACCTGCCCACCATCGCCCTGCTCGGGTTGCCCAGCCCGCCGTTGCTGCCGTCCTGGCTGGTCTGGCTGACTCCGCTGGCGACGCTGTGGATATGGCTGCTGGCACTCGGTTTATGGCGGCTCGGGACCAGGCACTACCAGGGAGGTGGCGGATAAGCGTGGCGGACAGCGACTTATCTGACGCGATCATCGATATCGAGAACCTGACAAGGCAATTCACGCTGTATCGAAGGAACGGCCGCCGATGGCGCCGGCAGCGCGACACTCTCACCGCGGTCGACAGGATGACTTTCCGAATCGAACGCGGAGCGGCGGTCGGCTACATCGGGGCGAACGGGGCGGGGAAATCCACCACCATCAAAATGCTCACCGGCATTCTGGTTCCCTCCTCGGGGCGGGTGCGCACCTGCGGCCTGGACCCGGTCCGGCAGCGGCGCGAACTGGCAGGCCGCATCGGGGTGGTGTTCGGGCAGCGGTCCCAGCTGTGGTGGGATCTGCCGCTGCGCGAATCGTTCACGATCCTGGCCGCCATCCACCGGCTGGAACCCGACATCACCCGCAAGCGCACCTACGAGCTGGTCGAGCAGCTGGAGATGGCCGAGACCCTGGACACGCCGGTGCGCCAGCTCTCACTGGGGCAACGGATGCGCGCCGAGGTCGCCGCGGCGCTGCTGCACTCCCCCGAGCTGGTGATCCTGGACGAACCGACCATCGGCCTGGACGTGCTGTCCAAGCAGCGGCTGCGGGAGTTCCTGCGGGCGGAGCGGGTCGACCGCGGCACCACGCTGCTGCTCACCACCCACGACATGGGCGATATCGAAAGGCTTTGCGACCGTGTGCTCGTCGTCGACCACGGCAGCCTGGTCTACGACGGTTCGCTCTTCGGGCTCGGCGCGACGGTGGGCGCGCGCCGGGTGCTCGTGGTGGATCTCGCCGAGCCGACCCCGGACCTGCGCGAACTGCCGCCGGGTGCGGAACTGCTCACCAGCGAGGCAGACGGTATGCGTCAGCGACTGGCCTTCGACGCCGAATCCATCACCGCCGCACAGCTGCTCGCGGCGGTGTCGGACCGGGCCGAGGTGCGAGATCTGTCCATCGAGGAGCCCGGAATCGAAGATGTGGTCCGCCGGATATACGAATCCGCCCGCTGACGAGTCGGCGGGCGGATTCGCGGTAGTCGGTTCGATCGGGGGTTACGGCTCGCGCGACCCTTGGTCGAGCCGGAACGGCGGGTACTCGTCACGCATCAGCGAGGCGTAGGCCTGCACCCGGATCGCCCACCGATTGATGCCGACGACGAAGTCGTACAGCCCCTTCGGGTAGACCGCGGTGACCAGCAGCGCGATCAGCGCCACCGCAAGCAGCAGGTAGAGCACCGGCCAGGTCACCACCAGAACCCAGACCTGAGAGCCGTCGTCGTGCATCGCGTTGCCGATCGCGCCGCTCATCAGCGCGCCGATGATCAGATAGTGCGGAATGGCCAGCAACCACCATTTGATCAAAACCAGTCCGCGGTGCAGGGTCTCGGGATAGTCGACCTCGAGATCGGCCGGATAATCCTCGTCCGGCCGCAAATGGAACGGCGGATACTTGTCGGTGCCGAGCACGGTCAGCGCATAGAAGCTGACCCGCCAATTCCAGCGCATGACACCGACATTGAAGTCGAACAACCCGCGCGGATACTTTCCGGTGAACAAGATCGCAAAGAATGCAATCACCGAAACCACGAAGTACGCGATGTGCAGGAAGAACAGCACGACGTAGTGCGGGATGGCCAAGAGCCACTTCACCAGCCACATCCACCGCGACAGACTGGGATCGAAGTCCCCTCGGACGCGAACCGGATTCACCGCAACCACCGGCTTCTCGGGTTCCATTTCCATGATCGACGCTCCTTTCGGGCTTCGAATACACAGCCCTCCCGGGCTTGGATTTCACAGTGCCCCTGTGAGGTATCTCATAATTGTCCTGCACCCTTCGGTCGGTAAGGCCACGATGCGGTACCGACACGCCAACAAAAAGACCGTCCAGCCCGGCCCGCAATGTTGCGAAGGTCCGACGCGGCCGCAATACTGACTGGCGCTTGGATCGAAAACCGTTGTGTTTGGGGGGAATCCGATAATGCGTAACTCTCGTCCCATCGTGTTCGTCGTGAGCCTGCTGCTCATCGCGGTGCTGGCGGCCTCGATCACCGGCTGCGGCTCGAACAAGAAGCGACGCCACTCGTCGTCCGGTCCGGTGGCCGCGGCGACCACCACCTCGTCGTCGGCTTTCCGCACCTGCGAGGACGCCTGGGCCGCGGGCAGAGCACCGCTGCGCCGGCAAGACCCCGGCTACTCGACGCAACTGGACCGCCAGGACGGCAAAGAAGACGGCGTCGCCTGCCTGGTCCGCCCGACCACCGCACCCCGCTGACTCGGCGGCGATCGATCGTCGACGATCGACAACAACACGCCGACGCGGGATCCACGACCACGCCGGCGACCACCCACCGGCGCTGATTCGCCGGACATGCGCGACCTCTTCCACACGCTGACGGCGGTGAGACCGGATCCGCTGTCCGGGCTTGTACTATCGGCAGACGTGACGTTCGGAGCGATACGGGGGCCCGGTATGCGGGCGGTGATCGCCTGCGTCTTCGCCGCGTGGGCGCTCGCCATGGCGCTCCCGGAATGTCACCTGGTCACCCCGGCCACCGGCATTCACACACACATCGAATCCGCGGGTCCTGGCGGCGCGTTGCAGGTGGTGCCGTGGGCCGCCGCCGATCTGCACCAGCATGCCGCCGAGCCGGACCGGCATCTGTCCGCCGACGCGGTGATCGCGACCCTGCCGCGCTCCGGTCCATCGCTGCAGGAACTGCTGCTCGTCGGGATCGCGCTGTCGCTCGTGCTCCCGTTGGCCGCCGGGCTCGGCCTCGGTCCGCGGGCGCCGCCCGTCGCCGCCCTTCCGGTCCGTCGCGGCCGGGATCTGCTCACTCGATTCGGCATCGATCGGAACTGATCGGTCAGCGTCAGGTCGTGGCCTGCCGAGGCCCGGCCGGTGTTCGTGCGTTCCCGCACCACACCCTCGCTGACTCAGCGACCGCACAGAATCGATGATTCCCCATGACTGCTGCACTGCGGCACGATGCCGTGCTGAATCCCGCTCTGCTCGAAGCGACTTCGGAACCACTGCCCAGCCCGGCAAGCCTGCTCACCACCGCGGGCCGCTGCCCTCGCCCGGCCACCATGGTCGGCAACACCCCGGTCCTCTGGATCACCGAACCGCTCGCGCCGACGGGCCGCGGATTCTGGGCCAAATTGGAGGGCGCCAATCCGGGCGGCATGAAGGACCGGCCCGCTCTGCACATGGTCGAACGCGCCGCCGCCCGCGGTGAGCTCACGCCCGGCGCGCCGATCGTCGAATCCACCAGCGGCACCCTCGGCTTGGGCCTCGCCTTGGCCGGGATGGTGCACCGCCACCCGGTCACCTTGGTCACCGATCCTGGCTTGGAGCCGCTCATGCACCACATGCTGGCTGCCTACGGCGCCCGCGTGGAGTCGGTGACCGAACCGCATCCCACCGGAGGCTGGCAGCAGGCCCGTCGCGACCGCGTCGCCGAACTGCTCGCCGACGACCCGCGCGCCTGGTGCCCCGACCAGTACCGCAATCCCGACAACCGCGCCGCATACGAATCGCTGGCCATGGAGCTCGTCGCGCAGCTCGGCCGAATCGACGTGCTGGTCTGCTCGGTCGGCACCGGCGGGCACTCCTCGGGCGTCGCTCGCGCGCTGCGCCGCTATTTCCCGCACCTGCGCCTCGTCGGCGTGGACACCGTCGCGTCCACCATTTTCGGCCAGCCCGCCGGACCGCGGCTGATGCGCGGCCTCGGTTCGAGCATCCATCCCGACAACGTCGACTATCCGGCGTTCGACGAGATCCACTGGGTCGCACCCGCCGAGGCGGTGTGGGCCTGCCGCACACTGGCCGCCACCCATCACGCCAGCGGCGGGTGGAGCGTCGGCGCCGTCGCGCTGGTCGCGGGGTGGCTGGCACGCACGGGTGAACGGGAGGCACGCATCGCCGCCGTCTTCCCGGACGGGCCGCTGCGCTACTTCGACACCGTCTACAGCGACGCGTACTGCCGCGAGCACGGATTACTCGGCATCGAACCACCGGTCGAACCCGCCACGATCGCCCACCCGTACGCCGAGGTGGTCGACTCGTGGACCCGATGCACGACCGTGCTCGACCCGAAGCTGCACCGGCCCGGCACCACCGCTCCGGGGGTCGCGCGATGAAGGACGTCTACGCGACCTATCGCAGTTTCGGCAGACCGAGCCGGGTGCTGATGGTCAACCAGTTCGCCATCAACACCGGCTTCTTCATGCTCATGCCCTATCTGGCCGGTTATATGGCGGGCCCGCTCGGCCTCGCCGCGTGGGCGATCGGACTGGTGCTCGGCATCAGGAACTTCTCCCAGCAGGGCATGTTCCTCGTCGGCGGCACCCTGGCCGACCGGCTGGGGTACAAGCCGCTGATCGTGGCCGGATGTCTGCTGCGCACCGGTGGTTTCGTACTGCTGGCCTTCGCGGACTCGCTGCCCGCGCTGCTGATCGCGTCGGCCGCAACCGGTTTCGCGGGCGCGCTGTTCAATCCCGCGGTGCGTGCGTATCTGGCCGTCGACTCCGGCGAGCGACGGGTCGAGGCGTTCGCGGTGTTCAACATCTTCTATCAGGCGGGCGTCCTTTTCGGCCCGGTCCTCGGACTGGCGCTGATGGCCTTCGACTTCCGCGCCACCGCCGCGGGCGCGGCCGCGGTGTTCGGCCTGCTCACCATCGCCCAGCTGCGCGCGCTGCCGCAGCACCGCGCCGAGCCGAAAACCGCCTCGGTGCTGGACGATTGGCGAGTGGTGCTGGCCAACCGCCCGTTCCTGCTGTTCTCCGCGGCGATGATCGGCTGCTACGTGCTCTCGTTCCAGGTGTACCTGGCGCTGCCCATGCAGGCCGCCCGCATCGTCGGAGACGGATCGGCCACCGCGCTGATGACGGCGGTGTTCGTGGTCTCGGGCGTGATCGCGATCGCCGGGCAGCTGCGCATCACCCGCTGGTTCGCCGCCCGCTGGGGCA
Organism: Nocardia lijiangensis NBRC 108240; assembly: GCF_001613045.1. Classification (GTDB taxonomy): domain Bacteria; phylum Actinomycetota; class Actinomycetes; order Mycobacteriales; family Mycobacteriaceae; genus Nocardia; species Nocardia lijiangensis. The sequence goes on along the minus strand of NZ_BDBP01000022.1, from coordinate 30,545 downwards.
GGCCGCGCAGCCTGGTGTCCGGCATGGCGATCCTGGCGGCGGCGTTCGTCCCGCTGCTGCTGGTCCCCGGCAACGCACTCGGCGTCCCCACCGCGGTCGGCGCGCTCCTGCTCACCGCCGCAGTGCTGGGAGTCGGTGCGGCCGCGGTCTTCCCGTTCGAAATGGACACCGTGGTCGCGCTCTGCGGCGACCGCCTGGTCGCCACCCACTACGGCCTCTACAACACCATCGTCGGCACCGGCATTCTGCTCGGCAACCTCGGCACCGGAACCGTCCTCGACGCGGCGCGCTCCGCCGGACTGAGCTCCCTGGCCTGGGCCGCACTGATCGCCATCGGCGCCGCCTCCGCCGCGGGGCTGTACGGCCTCACCCGCTCGGGTCGCCTGGACGCGCCGGCTCCCGCGGTGGCCGCGACGGTGTAGTTCCTCGCACACCTCGTGCACGCCTCGCAGAGGTCACAGCCTTTGCGAGGCGTGCAGAACGTCTGTGAGGCCGCGCCTGCGCAGCATGCCGTAGCGGCTCGGGCGAGGAGGGCTAGCTCGGCGCTTCCCCCTGGGCGGAGTACAGGCTGACCTCGCCTTCCTCGCCGAGAAACGCGTTGACCAGCATGATCCGGTTGACGCGCAGCTCCTCGGGATCGGGCGCGCTGGTGGTGATGGAGATCTGCGGGATCACGGCCCAGTTCACCACGTAGCGCTCCGGCGGGCCGTCGTCGTCGGACAGCCGTGCGAGCCGGAACACCGAGACCGTCTTGCGGACGATGAGGTTGCGCACGACTTCAGCAATTCGCTCGGGATCTTCCAATGCGAACATGAAGCCGAATGTCAACTCCGGTGATGACACATAGGCGGGCACGAACACCGAGGCTAGTCCATCGAACCGGGGTGCGCAGCCGCCGCGCCGGAATGATAACTGGAGATGCGCCAATCGCTCAGTTCATCTTGGGCAAAGGTAGATTTCGGGTGACCGCACCGTAACGGACGATAACGATTTCCGACTGGTGCATGGATTTTCACAGCACACGGTTGCGCCGATTCGAATATCGCGCTTTCCTGAAAGTGTCCCGATTTTCTCGGGCCGTCTTCCTCATCGCATCGTCGCGGATTTCCCGGTTTCTTTGCCGTGCTGGTGGACTGTGTGGGGGGGCGTCCGGGGCTCGGGTCTGCGCCGGAGCCGAGGGGTGCCCCTCCCCGAAATCCCCCTCGGCCCTGGCGTATCCACGATCGGATCGTTACCGCAGGGGCGTGCATCATGCCTACCGAATACGCCGGGAGCCGTACCGGAGCCGGCGAGCTGCCACCGCGATCGGCGCTGTTGCGCGCGTTTCGCGAAGCCGACGACCCGAATCGCCGAAAGCATCGAGTGCTCGCCGCGGCACGCGAGCTGGTCGAATGCCACGAGCGCAGGCACCACGCGCTGGCCGCAGGGCACGCGCCGGATGCCACCAGCGGCCGCGTCGCGGCGTGCAGTCAGCTGGTGGACGACATCGACGTGCGCCGCGCCGAGCTGGTCGGACGCATCGACGACTGGGTGGCGACCAATATCGCGCACCGCTCCGGCGCCTCGTTGCACACCGAGACGCTCGGCGCTGTCATCGATCGCATGGCGGCGAAATGGATTGCGGCACAACAGGCTTTGGGCAAGGCCAGCCCGGCGACGCAGACACCACGGGTGGACGGGGAAGCCCACCTGCAGTGGACGCGGCTCGCCGAGCTGGCCGACGGCTATCAGGACCTGATCACCGACGTCACCGAGCACCGGCGCAGGCTGCCGGTGTGGTGATCAGCGGCGGTCGTCGAGGTCGGAATCGACGACCTCGGCCTCGACGTAGGCGGAGTCCGCGGGGGTCGCGGGCTCGGTCTCGTCGGGGACCTCGTCCGGCAGCGTCTCCGCCTGGGTCGCGGCATCCTTGCGGGCCGCCGCGGCCGCTTCGTTCATCTCGATCGCATCGGTGATCCACTCACCGATCTCCCGAGTGACCTCCTGGACGGTTCCGGTGATGATCGTCGCAATATTTCCGACGTGCTTGGCACCGGAGGCCGTCAATTCTTGAATCAAATCCTTGTTGCTTTCGAATTTCCCGATCATTCACACGCCCACTTCGGTCGCCTTCCGCTGACGCATCACGATAACACCGGGAGATGACGGCTTCTTCGTGAAGCGCGGCGGCAGCGCCAGCTTGAAAATCTTCATCCACACATCGCCGATCTGCTTGCTCAACGGCCCGGTGTGGTACGGCAATCCATACTTCTCGCACAAAGCCCGCACCTCCGAAGCCATCTCCGGATAGCGGTTCGCGGGGATGTCGGGGAACAGGTGATGTTCGATCTGATGCGACAGGTTGCCGCTCATGATGTGGAACAGCTTGCTGCCGCTGATGTTCGCCGAGCCGAGCATCTGCCGGACGTACCACTCGCCGCGGGTCTCCTCGGCGGTCTCCTCTTCGGTGAACGTCTGTACGCCGGAAGGGAAGTGGCCACAGAAGATGATCGAGTAGGCCCAGACGTTGCGCACCAGGTTGGCCGCCACGTTCCCGGCCAGCGTGCTGACGAACAGCGGACCGGTCAGCGCGGGGAACACCACGTAGTCCTTGAGCGCCTGCCTGCCCGCCTTGCGCCACCAGCCCTTCAGCAGCGGCTCGAGATCCGACCACTTGCGCTTGCCTTGCACGATGTTCTCGGCCTCGGCGTCGTGCATCATCACGCCCCACTCGAAGAACACCATCAGCAGGAACGCCCACAGCGGGTTGCCCAGGTAGTAGGGGTTCCATTTCTGGCCCTCGTCGATGCGCAGGATGCCGTACCCGATGTCGCGGTCCATGCCGTGGATATTGGTGTAGGTGTGGTGCATGTAGTTGTGCGAGTGCTTCCACTGGTCCGCCGGGCAGACCGTATCCCACTCGAACTCACGGGAATTCAGGCCGGGCTCACGCATCCAGTCGTACTGGCCGTGCATGACGTTGTGGCCGATCTCCATGTTGTCCAGGATCTTCGACACGCTCAGCGCGGCCACCGCGGCAAGCCACACCGGCGGCAGGAAGCCGAGGTACATCAGGCCGCGGCCGGCGATCTCGAAACCGCGCTGCGCCTTGATGATCGAGTAGATGTACTCGCGGTCGCGTTCGCCGAGATCGGCGACGACGCGGTCGCGCAGTTCATCGAGCGCCTTGCCGAGTTCCTCGACCTGGTCGGGGGTCAGGACCAGCGGTCCGTCCTTGGTTTCGGTCAGAATGGTCATTGTCGGTCCCCTTGTGTCTGTCTAGATTTCGATGTCTACGTCGCCCACCGCGGCGCTGACGCAGAGCTGGATGGGCTGGTCGGGATCGCTGCCGGTTTCGCCGGTACGCAGGTTGCGGGTACATCCCGAGCGGCGAACGGCGGTGCAGGAGAAGCAGATACCCATGCGGCAGCCGTACTCCGGAGTCAGGCCCGCGGCCTCGGCCTGTTCCAGCAGGCTGGCGCCGGTGTTCTCGGCGCTGACCCCGCTGGCCGAGAAGGTGGTCGCGCCGTAGGCCTCGTCCGCGTCGACGGGGGCAACCGAGAGCGTGAACTCCTCGGAGTGCAGCCGGTCGGCCAGCTGTTCGGCCTCGTACACCTTGCGCACCGCGTCCATCAGCGGCGGCGGGCCACATACATAGGTCTGCGCGTCCGCGAACCAGGGCGCGACGCGCTCGAGCTCGTCGTAGCCGAACGGGCCGCCGCCCTGTTCCGGATAGCGCATCTCGATGCGGAAATGCGGATTCCGCTCGGCGATGGCCTCCAGTTCGGCGCGGTGCGGCACCGCATCGGGCGACCGGGCGTAGTGCAGGAAGGTCAGCTCACCGGGATAACCCTCGTCGGCGAGGGTCCGCATCATCGACAGCACCGGCGTGATGCCGCTGCCGCCGCTGATCAGCAGCACCCGATCGGGACGAATCTCGGGCAACCGGAACACTCCGGCGGCGGGGCTCAGGTCCACCACCATGCCCGGCACCGCCTTCTCGTGCAGGTACTGCGACACCAGGCCGCCCGGATGCGCCTTGACGGTGAGCTGGATGTGCCGGTCGCGCCTGCGCTCCGGATTCACCGGCGAATAGCACCGGGTGTGCCGGACGCCGTCGATCACCACGCCGATCTGGACGTACTGGCCCGCGGCGTGGCCGCGCCAGCGCCGGGTGGGGCGCAGGGTGAGCGTCACCGAGCCGGGCACCGATCGGCGCACGTGGGTGATCTCGGCGCGCATCTGCCGGACGGTCAGCGTGGGGCGCACGAGTTCCAGGTACCGGTCGAGTGGATGGGGCGTAGTGAGGGTCTGCACCAGGTCGATGAGATCCACCATTCGGTTCTCCGTGCCTCTGCTTGTCGGTCGATCAGGGCTGTGGCGTGCCGACTGTCACTCGATCAAATTTCAGTGCACGCCTGTACACTCATCCAGTGTGACCGATGGACAGGGTCCAGTGTCAACCGGCAATTCATGTGACCCGAACTACACCTCTGGGACTGGCGAATGGTGAACGGATGTATGCTCACCTTGATGAGCGAGCAGGCAGCTACCCGAATCGAGCGCAAGGAGCGCACGCGGCAGGCCTTGGTCGACGGCACGCTCGAACTCGCGGCCGACCGCGGTTTCGCCGCATTGAGCCTGCGTGAGATCGCACGCTCGGCCGGGATCGTGCCGACCGCCTTCTACCGCCACTTCGCCTCGCTCGACGATCTCGGCGCCACCCTCGTCGACCAAGGCGTGACCGCGCTGCGGCTGGCGCTGCGCGAGGTCCGGCGCAACCCCGATGCCAGCGTGGCCGACACGGTGCGGTTCGTCTTCGATCAGGTGGAGACCAAACGCGCGCTGTTCGGTTTCCTCACCCGGGAACGCCACGGCGGCTCGGCGGCGTTGCGCAAGGCGATCGCGCTGGAACTCCAGCTCATCGTGCGTGAGCTGGTCGCCGATCTGTCCCGGATACGCGCGCTGGACGACTGGAGCCCGCGCGATCTGGAGATCGCCGCAGACCTGCTCGTCGGCACCGTCGCCGACGGAATCGCCGCCCACGTCGCTGCCGCGGACCGCGATCAGCAGGCCATCATCGACCACACGGTGCAGAAGATTCGCCTGATCGCCCTCGGCATGGACAACTGGTGGCCGCCCAAGGATCGGTAGTACCGGACCGCGTCGTCACCTGGTCGGCCGCCCTCACCGACGAAGCCGGAACCGGCAGGCCCGCCAGGCTCAGCGCCAACTCACCGGTCGGCGACCTACCCGCCCTTGTTCTCGATCCACAGCGGCATGGGAGGCCGGATCACTCAGCGCGAGCGACGTCGGGTGAGCGCACCGGGAGCAGCACCGCCAGGCCCGCAGCAAGGACGACGAGCAGTCCGACGATCCCGGCGCGGTCGGCGTCGAACGCCCAGACGAACAGGCCGAAAAGCATAGGGGCGAGGAAGGATACGGCCCGGCCCGTGGTGGTGTAGAGGCCGAACAGCTGGCCTTCCCGTCCCGGTGGCGCCAACCGGGCGAGGAACGATCGCGCCGAGGCCTGAGCGGGCCCGACGAAGATGGTCAGCAGCAGTCCGAACACCCAGAACATGAGCGGTCCCGACACCACAAGCAGCGCAAGCCCGCAGACCAGCATCGCGGCCAGCGACGCCACGATCACCGCCTTCGGTCCCACCCTGTCGTCGAATCGGCCCGCGACGATCGCCCCCAGCGCGGCGACCACGTTCGCGGCGACGCCGAACAGCAGCACATCGGAATCATCGATGCCGTAGACGCGCACCGCGAGCACCGCGCCGAAGGTGAAGACGCCCGCCAGTCCGTCCCGAAAGACCGCGCTGGCCAACAGGAACCAGACGGTGCGCCGGTCGGCCTCCCACAGCTCGCGCAGATCACGCCACAGCACCCGGTAGGAACCGAAGAACCCCGCGCTCGCCGCGCCGGGATCGGCGGCGGTGCGCGGCAGTTCCGGCACCGCGAACAGCACCGGCAGCGCGAATCCGGCGAACCACACCGCCGCGAGGACGGCGACCAACCGGATGTTGAGCCCGTCGTCGGTCGGTATGCCGAGCAGTCCCCGGTTGTCCCCCTCGCCGGAGATGAAGCCGAAGTAGCAGATCAGCAGCAGAAAGATGCCGCCGAAATACCCCATCGCCCAACCGAATCCGGAGACCCGGCCGACGGTCTCCGGCGTGGAGACCTGGCGCAGCATCGCGTTGTACGGCACGTTGGCCAGCTCGAAGGCGGCGGAAGCGAAGGCCAGCAGCGTCAGTCCGAGCCACAGGTCGTGGTAGTCGTCGTGCACGAAGAACATCGCGGCCATGGCAAGGACCGTCAGCGCGGTCAATACGCCAAGGGAGCGTTTGCGTTTCGCGGCCGCGTCGAACCACTGCCCGCTGATCGGCGCCGTCAGCGCGACGACGAGTCCGGCGATCCCGAGCGCCCAGCCCAGCCAGGCACTGGCCGAGATGCCACCGGGCAGATCGTCGCCGACGCTGTCGGTGAGATACACCGAGAACACGAACGTGAGGATCACGGCGTGGAACGCCGAGGAACCCCAGTCCCACAACCCCCAGGCCATCATCTGCCCGCGCCCGGCGGCGTCCCCGATCGTGCCGCGCGCGTCCACCTCGGTCATGGGCGCAGCGTAACCCGGCCCACCGGAGAAAGTCGGCCGAAAGCCGACGCGGGTCCGAGGGAATGCAGCGGTATGCACCCAGTTGCATAGTACCGGCTGTACCAAGTACCGTGGCGGCATGGCTCTCGAGCACGCGTTGTTGGTATCGCTGACCGAGCGGGCCGGTTCGGGCTACGAGCTGGCGCGCCGGTTCGACAAGTCCATCGGCTACTTCTGGAGCGCGACGCATCAGCAGATCTACCGTGTGCTCAAGCGCATGGAGGAATCCGGTTGGCTGGACAGCGAATCGGTGGTGCAGGAGGGCAAGCCGGACAAGAAGGTCTACTCGGTGAACGAGGCGGGCCGTGCCGAGCTGGCCCGCTGGATCGCCGAGCCCTCCAATACCGACCTGCCCCGCGGCGAACTCGGGGTCAAGATCCGCGGCGCGGCCTACGGCGACCTGGACGCGCTGCGCGCGGAGGTCGTCCGGCACCGCGACCAGCACGCACAGCGCCTCGAGGTCTACCGGCTCATCGAGAAGAAAGACTTCGCCGCGCCGGATCAGCTCTCCGGCACGGCACTGCACCAGTACCTGGTCCTGCGCGGCGGCATCCGCGTCGAGTCCGGGTTCGTCGAATGGTGCGAAGAAGTACTGCAAGCACTGCGACCGGATGCGTCAGCCCCGCATCCGGCCTGATGGAGAAAGGCGAGCGTCACCAATGACCTCCTTCCCCCACCTCGTCGAGCCGCTGGACCTCGGCTTCACCACACTGCGCAACCGCGTGGTCATGGGGTCGATGCACACCGGCCTGGAAGACCGCGCCTGGGACACCAACAAACTGGCCGCCTACTTTGCCGAGCGTGCCCGCGGCGGGGTCGGGCTGATCATCACGGGCGGCTACGCGCCCAACCGCACCGGCTGGCTGCTGCCCTTCGGCGCCAAGCTGACCAACAAGACCGAGGCCTACCGGCACCGCAGGATCACCAAGGCGGTGCACGACGAGGGCGGCAAGATCGCCATCCAGATCCTGCACGCGGGCCGCTATTCCTATTGGCCCGCCAGCGTCTCCGCGTCCTCGATCAAGGCGCCCATCAACCCTTTCCGGCCCCGTGCCCTCTCCGCCCGCGGCATCGAGCAGACCATCGCGGACTACGCGCGCTGCGCGAAGCTGGCCCAGTTCGCCGGGTACGACGGCTGCGAGATCATGGGCGGTGAAGGCTATTTCATCAACCAGTTCCTCGCGCCGCGCACCAACAAGCGCACCGACAAGTGGGGCGGCTCGGCCGAGAACCGGCGCAGGCTGCCGCTCGAGATCGTGCGCCGGGTCCGTGCCGCGGTCGGACCGGACTTCATCATCGTGTTCCGGCTGTCCATGGCCGAGCTGGTGGAGAAGGGCCAGACCTTCGACGAGATCGTCGCGCTCGCCAAGGAATTGGAGCGCGCCGGTGTCACGATCATCAACACCGACATCGGCTGGCACGAGGCGCGGGTGCCGACCATCGTCACCTCGGTCCCGAGGGCGGCGTTCGTCGAATTCACCGCGAAGATCACCGCGCAGGTGAGCATCCCGGTCTGCGCCTCGAACCGCATCAACATGCCGGAGATCGCCGAGGAGATCCTGACTCGCGGTGACGCACAACTGGTTTCGCTGGCGCGCCCGTTCCTCACCGACCCGGAATGGGTGAACAAGGCCGCGCAGAACCGCGTCGACGAGATCAACACCTGTATCGCCTGCAACCAGGCCTGCCTGGACCACGCCTTCCAGCACAAGACGGTGTCCTGCCTGCTCAACCCGCGCGCCGGGCACGAGACCGAGCTGAAGCTGCTGCCGACGCGACGCAGCAAGCGCATCGCCGTGGTCGGCGCGGGGCCTGCCGGACTCTCCGCGGCGGTGAGCCTCGCCGAACGCGGCCACCGCGTCGACCTTTTCGAGTCCGACGACAAGATCGGCGGCCAATTCGACATCGCCCGACGGATTCCCGGCAAGGAAGAGTTCGACGAGTCCATCCGGTACTACCGCCGGATGATCGAGGTCCGCGGCGTGCACCTGCACCTGAACAAGCGGGTCACTGCCGAGGAGCTCATCTCGGGCAACTACGACGAGGTGGTGCTGGCCACCGGCGTGCGGCCGCGCATCCCCAACATTCCGGGCATCGACCACCCGATGGTGCTCTCCTACGCCGAACTGGTGCGCGAGGAGAAGCCGGTGGGCAAGCGCGTCGCGGTGATCGGCGCGGGCGGCATCGGCTACGACGTGAGCGAGTTCCTCACCGTGGAGGGTCATCCCGCGCTCAAGCTGGACGAGTGGAAAGAGGAGTGGGGCGTCGACGCCGACGACGAGCAGGCGCCGGGCCAGCTCGCCACGCCCAGGCCCTCGCCCGCGGCCCGCGATGTCGTGCTGCTGCAACGCAAGACGTCGGCGTTCGGCAAGGACCTCGGCAAGACCTCCGGCTGGGTGCACCGCGCGGCGCTCAAGGCCAAGGGCGTCGAGCAGATCGGCGGGGTGAACTACGAGCGCATCGACGACCACGGCCTGCACATCAGCTTCGGTGAGAAACGCGAACGCCCGCAACTGATTCCGGTGGACAACGTGGTGGTCTGCGCGGGCCAGGAGTCGGTGCGCGAGCTGGCCGAGCCGCTGCGGGCGGTGGGCATCACCCCGCACCTGATCGGCGGCGCCGAGCTGGCCGCCGAACTCGACGCCAAGCGCGCGATCGATCAGGGCACCCGGCTGGCCGCGCGCCTGTGACCGCCTCGCTAGCATCGCTCAGGTGAGCCTGCCCTCCCCCACCTCCGAGAACCGCGCCGTCGTCACCGGAGCCTCCTCCGGTATCGGCACCGCGCTGGCCGCCGAACTGGCCGGACGCGGCTATTCGCTGATCCTGGTCGCCCGGCGTGGCGACCTGCTGAACGAGCTCGCGCAGCGCCTCACCCTGGCGCACGGCATCACCGCCGAGGTGCGCGCGGTCGACCTGTCCGATCGCGCGCAGCGCGGGCCGCTGGTCGAGGAGTTGTCCGCGCGCAACATCTCGATCCTGTGCAACAACGCGGGCATCGCGACGTTCGGGCCGGTCGCCGAGCTGGACCCGGAGTACGAGCGCGCCCAGATGGAGCTCAACGCCGTCGCCGTGCACGATCTCACCCTCGCGGTGCTGCCCGGCATGATCGCGCGCGGCAGCGGTGGCATCCTGATCAGCGGCTCGGCCGCGGGCAACATGCCGATCCCGAACAACGCGACCTACGCCGCGAGCAAGGCGTTCGCCAACACCTTCTGCGAATCGCTGCGCGGTGAGCTGAAGAATTCGGGCGTGCACGTCACGCTGCTGGCCCCGGGGCCGGTTCGCACCGAACTGCCCGACCCGGCCGACGCCTCGATCGTGGACCGTGTGGTCCCGGACTTCATGTGGGTCTCCTCGGAGTACACCGCGAAGATCTCCGTCGACGCCCTCGCCCGCAACAAGATGCGCGTCGTCCCCGGCCTGATCTCCAAGGGCATGAGCGTCGCGGGCCAATACGGCCCACGAGCCCTCACCGCCCCCATCGCCGGTGCGTTCTACCGCAAACTCGGCAGCTGACCACAGACGGCATCGACGCCCGCACACGCGTACTACCCCTGCGAAGTGCACAAATGCCCTGCGCTCACGCCCCCGAAGCGGGGTCCTCGCAGACCATTAAGACGCCTCGCAGGGGCCACAACCTCTGCGAGGCGTACGAAATCTCTGCGAGGACCGCGCGTGGTTGAGGGGCGAGTCCACCAAAGAGCGAGTCGACGCCGCGCAGCGCTGCGACCTGTGGATGCGTCATCCCACCCGAAACCGGCACCACAAAGCGTTTGAACGCCGCACAGCGCTACCGCCTGTGTGGTGCGCGTGGAGGGGGTGTGAGCTGGGATAACGCCGGGCCGGGGTGGGTGTCAGTGGGTTGTCAGGAACGGTGAGGTGGGCGTCAAGGACGTGTTAGGGACATGTCCACGGTGTTCGGGGAGGGGTAGTCCTGGCATCGGCCCCGCAGTGTGGAGAAAGCGGGGGCGCACCCAGGAGAACACTGTGACGCTGCTCGAAATCTTCCCGTCGCTGCGGTCGGGGATGCCCTCGCGGCTCGATCCGGCGGTGTGGCCACGGGACACGCATTACGACGGCGACGGTCGGATCACGGTCGGCGGAGTAGCACTCGCCGACCTCGCCGACCAGTACGGCACGGCCACGTACGTGCTGGACGAACAGGAGGTCAGGTCGCGCTGCCGCGCGTACCGACGGGCGTTTCCCGAGGCGGAGATCATCTACGCGGGTAAGGCGCTGATGATCCGCGCGGTCGCCGAGTGGGTCACCCAGGAGGGACTGTCAGTGGACGTGTGCTCGGCGGGCGAGCTGGCCATCGCACTGTCCGCCGGGGTGGATCCGGCGCGAATCATCCTGCACGGCAACGGCAAATCCTCCGACGAACTGCGGGCCGCGGTGCGCTGCGGTGTCGGCCGGATCGTGGTCGACTCGCTCACCGAGATCACCATGCTCTCCGCCTTGGCGACGACGCGCCAGCGGGTGCTGGTGCGGCTGTCCCCCGGCATCGATGTGCACGGGCATCCCGCGGTGAAGACCGGCGTCACCGACCAGAAGTTCGGCTTCCCGCTCGGCAGCGACCTGGCCGCCGAGGCGGTCGATCGCATCATGCGCAGATCGAACCTGGAGCTGGTCGGCTTCCACTGCCACCTCGGCTCGCAGATCTACAACCCCGACTACTACGGGGAGGCGGTCCGCAGGATGATCGGCGAAATGGCGCGCGTGCGCCAGGACCACGGACGCATCCTCACCGAACTCGACCTCGGCGGCGGGCACGCCGTCGCGTACCGCGGCGGCGACGCCGAGATGAACCTGACCGAACTGGCCGAGATCCTCGACGACGCCCTCGACGTGGGCTGCGCCCGGCACCACTTCCCGCGGCCGCGGGTCGCGCTGGAACCGGGTCGCGCGATCGTGGCGCGCGCCGGTGTGACGCTCTACCGGGTGCTCTCGGTCAAGCACATCGAGGGCGGGCACACCTACGTCACCGTCGACGGCGGCATGAGCGACAACCCGCGCGTCGCGCTGTACGGCGCCCGCTACGACGTGGTGCTCGCCAACCGCCACCCGTGCGGGCCGCACATGACCGCGACCATCGCGGGCCGGCACTGCGAGGCGGGCGACGTCCTCGCCGTGGACGTCCGGCTCCCTTCCGACCTGCGCCCCGGCGAGATCCTCGCGGTGCCGTGCACGGGCGCCTACCACCACAGCCTGGCCAACACCTACAACAGCGTCTGCCGCCCGCCCGTCATCGCGGTGCGCGACGGCCGCGCCAGGGCGCTCATCCGCCGCGAGACGGTCGACGATCTCATGGCCCGCGAAGTCGGCGTCTGAGGGTGGCGCGCGGGCGAAACGGCGAGCCGCCGCCCGCGCGAGATCAGCGGCGACGGCGCGTGCCGAACAGGCTGCGGCTGATCTCGCGCCCCGCCATGGACGCGGCCGAGCGCAGGAAGCTCTTCACCGCCGGGTTCTTCATGATCCGTTCCGCTGCCGACTCCTCCTCTTCCCGGCGCGGGGACCGGCCTGGCGCCTGGGCGGTCTCGGGCTGCTCCGGCTCGGCCGCGGCCAATGCGGCCGTCAGCATCTCGTAGGCGGACTCGCGGTCGATGGTCTGGCCGTACTTCGTGGCGAGCGCGCTCGACAAGGCGCGCGACTTGATGGCGTCCTCGCCGATGGTGTCCATCAGCGAACGCGGAGGCTGAATCCTGGTCCACGCCACCGGCGTCGGCGCGCCGCGCTCGGAGAGCACCGTCACCACGGCCTCGCCGGTGCCGAGCGAGGTCAGCGCCTCCTCCAAGTCGTAGGCCGAGGATTTCGGGTAGGTGCGGACGGTCTTGGACAACGCCTTCTGGTCGTCGGGGGTGAAGGCGCGCAGCGCGTGCTGGATGCGCGCGCCGAGCTGGGAGAGCACCGGATTCGGGATGTCGGTGGGCAGCTGGGTGCAGAAGAACACCCCGACGCCCTTCGAACGGATCAGCTTGACCGTCTGTTCGACCTGGTCGAGGAACGCCTTCGAGGCGTCGGCGAACAGCAGGTGCGCCTCGTCGAAGATGAACACCAGCTTGGGCTTGTCGATATCACCGACCTCGGGCAGCGTCTGGAACAGATCGGCGAGCACCCACATCAGGAAGGTGGAGAACATCACCGGCCTGGCCGCCTGCGCGCCGAGCTCGAACAGCGTGATGACGCCCTGCCCGCCCGCGAGCCGGACCAGGTCGGCCGGATCGAGTTCGGGCTCGCCGAAGAAGGTGTCGCCGCCCTCGGCCTCCAGGTTGACCAAGGCCCGCAGGATGACGCCCGCGGTCTGCGCCGACACACCACCGATGCCTTTCAGGTCCGCCTTGCCGTCGGGGCTGGTCAGATGGGTGATGACCGCGCGAAGATCCTTCAGATCGAGCAGCGCGAGCCCCTGCTGATCGGCCCAGTGAAAGATCAGGCCGAGGGTCGATTCCTGCGTCTCGTTGAGGTCGAGCACCTTGCTCAGCAGCACCGGGCCGAACGAGGTGATGGTGGCCCGGATCGGCACCCCGATCCCACCGGTGCCGAGCGAGACGAATTCGGTCGGGAAGCCCGCGGGCGCCCAGTCCTGCGCGCCCGTCTCGCGTGCCCGGGCGCTGATCTCGTCGTCGGCCTCCCCCGGTCGGCTCAGACCGGACAGATCACCCTTGATGTCGGCGAGCACCACCGGAACGCCCGCGCGCGAGAGCTGTTCGGCGATGCCCTGCAACGTCTTGGTCTTCCCGGTGCCGGTGGCGCCTGCGACCAGGCCGTGCCGGTTCATCGTGCGCATCGGAATCCGCACCCGCGCAGCAGGATCCACGGCTCCGTCGACGACCACGGTGCCCAGTTCCAGCGCCGCGCCTTCGAAGGCGTAGCCCGCGGCGATCTCGTGTGCGGCCGAGTCCACGTCGGTACTCGGCGCGACAGCGGCATCGGCCTCGGCCTCGGCGGCCGTCGCGGAGTTCGCGTCGGCTCCGGCACCCGCTGCCTTCGCGGCGGCGTCCAACTCGCCCTTCCCATCCCGAGTGGCCGCCGCTTGCTGCTCGGCCAGCTCACGCTCGGCGGCTTCCGCGGCGGCTGCCGCTTCCGCGGCCACTCGCGCCGCCTCGTCCGCGGCCCTACGCGCCGCGGCCGCCTTCTCCTGGGGGGTGGTCATCGCACGTCCTCCGTCTGTCGAACCGACAACGCTCATGGGTCCAGTCGGGCGTAATTCGCCGATAGCCCGTGACAGCGTCATACCCGCCGTCGCGTCGCCGACACCGCTCTGTGCGGAAACCGGCGGCTGTGCGGAAACCGGCACCGTGGCGCGGGGAATCCAGCGGCGGCGGCGCGCGCGGAAGGCGGACGCGCTTGTTCGCGGAGGGTGGGCCCAGCGATGCCAGTAAGGTTGCCTGAGTGTCCGACAAACTAGTGGTGTGGATGGATTGCGAGATGACCGGCCTGCGCCTGGACAGCGACAAGCTGATCGAGGTGGCCGCTCTCGTGACCGACAGCGACCTCAACATTCTCGGTGACGGCGTCGACATCGTCATCCACGCCGATGACGAGGCGCTGGCCACGATGCCCCCGGTGGTCGCCGACATGCACGAGCGCTCCGGCCTGACCGAGGAGGTGCGCCGCTCCACCGTCACCCTCGCCGAGGCCGAGCAGCAGGTGCTCGACTACATCCGCGCCTACGCGCCTGTCGCGGGAACCGTTCCGCTGGCGGGTAATTCGATCGCCACCGACCGCGGATTCATCGCACGCGACATGCCCGCGCTGGACAGCCACCTGCACTACCGGATGATCGATGTGAGCTCCATCAAGGAGCTGTGCCGCCGCTGGTACCCCCGCATCTACTTCGGCCAGCCGGAGAAGGGCCTCACTCATCGCGCCCTCGCCGACATCAAGGAATCCATCCGCGAACTCGAGTACTACCGGCGCACCGCGTTCGTCGCGCCGCCCGGACCGTCCACCACGGAGATCGCCGCTGTCGCCGCCCAGCTCAGTGGCACCGCCAAGCCCGCGGGCTCGGCGCCGCGAAATGGCGTGTTGGAAGCCGATTAGGGAATCGCCGGGTCGGCACGCTAGTATCTAGCGCGCCGGTATTACACCGGTGATGGTGAGTGTAGTTCAGTTGGTAGAGCACCAGGTTGTGATCCTGGATGTCGCGGGTTCGAGTCCCGTCACTCACCCCATGCGAAATGCGCGAGTCCGATGGACTCGCGCATTTCGCGTTTCCGGGCAGGCGCCACAGGACTGGAATGTGTTCTGAAACGCACGTAGTGCCAAATGTGTCCCGGATCTCTCCACGCGGCCGTAAACTGCGGCACCAGGGCGTGCCGCCGTGGCATCGCCCGGTTCAGGAGAAAGACAGCACCACGTGAAGCGTTCCGCCGTTCTCGCAGCTCTCGTCGGCGCCACCTTGCTCAGCGGATCCACCGGCACCGCCTCGGCGGCGCGCGAGGCGACTCCGATCGACCTGCCCGCCGACTCCGGTTCCGCGGGCATCACGAGCGGATCCTCGTCCAGCACCGGATCCTCGGGCGGCGCAACAACCACGGGCTCCGGCTCTGCGCTGGAGCAGATCATCTTCGGCGGCCCGCTGGTCTGCGCGGCCTTGGGCAGCGCGATCAACGCCAACCTCACCTGCGCGGGCACCCCGGGGCCGTACATCCCCTGAGTACACGCACGAAAAAGGCCCCCGGCGCTCGCGCCAGGGGCCTTTTCGCTGTCATGCCGGACTCTTGCCTAGCCGATGTCCGCGTTGCCCGCCTTCCACTCCGACCACGGAATGTTCCAGTCGCCGAGGCCGTCGGTGCCGGACAGCGTGCCGCCCACGGTGTTCTTGATGATCGTGATGTCACCGCGCTTGGCGAAGTTGAACACCCACTGCGCGTTCGCGGGGCTCAGGTTCAGGCAGCCGTGACTGGCGTTCGAGTAACCCTGCTGACCCACCGACCACGGAGCCGAGTGGAAGAAGATGCCGCTGTAGGAGATTCGGGTCGCGAAGTCGACCGGCGTGCGGTAGCCGTCCGAGGAGTTCACCGCGACGCCGTAGGTCGAGGAGTCCATGATGATCTTCTCGTGCTTGTCCGCCACGATGTAGATGCCGTTGTCGGTGGGCGTGCTGTCCTTGCCCATCGAGGTCGGCATTGTGCGGACCACCTGGCCGTTCTGCTCGACCGTCACCTGGTGCGTGTCGTCGTCCGCGGTGAAGATCACGGCATCGCCGACGGTGAAGTGCGAGGTGATGTTGTCCTGGCCGTACAGCCCGTTGCCGAGATTCTTGCCGTAGACGTTCACCTGGATGTCGACCCTGGTGCCCGGCGCCCAGAAATGCTCTGGCCGCCACCGGACTTCGCGATTGTTCACCCAGTAGAACGCACCCTCCACCGGTGGGTTGGTGGTGATCTTGATCGCGTCCTGGGCCGCCTCGCGGTCCGGGATGTTCTCGTCGAATTGGATCGCCACCGGCTGGCCGATGCCGACGACCTCACCCTCCCCCGGGATCAGGTACGGCTTGGTCTGGTTGTTCGGCGAGCTGGTGGTGAAGCTCAGCGTGGTGGTGTTGGCGCCGCCGAGACCGATCGCGTCGGCGGTGAGCCGATAGGTCTTGCCGTAGGCGAGCACCTCGGCGGTCTCCCAGGTCCGGCCGTCGGGAGCCAGGGTGCCGCTGACCTGCTTGCCCTGCTGATTGACCAACGTCACATTGGTGAACTTCCCGTCGTCGACCTTGAAGGTCATCGGCATCCCGGGCGATACGCCCTTGTCGCCGTCCTTGACGGGTGCAAGCAGCTTCGGCTTGATCAATTCGGTGATCGGGTTACGGTCGATGGCAACTGCCGCGTCCGCAGTGCCGGATGAGGACGAGCACGCCGACGATCCCAATGCGATCACGGCGAGCACTACCAAAGGTCCGCTGAGTATTCGAATCGCACGCCGCCGACCTCGACCAATGCTCATAATCAACCCCGTTTCAAGTCTCGGCGCCGTCCAGACATGCGCCGATGGCTTCGGATCCAACCGACTACAGAAGCTCAACCCACCGCGTCGGCGGGATCGGTCGAGACCACGTTCTTACATTCTGCCAGTCCGTGGAGACCGATCCAACGCGAACACCATCACGCCAGGACCGAGTTCCACCGGATAGATCCCATTTGAAGGACCCGGTGTTAACACCTGTCGCCGGCCACGCGAAACAGCCCCTCACCAGGCGATTTCACTTCTACGGCTTCGGCCTGTTACTGTTTGTCCCGCACCGGAACACGGAGCAAGCGCCATTAGCTCAATTGGCAGAGCAGCTGACTCTTAATCAGCGGGTTCGGGGTTCGAGTCCCTGATGGCGCACAGTACAGGCCGTGCCTCACCCCCAGCTATGTTTGGGCAAGGGCACGGTCTTTTCTTGTCCGAACCTTGTCCGAACGTTGTTCGGCAGGCGGTCTCACGAAGGTAACGACGCCGTGATCTGGGCCGTCGGAACAGCCCAGAACAGGCGTGATTCGGACCGAAACCACAAGATGGGGCCCACGTCACTGCAACATTTTTGTGACCTGCGGCACAATGAGTTTACGAGCAAACTCCCTGCATACATCGCGTTTCGGTAACGACGACCTGCGCGTTCCAAGATCGGCAGCATCTGCCATTCAGCTCTCGTTCATCTTCCGTTCACTTTCCGTGACCATTCTGCAATCAGGTCGCAAAGAGACCTGAGGTTTGGTTAGACCGAGATGTTGTTTACACGCATTCGGAAAACGGCCGGACGGACCTGATCCAGGTACCAGCCAGTCGCGGGTGTGAAGCCGACAGCAGATCCCTGATCGCCAGCCTCCCGTCTATTGCTCCACCGCAGTGGAGTTCCGCGTGACGCCGCGGCCCGGGCCCAATCCGCCCGGTACCCGCACAGCCCGTCGCGTTCCGGGGACCGGAGTGTCCCCCACAACCAAATCCACAACAGCACATCGACTTTTCTCGGCGAGCGCCACCAGCGTCCGCCGCCGGATCCGCGCTGCCCTAGTGCGGCCGGACCCCCTGTCCCCGAACAAGGAACCGATTCAGAAATGCTCGATAGACGCCTTTCCACCCTGCGCCGCACCACCCTCCGCGAGGGCCTGACCTTCGCCGTAGCCGCGGCAGGCATCGTGGCCGTCGCCGCCTCGTCGGCGGTGTCGGTGGCCGACGACACTGTCCCGGCCCGCGTCGCCATGGTCGCTGAGCAGCAGCCCGAGGCCGCTCCCGCCGCCCCCATCGCGGAAGTCGCCCCTGCTGTCGCCCCGGCTGTCGTTCCGGCCCCGGCCCCGGCCCCGGCACCCGAGGCCGCGCCGATGCCCGCTCCGGCGCCCGCCCCCGAGCCCCTTCCTGCGCCTATGCCCGTGCCCGCGCCCGCCCCGCCTGCGCCGGTGTACGAGAACAACCTGGACGGCTGGATCCGCCAGGCCCTCGACATCATGCACGCCAACAACATCCCCGGCTCCTACGAGGGCATCCACCGCAACATCCTCCGCGAGTCCAGCGGTAACCCCCAGGCCATCAACCTGTGGGACTCCAACGCCGCCGCGGGCATCCCGTCCAAGGGCCTGCTCCAGGTCATCGACCCGACCTTCGCGGCCTACCACGTCGCGGGCACCCCGTTCGACGTCTGGGATCCGGTGGCCAACATCGTCGCGGCCTGCAACTACGCCGCGGACCGCTACGGCAGCATGGACAACGTGAACAGCGCCTACTGATTCGGCTCCAATACGAGGAACGCCCCGCCTCCGGTCACCATGACCGGGTGCGGGGCGTTCGTCGTAGGATGCCCGCGTGGCCGATTACGCGCACTCCGACGCGTCGGTCAGCCGCCGGGCCGAGAAGGCCCGCCGCTTGGCCGTCTATTTGTGGGACCGCGATGTCAGCGGCGCCGAACTGCTCGACATGCCCGCGGCGACCCGCCGCAAACTGGCCCGCGCCGCAGAGACGAATCCGCCGAGCACCGACGAGACCTGGCTGGCCGTCGCCCGGCTGCTCGACGAGAAGAACGCATGGGCCGCCCGCAACCCCGGCCACCCCGCGGCGCAGCGCGCGCACGCGGACGAGAAGCTGCTGTGGGTGAAGCCCCCGATCACGCCGTGGTCGTAGCGCTCAGACCGCGAGATCGGTGACGCTCTGCGCGGTGGCGCTGACCTTGTCCGACAGCGAGCGCAGCATGCTCGCTTCCGCCTCGGTCATCGGATCGATGAAGACACGGCGGACCAGGTCCACATGGTTGGGCGCGGCGTGCTCGAGCGCGATCCGTCCCGCCGCCGTCAGCTCGACGACGATCCCGCGCGCGTCCTCCTCGGACGGCCGCCGCTCGACCAACCCGCGCGCCGCCATCCTGGCCAGGTGCTTGGACAGCCTGCTCTTCTCCCAGCACACCTCTGCCGCGAGTTCCTTGGCCCGCAGGCGCCCCTCCGGCGCGGCGGAGAGCGGGACGAGCAACTCGTAATCGGCGAATGAGAGCCCGTCGCGGGCCAGCCCGGCCATGATCGCCGCGTCCATCCGCTGGCGCAGCCGGATGTAGGCCTGCCAGGTCTCCTGCTCGTCGTCGCTCAGCCATCGCACCACGGGAATGATCCTAAACCCCCTTTGGTTGACATGGACACCAACAGGCCGAGACCGGCCATCCGCACAGGAGGTGCTCCCATGCCCGCCATCGCCGCCGACAACATCCTGGTGCTGCCGCGCCTGCCCCGCCCCGACGAGACCATGCGCGAGCGGCCGGTCAGGCAGGTCGTCACCGCGCACAAGCAGCGCGAGGGCGCGGGCTTCGAGGTGACAAGACCCTTCCCGAGCGTGGACCTGCGCAGCGCCGACCCCTTCATCCTGCTAGACCAGATGGGCCCGGTGACCTACGAACCGCACGAGGCCAAGGGCGCGCCCTGGCACCCGCACCGCGGCTTCGAAACCGTCACCTACATGCTCGACGGCACCATGGTCCACCACGACTCGAACGGCGGCGGCGGTGTCATCAGCGAAGGCGACACCCAGTGGATGACCGCGGGCTCCGGCATCCTGCACGACGAGGTGCCGCCCGAGGAACTCGTGGTCACCGGCGGTTTGTTCCACGGCGTGCAGCTGTGGGTGAATCTGCCGCGCGCCATGAAATTCGCAGCGCCGCGCTACCAGGATCTGCGCGGCAGCGAACTGACCCTGGTCAGCTCGCACGACGGCGGCGCGCTGGTGCGGCTGATCGCGGGTGAGATCGGCGGATTCGCCGGTCCCGGTTCGACTTACACGCCGATCGCCTACGCGCACGCGTCGATCAGCCCCGGCGGCCGCCTGGAAACGCCATGGCCGCAGCATTTCTCAGCAATGGCGTACGTGCTCGCGGGCAGCGGCACGGCCGGCGCCGAGCGCAGGCCGATCGAGGCGGGCCAACTCGCGGTGTTCGGGCCAGGCGATTCGATTTCCGTCGACGCGGATCCGAAGCAGCGCAATCACACCGGCGATCTCGAGGTGCTGCTGCTCGGCGGGCAACCGATCCGCGAACCCGTCGTTCAGTACGGCCCCTTCGTCATGAACAGCCGCGCGGAGATCATTCAGGCCATAGAGGACTTCCAGTCGGGACGGATGGGCAACATCCCGGCGGAGCACCTCCCCGGTACCAGGCCCGCACGTTGAGCGAGGCCGCCCTATAGCCCCTAATGGCCCTAATTCGGGCCCGGCGCGGTTGACAACTGGGCGGCCCCTCGCAACAGTGGGTGCGGCGTCGCTCGTCAAGACGCCGCACCCACCGCAGAACACAGAGGAATACATGAACGTTCGCCGGCTTACCGTCAGCGCCGCCGTCGCTGGACTGACCATCCTTGCGGCGCCCGCCGCCTTGGCCGCCCCGACCGGTTCCGCCGGAACCGGCTCCTCCGCCATCGATACCGGGTCGGCAGCGACCGGTTCGGCGGGTGTGTCCCAGACCGGCTCGGCCGGTGGCGCCTTCGCCAACTGCGACGACGCCCGCGCGGCGGGTCGCGCGCCGATCTTCCGCGGCGAGCCAGGCTTCGGCCCGCACCTGGACCCCGACGGCGACGGATTCGCCTGCCCGACGGTCTGATACCGCTGATAGACAAAACACCCGGTGTGGCCGTGCCACACCGGGTGTTTTCGGTTGCCGGAAAGCTCAGCGGAAGAGCTTCACCAGCACCAGGCCGACGACCAGCGCACCCGCGCCGATCAGGCTGTACTTGACCTTGGGTTCGTTCAGCTTGGCGACGACCAGGCTCTTGGTGTCGTCCGCGATCCGCTGCGGATCGGCGCGCACGGCGATCTCGTCGAGTGTGCTCGCCAGCCGAGTGCGGGCAGCCTCGATCTCCCGCTCGATCCGCTCGGTGTCCTTCGCCACGTATGTCCTCCTGTCGATGGGCGTGCCGCCGGGCGCGAACCGGGCCGAAGACGACGTTCCCACCGGCCGTTCGCGAGTCACCAGGGCTCGCGGACGAGTGTATCCGCCCGCCCGAGGGCGGTTCGGTTACCGTGCAGGACGTGACCAACCAACGACTTTCCCCCGGCGATACCGCCCCCGCGTTCACACTGCCCGACGCCGACGGCAAGGAGGTCTCGCTCGCCGACTACCGCGGCCGCAAGGTGATCGTCTACTTCTACCCCGCCGCGAGCACGCCCGGCTGCACCAAGCAGGCCTGCGATTTCCGCGACAACCTGTCCGAACTGAACGACGCGGGCATCGATGTCCTCGGCATCTCCCCGGACAAACCCGCCAAGCTGGCCAAGTTCCGCGACGCCGAAGGGCTGACCTTCCCGCTGCTGTCCGATCCGGAACGCGCGGTGCTCGCCGCGTGGGGCGCCTTCGGCGAGAAGACGATGTACGGCAAGACCGTCACCGGCGTCATCCGCTCCACCTTCCTGGTGGACGAGCAGGGCACGATCGAGGTCGCGCAGTACAACGTGCGCGCCACCGGGCACGTGGCCAAGCTGCGTCGCGACCTGTCGGTCTGATCGTCAGCTCTCGAAGGAGCGGATGAGGTTTTCGTAGCCGTCCAGCATCCGCGCCAGGCCGAACTCGAAATCGGCTTGTGCCCAGTCGATGTCGTCCTGGTCGAAGGCCCGGTGGGTGAGGGCGGACACGATCGCGGGAAACCGCTGCGGGTCCAGCACGCGCCGCAGCGCCGCGGTGAAGTCTTCCTCGCCCTCGGCCCCTCCGACCACGTTGCTGGCTGCCCAGCGCCTGCCGATGACGTAGAGCGACATGTTCATCACCAATTGCAGCCGCACGGGCTCGGGCACCGGGGTGTCGGCGAGCGTGGCGAGCCCTGCCTCGAGCCAGGCCATGTTGTTCGGGCCCATCGGCGGCGTCTTGAGCGGGATGTCCAGCCACCACGGGTGCCGTCCGATCACCTCGAACTCGCTACGCGCCCAATCCTCCAGTCCCTTCCTCCATGGCGTCCCGGGCGGGATTCGCGGCGGTTCGCCGATCACACGATCGAGCAGCAGTTCGACCAGGGTGTTCTTGCTGTCGACGTACCGGTAGAGCGACATGGCGGTGAAGCCGAGCTGCTGGGCCACCCGGCTCATCGATAGCGCCGCGTAGCCCTCCGCGTCGGCCACCTCGATCGCGGCCTCCAGGATCTGGTCCAGCGTCAGCCCGCGCTTGGGGCCGCGCCCGCCAGGCTGATCGAGCCGCCACAACAGTTCCACCGACTTCGGTAGCGCCGCGTCGTCCGACGTCGTCATCTGCCTCCGACCTCCTTTGCTCGCCTCGACTGTAGGCGTACCTCCGCCTCGGCTGCGGCCGTGCGAGCTCTTGCATCCCTGAACTGTTTACTCTATAAACTGAGTTTATTCTATAAACAGTTTCCGGATCGGAGATCCCATGTCCCCCGAACCACTCCCCGCCCTCGCGGTGCACGGGCTCGGCAAGTCCTTCGGCACGCACACCGTGCTCGCCGACATCGACCTGAATGTCGCTGCGGGAACGGTCTTCTCACTGCTCGGACCGAACGGGGCAGGCAAGACCACCCTGGTGCGCATCCTCGCCACACTGAGCAAGCCGGACCGCGGCGAGGTCCGCGTCTTCGGGCACGACCTGTCCGCCGAACCCGACGCCGTCCGCAGGATGATCGGCGTCACCGGCCAGTACGCGGCCGTCGACGGCGTGCTGACCGGCACCGAGAACCTGCGGCTCACCGGCAGGCTGCTGCACCTCGGCGCGGCCGAGACGCGCCGCCGCACCGCCGCCCTGCTCGAACGCTTCGACCTGGTCGACGCCGCCGATCGGCCGGTCGACGGCTACTCCGGCGGCATGCGCCGTCGCCTGGATCTCGCCATGAGCCTGATGGGCAGGCCGCGCATCGTCTTCCTCGACGAGCCGACCACCGGCCTCGACCCGCGCAGCCGGCGCGACTTGTGGTCGGCCATCAGGGAACTCGCCGCCGAGGGCGCGACCATCTTGCTCACCACGCAGTACCTGGAGGAGGCCGACCAGCTCGCGGACCGTATCGCCGTGCTCGACGGCGGCCGCATCGTCGCGGAGGGCACGCCCGAGGAACTCAAGCGTCTCGCCCCCGGCGGCCACATCCGGCTCCGCTTCGCCGACCGGCACCTGCTGGCGGCCGCCGCCCGCGCCGTCCCCACCGCGGTCGGCCAGATGGATCCGGAGCAGCTGACCCTCCATGTGCCTTCCGAGGGCACCGCCGCCGAGGTGAAGCACCTACTGGACTGCTTCGCCGACTTGGACATCGGCGTCGAGCAGCTGACCGTGCACACCCCCGACCTCGACGACGTCTTCTTCGCGTTGACCGGCCACCCCAGCCGCACCGAATCGGCCGCATGAGAAACGAGACCACGCCCATGATCACCCCGTCCCCGGCCCTGCGCACGCTGCGCACCGTCCAGGACTCCGCCGCCATGCTGGACCGCAACCTCCGGCACACGCTGCGCAGCCCCGACACCATGATCATGACGATCGCGCTGCCGGTCATGATCCTGCTGATGTTCGTCTACGTTTTCGGCGGCGCCATGGACGTCGGCCCCGGCGCCTACATCGACTACGTGGTGCCGGGAATCATCCTGCTGTGCGCGGGTTTCGGCGCGTCCACCACCGCCGTCAGCATCTCGACCGATCTGGCCGAGGGCATCATCGACCGGTTCCGCACCATGGCCATCGCGCGGTCGGCGGTGCTCACCGGGCACGTGGCCGGGAGCCTGATCCGCAACCTGATCACCACGGGCCTCGTCATCGTTGTCGCGATCGCGCTGGGCTTCCGCCCCACCGCCGACCCGTTGCGCTGGCTGGGTGTGCTCGGGGTGATCGCCGTGTTCGTGCTCGCGCTCTCCTGGCTGGCGGCCGCCCTCGGCCTGCTCGCGCGAAACCCCGAGGCGGCCAACGGTTTCACCTTCTTCTTCATGTTCCTGCCCTATGTGAGCAGCGCGTTCGTGCCGACCGGCTCGATGCCGAGCTGGCTGCACGTGTTCGCCGAGAATCAGCCGGTGACGCCGGTCATCGAGACCATGCGCGGTCTGCTGATGGGGACACCCATCGGTGACAGCGCCCTGCTCGCGGTCCTGTGGTGCACGGGCATCGCCGCGGTCGGCTACGTGGCGGCGGGCGTACTCTTCCTGCGCCGCACCCGCACCTGACCACGAACGAACGAAAGGCCCGACGCCAGTGCGGCGCCGGGCCTTTCGGGCTTGTCGTCTCTCAGGCCTGCGTCATCTGCTGCGACGCCCACTGCGCGAGCAAGCGCAGGTGGTTGTCCCACCACTGGTGGAACTCCGGGGTGAAGGCCGCCGGCGGGGGCGCCTCGCCGGGGAACAGCATGGCGTCGTTGGGCGCTCCGACGTCGGTGGTGGACGGCACGCCGGTGCCGGGAACGACCGGCGCGGCAGCCGGCTCGGACTCGTGCGCGGCTTCGGACTCCTCCAGCGTCAGCGGACGGGGCTGGTGGCGCCAGTACTGCACCACTGTCTGCGGCGCGGGCGCGACGTCGGGCATGCCCAGGGTCACATGCCGCGGGACCGATGCCGGGACCTGATTCCCGCCCGCGAAGCCCTCCGGGTGGAACTCCCCCGGCTGCACCGAGGAGCCCACGATCATGCCGCTGGACGACCCGGTGTCGAAGACCACGTGCGCGTCGGCGGTGGTCCGCGCATCGGCCACCACCGACCGCGTGGAGGTGCCCACCGCGTAGACCCCGCCCACGACCAGACCGGCCGCCACCACGCTGGCCGCCACGCACACCGCCGCCGTGTTCCGGCTGTCGCGCGGCTCCTCGGCGGTGTCCACCACCTGCGGGACGTCGGACATGGCGAACAGCGCGGCGCCGACGGCTGCGGCCGACGACGCGATCCTGCAGGGCAGCACAGGTGCGCCGAAGCAGGCGACGGCTTCGCGCACGGCGGGCGCGTCCGCGGCGGAACCGATCAGCACGACCGCGTCCGGCCGGACGGTCGCCGCCTCGAACTGGTCCCAGGCCGCCGTCACCGCGGCGCCCATCGATGCCTCGCTCGCGCCGCCGGTCTGGGAGATCGCCGCCAGCACGCGGTTGCGACCCCGATCGACCAGCGTGAAGGCCTGATGGCCCGGGACCACCTCGCAGACGAGCAGATCGTCGAACTCACGGAGCCAGGTCATCATCCCGGCCGCGCTCAGGTGCGCGGATTTCGTCGAGAGCAGCGATGCGGTGCGCCACGGACCGGACGCGAGCCGGGTCACGATGGCCCGCCGCTCGGCGGCATCGCGGTACGCGACCGCGGTGCCCACGATCTCCCGTTCCTCTCCGATCTCCGCGGCGACTTCGTCCATCACGGCTTCGACCGCTTCCGCCACATCCGCCTTGGTGTCGCTGTACGTCTTCGCCACCCGGTGGACCAACACGCGCTCGAGCAGCCGCTCGCCGGTGTCGGCAAGCGCTACCGCGTGCACGGCGCCACGTTCGGTGGAAACGCCGAGTGTTACCACAGATCGAGCTACCACAGATACGCCTTCCCAGTGACTTTCCGGACCGGATCACCCGCCTGGCAGGCGCGTCCGGACGAAAGTCCGTCCTCAGCCCGCGCACGGCCGTAGCGAAGGCGGAGGTGCGCCGAGGTGGGCGAACACCCTTGGCAACGTGCCCGCGGATGCACGCACGCTCGGTTATGTGTTCGTGGCCATAACCGATCTGGATGGGTGGTGAAATGTGACAGACCTGAACACGCAGACCAAGTGCGCGTGTCGCGCGCATGTCGGTACCGCTAGCCTGGATACGTGGAAGTGAACACGGAGGCCAGGGCGATGCTGTCGAAGCGACACCTGGACCCCGCGTTGGAATTGCAAGACGATCCGCAAGAGCTGATGCCGCGCAAGCGGCCGACTCAGGAACGCAGCAAGCGCAAGTTCGACGCGCTGCTCCAGTCCTCCCGCGAACTGCTGGTCGAGGTCGGTTTCGAATCGTTCACCTGTGAAGAAGTCGCGGCGCGGGCCGAGGTCCCGATCGGCACGCTGTACCAGTTCTTCGCCAACAAGTACGTGATCGTCTGTGAGCTGAATCGCCAAGATCTCGTTGCCGTTTCCCAGGAACTGGCCGACTTCCACGGCGAGGTGCCCTCGCTGGACTGGTTGCGGCACATGAACCAGTTCGTCGACCACCTGGCCAACCTGTGGATGACCGACCCTTCCCGGCGCGAGGTGTGGCTTGCCATGCAGTCCACGCCCTCCACCCGGGCCACCGGCGCCATCCACGAAAAGCAGTTCGCCGAGGTCGTCTCGCAGATGCTGCGTCCGCTCACCCCGCGCACGCCGCGGGTGAGACGCACCATGATGGCCGAGGTCCTCGTGCACGTCGTGTACTCGATGCTCAATTTCTCGGTCCAGGACGAGCAGTCGCACGCGGAGGCCGTCGCCGAGCTCAAGCGGCTGATGGTCGCGTATCTGCTTGTCGCGGAGAAGGAATCCCGCACCGCCAGCGAGCGCTGACGGTCCGCCGGGATCTCACGCGGTGGTCTCGCGCCCCTCGATCAGATCGGCGAGCTCGCCCGGATCTTCCAGCACGACCATGGCCGCCGCCGTGTCGCCGTCGTGGGTCAACGACAGATGCACCCTCGCCCTCGGCAGGAATTCGGCTGCCAGACCGTGCAATTTGATGCTCGGCCTGCCCCACGCGTCGTTGACCACCTCGATCAGCGGGTACGGATTGTCGCCGATCTGCGGACGCCGGGCGAAACGCGACGACGCCCACGCCTTGAGCACCGCCTCCTTCGCCGCCCAGCGCGCGGCGAAACTGCGCGCCGGATCGGTGCCCTTGCTCTGGCAGTAGCGCCGCTCGCCGGCGGTGAAACTCTCCCTGAGCATGGTGGTTCCGGATCGTTCGAGCTGTTCGGCGAACTCGGAAATGGTCACCAAGTCCAGGCCGATCCCCAGGATGGTCAATGCGTCGCAGCTCCTCAACCCTCGTGGAGTGCGGCCGCTCGCGCGACCGCACTCCGCTCACCGGACCCGGCGTCCCCGCAGGCTCCCGGCCGCCCGTGCCGGACGGCCTGAGTGAAGGGTAGTGGCCGAAGTCACTGGGCCAAAGATCCGTCTCCCTCGAGTTGCCCGACGATGACCGCGCCCGCGCCGCAACCGAATCCGTCGGCGCGGTAGGTGCCGTTCTCCCCGAGGCGGGCCTGCGGCGAGAGCAGCACGTCCGCCTCCAGCTGGCGAATCTTCTTGGCGGGCGTGCCTTCTGCGCCGAGCCGTCGATCCGCAGGGCGCTCGTAGAGCGGCGCCCCGCCGCACATGGCCTCGACCAGCCGCTGCCGTCCCGCCAGCTGCCGCCGCTCGGCCTGGCGCTGGTACTCCTCGCGCCGCACCGGCTCGATGGCCCGCAGGAACGCCTGCGGGTGCACCACCGCGAGCAGACCGGAGACGTGCCCGAAGCCGAGCGAGGTCACCAGACCGGCCTTGAGCGGGAACCGGTCACCGAAGCGCAGCGCCTCGCGCGGCCACACCAGGTGCGGGTAGGCCTGCATCTTCTCGTCGACGCAGTCCAGGCTCCGGTTCGGCGGCACCATACCGGTTTCCAGCATCTGGCACAGGCCGATCAGCTGGAACGCGGCCGCGCCGCCCTTGGCGTGTCCGGTCAGGCTCTTCTGCGAGACGACGAACAGCGGTGCGCCGTCCGAACGCCCGATCGCCGCGGCCAGCCGCTCGTGCAGCTCGGACTCGTTGGGATCGTTGGCCGCGGTGGAGGTGTCGTGCTTCGACACCACCGCGATCTCGTCCGGGGTGACGCCGAGCTTGCGCAGCTCGGCGGCGAACCGGGACTCGCGTCCGCCGCGACCCGCGCCGAGCGCGCCGAGACCGGGCGCCGGGATCGAGGTGTGCACGCCGTCGGCGAAGGACTGCGCGAAGGCCACCACGCCGAGCACCGGAAGGCCCATCTCCAGCGCCACGTCACCGCGGGCAAGCAGCACCGTGCCGCCGCCCTGCGACTCGACGAAGCCGCCGCGGCGGCGGTCGTTCGCGCGGGAGAAGTACCGGTCGCTGATGCCCTTGGCGCTCATGGCCGCCGAGTCCGCGGTCGCCGACATGTCACCGAAGCCGACGATGCCCTCGATGCCCAGATCGTCGAAGCCGCCCGCCACGACCACCTCGGCCTTGCCGAGCCGGATCTTGTCGACGCCCTCCTCGACGGACACCGCCGCCGTGGCGCAGGCCGCCACCGGATGCACCATCGCGCCGTAGCTGCCCACGTAGGACTGCACCACGTGCGCGAGGGCCACGTTCGGCAGCGCCTCCTGCAGGATGTCGTTGGGCCGCGATTCCCCGAGCAGGTTGTCGATGTAGAGCGAGCGCATCGAGGACATGCCGCCCATGCCGGTGCCCTGGGTGTTGGCCACCAGCGAGGGGTGCACCCAGCTCATCAGCTCGGCCGGGCTGAACCCGGAGCCGACGAACGCGTCCACCGTGCAGACGATGTTCCAGAGCGCGACCCGGTCCACCGAGGCGGCCATATCGGCGGAGATGCCCCAGATGGTGGGATCCCAGCCGGTGGGGATCTGGCCGCCGACGGTGCGCGACAGCTTGGCCTTGCGCGGCACCCGGATCTCGGTGCCCGCCTTGCGGGTCACCGTCCAGTCGCCCGAGTCCGGCACCGGCGCGATGACGGTGTGCTCCGGGTCGGCCGTGTGGAAGGCGCGGGCCTCGGCCTCGCCGCCGACCGTGAACGACAGATCCTGGTCGAGGAAGACCGAGGTCATCAACGGCGCGGTGTTGTCGAACATGGCGCCGTCGTCCTCGTAGCGGCGGACGCCGCAGCGGGTGACCACAGCGTCGTGGTAGCGCTCGGCCAGCTCGGATTCCGGGACGTAGTCACCGGATTCGGTGTCGTACCACCCCGGCTTGGGGTCGTTCTCCCAGGTGACGAGTCCGGTGGTCCAGGCGAGTTCCAGCACGCCCGCGGCGGACAGCTCGTCGGAGACCTCCATCTCGAAGCGGGTGCGCGAGGAACCGTACGGGCCGAGCTCGGCCGCGCCGACGATCACCACCATGTCGGCGAGATCGGCGGTGACCTTGCCCCATTCGGGCACCGGCAGCGCCGAGGTCATGGTCGGCGGTGCGGGCAGCGCCGGAATGGTCGCGGCCGCGGCGGCTTCCGCGGTCTCGTCCGCTTCCCGCTCGGCCGCCTCCTTGGCCAGCGCGGGCAGATCCAGCTTGGCCCTGGCCAATCCGCCGGTCAGGTCGATCTGCTGCGGACCGGTGGCAGTTACCTGGCGGGCTCGCGAGGTGCACCACTTGAGCAGCTCGTCGGCCATCTCGGTGGTGGACCAGGTCTGCACGCCCGCCTTCTCGACGGCCTCGACCATCGGGTCGTTGTGGCCCATCAGGCCGGTGCCGCGCACCCAGCCGATCAGCGCGTGCACCAGGGTGACCCGCGTCGACCAGGACTTCTCCGCCCGCCACTTGGCGACCACCGCGTCGAGCGCGGCCTTCGACTCGCCGTAGGCGCCGTCGCCGCCGAACATGCCGCGGTTCGGCGAACCGGGCAGCACCACATGCAGTTTCGCGTCCACGTCGTGATCGGCGCCGAGCTTGGACAGCCCGCCGATGAGCCGCTCCACCGACCAGAGCAGCACGCGCATCTCCATTTCGGCGCGCGCGCCCGCGTCGGCGAGATCACCCGCCACCCGCGGCGCCGCGAACGGCAGCAGCAAGGTCGGGGTCATCGCGTCCTTGATCTTGACCTTCGCGCCGCCCGCGCTGTCGACCTGTTCGCTGCCGACCCAGTCGATCAGCGCGTCGACGTCCTGGTAGGAGGCCATGTTGGCGGGCACGACCCACAGGGCGGCGCCGTGCCTGGCGTTCTCGCGGTAGAGCTTCTTGTAGAAGCCCATCCGGTCGTCGTTCAGGCTCGAGGTGGTCACGATGACAGTCGCGCCGCCGCCGAGCAGGCGTCCGGTCGCCGCCGCGGCGATGGAACCCTTGCTCGCGCCGGTGATCACCGCGATGTCGTCGGACCACAGGCCCGGCTCCGCGCCGCCGCGCGCCGCCTCGGCGATGCGCTCGTACAGGCCTGCCAGTACCGAGCGCGCCTCGTGCTTGGCCTGCTCGCGCCACCACTCGGCCTGCGCGGCAACGGCTTCGCCCGCGCCGAGGAAGCCGTCGACCGGTCCGTCGGCCGAGGCGACGTCATCGAGCAGCCACAGCCGAGCCAGGTCCTCGCGGGCGGTCGCCCAGCGGTCGTCGATCAGCACCGCCTTGCGGCCGTCGAACGCGGGCGCGACCAAACGCGGCCAGTCCGAACCCAATTCGGCCGACACCAGGTCGACCAGCGAGTCGACGGTGGTCTCCGGCGAAGACACTCGCTCGGCGAGACCGAGCTGCTCCAGGATCACCCGAGCCGCCGAGGCGAGCACGCCGTTGCGGCCGGTGATCTGCTCGGTGAACTCGCCGAGCGCCGCCGCGTCGACCGTGGCGCCACCGCCACCGCCCGCCGTG
>NZ_BDBP01000021.1 GCF_001613045.1 Nocardia lijiangensis NBRC 108240 | reverse complement strand
GGGGGTGGTTGCGGCACGCCGGGTCGGCCCTGCGGCGGCGGCACCCGGCGCGTCCGCGCATTGCGGGGGTCGTCGCCGTTCATCACACTGACTCTACTGATCGGGTAGGCACGGGGTTTCTCTGAGAATCACCCGGCGGGGTATTTCCGTTACGGCAGCCAGGAAACGTGTCCGCGCAGCGCCGTGTAGCCGATGTAGGCGACCGCATCGATGGTGGCGTGCGCCAGTATCAGCGGCCACAACCGGTTGGTGCGCTGCCAGTAGCGACCGAAGATCAAACCCATCACCAGGTTTCCCAGACCGCCGCCGAGCCCCTGGTAGAGGTGGTAGCTGCCGCGCAACAGCGCCGAGGCGAACAGCGCGGAATTCTCCGTCCAGCCCAGCCTGCGCAGCCGCGTGATCAGGTACGCGACCACGAGGATCTCCTCGGCGAACGAATTCGCGCAGGCCGACAGGATCAGGGCGGGTAGCCGCCACCAGTGCTCGTCGAGCGCACTCGGCACGATCGTCACACTGAAACCCATGGCGTGCGCGGCCAGATACAACCCGAGGCCCGGCACACCGATGATCGCGGCAAGCGCCAGCCCCGGCAGCCCGTCCGCGTGGGGCCGGAACCGCCCGAGCCCGATCAGGCGTGGCCCGATTCCGCTGCGCCACAACAGGTACAGGCCCAGTGCCGCCCACCCGGCCAGCCGCAGCACCCCGAGTAGCTGGAACAGCAGGTCGATCAGCGAATGATCGGAGCGCGAGGCGTTCAGCGCGACCGTGCGCCCGCCGACGCCACCCGGCGCCAACGCGCTGTCCAGCAGCGAGAGCGCGGCGCTGATCCCGCTCAGCCCGAAGGTGGCGGTCAGCACGATCGCGATCTCGATCCGGATCGCGAGCCGCTCCCGATCCGTCAGCTCGGATTCGCCGGGGGCATCCGACTCAGCACGCATGCCGTCGAATCTAGTGTTCCCGCTGCGGTCACATTCGGCGCAGGCCGTTGAGGAATGGGCAGCCTGCCAGGGTGCGCACGGCGCGGCTGAGCGATTCGACGTCGTCGGCCGGTGCGCTGAAGGGCAGGCGGAAGTCGTGGTCGCCGTCGTGACCCTCGACGCGCAAGGTGACGCCATACCGATCGATGGCCAGCGGGTGCACGGTGCCGGTCTGCAGGCGCGGCGGCAGGTGGCGGGCGAGCTGGGCGATGACGTCGGCGTGGTCGGCGTCCATGTGCTGCAGCCAGGCCGATTCCAGCGCGTAGAACGGATCCGGCTCCGCCAGCCGCAGTTCCTCGACGCAGACCGACTCGGCTCCGGTGGAATCGGCCATCACGGCGCTGTTGATCACCAGCCGCAGCAGCGTCGAGGTATGCCCGACGTCCAGCAGCGCGGGGTCCGGGTTGTCCTTGGCGACCTCGCCCGCCAGCACACGCTGCGCCTGGGCGGGCACGGCGCGCACGGTGCCGCGCAACCAGACGAGGGCGCGCACCGGTTCGCGTAGCGGCAGCGGCGCGTGATCGGTGAGTTCGAGCACCGCCGCCGCGCCGCCCGGGCCGGAGTTGGCGGTCAGCACCGCGGCCAGCGAACCGGTCGGCACCGCGACCACCACGTCGCCGCACTGCCGCACGTGATGCACCGAGGTCGGCGTCGGGTCGATCCCCGGCAGGGCGAGGACCGCGTGCTCCGCGTGGGCGCACGCGCTGCGTACCCGCTCGGCGGTGGTGGGCGCGACGGTCGGATTCAGCATGCGGACCTCCGTGGTGATGGCGGCGGCGTCAATTAGGTAAACCTAAGCTAAGTGAGCCGCTCTTGATCTGCAAGCGCTACCTTCCGGCTGATTCCAGAATCTGGGCCCGCTACGGTGATTCTCGTGGGAGATGCGACACCAACGGCAGGTCACGGCGCGAGCGAACCGGTGCTGGTCACGTTGTCCGCCCCCGCGCGCCGCAGCCTGGTCGCCGGCCTGATCCGCCCGCCCGGCTCCGTCCCCGACGCCCCGATCCTGGACGCCGACGCCCCCGACGCACAGATCGCCGACTTCCTCGCCGCCATCGCGCACGCCGACACCGGTTTCGTCGCGCGCACCGACAGCGGCGAGCGCGCTCTCGCCATCGTCGCCGCCACCGTCGCAGCGCTGTGCGGCGAGGACATCCGTACCGCGCTCACCCGGCCGGACATCGCCTTCCTCACCGGGTTGAAAGCGCCTGCGGTGGAAGCGGTTCGCGGTGTCCTACACGCTGTGGAAACGGCTGAGCCCGAGCGCGTCGGTGCTGCGCTCTCGGTGCTTGCGCCCTGAAGCGGTTGGCGGTTCGCTGCTGAAGAGGATCTGGTCGGTGCTGGGCGCGTCGCGTGCGGTAACCGGCCAACTTCCGCTGTTGGGTGCGCGGTGTTCGGCTTCCCCGCCCGGTCGACCGGCTGTGGTTGCGTCTGACTCCCACCACCACGCCGAACGGTTGCACACCCCACCTTCTTGAACCACCCCCACGTGCACCCGCCGAGGCCCAGCCCCCGCTCGCGTACGACGCGCGTCGTACGAAGCAGTTTGCTGGCTTCCCGGCGCTTGTAATGTCGTAGGGGTGCCGCGCATCGCGTATTTCGGACCTTCCGGAACCTTCACCGAGATGGCTCTCGCCAAGCTCGAATCCTCGGCGGTCTTCGACGGACCCGTCGAGCGGGTCGCCGCGCCCAGTCAGGGGGCGGCGCTGGATCTGATTCGGTCCGGTGACGTCGATGGCGCTGTCGTGCCGATCGAGAGTTCGGTGGAGGGTTCGATCTCGGCGACGCTGGATTCGCTGGCCATCGGGCCGCGGTTGCAGATCGTCGCGGAGACCGAGCTGGAGGTCAGCTTCACCATTCTGGCCAGGCCGGGTACCGAGTTGGCCGATGTGCGCACGCTGGCCGCCTACCCGGTGGCCGCCGCGCAGGTGCGGATGTGGGTTGCGCGCCGCCTGCCCGATGCCGAGATCTACACCTCGTCCTCGAACGCGGCCGCCGCCGAGGATGTCGCCGCCGGGCGCGCCGATGCCGCCGTCTCCACCGCGCTGGCGGGGGAGCGGCTCGGGCTGACCGCGCTGGCTACCGGGGTGGCCGATCACGACCAGGCGATCACCCGCTTCGTGTTGGTCACCCTGCCGCGCGTGGCGCCGTCGCCGACCGGCGCGGACCGCACCTCGGTCGTGCTGGAGCTGGCGAACGAGCCCGGCTCGCTGATGCGCGCCTTCGCCGAGTTCGCGACGCGCGGCATCGACCTGACCAGGATCGAATCCCGCCCCACCCGAACGGGTTTGGGCACCTACCGGTTCTATCTCGACTGCGTCGGGCATATCGATGACACCGCGGTGGCCGAGGCGCTCAAGGCGCTGCATCGCACGGCCCGGATCCGCTTCCTCGGTTCCTGGCCCGCGACCTCGGCGACCGGAACGCCGCCGCCGTCCGACGAGGCGGCCGCGGAGTGGCTGACCCAGTTACGAAAGGGGGTGGCGGACTTATGAACGAGATCGCAGGCAAGCTGATCCTGGTCCGGCACGGTGAGACCGAAGGCAATGTCGCCAAGATTCTCGACACCAAGGTGCCAGGGCTGCCGCTGACCGAACGCGGTGCGGCCCAAGCGAAGACGTTCGGATCGAATCTGCTCGCCCAGCCCCGCGCGCTGCTTTCCTCGGCCGCCCTGCGCGCCAGGCAGACCGCGGGTTATATCGAGGCCGCGACCGGCATCGCGGCCGACGTCCTCGACGACGTGCACGAGGTCCAGGTCGGCGCACTGGAAGGGCTGAACGACCCGGAATCGCACCGGACCTTCCAGCGCATCTACCGCGCCTGGCACGAAGGCGACCTGTCCGAGCGGGTACCCGGCGGCGAATCCGGCGAGGACGTCCTCGCGCGATTCCTCCCGGTCATCGAGACCCTGCGCACCTCCTTGCTGCTGCCCGAAGCGGGCGGCGGCGACGTGCTGCTGGTGAACCACGGCGCCGCGATGCGACTGGTCGCGCGCACCCTCAGCGGCGTGGCGCCGCCGTTCACCACGAACAACCACCTCGACAACACCGAAACCATCGAGCTGGTCCCGCGCGCCGACGGCGGCTGGGACTGCATCCGCTGGGGGCGCTTCGTCCCACCCTTCGGCTACGAAGTCTCACCCACCGCCGACGACCCGATGGGCTGAGTCCTACCCCGCCTTCGCCGCGGCCGTACCACTACATCCGGCCGGTCACGAACCCTCGCAACACATTTCAACGCCCCGCAGAGGCCGGAACCTGTGCGAGGCGTGGAACGTGTTGCGAGCGCTCGGAACGTCGGATCAGGACCGCTTGGTCGCGGTCTGCGGAAAATCCTCCCGCTCCGGCAGCGAATTGATCAGATCCAGCAGCGCGGTGCGCAGCCGCGCCGTGGTGCCGGAGCTGATCGACGACCACTTCGTGCCGTCGTCGGCGACGCTGGCGGTGATCAGGAACCTTCCGCCGCGGGTGTTGAAGATCGCGATGTGGTTGTCCGAGATGTCCCGGGTGCCGTCGCCGTACGCCACACCGGAAATCTGCACGTGCGAATGGATTTCGACCAGCGCCGAGGCCAGCACCTGCGCGTCGCGGTTCGGGTTGCACACCTTCGCCAACCGGTGGGCCGTTGCCGCGGCATCGCCGGTTTCGCCGAAGATCGGCGCGAGCAACTCGGTCTGGGCGTTCATGCTCTCCAGCTCGAGCGGCTCGGCGGGGCCGAGCGCCGCGACGATGGGCCCCGGCAGATCCTCTTCGACCTCGTCGATGACGTAGGACTCCGGCCCGCGGAGGGCGACGACCACCAGGTCGTCACCCTTCGCGAGACACATCCGGCTGACCTGTCCCTCGACGACCCACCGCAGCGCGAGTACCCAGTGCGGCCGGTAGAGCGTCCGCAACCGATCCTCGAGTTCCCGGTGGACGAGGCCGTCGATCAGGAAGTCCCGCTCGGTGAGTACCTGGGCGGCCACGTCCATCGCGGCATCGTGGTCGGTCTGGTTGTCGTAGCGCCCCATCGCTTGCAGCACGACGGGAAGCTCGTCGATCTGCAGTTTCTCCAGGAGAAACTGCATTTCGTCGAGCGACAACGTGACGCCCCCGAGCATCGACGGGCCGCGGCCCGCTCCCAGAATCGTCACTTAGCCGTCCCGGCGGGGTCGGCGCCGATGACGCCATCGGCGGAGAAACGGCCGTCGGTGAAGTGATCGCCGCGCAGGTAGTCCGCGCCCTTGTGCTCCGACTCGTCGTCCTCGGCGCCGCGCGTGTTCCCGAGCAGCGGGCTTCCGGCCGGGTTGCTCGCGGCCGGACGGACCGGCGCGGCATCGACCCGGGCGACGACCTCGGCGACCGGGGCCGCGGCGGGCGCGTTGGTCGGCAGACCTGCACCCCAGCCCTCCGGCAGCTTCAGCGAGCCATTGTTCAGGTTGACGCTGCCCGGCCCGAAGGTCGCCGAACGGGTGGCGCCGGTGGTCGCCGCGGCGCCCGCCATGCCGCCCGCCATCATCGTCATCGGGGCCGCGGGTGCGACGCTCGGCGCGGTCGCGCTGGTGACCGCCGCGATGGCGTTGGCGCCGATATTGCCGACGGTGCTCACACCGCCGGTGGCGACGGTGCCCGCCACGTTCGCGACCTGGGTCGCGGCGCTGGCGATGGCCGGGTTGTTCACCACCGAGACGGCGGTCGCGATGGCCGACTGCACCGGGTCACCCTGGAAGGTGGCCTCGGCGGAGCCGGGGTCCGCGCTGCCCGCGCCGTTGGCGATCGAAGGCGGGTTGTGGAACTCGCCCGGGGTGGACACGGTCACGGACGTCGCGGCCTCGTAGGTCTCCATGACCAGCGCGGCGCGGATGTCCATCGCGTGCTTGGCGACCTCGGCGGCCTCCAGCGCGCCGGATACCGCACCGGGCGGGTTCGCCGAGGCGATGACGGCGCCGACGGTGGCGACGATCTCGGGCGGGCTCGGCATCGTGAGCGCGGCGACGGTGTAGGCGGTCGCGTTCGCCGCGGCCTTCGATCCCATCGCGGCGGCCATCACGCCCTGCTGCTCGGCCCAGCCGGTGAATCCGACCAGCCGGGACAGGGCCGCGATGCCGTTCACACCCTGCATGCCGACGCCGAGCTCGGCCATCACGCGGGTGACAGTCGCGGTCGCGTCGACCCACGCCGCGGTGAGCCCGCCCCACGCGGTGGCGGCGGCCGAGATCGGAATGGCGTGCGCGCCCGAGTGGAGCAGCGCGGAGTTCGTTTCGGCCATGCGGGGCAGCCAGAACACCCCGGTGATACCTGCGGTCATGCTTGTTTCTCCCCTTGTGTCTCGATGTCCGCGATCAGGCGCCGATGGTGCCCGCGACGCCGCGCATCACGCCCGCCTTGACCACGTCCTCGGCGACGTGGGTGGCGAGCTGCATGCGCAGCACGGCCGCGGCATGGTGCAGCTCGAGAATGCCCTGGGCGACGGAGCCGTCGTGCGTCGCGGCGGCCTTGTTGAAGTGGTGGGCGGCGATGAGCGACACCTCGTCGGCGCCGGACGGAATGACGTGCGTCGCCGGGGCGGTGATCGCCGCGGCGCCGGCCAGCCGTTCGGCCAGCAGGTCCAGCTCGGCAGCGGCGGCGAGGATGATCTCGGGCGAGATCGATACGTGGCCAACCATTACTCGACTCCTTCTAGTGGCGGCTATGGGGCGGAACCACGAGAATTCCCCCTACGAGTGATAGGACGCGACAGCCACGCGATCGGTTCCATCGAATCCCCTACTTCTTTGCGATCTTGCCAGCCGCCCGCGCTCCCCTGCGCACCGTGTCCGTCCGGATGACGCGGCTTCGCACCGGCGACTTGGTAAAGACTAGCCCCATCCCAGCTGATGCAACCGGTCTTCGTCAATGCCGAAATAGTGTGCGATCTCATGGATCACGGTGATCGCGACCTCTTCGACCACCTCTTCCTCGTCGGCGCAAATCTCCAGAATCGCGTCGCGATAGATGGTCACGGTGTCGGGCAGCGCGCCGCCGTATTGACTGTCACGCTCTGTCAACGCGATTCCGTGATAGAGCCCGAGCAAATGCGGGTCTTCCATATTGCGCGGTTCGATCAGCACGACCACATTGTCGATGGCGCGCGCGAGTTCGGCCGGAATGAGATCGAGCGCGTCGGAGACCAGTTCTTCGAACCGGTCCTCGGACATGAAGACCGTCATGGGTGAACGCGACCTACCGGGGCCTCGGCTGCGGCGGCAGCGGAGCCGCGCCGGGCAGCGGTGCGGGTGTGGAGCGACCCGAATTCGGCGGCGGCACAGGGGCTTGGCCGTTGATCAGGATCTCGCCCTTGGCCGAACCGGTGATGGGCGCGAAGCCCTCGCCGTCGGTGCCCTTGCCGACCATGCAGTCCAGCTTGCGGCTGCCCGCCATCCAGCTGCGGGCGTCGAGGTAGTCGAAGAACAGCGTCAGTGTCTTGTCGCGGATCGCCTCGGGCGAGCCGAGGTAATCGGTGGCCAACCTGGCGCACTCCTCCTCGACGTACCTGTCCTGCTCCTCCTTGGCGGGCGGGCCGCCGTTGAAATGGGCGCCGAGATCGACGGTGGCGACGATCTCCACCGCGTGCGCCTGCGCGCAGTCCACCGGATCGGTTGGCAGATTCTGGTTGATGCCGAGGCAGATGCCCGGCTGGAACACCCTGGACTGGTCGTGTTCCGCCGCGCTGCCCTGCGACGGCAGCGGCGTGCCCGTGCTGCCCGAGAACTGCAGGCCGCAGCGCAGCGTGCGGTCGCCATGCTTCCAGCCGTCCGGGCTCGGGTACATCAGGCCGACGACATAGCGCCCGCGCGGATCGAACTTCCCGCTCATGTACTGCTGCACCGAGGGCACGCAGTGCTCTTCCTTGAGCTCGGTGAGCCGCAGCGAATCCGGGAAGCGCGAGCCCGGCCCGAATTCCACGCCGGGGTATCTGCTCATGTCGATGTCGGCGGCGACCTCGAACAGGTGCCTGCTGCCGCAGGACACCTTCACCAGGTCGCTGCGGTCGGACTTGGTCCAGCTCAGGCAGTCGCCCTTGGCGGCGGTGCCGAATTCCTTGTCCAGCACGGTCTGCGCGGGCGCGCCGGGGTTGTGCGCCTCGAGGCCTGCCTCGTTGTCGAAGCCGGTCACGAACAGGGTGACCAAGGCCGCGGCAACGGCGCCCGCCGCGACGGCGAGCAGCCCCCAGCGCAGCGTCGGCGCGGACAGGTGCAGCCCGCCGCCTTCGGCTAGCGCGTCGCGCGCGGACGCGAGGGATCGAGGGAACGAACCCGAGCGCGCCGATCGACCCGTCGGCGGCTTCTCGGGCTGCGGAGTCTGGGACACATCATCGGAGGACATTGCGCTCCATCATGGCAGCCGTCTGCCCTCCGGTGCCACGACCTGGCCGAATCGGCGCGCTCAACCGCGAAACGCGGACAGGAACACACCGGGCAGCCGCGCTGGATTGCGATCGGCGTAGAACTCGGTGAGCTTGCGGCCCGTCGCGGCGGCGGTGCCGTTGCCGACGAACCACGGCGGTTTGGGCGAGAGCGCGAGCTCGCCGCCGAGCAGCGACCGCGGCACCGGCCGGAACGGCCCGCGCACCACCGTGCGCTCCACCTCGTCGAGCAGGAAGGCATTGTGCACCACGCCGATTCCGCTCTGCACGTCGTCGAGGGTGTGGCCGGGGAACGCGCCCCAGGTGGCGCGCGGCGACAGGAAGGCCAGGCCGGTCCACGCGTTCACCGCGACGGTGCCGTAGCGCAGCCGCTCCACGGCGCGGTCGAAGGCTATGCCGAGCCTGCCGATGGTCTTGGGATCCGCGAGCACGTTGGCGCCCAGCGTTCCGGTCAGTTCGGAGTTGGCGAAATCGACCGCACGCTGGAGGAATTCGCCGCCGCGTCCGGGCAGCTCGACAACGCCGAGCACCGGCGAGAAGTACTCGGTGCGCAACAGCGGCGTGTCGGCGGCGGGCAGTCCGTCGATCAGCACCCGGCCCTGGCCGAGCCGCTCTGCCTCCGGGTAGGACGCGAGCGCGTCGGCGACGCGGCTGTCGCTGCCCGGGTAGTAGGGCGTCCGCTGCGGCGCCAGCTCGAGCGCCGTGCGCAGTTCGTCGAGGAAGCGGTCCTTCTGCGGCCAGTCCGCGCCGAGCACGACGGCCTGCGCGGCCACGCAGTTGTAGCCGCCGTTGTGCAGCCGCTGGGTCGCGATGTGCTCGGCCTGGAAGCTCAGATCCGCGTCCGACCAGTCGCCCGGGACCACGATGGTGGGGGAGACGCCGCCCAGCTCGCTGGTGATCGGCTTGTCCAGCAGCGGTGTGCCCGCACGCCGGTTCGCCGCGCCTTCGGCGCCGCGCCCCCAGACGATCGCGTCGTGGGTGCCCGCGCTGCCGGTCATGTGCACGTGCGCGACGTCCGGATGACGCACCAGATAGCCGCCCGCCTCCGCGCCGCCGAGCAGAATCCGCAGCACGCCCAGCTCGATGAACGGCGCGAAGACCATCTCGAACACCGTGAACAGCGGATCGGTGATCGGGTTGAGCTTGAGCGCGACGACGCGATTGTGCGCGTACAGCTCGTAGAGCGTGTCCAGCGGCGGGATCGAGGTGATGTTGCCCGCGCCGAGCACCGCGCCGATGCCGCCGGTCGCGGCGGGATCCAGCTGGCCGAGCCCGGCTCGGCGGCGCGCGCTGTCGGCGTCCACGCCGGGGCGCAGCCAGACCTCGCCGCGGAACCCGCTGAGCAGCAGCCGGTCGTAGGTGTCGAGGGGCAGGACCGGCACCGCGACCCGGTCGCCGGGTGCGGTGGTCAGCCGGACGCCGTCCAGCGGGCTGCGCCCGGCCTCCAGCTTCGCCAGGGTGGCGGAGAGAGCGGCGGTGGCCTGCAGGAGCGCCATCGGGCCGGACATCCACTCCTCGCCGACCAGCGGCGAGTCCGCGTCGAGGTCCTTGACGGTGCAGGCGGCCCGCACCCAGTCGCCCGCGAAGCGGCCGGTGCGTTTGTGCAGCTCGTCGAGCAGTTCTCTGCGCCTGCGCAGCGGAATCGCGGCCCATGTCTTCTCGCCCGCGGACAGGTCGGCAAGGGCGTTGTCGATGGTCGTCTCGTCGAAAGTCGTGCCCACAAGCCAACTATGCGCGCGTCGCGCCCCGGGCGGCCAGGAACTGGACAGATCGGCGCAAACAGGTCAGCGAGCGCGGGCCGTTGTGGCCGATCGGACCCACGGGACCCGCAGACCGATATCGGGGTGAAACGCCGAAGGCCCGCCGACTAGGCTGATAGCCCATGATCGACCTCCGACTCCTGCGGGAGGACCCCGACGTGGTGCGCGCCTCGCAGCGCGCCCGCGGCGAAGACCCCGCCCTCGTCGACGCCCTCCTGGAGGCGGACTCGGCGCGGCGCGCCGCGGTCGCCACCGCCGACAACCTGCGCGCCGAACACAAGGCGATGGGCAAGCTGGTCGGCAAGGCGTCCAAGGAGGAGCGCCCGGCGCTGCTGTCGCAGGCGCAGGAGATGTCGGTGAAGGTCAAGGAGGCCGAGGCGGCCCAGCACGCCGCCGACGCCGACCTGGACGCCGCGCAGCGGGCGATCTCGAACGTCGTGCAGGAAGGCGCGCCCGCGGGCGGCGAGGACGATTACATCGTCCTCGAAACCGTGGGAACGCCACGCGAATTCGACTTCGAGCCGAAGGACCACCTGGAGCTCGGCGAGGCGCTCGGCGTGATCGACATGGAGCGCGGCGCGAAGGTGTCGGGCGCGCGGTTCTACTTCCTCACCGGCTACGGCGCGCTGCTGCAGCTCGGCCTGCTCCAGCTGGCCGCGCAGAAGGCCGTCGCCAACGGATTCACCATGATGATCCCGCCGGTGCTGGTGCGCCCGGAGATCATGTCGGGGACCGGCTTCCTCGGCAAGCACTCGGCGGAGGTCTACCACCTGGCCGACGACGACATGTACCTGGTCGGCACCTCGGAGGTGCCGCTGGCCGGCTACCACTCGGGCGAGATCCTCGATCTCA
This sequence comes from Nocardia lijiangensis NBRC 108240, assembly GCF_001613045.1. Taxonomy (GTDB): domain Bacteria; phylum Actinomycetota; class Actinomycetes; order Mycobacteriales; family Mycobacteriaceae; genus Nocardia; species Nocardia lijiangensis. Next base: position 102,702 of record NZ_BDBP01000021.1, on the reverse strand, counting down.
GCGGCGGCGCCAAGCGGTACGCGGGCTGGTCGTCGTGTTTCCGCCGCGAGGCGGGCAGCTACGGCAAGGACACCCGCGGCATCATCCGGGTGCACCAGTTCGACAAGGTCGAGATGTTCGTCTACACCACGCCGCAGGAGGCCGACGCCGAGCACCGGCGCCTGCTCGCCTGGGAGCGGGAGATGCTCGCGGCCATCGACGTGCCCTACCGCATCATCGATGTCGCGGCGGGCGATCTGGGTAGCTCGGCGGCGCGCAAGTTCGACTGCGAGGGCTGGGTGCCGAGCCAGCAGACCTACCGCGAGCTCACCTCGACCTCCAACTGCACCACCTTCCAGGCCCGCCGCCTCGCCGTGCGCTACCGCGACGAGAACGGAAAACCGCAGATCGCAGCCACTTTGAACGGCACGTTGGCAACCACCAGGTGGCTCGTCGCGCTGCTGGAGAACCACCAGCAGGCCGACGGTTCGGTGCGCGTTCCCGAGGCGCTGGTGCCGTTCGTCGGCACCGACGTGCTGCGACCCGCGGGCTGACCACGGGCAATAGCCACTGGTTCGCCATGCCCGGATTCCGGGGATGTGGCAACCAGTGAGATGCGTTGTGTCTAGGCTATTCCCCGTGCGAGGAATCGGGGCGCGCGGCGATACCCGAACCCGGGTGCGGGCGGCATCGGCGCTGGCGACGGCAATGGTCATGGCTCGGACCACCGGGGCGTTCTACGTCATGGGTGGTGTGCTTGGTCTGGTGATCACGGCCATCGCACCGGGCGATGAGGGTAATCGACCACTGGTCGGCACAGCGGCGGCGATCGCGCTGGCGCTGGGTCTGACGCTGCTCGCGTGGGGTCCGCGACTGCCGCATTCCATCCACCACGGCTATGTCGCGATCGCGACCGTGCTGGTGACGGTCGCGGTGCATTCGTTCCCGAACACTGTCGGCGGCATCAGCCTCGCCTCGTTCTATGTCTTCATCGCCTGCGATGCGGCCCTGTTCTTCCGCTGGCCGCAGGCGATGGCGCACATCGCCTTCGCCATGGCGCTGTGTCTGTGGGCGCTGCCCGCGCGCGACCTGCCCTGGTGGTCGGGTCTGATCCCGGCGGGTGTGACGTTCGGCGTCGGCGTCGTCGTCGGCATCCTGACCAGGATGGCCTCCGAAGCCGATATCGACGTGCTCACCGGTCTGTTGAATCGCCGCGGTTTCGACCGCGCCCTGAACACCGCGATCGAGCAGGCCACCCGCAACGGGCAGGGCCTTTCGCTGGTGCTCGTCGATCTCGACCGCTTCCAGAAGATCAACGATCACCTCGGCCACCGCGCGGGTGACGCGGTCCTGCAGCGCGTGGCCGATACCTGGTCGAAGCTGCTCACCCCCGAGCAGCGGCTGGCCCGCTACGGCGGCGACGCCTTCGCCCTGTTGCTGCCGAACACCACCGAACAGGCCGCGATCCTGCTCACCGAGCAGCTGCGGGCGGCCGTCACGACCGGCTGCTCGGCGGGTGTCACCTCGTGGCAGCCGGGCGAGTCCGGTTCGCTGCTGGTGAGCCGCGCCGACGTCGGTCTCTACCGCGCCAAGCAGGCCGGTCGCAACCGGACGGTGCTCGAGTCCTCCCGGCAGCTGCCGCTGGCCGTCGAACTGCGCGAGGCGATCGATCGCGGCGCGCTGGACGTGCACTATCAGCCGATCGTCAGCCTGACCGAGGGCGGCGGCAAGGCGGTCGGCGTCGAGGCGCTGCTGCGCTGGTCGTCCAGCGCGCAGCCGGACGTCACCACCGAGGGGCTGATCCGGGTCGCGGAGGAATACGACCTCATCTCCGATCTGGACGAGCTGGTGCTGCGCCGGGCCTGCGCCGACGCGGCCCGCTTGCAGGAGACCTTCGCGCAGCTGGACCTGACACTCAATGTCAATGTCAGCGGCCTGGAACTGGCCGAATCCGGTTACGCCGACCGGGTGTCCGGCATTCTGGCGAGTACCGGATGGCCCGCCGATCAGCTGGTGCTCGAGGTCACCGAGAGCGAGCTGGCCGCCGAATCCCAGACCGCCATCGCGAATCTGCACACGCTGCGCGACCGGGGCGTGCGCATCGCCATCGACGATTTCGGCACCGGTTACTCCTCGCTCAGCCGCTTGGCCACCCTGCCGAGCGACATCCTGAAGGTCGACCAATCCTTCGTGGCGGCCATCCGCTCCGATTCCCCCGCGCCGCCGCTGCTCGGCGTGATCGCCGCACTCAGCAGCGCGCTCGACCTGCAGGTCATCGCGGAGGGCGTGGAAACCGAGTACCAGGCGGCGGTGCTGACCGAGCTCGGTTTCGCGCTCGCCCAGGGCTACCACTACAGCGATTCGCATCCGGTATCGGAGCTGATCAACGATCTGAACGAGGGCCAGGGCCGGGTCGGTTCCGGACTGGCCGATCGGGAGATCGACGGCGATTCCCTGCCCGCGGCCAACGGCTGGCTGCCGCTCGGTTGAGTCGCCCGCCGCCGCGGAAAATCGCTTGACGCGGTCGAGGGCCGACGCCGAAGCTGAAGAACATGCGCTTGATCATCAACGGCTATTGAGCTTCGCACGCACCCTCCACGCGACGGGGTCGTGATCACGGCGTCCGTGGTCTCGCCGTGCGGGCGGTGCTGTTCAAAGGCTCGCGCGATCTCATCCCGCTCTACGCGCTGTACGCGCTGCTGTTCGCCGAACACGGCCTGAACACCGCGCAGATCTCCTCGCTGCTCGCCCTGTGGTCGATCACCGCATTCGTGCTCGAGGTGCCGTCGGGCGCCTGGGCCGACACGGTGTCCCGGCGCGGCCTGCTGATCCTCAGCGGCGCGCTGGTGCTCGGCGCCTTCACGCTGTGGACCGTCGCACCGTCCTATCTCGGCTTCGCGATCGGCTTCGTGCTGTGGGGTGTGTCGAGTGCACTGGAGTCGGGCACGTTCGAGGCGCTGATCTACGACGACCTGGTCGCCAGGGGCGAACCCGCCGCCTACCCGCGCATCATGGGCTACGCCCGCGCGGCGGCGGAGGGTGCCGTGGTCGTGGCGATCCTCGCCGCTACCCCGCTGTATGCCTGGGGCGGGTACGCCCTGGTCGGCTGGTCCAGCGTGGCGATCGCGGCGTTGCACGTGCTCGTCGCGGTGTCGCTGCCGAGCGCGCCGAGGGCGGCGTCGGTCGACGACCTCACCGACGACGCGCCCGACGCCGTCGCGACCGTGCCGGGTCATCCCGTCGTGCCCGGCGACGGACGGGCTCCGGTCGTGGCCGCCGGTCGGTCGGGCGTGCTGACCCGATACGTGACGATGCTGCGCACCGGCGTCGGCGAGGCCATCCGGGTGCGCCGGGTGCGCAACGGCGTGCTGCTCGGCGCGCTGCTGTTCGGCATCACCGCCTACGACGAGTACTTCGCGCTGCTCGCGCAGTCCGCCGGCGCGCCGACCGTGGTGGTGCCGCTGCTGGTCGGCCTCACCGTGGTCGGTTCGCTCACCGGCTCGCTGCTCGCGGGCCGCACGGCGCGGCTGTCCGCCCGCACCATCGCCGCGGCCGTCGCCGTCGGCGGTGCGCTGTTCATCGGCGGCGCGCTGATCTCGGGTCTGGCCACCGATCGCCCGGACGCGGTGTACCTGCTGACCGGCATCGGCTTCACCGCGATCGGCATCGGCTACGGCGTCGTGCTCAATGCCGAGGTGGTCGCCGAATCCCGGTTGCAGGACGCGATCGAGGGACCGGCCCGCGCGACGGTCACCTCGGTGTCCGGCCTGCTCTCGGAGGTGGTGTCGCTGGTGATCTTCGGGTTCGTCGCGCTCGCGACGATCCAGCTCTCGATGGCCACGACCTTGGCGCTGCTCGGCCTGGTCATGCTCGCCATCGCCGCGCTCACCCCGGCGTGGTTGCCGCGGCGGGCCGAAGTCACCGAACAAGCCTGAGTGACGGCGTAGCTATCTGGCAGAGGTCCTTGCCAGATAATGGAATTTGTGGGACGGTCTTATCGGAACGCGCCCGATACTCGGCGCGAAGCTCGATCCGATGGGTGCAATGCAATGGCGCATGACAACCGGAAATTCCTGCCGACTCCGCAGCTGTTCACCGAGTTCCCCTTCAAGTACGCGGTACCGGTGCTCGCGCCTGGCGACCTGCGCTGCACCGCTGCGCAGCGGGACTCCTTCCGCCGTTTCGCCCAGGTCGGCGACCCGCTCGCCGACGACGTGGTGGCCATGATCCAGCGACTGCCGGTCGGCGAGGGCCGCCGGATGTTCGAGACCGCGGTGGCGCACGGTATCGACGCGGTGCCCGACGCACCGCGGGAGCTACGCGCCTTCTTCGAGCAGGTCGAGGCTGATCCGTACTGGCTGGATCGGGGGAAGATCGATCGCGGCGCGCGCGTGGTGAACCGGACCGGCGTCTGGGGCGGCATCGCGATGGGCATGTTCGCGCTGATGGGCGGCTACCTGGCCTCGCGCGCGGACAAGACCCTGGTCGGCACCGGCGATCTCGACGCGATGGCGCCGCGCAGGCTCGCCGAGACCACCCAGTGGTGGCTCGACGTCACCACGCCCGGCGCGTTGGAGCGGCACGGGATCGGCTATCAGAGCGTGCTGCGGGTGCGGCTGATGCACGCGCTGGTGCGTTCCGGCATGAACCGCCGCCCCGACTGGGACTACGCGGCCTGGGACCAGCCCGTCAACCAGGTGCTCACCGTTGGCACGCTCGGACTCTTCTCGATGGCGAACCTGGTGGGCGCGCAGGCGCTCGGCCTGCGGTTCTCCGCACGGGAGAAGGACGCCGTCTTCCAGCTGTGGCGCTACATCGGCTTCCTGCTCGGCATCGACCCCGAGATCCTGCCGACCTGCGAGACCGACACCTGGCGCGCCTTCTGGATCCTCGCCGACACCGAGTTCATCCCCGACGAGGACTCTCAGCGCCTGGCCCAGGCGCTGATCCCCGCCGCGGGCGGGCTGTTCGTCGGCGACAGCACGCCCGGGCAACGCGCGATCCGTCACCTGGTCACCCAGTACATGGTCGCCTACAGCCGAATCGTGCTCGGCCGCACCAACTCCGATTTCCTCGGTCTGCCCGACAGCCGCCTGTTCCAGTACGCCGTGCTGGCCACCGCCGCGATCAACGGCGCGCTGGAAGTCCCGCGCCGCGTCATCCCCGGCGCCACCCGGCTGCAGGAGAACGTCGGAGCCCGTGTCCGCACCCGCCTCGTGCGCGGCTCGATCGCCCGCAACGGCGGCGACCGAACTTACGCCAGACACGATCGCTTCGCCGCCGACCGCGGGGAACTGCGCGCGGGCTGACGCTCAGCGTGGCGATGCCGAACAAGGGTCGCAGCACGTTCGAGCCGCAAGTCGGCGGATGCGGCGAGCCGATCGCGCCGATGACCGGCGTCACCGCCGGGCGACAGGCCGCGCCGGGGTCACCGAGTTTCGCTCTAGCGCTCGGGAAAGGCATGGCCGCACCGGTCTTTCAGGGCTGCGTCGAGTGCCGAACGACCCGCGGGTACGGTGCGGAAATGACCGGGCGGACCAGGCTGGGGTTGCTGTTCGGGTTCTGCATCGGCGCGGGTGTCGCGGTGCAGGCCCGGATCAACGGTGCGCTCGGTGTCTGGTTGCAGGATGGCGTTGCCGCCGCCACCGTGAGTTTCGGGACCGGACTGCTTCTGCTTGTGATCGCGTTCGCGTTCAGCGGCCGACTGCGTGCGGGGCTCGGCGCGGTGCGGCGGGGAATCGGTGACGGGACGCTGCACAGGTGGCAGCTGCTCGGCGGGTTGTTCGGCGCGTTCTTCGTCGCCTGTCAGGGTCTGACCGTCGCGGCGATCGGCGTCACCGCGTTCACCGTCGCCGTCGTCGCCGGGCAACTGTCGAGCAGCCTGGTCGTCGACCGGCTCGGTCTGGCGCCGAGCGGCGCGACGCCGATCACCGCGCTGCGGGTGGGTGGCGCGGCGCTCGCCGTCGGTGCGGTGTTTCTCGCCGTCGCCGACCGCTCCGGCGCGGTGCCGGGCGCGCTCGCCCTCCCCGAATCGCTGCGCGCGGTCCCGTCCGCGCTGCTCATTGTGCTGCCCGCGCTTGCGGGCATCGGCCTGGCCTGGCAGCAGGCCGTGAACGGACGCGTCGGCGCGGTCGGCGGATCGTTCTCGGCGGCCCTGGTGAACTTCGCCGTCGGGCTCGTCGCGCTGCTGCTCATCGAAGCCGCCCTGCTGACCGGCACGGGCGGCCTCGGCGAATTTCCCGCCGAACCCTGGCTCTACCTCGGCGGAGCGATCGGCGTCGCGTTCATCGCCCTCGCTGCCCTCACGGTCCGCTGGATCGGCGTCCTGCTCCTCGGCCTCACCTCCGTCGCAGGCCAGCTCGCCGCCGCCATCTCCCTCGACCTGCTCATCCCGACCGGCCCGCAACTGTCACCGTGGTCCGTACTGGGCTGCGCGCTCACCTTTGCGGCGGTGGCGCTGGCCGCACAGCAACGTCCCGGCACCACTTCCACGCTGGCCGATTACCGGTCGCCGAACGAATGACCTCGGCTTCCCGCCAATCGACTACCTCCTCCTGCCTGCTTGCACCCCGGTGATCTCGCTGACCCACAGCCTCAGCGCCATAGGTCTGCGCGGTGGCGGGCACACCGATCGCGCGTCGGCACAGTGCGACGATCACGTTGTGCGACGGTGCGCTCGCCGAGATTCGCTCGCTCGGGCGATGCCGTCGTGCTGTGTGCAGCGGCGGATATCGGGTTGTTCGGACCGGGCGTGAGCGTCGCCGTCCGCCAGGAAAGCGGGCTGTTCTTCGCAACACCTCGCATACTCTTCCGGCGATTCCGATTTCGAATAACCGCAGATGTGGGAGGGTGCGGCCCATGCTGATCGAATACGGGGTGTGGGTGACGCGGTTGGCGCTCGCCGTGGTGTTCGGGTTGTCGGCCTGGGGGAAACTGGCCGATCGCGCGGGGACGCGGCAGGCGGTGGGGGACTTCGAGGTGCCGGTGCGGTGGGTGCCCGCCGTGGCGTGGGGGCTGCCGGTCGTCGAGGCGGCGCTCGCGGTGGGTGCGGTCCTGCCGTGGACGGTGGCGGCCGCGGCGGTTGGCGCGCTGCTCTTGCTGACGGTCTTCACCGCGGCCATTGTCCGGTTGTTGCGGCGCGGGAAGCATCCGGCGTGCTCGTGCTTCGGAGCTGCGAGTGCGACGCCGATCGGCGCGCGCAGCATCGTGCGCAACGGCGCGCTGATGCTGCTCGCGGCGCTGGTCCTGTGGGGCGCGTTCGCTCATCCCTCGGTGCCTGCCGGACTGCCCGCCGACACCGCCACCGGGCTCGCGCTCGTCGCGGTGCTGTGCGGCGTGCTGGCGTGGCTGGTCGGCCAGGTCGGCGCGCTGCGGCGCAGGCTCGACGAGCAGGCGCTGTCGACGCTGGGTGCCGAGGGCTTGCCGGTCGGTTCGGTGGCGCCGGAGTTCGAGTTGCTCGACGTCGCGGGCGACCGCACGAATCTCGCGGACCTGCTCGCGGCGGGCCGAGCCGTGCTGCTGGTGTTCGTGCACCCGGGCTGCGAGCTGTGCGCCGCGCTGGCGCGGGAGCTGCCGCGGTGGCGGGCGCGCACCGACCTGACCATCGTGGTCGTCGGGAACGGGGACGCCGCGGAGCAGGCTGCATGGGGCGTCGAACAGGGGCTCGGCGATATTCCGTCGCTGGTGCAGCAGGGCAACGAGGCGGCGCTGCGATACCGCGTCCGCGGTACACCGTCGGCCGTGCTGATCGACGCCGACGGACGGGTCGCCGCGCCCGTCGCGCGGGGCGCTATCGCGACCCGCGAGCTGATTCTCGCCAGGAAATCCGTCCGGACTCAGCTTTCCTCTCGAAGCAACGGCCAACGCGCCGCCGCCAACGGCCGGAGCTGACCCAGCCTGCATGTTTCCCACGAAAGAAACCGACTGAAAGTCCAAATCGATTGTCGCGCATCGAATTTCGCGAACAGCGACCCTTGTCCACCGATACGATCGGAACGCATCGATGCAGAACCGCGCGGACCAACCAACCACCTTCGGTAGGGAGATGTCATGGCGGACTTCGCATTCACCGATTACTCGGGCAAAGAATTCATCATCCGGCTGACCAACGAGCAGCGCATCGGAGAAGCACGCCGGATTCTGTCCGGCGAGGAGCAGATGTCGATCCACGTCATGGGCCGGATCAGGAAGACCCCGGCCGAATACAACCCCGGCTGGAGCTTCCACCTGGATCCCGACACGATCACCTTCTTCACCATGGCGATCGAGGTCTGCGACTCGAGCATCTACTACGTCGAAGACCATCTGGACGAGGCGTGCGGCGCCTTCCTACCCGGCTGCTTCTGGTGTCCGTGGTCGTCCAAGCTGACCCGAGAGATCCGCTGATCAGCGAAGTTGTTGGCAGCGGGCCCCGGCCGCGACCACCGGTCGGGGTCCACTGAAAACCGGGCTCAGAGCTTGCGCGAGCGCAGCTCGTGCCCCTTGGACGTCTTGCACCGGCCCGACTCCAGATCCCACTGCCAGCCGTGCAGGTTGCAGGTGAGGTTGTTCCCCTCCACCACACCGAACTTCGACAGGTCGGCCTTCAGGTGCGGGCAGCGCCGCTGCACTTCCCAGCCTGCGATCTCGGTCGACGCCGAATCGTCGTGCGCCTCGGAGAACCAGCCGTCGGCGTAGGCGATGCGCTCGTCGGTGAGGCACTTGAAGAAGGTGTAGAGGAATTCGTTGTAGCCGCCGATGCGCCACGCCTGGAACCGGGTGGACAGGAAGATGGTGTTCACCCAGTCGGGCTCGTTGTCGCGCAACACCGTGCGTACCAGCTCCGGCGCGATGCGGAACCCGTAGCGGTACTTGCCCTCGCCCTCGATGGGTGCGCGCACCGCCCGCTTCGGGAAGTCGAGCACCACCGTCTCCTCGCCGATCACCAGACCGACGGGGTAGCCGATGCCGTCGCAGATCAGATCGCTCTGCGCCATGATCGGCTCGAACAGCTTCTGCAACGGCTCGAGCAGGGAACCCTCGCCCGTCGCCCAGGACGCCTTCTCGGCCTCGAGCACCGGGGCGAGGCGCTCGGCCATCCGCTCGATGTAGCCCGCCTTGTAGGCGTAGATCTCGGCCGGATCGAACGGGTGGGTCAGCGACAGTTCCTTGCCGCGCACGTCGGCGACCGAGCCGGGGATCATCAGGACCCCGCCCTCGTTGCCGTGGATCTCCATCTGTTCGAGGAACACCATCTGGTCGGGGAAGATGTTGCCCTCGTCGCCGCGGTCGTCGTTGAGGTAGCGCAGCTCGGGGTCGAGGAACACCGGCGGGCCCGCCGAGGGCACCACCCAGGTCGCGCCGACCTGCTCGATGTAGCTGCGCGCCCGGTCCATGCCGCGCTGGCGCTTCTGCTTGCCGAAGTTGGACTTGGTGCGCGTCGGGATGTCGTAGACCATCGGGTACCAGATGGCGCCCGAGTACTGCAGCAGGTGGATGTCGACGTGGCCGAACGCGTCGTGCAGCACGTCCATGTCCACCGGGCGGGCGTCGTTCATGTTGAAACAGACGGTCTCACCGTCGGAGACCACCAGACCCGAGTCGCCGATCGGCCCGTCGGCGGGCGCGCGCAGGGCGATGATCATGATGTCCAGCTCGCCGCCGGGACCGGTCACGGTGTGCTTGACCGAGTCCTCGGTCTCGACGAACGTGTGGAAGCCGAGCTTCTCCAGCTCGCGGCGCAGGTCCGGCACCGGGTAGTCCGGCAGCAGCACGGTCGCGTCCTTGCTGACGTGCTTCGCCAGGTGCTCCGCGTCGAAGTGGTCCCGGTGCAGGTGCGAGACGTAGAGGAAATCGCAATTGCCCAGCTCGTCCCAGTCCAGCTGGGTGTTGTCGGGGAACGGGACCCACGAGGCGAAGTACGCGGGGTTGACCCAGGGATCGCAAAGGATCGTTCCGGCCGCGGTTCGAATGTGGAATCCGGCGTGTCCGACGCTGGTGATCTGCACGAGCTGTTCCTCCTACGCGTACCTCCGCCTGCGCTCCGGCGGTGCGCTGAGCGATCGACGAACTTCGTCCGGCGGCACCATCGGGCGTACCTCCGGGCTGCGCTCCGCGCGCCAGATGGGCGTTATCAGGCACCCAGGTTAGTAGCTGCGTTCACATGACGATGCTCACGGTGCCCGGCTACGGCGAGACGTCGCCGATGCAGTACCCCTCGTCGCCCTCGGTCAGCGTGAACGTGCGGACCTGGGTGACGCCGGAGGAGTTGGTGACCGGCACCTCCACGGTGATGTAGCCGGAACCGATGCTTTCGGAGCTGATCTGCTGACCTGCGAAATCGGTCGCGCCGGTGAGCTTGCCCGGGTTGTTCGCCAGCGGCGGCGGCGTCGCGCTTCCGGTGCCATTCGGGTCCCACTCGGCCGGGCTCGCCTTGCAGATCAGCGGGTAGTCGCCTTCCTTGTCGGCGGGGTCGAGCGGTTCGCCGACGAAGCGGGCCAGGTAGCGGCGCACGGTGTGGCGGGCATCGGCGTCGTTGTAGCCGATCTCCGTGCCTGCCGGGAACACCCGCGGACAGGCGTAACCGGTCGCGATCGCGTCGCGCTCCACGGTGACGGTCGCGCTGCGGCTCTTCCAGGTGACAGTGCTCGCCGTGGCGGAGCCGGGCTGGGCGAGGGTGGCGAGGACGGTCTGCTTGTCCTCGTACATGTCGGCGACGTTGCCCGGAGCCATGGTCCAGCACTTGTCCTGTAGTTCGGCGATGGTATCCGACTCCAGGTCGGCGGCCCAGTGCCGCAGCGCGGTCGCGGCATCCGGCACGCCGGGCACCGCGCCGACCTCGGGCGCGTCGGCGGGCGGTGCGGCGAGCGTGCTGGTGGCCGCGGTCGTGGGAACCGCGGAGGGGACGGCGGCCGAGGGGGTCGTCGCCGCCTTGACCGGCGCGGGGTCGTCGCCGGGGATCCCCGAAACCGAGTCGCAGCCGGTGAGCAGGAGCGCGCCGCCGAGCGCCATGCCGATCAGCGCCCCGCGGTAGCCACGTCGCGTGGCCGGGTCGGGCGGCGCCGAAGAACTTTTGCTCGATGTTGCCGGGTGGCCTGCGTTCCTGATGGTCCGGTCGCTATACGGCAGCGGTCGGGCGCGTTCCACTTCGACGATCCTCTTTCTGAGCCGATCGGGGCGGATCCCGACCCGGTGGGCGTTTCGCCACTGCCGGATGGGAAAGTCTGCGACTACGCTAGCGGAATTGTGGAACCCGTCTACCGGACGATCATCGGGCTGGCCCGAACCGTCTTCTTCGTGCAAGGTCTGAAGTTCATCGTCAAGGGCGATGAACATATACCCGCGACCGGTGGTGCCGTGCTCGCGGTCAATCACACCGGCTACATGGACTTCACCTACGCCGGTCTGCCGGTGCGCACTCCCAAGCGCTACATCCGGTTCATGGCGAAGAAGGAAGTCTTCGACAACAACATCTCCGGTCCGATCATGCGGGCGCTCAAGCATATTCCGGTGGACCGTGCTGCGGGTGCCGATTCCTACAAGGCCGCGGTGGAATACCTGCGACGCGGGGAACTGGTCGGCGTGTACCCGGAGGCCACCATCAGCCGCAGCTTCGAGATCAAGGAGTTCAAGTCCGGAGCCGCGCGGATGGCCATCGAGGCGGGCGTGCCGGTCATCCCGATCGTCGTCTGGGGCGCGCAGCGGGTGTGGACCAAGGGCTTCCCGAAGCGATTGGGCCGCACCAACACTCCGATCTCCATCGTGGTCGGCAAGCCGATCGAGCCCTACGAACCCGCCGCCGACCTCACCGCCGAGCTGCGCGCCACCATGCAGCGGATGCTGCTGGAGGCGCAGGACGGCTACGCACACGAGCCCGGCGCCTACTGGGTGCCCGCCCGGCTCGGCGGCAGCGCACCGACTCTCGAACAGGCCGACGCCATGGACGCCGCCGAAGCGGCGGAGAAGGCGGCCCGCAGGGAGAGTCGCGCCGACTGATCCTCGGCAGGTCGGGTGATTTCGCGTGACCGGCTGTGCGCCATGGTCAGGTCGTCATCTGGCACGGGCTAGCGGCGGGAAGGTGGCCGCGGAAGAACTTGCCCGGTGGCACGCCCATGAGGGTGCGGAAATCGGCGGTCAGGTGGGACTGGTCGTAGTAGCCGTTGTCGGCCGCGATCCGCGCCCACGGGGTGTTACCGGTGTAGGCGAGGATCTGGCGTACCCGGCCGATGCGGGCGAAATGCTTGGGCGACAGGCCGATTCCGGCACTGAACAGGTTGCGCAACTGGCGCTCGCTGACCGCGAGATCGGCGGCGAGCGCCGGGATCGGTCGTCCGGCCGGTTCGGCGAGGGCGGTGGCGGCCTTGGCCAGCAGGCCGCGGTGGGCGCGTTGCGTGGGGTCTTCGGAAAGGCGCTGCGGTAGTTCGTCTTCCAGGAAGGCGAGGATGTCGTCGTGGGGCAGGTCGGCGAGCGCGTCGGCGAGACCGGCTGCGGGACCGGGCAGGTCGGCGAGCCGCACGGCCCGATCGGTGAGTTCGCTCGCGGCGACGCCGAGCATCGGGTGGGCCGCGCCGGGAGCCAGGCGCAGCCGGACGCAACTCGCGGGAGTCTTCGCCGCCGAGTAGGTCGCCTTGGTGCGCGGGCCGAGCACCAGCGCCTCGCGCCGTCCGGATTCCTCCGTGCGCAGCACGATCGTGGTCGCGGTGTGCGGGATGTGCGCGAAGGGCTCGGACAGGTCCCGCACCAAGGGAATCCGGCCGAGTTCGGTGAGCCACGGGCGCAGCGATTCCGGTGCGTGTTCGGTGGATTCGAGGCGCTCGGCGGTTCGGACGGACGTGGTCTGCACCCCATCGACTCTAGGCACTTTCGCGCCCGCCGGTTGTGCCGAAACTTCCTATAAGCGGTGGCCGGGACACGGCACCGTCTTAGCCATGATTCTGATCACCGGTGCCACGGGCACCATCGGCAGTGAGATCGTCCGGCAGCTGGCCTCGCGCGAGGTGCCGGTCCGTGCGGTGACGCGTGACCCGGCCCGTGCACAGGCTTTCGAGGGCGTCGACGTGGTGCGCGGCGACTACGGCGACGCCGAGTCGATGGCGGCGGCGATGACGGGCGCCGAAGCCGTGTTCCTGGTCGGCGTACTGGGCCCCGACGACGCCGACACCGATCGCGCCCTCATCGCCACGGCCCGCGCGGCGGGCGTACGGCGCATCGTAAAGCTCTCGGCCATCGGCACCGGTGAGCCGGATCTCGGCCGCGTCGGCACCTGGCACCTGCCCGGCGAACAGGCCGCCCGAGAGAGCGGACTCGAATGGACCATCCTGCGCCCGAGCAGCTTCGCCTCCAACACCCTGATCTGGGCCGACCCCATCCGCGCCGGTCAGCCCGTGCCCAACCTCACCGGCGAGGGCGCCCAGGGCGTCATCGACCCACGCGACGTCGCCGCGGTCGCGGTCGAAGCCCTCCTCTCCACCGCCCACGCAGGCCACACCTACACCCTCACCGGCCCCGAACTCCTCACCACCGCCGACCAAGCCGCCGTGCTCGCCGCGGTCCTCGGCCACCCGATCGAGGTCGCCGACATCCCGGAGGATCTGGCACGGCAGCACATGCTGGCCGCGGGCATGTCTGCCGAGTACGTCGACGGCGCGCTCGCCGGCCAGGCCTATGTGCGCGCGGGTGGCAATGCCGTGCGCACCGACGCTGTGCGCACGGTGCTCGGCCGCCCGCCCCGCACGTACGCCGATTGGGCCGCAGACCACGCCCACGTATTCCGCCCGGTACCGGCCCGGTCCTAACAGCTGGTCTTGACGCCTCGCAGTGGTTGCAGCCTGTGCGAGGCGTCAAAAGCGTGTGCGCACTCTTCGGTCGCTTCACGTGACGGTCCGTCGATCGGTGACCGAGACGCGGACTTCGAACCCGGCGCGGCGGAACAGCCGGTTGGCCGCCTCGCGCTCAGGGCGCAAGGTCAGGTCGACTGTGCGGGGGCGACCTCGATCACCTCACTCATGCCGCCAACCTAGGTGAGCCGCGGCCGAGGCCCGGGGCGGGCTGTTTGTGGAGCTAGTTCGGTGAGTGCCGCGTTCCGGATGGCCGAGAGCCCGGGCCGGCGTCGCGGTCGAGGCCCGGGCGGCGGGCCGTTGGAGTCGGCTAGGCGGAAGCGACCGGGCGCACACGATATCGGGCTCCGTCTAACAGCGCTCGTCCACCGCAGCGCGGCCCGACGGTGTCGAAAACAGGTCTGATCAGTCGAGCGTTCGCCGATAAGTGACCGACTCGCGAACCTCGAACCCGGCCCGCCGGTACAGCCGGTTGGCGGCCTCGCGTTCGGGCCGCGAGGTCAGGTCCACGGTGCGGGCGCCTGCCGCGCGGGCCAGCTCCACGGCGGCGTTCGTCAGCTCGAGCGCCACGCCGCGACCCCGGGCCACCTCGTCGACCACCACGTCCTCGATTCTGGCGCGCACCCCGGTCGGAATGGCATAGGTGACGAGCGTGAGCATGCCGACCGGGGCGCCGTCCAGATAGGCGATCAACAGCCGGGTTGCCTCCGACTCGATCAGCTTGGCCAGCTCGGCGACGCTCAGCACTCTCGGCCTGCTGGACAGCTGCCGATTCAACGACGAAACCGCTTCCGCCAGTTGCTCCGTCGCCTCCCCGGCGACCTCGATCACCACCTCACCCATGTCGCCCAACCTAGGTGAGCTGCGGCCGATTTTGAATCACCCGCACCCGCCGACTAAAGTTGCCCATCGCACGGCAACGCGCCTTCGGGCCGCCACGCGGTGCATGCGGATGTAGCGCAGCTGGTAGCGCATCACCTTGCCAAGGTGAGGGTCGCGGGTTCGAATCCCGTCATCCGCTCTCCGATTCCTTCTCGTCGTGCATCCACGACATCCTCCATTTCCCATGGCGAGTGCCACTGCCGGGAACGAAGACCGCCACCTTGGTTCAGCAGCCGACCGCTCGCCCAGCAAACGCGAGTGGGATCGCCGATGTCGCGGCGATCGAGCGGCCGTTGCGCAGCGATTTCGCCGACTGACATTGCTGCCGACTAAGCAGGCTTACGTGGCGGATTCGTAACTGGCTCGCGAGCGCATCGTCCCGAAGCCGGTCAGGCGAAGCCGCGGGCTTGGTGCAGGGGTGAGGGGGTAGTCGTCGACGAGTTCGTAGCGCCAGCAGATCGTGTCGAGCGCCGTTGCGCAGCGATTTCGCCGACTTGGCGGTTGCGCCGACTTGAAGTTGATGCCGGACCGGGCGGGCTTGCCCGGGGGATTCGTCACCGTCTCGTGAGCGAGTCGTCCCGAAGCCGGTCAGGCGAAGCCGCGGGCTGGTGCAGGGGTGAGAGTGGGAGGGATTCGTCGGCGGGGTTTGCGGCGCCAGCAGGTGTGTTGGTGCGGAGTGCACGCTCGTGGCGCAACAACTACACCGACCTGACATCGCCGCCGACCGGGCGGGCTTGCGCGGCGGATTCGTCACTGACTCGTGAGCGAGTCGTCCCCAGGCCGGTCAGGCGAATCCCGCGGGCTCGGTGCAGGGTGGGAGGTAGTCGTCGACGAGTTCGCAGCGCCAGCAGGTGGGGTCCGGCGGGATTCGCGGGCCCTGGCGCAGCGATTTCGCCGACGCCGACCGGGTGGCCTGCGCAGCGGGTTCGTCACTGCCTCGCGAGCGCGTCCCCGAACCCGGTCAGGCGAAGCCGCGGGCTTGGTGCAGGGTGAGGGGTGGGAGGTAGTCGTCGACGAGTTCGCGGTGCCAGCATGTGTGGTCGTGGCGGAGTTCGCGTGGGGAGGTGTAGCGGTATGCGTAGAGGCGGGCGCGGATGTAGCGGGGCGGGGCGTCGGGGAACGGGCAGTGGCGCAGCAGGCGCAGGGTGGCCGGGTCGTTCTGGAGCAGCCGGACGACGAAGGGGAGCAGCCAGGATCGCGCGTAGTGCGGTGAGATGGCGGCGAACCACATCAGCCAGTCCAGTCGCAGGTGGTAGGGCGCGAACTGACGGGGCCAGCGGTGCGGGTCACCGGGTTTGCCCTTGAATTCGTATTCACGCCAGACGGTTTCGTCGGAGATCCGGGCGTCGGCGGTGCCTTCGATCACCACCTCGTTGCGCACCCGGTCGATGCTTCCGAAGGCTCCGTAGGTGTTGACGAGGTGGTACGGGTTGAAGGAAGTGTTCATCCGCTGGTTCTTGGAGCACATGTTGCGCACCGGCCAGTAGCTGAGACCCACGGTTGCCACGGTCAGGACGAGCACCGCGCCGACGAACCACAACGGCGGATCGGGTAGCGCCCGCGCCTCGGGGATGGGCAGCGGGCCGAAGACCCACGCGTCCAACGCCGTGACCGCGAGCAGGATCGTCAGCCAGTTCAGCCAAGCGAAGTTGCCGGAGAGCACCAGCCACAGCTGGGTCACGATGATCAGCCCCGCGGCGATGCTCGCCACCGGTTGCGGCGCGAACAACCCGAACGGCACCACGAGCTGGGCGACGTGATTGGCCGCCACCTCCATCCGATGCAGCGGCCGCGGCAGGTGGTGGAAGAACCAGCTGAGCGGGCCGGGCATCGGTTGGGTCTCGTGGTGGTAGTACAGGCAGGTCAGGTCGCGCCAGCACGGGTCGCCCCGCATCTTGATCAGCCCGGCGCCGAACTCCACGCGGAACACCAGCCAGCGGGCGAGCAGCAGCACGAGCAGCGGCGGCGCCACGGTGTCGTTGCCGAGGAAGATCGCAAGGAAACCAGTCTCCAGCAGCAGCGACTCCCAGCCGAACGAATACCACGCCTGACCGATGTTGACGATCGAGAGATACAGCCCCCACAGCGCCGCCCACAGCACCATGGCCGCCCACAGCGGCACCAGATCACCCAGCCCCGCGACCAGCGCGGCGGCGAGCAGCACCCCCGCCCACGCGACACCGGCGAAGAACCGGTCCGAATAGTGCAGGTGGAACAGGCTCGGAGAACGTCGCGGCGAAACGTACCGGAGAAACCGCGGCGCCGGCAGCATGCCGTGCTCGCCGATCAGTGCGCGGAATTGCAAAGCCGCCCCGAGAAAGGCGAGCAGGTACACGACCGCCAGGCCACGCTGGAACAGCAGCCTGGCCTGCGAGTATTCGGGAGCCGTGAACCACTCCATGCCCGCATCTCCTCGGACGGTGGAAGGTGCTCTCTGTTTACCCGACCGACCAGTGCGAAAACGCCCCCAACCCGGCACTGAACTCTGCGCCACAGCCGCCGCACCCTGCACAAAGCGTCGACAGCCATGCGAACTGCTCAGCAAGCCTGACGCCACAGTCGGTGAACACGCTTCGCATAGCCACTGCCTCGGTGAAGCGTCGGCACGATACGCAGTCCGGGCAGCCCCGACCAAGCGTTGGACTTTGCGGAACTGGGCGCTCCCGGCAGTCCTCGCAGCCCATCTTGACGCCTCGCAGCCGCTGCAACCTGTGCGAGGCGTCGACAACGTCTGCGAGGTGCTCAGCAAGCCGGACGCCACAGGTGGTGTGGACGCTTCACATAGGCACCGCCTGTGTGACACGTCGGCACGATGTGTGGGCTGCTTAGGGCAGCCCCGATCGGGGTGCTGGACTTCGCCAGAGTGGGCGCTGCCTCGCGGGCTTCGCAGCCTATCTTGACGCCTCGCAGCCGCTGCAACCTCTGCGAGGCGTTGACAAGGCCTGCGAGGTGCTCAGGCCGGCGCCGCAGACCGTGCGGACGCTTACACAGGCACCGCCTATGTGGTGCGTCAGCAAGCTATGTGGCCCGCTCGGCCAGCCTCGACTGGACTGCCGGATCCCCAGGGGAGCGCCGGTCCGCTGGCTTGGCAGCCCGGTGCCGTGGACCCCATGAACGCCACCGTGTGAACGCCACACACAGGCACCGCTTGTGTGAGGCGTTCACAAGGCGTGTGGACTGCTCAGGCAGCCCCGATCGGGTGCTGAACTTTGCGGAGAGTCGCTCCCTTGGAATCTTCGCAGCCTGTCTTGACGCTTCGCAGCCGCTGCAACCTCTGCGAGGCGTCGACAAGGTCTGCGAGGTGCTCAGTCCGGCGCCGCAGGCCGGGCATGGTCGCCGGGATTCGATCCCTCGAGGAAGCCCGCGTAGTCAGGTGGTGTACATCACGACACCGAGCTTGGAATCCGCGGTCTTGGCATAGAAGGCAGTGAGTCCCTCGAGTTCGGCGACGATGATTTCCGGGCCTTCATCGGGTGTGATCAGCTCCAGTTCGTAGATTTCGTGCTCGTCGACCAACTCCTCGAAATCGGCTTGCATGACAGCGGTTTCGACGGCCATCACGTCAACCGTGGCGAGACGTGCAGCGAGCTCGGTTGCCTGATCCGGCGACACCACCGAGAAAGCCCCGTTCTCCAGGGTCGAGCAGGCGATGCTGTCGGCACCACCGACCACGGGCCACAGCTCGTGGTCCTCAGGGCCGGGCCAAGCCTCCCCGGTGAGGAAGTAATTGAGCGCGGCGCCGTAGTGGGTGCGGTAGTAGTCGGGTTTGTCGAGTCTGTTGATGCTGGTCGGATCCTGCCGGAGTGCGTGGATCTCCTCGCCACTCACCGCTTGCAGCCAGGTCGCCTGTGCCACGGGACCCTCCTGTTCCTTCTCTTGTTCGACAAGGTCTACAAGGGCATTCAGGGCCACGCAACCGTGCCCAGCCGGGGTGAGCGTCCGCAAGGAGTGTGGACTGCTCGGGCGCTGGACTTTGCGGAGAGGGCGCTCCCTTGCAGTCTTCGCAGCCCGCCTCGACGCTTCGCAGCCGCTGCAACCTCTGCGAGGCGTCGACAAGGTCTGCGAGGTGCTCGGCAAGCTGGACGTCCCGTCGGCAAGGTGTGGGCCCGTCTCGGTCGGGGGTGGGCCGACCGAGACGGGCCGTGGGTCAGGTGACGGTCAGGACGGTGCCTGCGCCGACCGTGCGCCCGCCTTCGCGGATGGCGAAGCCGAGGTTCGGCTCCAGTGGGACCGGGCGGCCCAGTTCGACGCCGATCTCGACCGTGTCGCCGGGGTGGGCGAGCGCGGTGCCGACCGGGAGGGTGACGTCGCCGACCACGTCGCCGGTGCGCACGTAGAACTGCGGCCGGTAGCCGCTGGCGATCGGCGTGCGCCTGCCGCCCTCGCCGGCGCCGAGCAGGTACACGCGCGCCGTGAAGCGGGTGCGCACCGCGATGCTGCCCGGCGCGGCGATCACTTGGCCGCGGCGGACCTGGCCGCGCTGCACCCCGCGCAGCAGCAGCGCGACGTTGTCGCCCGCCTCGGCGAATTCCATGGTCTTGCCGAAGGTTTCGATGCCGGTGACCACCGTCGTCGAGGCCTCCGCACCGAGACCGAGCAGCTCGACCCGGTCCCCGAGCCGGACCCGGCCGCGCTCGATCGCCCCGGTGACGACCGTGCCGCGCCCGGTGATGGTGAGGACGTTCTCCACCGGAAGCAGGAACGGCGCGTCGGTGTAGCGCACCGGTATCGGCACGTGCGCGTCCACCGCGTCGAGCAGTTCGAGCAGCGCCGCCGTCCAGCGCTCGTCGCCCGCCAGCGCGCGCAGCCCGGAGACCCGCACGATGGGCGCGGTGTCGCCCGGGTAGCCCTGGGCGGTGAGCAACTCGCGGATCTCCAGCTCGATCAGCTCGAGCAGTTCCGGGTCGCCCGCGTCGGCCTTGTTCAGCGCCACCACGATGTGCTCGACGCCGACCTGCCTGGCCAGCAGCACGTGCTCGGCCGTCTGCGGCATCACGCCGTCCTGCGCCGAGACCACCAGGATCGCGCCGTCCAGCTGGGACGCTCCGGTGATCATGTTCTTCACGAAGTCGGCGTGGCCCGGCATGTCGACGTGCGCGTAATGCCGTGTGGCCGTCTCGTATTCGACGTGCGCGATGTTGATCGTGATGCCGCGCATGGCCTCCTCGGGAGCGCGGTCGATCCGGTCGAACGGCACGAACGCGCCGCCGCCCCGCTCGGCGAGCACCTTGGTGATCGCGGCGGTCAGCGTGGTCTTGCCGTGGTCGACGTGCCCCATGGTGCCGATGTTCAGGTGCGGCTTGGTGCGGACATAGGTGTGCTTCGACATGTGTGTTCCTCGGTTCCCGGGCGAATGCCCGAAATGTCATGGGGACCTCTCCGACGGGGGCACCTTCCCCGTCGGAGATCCCGGGACGTCCCGGGGAAGGTCAGCGTCGGGCGCCGTCGAACAGCGCGGCCACTGCCGCCGCTGCCAGGGCAGCCGCCATCGCGCCCGCAATCGCGGACTCCAGGACGATGGCGAGCCGGAACATGAACAACACGGTACGGCCGCAACAGGCAACGGCGCGAATGATTTTCGCGGCGATGAGTTTCCGGGGCCGGTGCCGTCTACATGTATGAGATGCTCCGGAAGCTCCGGGCACACCCACACAAGCGAGGTCACACCATGGGCAAGGTCATCGTCTCCGAGTTCGTCTCCGCCGACGGGATCATCGAGAACCCCGCGTGGACGTTCCCGTTCTGGAACGACCGCATTGCGAACTTCAAGAGCACCGAGGTGTTCGACGCCGACGCACTGCTGCTGGGCCGCACGACCTACGAGGGTTTCGCCGCGTCGTGGCCCGAGCACCCGGAGGAGGGCGACTACAAGGTCCGGATGAACAGCATGCCCAAGCACGTCGCGACCACTTCGCTCACCGAGCTGGAATGGAATGCGAGCCGCATCGAGGGCGATGTGGCCGAGGGCGTGGCCAAGCTGCGTGCCGAGCAGAATCTGCTGGTCTTCGGCAGCGGCGCCCTGATCACCACGCTGCGCGCCAACCACCTCGTCGACGAGTACCGGCTGGTGATCTACCCGGTGCTGCTCGGCAAGGGTCAGCGGTTGTTCGAAACCGTCGACGCCGAGGACACCATGGAGCTGGCCGCCTCGGAAGTCCTGGACAACGGCGTGATCCTGGCAACCTACAAGGTCACTGCCCACAGCGTGGTGCGCCCCTCCTTCGACTGATCCAGCGCACACCAAAAGGGCGGGACGGCCTCGTGGGTGCCATCCCGCCCGATCGGATTCGCTTGCTGCCGGTTGAGTTTTCGCGCTACCGCCGATTGGTTTCGCGCTACCGCACTGTGAGTTTTCCGCTACCGTGCGGCGGGTTTCGCACTACCGCGCGGTCGACCGAAACCCCCGCAGCCGCAAGCTGTTGCTGACGACGAACACCGAGGAGAACGCCATCGCCGCACCGGCGAGCATCGGGTTCAGCAGGCCCGCCATGGCCAGCGGAATCGCGGCCACGTTGTAGGCGAAGGCCCAGAACAGGTTGCCCTTGATGGTGCCGAGTGTCTTGCGGGACAACCGGATCGCGTCCGCGGCGGCACGCAGATCGCCGCGCACCAGGGTCAGGTCGCTGGCCTCGATGGCGACGTCGGTGCCGGTGCCCATGGCCAGACCGAGATCGGCCTTGGCCAGCGCCGCGGCGTCGTTGACGCCGTCGCCGACCATCGCGACCACCTTGCCCTCGGCCTGCAACCGCTCGACGGTCGCGACCTTGTCCTGCGGCAGCACCTCGGCGATCACCTCCTCGATGCCGACCTGATCGGCGATGGCCCTGGCCGCCGCCTTGTTGTCGCCGGTCAGCATGATCGGGGTCAGTCCGAGTGCCTTCAGCTGCGAGATCGCTTCGGCCGATGTCGATTTCACCGCGTCGGCCACCACGAGCACGCCGCGCGCCGTGCCGTCCCAGCCGACCGCGACCGCGGTCTTGCCCTCGGACTCGGCCGCGTGCATGGCCCGCTCCAGCTCGGCGTCCAAGTGCTGCGACCAGTCGGCGAGCAACCGGGCCCGGCCGACGATCACCGCGTGCCCGTCCACCACACCCTGCACACCGAGACCCTTGATATTGGCGAACTCCTCGACCGGCGCGAGCTCGCCGACCTTCTCGCGGGCGCCCTTGGCGATCGCCTGCGCGATGGGGTGCTCCGACGAATCCTCCAGCGCCCCGGCCAGGGCCAGCACCTCGCCTACGTCCTCGCCGTCGGCGGCGATCACGTCGAGCAGGGTCATCTTGCCGGTGGTGACGGTGCCGGTCTTGTCCAGCACCACGGTGTCCACCCGGCGGGTCGACTCCAGCACTTCGGGACCCTTGATCAGGATGCCGAGCTGCGCACCGCGCCCGGTGCCGACCATCAGCGCGGTCGGGGTGGCCAGGCCGAGGGCGCACGGGCAGGCGATGATCAGCACCGCGACCGCCGCGGTGAACGCCGCCGCCACGGAACCGCCGGTGCCGAGCCAGAATCCGAGCGTCACGACCGCCAGCGCGATCACCACCGGCACGAAGATCCCGGAGATCTTGTCGGCCAGCCGTTGCGCCTGAGCCTTGCCGGTCTGCGCATCCTCGACGAGCTTGGCCATCTGGGCGAGCTGGGTATCGGCCCCGATCCTGGTGGCGCGCACCACGATCCTGCCGCCGACGTTGACCGTCGCGCCGACCACGGCGTCGTCCTTGCCGACCTCGACCGGCACCGATTCGCCCGTCAGCATCGAGGCGTCGACCGCCGAGGAACCTTCCACGATGACGCCGTCGGTGGCGATCTTCTCACCGGGACGAACCACGAATTCATCACCGACACCGAGCTGTTCGACCGGAATCCTCTGCTCGCTTCCGTTTCGCAGCACCGAGACCTCTTTGGCGCCAAGCTCGAGCAGCGCGCGCAACGCCGCACCCGCCCGCCGCTTGGACCTGGCCTCGAAGAAGCGCCCGGCCAGGATGAACGTGGTGACGCCCGCCGCGGCCTCCAAGTAGATGTTGCCGGTGCCGTCCATCCGCGAAATCGTGAACTCGAACGGGTGGGTCATGCCCGGCGTGCCCGCGGTGCCCCAGAACAGCGCGTACAGCGACCAGCCGAGCGCGGCGAGAGTGCCCATCGACACCAGCGTGTCCATGGTGGCGGTGCCGTGGCGCAGGTTGGTCCATGCCGCGCGGTGGAACGGCAGCGCACCCCAGACCACGACCGGCGCGGCCAGCGTCAGCGAGAGCCACTGCCAGTTGGTGAACTGCAAGGCGGGGATCATCGCCATGGCGATCACCGGGACGGTCAGCACCAGCGAGACGAGCAGCCGGGTCCGCAGGGCCGCGGTCGGATCCGCTTCGGCGGCAGAGTCTTCCGTCGCGTCCGCGACCGGCATCTGCGGCGCGGGCAGGGCGGCGGTGTACCCGGCCTGCTCGACGGTGGCGATCAGGTCCTCGGGGGAGATGTCACCGGTGAAGTCCACCCGCGCCTTCTCGGTCGCGTAGTTGACGGTGGCGGTGACGCCGTCCAGCTTGTTGAGCTTCTTCTCGATGCGGTTGGCGCAGGACGCGCAGGTCATGCCGCCGATCACCAATTCGACCTGGCCGGTGGCCGGTGATTGCGTTGCGGTCGTCATCGGAATTCCTTTCGGTGCGGCGGGGGTGATCAGTGGCCGTGGCCCGGCTCGGGGGTCGCGCCGGGCCCGGTGGGTGCGGCGGTCTGCGCGCCCGACGGTACCGAGAGCGTGAACTCGGCGGTGCGGACCACCCCTTCGTGCTGGAAGTCGAGGAACAGGCGGTAGTCGCCCGCGCTCGGAGCCGTCACGGAGAAGGTGATGCCCGGGCCCGCGGGCGTGACGCCGTCGCCGGGGTGACCCTCCGGGTGAACGTGCAGGTAGGCGAGGTCGGCGGCGCGCAGCGCGACCAGATGGCCGTAGGCGCCGAGGTAGGGCTGCAGGTCGGTGACGGGCTTGCCGTCCTTGCTCACCGAGAGCGTGACCGTCGAGGACCGGCCCGGCGTGACCGCCCCGTCCAGCGTGACGGTGTAGCCGTTCACCGTGGCGGCGCTCGTCGCGACCGGCAGTGGCCGCGGATCGTAGGCGCCCGCGACCCGCAGGTCGGCGCCGAGCGTCAGGTCCTCGCCGCCTTCGGGGGTGAAGTCGGCGAACACGCGGTAGTCGCCCGCGCGGGTGAGATCGAGCGGGACACTCCAGGTTCCGCTGCCGTCCAGCACCGGGTGCACGTGCTGGAAGGCCGCCATGTCGCGGCGGACCACGATCAGGTGCAGATCCTTGTCGTGGCTGCGGACGTAGCGGGTGACCGGTGCGCCCTGCTGATCGAGGATGCGGAACCGCAGCGGGGCGTTGGGTCCCGCGGTGGTCTGCGTGGTGTCCAGGCTCAGGGTGTAACCGTCGGAGGTGACCAGCAGGCCGCCGGGCAGTTCCTCCGCGCCGGGCCCGCCGTCGGTGGCGGGCCCGGTCGCGTGGGTGTCGTGCGCCGGGGCATCGGTGGGCTCCGGGCCCAGCACCGCTCCGGTCGCGAGAGCGATCCCGAAGACCGCCGCGAGGCCGAGGGTGAAGCCTGCGAACTTGGTTGTGGCGTTCATCGGGGGCTCCGTTTCCGGGTTGTCGTTCAGCTCGGGCTCTACCATACCCCCCTAGGGTACTTTGTCAATTCTGTTCCGGTACGGATTCGGTCGCCTGTGTCCGCATGGTCACCGCGGCGATGCCCGCTCCCGCGAGCGCGATCACCGCGGCGCCCAGGAAGGCCGCCGAGAAACCGCTGGTCAGTTCGGGAATATCGGTCACATGATCGGCGCCGAATGCCGCGGCGACGGCCGTCATCGCGGCCAGGCCGACGGCCGAGCCCACCTGGTAGCTGACGTTGACGATGCCCGAGGCGAGGCCGCCCTCCTCCGGTCGGGCCGCCGAGATGGCGGTACCCAACGAGGGTATGAAGGCCAGCGACATGCCGCCCGCGGCCACCAGCGAGGCGGGCAGCACGTCGGCCCAGAAGTTCCCGGTGGGCCGCACCAGCGACATGATGGCAAGACCGAGTGCGAGCACGAGCAGACCGGTGACGATCATCGGCTTGGCGCCGAAGCGCTGCATGGCGCGCGGGGCGAGCACGATCATGCCGAGCATGATCAGCGTGGTCATCGGGAGCAGCGCCGCGCCCGACGGGAACGCGCTGTACCCGAGCACCTGTTGCAGGTAGAGGTTCAGGAAGAACCACATCGGCACCCAGGCCGCGCCGAGCAGCAGCTGGGCGATGTTGGCGGCGGCCAGGTTCGGCGCGCGGAAGATGCCGAGGCGCATCAGCGGTTCGCTGCGGCGGGACTGGATGACCACGAAACCGGCCAGAAGTGCGGCCGCGATCGCGAGCACGCCCCAGGTCTGGCCCGAGGCCCACCCGGCTTCGGGCGCCCGGACGATGCCGTAGACGGCGGCGGCGAGACCTGCGGTCACCGTGGCGGCGCCGAGCAGATCGACCGAACCCGGCCGGGCGGGGGCGCTCGGCATCAGCGCGGGCACCGCGACGAGCGCGAGCAGCGCGATCGGGATGTTGATGTAGAAAACCCAAGGCCAGCTGATGTATTCGGTGATGACGCCGCCGAGGAAGACGCCCGCCGTGCCGCCCGCGGGCGCCGCGGCGCCGTAGACGGCCAGCGCCTTGGTCAGCTCCTGCGGCGAGGATCCGAAGAGCATCATCAGCAGGGTCAGCGCCGAGGGCGCGATGAGCGCGGCGCCGCCGCCCTGGACGGCTCGGCCGATCAGCTCGGTGGCGACATTTCCTGCGGCGCCTGCGATCACGGAGCCGGCGAGCAGCGTCAGCCAGCCCGCGGCGAACACCCTTCGTGCGCCGAGCAGGTCCGACAGCCGCCCGCCGAGCAGCAGCAGGCCGCCGAAGGCGACCACATACGCATTGAACACCCAGGTCAGATTCTCTTGGGAGAAGCCGAGTTCGGCCTGCATCTTCGGCAAAGCGATGCCGATGATCGAGGTGTCCATGATGACCATGAATTGCGCGGCGGCGATCACCGCGAGCGCCCACCACCTGCGGGTGGTGGGCGCGGTCCGGGTAGTCATGACATTCCATCCTTTCCGGAGCGGAGCAACTTGCTCGGCTAGTACCGTACCCCCCTAAGGTATTTGGATGTCAAGATGGAGGTGCCGTGAATGCGTCGCTGTTTCAGGGGTTCTCGGTGATCAGGCGGCGGCGACGGCTCGCGTCGCGTGCGCGTAGCGCAGCACCCGCGCGACCTGGACGCGGGCCGCCGCGCGGGCGGTCTCGTCCACGCCGTAGCTGTCGTTCCTGGTGTTGTGCGAAGTGCCGTAAGGGTTTCCGTCGGCGAACTTGTCGGGGTGGGTGTAGCCCGGCGGGACGATGACGCCGCCGAGATGGATGAAGGAGTTCGTCAGTGCGAGCAGGGTGGACTCGTGCCCGCCGTGCGCGGTGCCCGCCGAGGTGAAGCCGCTGTAGATCTTGTCGGCGAGCAGTCCCTGGCTCCACGGGCCGCTCAGGGTGTCGATGAACTGCTTGAGCTGCGCGGCGATATTGCCGAACCTGGTGGGGGAGCCCATGATCACGGCGTCGGCCCAGAGCAGGTCGTCGGCGGTGGCGATCGGGACGTGCGCGGTGGCGGCGGCATGCGCGGCCCAGGTGGGCTTGGCGTCGACGACCGCCTGCGGCGCCAATTCGGCGACCCGGCGGACGCGCACGTCGTTCCCCGCTTGCTCGGCGGTCTCGGCCATCTCCTCGGCGAGTTCGGCGATCGTCCCGGTGGCGGAGTAGTAGACGATGGTGAGGTTCACGGACATGTTCGCTCCCGATCGGGTGGGTGGGTACAAGTCCGAAACATATAGTCAAGAATAGTGACCGTCAAGATTAGTGACTAAATGGAGTGTGTCTGGGTTGAGTCGTCATCAGCGCAAGGAAACCGATCCCGACCTGGGAATTCTCTCCGGGCGACTGCTGTTCTCGCTGCAACAGGAGGTGTTCGACACACTCGCTCGCGAGGGACACGAGCGGTTCCGGCCCAAGCACGGCGCCGTGCTCGCCTACCTCGACGAGGAGGGCAGCCGCGCCACCGACCTCGCGCAGCGCTCGGGTCAGCACAAGCAGGTCATCGGCACGCTGGTGGACGAACTCATCGAACTCGGCTACGTGCGGCGCGAACCCGACCCGAACGATCGGCGCGCCAAGCTGGTCGTCCCGACCGAACTCGGGCTCGACCAGATGGCGAAATCGGACGCGCTGTTCGTCGCGATGGAGAAGCGGCTCGCCGAGTCGCTCGGCGAGCGCGCTTATGCGGAGTTCAAGGATGCGTTCCGGGAGGTTGTCCGGTTGCGGCGGGAGGGTGATGCGAGCGCGTCATGACCGTTAGCCGACCCCGTGCAAATTCCGCGCCGTCGGCGAGGTGGCCACTTCCGCCGGATCCGGATACGTACCGAAGACCCG
Source organism: Nocardia lijiangensis NBRC 108240 (assembly GCF_001613045.1). Lineage (GTDB taxonomy): Bacteria > Actinomycetota > Actinomycetes > Mycobacteriales > Mycobacteriaceae > Nocardia > Nocardia lijiangensis. The sequence continues at coordinate 75,563 of NZ_BDBP01000021.1, read as the reverse complement.
ATCCGCGGTGCCCGAGCTCGTCACGGTGAACCAGAAGTGCTCGTTCTTGTAGTGGTGATGCCGGTGGTTGCGCCAAACCGCCTTGTACAGCGCCCTTTTCGGCTTGTAGTCGGTGTGGATCAGGTAGTGCGTCCACTCGTAGCCGAGGCCGAACACCGTGATGGTGAGCAAGAAGGTCAGGCCGAGGCCGAGGCGCGGGAAGGCCAGGGCGGTGATCGCCAGCAAGGCGATGACGACCACCATCAGCGAACGGGTCGGGATGAAGATCAGCGGGATGTTGCGCGGATCCACGTGGTGCTGGCGGTGTTTGCGGGCCAGCTCGCTGTCCAGGGTGATCGGGCCCAGGTGCTTAGGCCGCCAGTGCAGCACCATGACGTGCACGACCCACTCGAACGCGGGGAACACCGCGAGCATCACCAGCGGCAGCACTGCGTCGCTGATCTGCCAGTCGCCCACCAGGATTCGGGCGGCGAGGGCCAGCAGCAGAGTGGTGCCGATCATCCAAGGCGAGGGGTGGCGGAGGAACTCGCGGAAGGCGTCGCCGAGCGTCAGGCCGCGGCGCAGTTGGGTTTTGGACATGATGTCACCTCGGGTGTTGCGTGATCAGCGGCCGCCGAGGGCCTCGATCAGGGCGGTGGTCGCCGGTTCGAGCAGGGCCCGAGCCTTGTCGGCGGCCTTCTTCGGCCGTCCCGCCACGATGGCGGCGGCGAGTTCGCGGTAGCCCGCGGCATTGCCCACCTCGGCGGACATGACGGGGGCCAGCGCCGCGAGCGCGGGTTCGTAGGCGGCGCGCAGCATGTTGAACATCAGGCGGAACACGATGGAGTCGGCCGCGTCGACCACGTGATCCCAGAACTCCAGCGCGTGCCGTTGCAGCACGATCGGATCGGTGTCGGCGGTCAGCGCCGCCACGCTGCGCTCGAGATCGGCGCGCACCTGCCCGCGGTCGGCGCCGGACTCCGCACCCATCCGCGCGGCGGCCAGTTCGGCGACCTTCGGCCCGTTGTGCATGCGGACCTCGAGGATGCTGCGCGCGACGGCGGGTTCGAGCATGCCCTCCCTGATCAGCAAGCGGGGCAGCACCTCCAGTCCGGCGCCGCGCCGATAGTCGAGCACCGTGGTGGCGTCGCCCTGGCGCACCGCGACGAGTCCCGCGGCGGCCAGGCGTTGCAGCGCCTCGCGCACCGCGGGCCGCGAGACGCCGAGCGCCTCGGCCAGCTGCCGTTCGCTCGGCAGCGTCGAGCCGGGCGCCAGTTCGCCGCTGAGCACGTCCGCGGCGATCTGTTCGAACACGTCCGCCGACACCGACCTTTTGACAACAGGTTGCAACGCCATGCGTCTACTGTGCGCTTCGGTGGTCAGCTGGTCAAGTGGTCAGACCAATTTGGTTTCTCAGCGCCCGGCCACGGACGACTCGTGGCAGACTTGAGTGCGGGAGGGAGGAAACATGCCAGAAAAGCGAAGGCGGGCTTACGCACTACTCATCCGGGCGGGCAGAGTCCTACTGCTGCACCGGGTTTCGAACACCGCCGAGCCCGATATCTGGGAGATCCCCGGCGGCACGGTGGCGCCGGACGAAACCTCGGCGCAGACCGTCCGCCGCGAGGTATCCCAGGAAATCGGCCTCGATGTCCTCGTCGCGGACGAACTGACCCACTTCGTGGACGACGACGTGCACACCATCACGTTCGGCTGCTTCGAGAACGAGGTCCGCCCGGAACTCGAACTCCAGCACCGGGATTTCGAGTGGATGACCTACGCGGAGGCCACCCGCGTCCCGCTACCGTGGCACGTCCGCAAAACCCTGGACCACGCCGACGCCCTCGGCCTGCTCATGTGAGTTCTCCACACACCCACCACACGCCTCACACAGGCGGTGGCTGTGTGAGGCGTGGGAACGGAGTGTGGGAACTAGCTTGGGTCGGAGCCGCGGATGGCGGCGAGCCAGAGGGCGGTGGCGGCGGCGACGGTGAGGGCGCCGGTGAAGGTGGCGAGGGTGCCGCCGTCGATGTAGATCCAGAGCAGGGCGGCGAAGGGGGCGGCGACGGTGGATTGCGCGTCGAACAGCAGGCGGCGCGTCAGGCGGGTGGCGGTCGCGGCCAGCACGGGAGCGTCGGGATCGGGTCGCGTCGGATTGTCGACCAGGCGGCCGGGCGGTTCGGTGTCTCGCGCGCGGCCAGAGGGGTACAGGCGCAGGTCGGCGGTGCTGATGACGCCTCCGCTGAGCCGAGCCTCGGTCTCGGTCATGGTCAGCAGCGCCGGATCGAAGTAGACCGGCAGCCAGCGGCGCGGCGCGCCTGCGACCTCCAGCCAGGACCTGGTCACCAACCGGTGTTGCTGGCGAATTCGAGCGACCCGCACCGTCCCCGTCTCCGGCAGCCCGTTCGGCAGCTTCCCGAACGCCGTGGCCAGCCGAATCCCGGTGTACACCAAGATCGCCAGCGCCACCGTCGCCAGCGCCGCGACCTGGTCCACGGTGGCGAACGGCGCCCAAGCGGCACAGACCGCGAGGGCGCCGAGCGTCACACCGATCGGATAGGAGAGTGGGTTGCCCCGCCCGAACCGTCCCGATCCGGGACTCACTTCAGGAAGCCGACTTTGATGTAGTCCGGCGTGGCGAGGCCGAACGCGCCGTAGTTGGCGAGGTTGTTGCGCACCGCGTAGGTGCCGGAAGCCTGGTGCAGCGGAATCGAATAGCCCTCGGCGAAGATCATCTGATCGGACTGGTTGGCCAGCTCGATCGCCTTGTCGGGGTCCAGTTCCGCGATGGTCTTGTCGATGAGGGCGTTCAGCTCCGGCGACCCGATGCGGGCCTTGTTGCCCATCAGGTTGTTCGGGTCGTAGTAGTAGATCTGCTGCAACGCGCCGAGTGGCAGCGCGCTACCGCCCCAGCTGAACTGGGCGATATCGAAGTTGCCCGGATCGATGACGTCCTTGAACAGGCCCGTGCCCGGCACGGTCTGGATGGTCAGCTTCACGCCGACGGCGGCCAGGTTCTGCTGGACGATCTGCGCGGTCTGCACCCAGGCGTCCTGCTGGTACATCACGTCGCGGATCTCCAGCCTGCGGCCGTCCTTCTCGCGCACGTCGCCGTTGAGCTTCCAGCCGAGCTCGTCCAGCATCCGCGCCGCCTCGGCCGGGTCGTAGGAGATGGGCGCCGCGTTGTCCTGGTAGCCCTTCTGACCCGCCATGAAGATGTGGTTGTTCAGCGGCTTCGGGTTGTCCACCACGCCGTTCTGCGACGCGGTCACGATGCCCTGCCGGTCGATGGCCTTGGAGATGGCGATCCGCAGCTGCGGGTCCTCCAGCAGCGAGCCCGGTGCGCCGTTGAAGGTCAGGTGCGACCAGCTCGGCTCCGGCGCGCGCCGGAGGACCACGTTGGCCGCGTTGCGCGCCGCGGTCACGTTCTCGATGCCCGACATGTAGGCGATGTCGAGCTCGTTGTTCTGGATGGCGGGCAGCCAGGCGCCGTGGTCGAGCACGCTGAAGGTGATGGTGTCCAGCTTCGGGGTCTCACCCCACCATTTCGGGTTGCGGCTCAGCGTGATTCGCTGCTGTGCGCGATCGATATTGCTGATCACGAACGGTCCCGCGCTGAGCGTCAGCCCGTCCCGGTTGGCGGTGTTGAACGCCTCGGGAGACCCGGTGACCGACTTCGGGTAGAGCGGGCCGAACTGGCCGCGCCACTCACCGTAGGGCTGGTTGAACGTGACGATCGCCTGCCGGTCGTCGACGCCGCGCTCGACCTTCTCCACCCGGTCGAAACCGCTCAGCGCCGCGATCAGGTACGCGTCGTCGCGACCGCTGAGCGCGTGCGCCTGGGAGCGCAGGTCCTCCCAGGTGATCGGGCTGCCGTCGGACCACACGGCCTTCGGGTTGATGGTGTAGGTGACCTGCTGCGGGCTGGTGCCGGTGAGCTGCACGTCGGTGAAGAAGTTCTGATCCACCGAAAGCTCGCCCGCCGCGTTGCTGACGAACGGGGTCGGCATGGTCGGCTGGGTGATCGCCGCGGTGCTGTCGTTGCCGCCGTCCACCTGGAGCACATTGAAGTTCTCCGGGAACGAGCTCAGCACCAGCCGCAGGTTCCCGCCCTCGCGCAACTGGCTCGGGTCCACCGGATTGATGTCGTTGGTGCTGCCGATCGTGCTGGTGCCCGGCGTGATGCTCCCGCTGTCGGAACAACCGGTCAGGATCAGGCCGAACGCGGCGAGTGGCACCGCCAATCGGGTGGCCAAGGAGCGTGTCCGCATAGAGCTGGTCCTTCCGATCGTCCGACGCCTGATCGCTGTCACCGCGTCATGTCACTGCGCGACGCCGGTCACTGCACGAAACCGACTTTAGTTGCGTCGGAGGAGGCCAGCCCGAACGCGCCGTAGTTGGCCAGGTTCTCCCGCACCGCGACGGTGCCTGGCGACTGCACGATCGGCACCGAGTGACCCATGTCGAAGATCATCTTGTCGGCCCGGTTGGCCAGCTCGATGGCCTTGGCCGGGTCGAGCTCGGAGATCGTCTCCTCGATCAGCGCGTTCAGTTCGGGGCTGCCGACGCGGCCCTTGTTGCTGAGCCGGTTGTTCGGGTCGTAGGCGTAGATCTGCGGCAGCGCGCCGAGCGGCAGGATGCCGCCGGACCAGGTGAACTGGCAGATCTCGAAGTTGCCGGGATCGATCACATCGGTGAAAAGGCCGTTGCCCGGGTAGGTCTGGATGATCATCTTCACGCCGACGGCAGCGAGGTTCTGCTGCGCGATCTGCGCCATTTGAATCCAGGTGTCCTGCTGGTACATCACATTGCGCAGCTCCAGCCTGCGGCCGTTCTTCTCGCGCACGTCACCGTTGAGCTTCCAGCCCAGTTCGTCGAGCATCCGCGCGGCGCCCTCGGGGTCGTAGGCGATGGCGGCGGCGTTGTCCTGGTAGCCCTTCTGGCCGTTGAGGTAGACGTGGTTGTTCAGCGGCTTCGGGTTGTCGACGATGCCGTTCTGCGTAGCGGTGGCGATGCCCTGCCGGTCGATGGCCTTGGCGATCGCGACGCGCAGTTGCGGGTCCTCCAGCAGCGAGCCGGGCGCGCCGTTGAACGTGAAGTGCGAGAAGCGCGGCGCGGCGGCGCGGCGCACCTTGATGCCCGGCGAGTTGGTCGCGGTCTTCACCTCGTCGATGCCGGACACGGACGCGTAGTCGAGCTCGTTGTTCTGCAGCGCGGAGATGCGGGCGGAGTAGTCGAGCACGCTGAAGGTGACGGTGTCGAGCTTCGGGGTGTCACCCCACCACTTCGGGTTGCGCTTCAGCACGATGCGCTGCTGAGCGCGGTCGATCGAGTCGATCAGGAACGGACCCGCCGAGATCGGCAGACTGTTGCGCGCCCAGCTCTCGAAGGACTCCGGCGATCCGGTGGACGCCTGCGGGTACAGCGGGTTGAACAGGCCCTGCCATTCGGCGTAGTGCTGGCCGAAGGTGACGATCGCCTGCCGGTCGTCGACGCCGCGCTCGACCTTGTCCACCCGGCTGTAGCCCTGCGTCGCGCGCACCTGGTAGGCCGTGTTGCGGCCGTTCAGTGCGTTCACCTGGGAGCGCAGGTCCTCCCAGGTGATCGGGCTGCCGTCGGACCAGACGGCTTTGGGGTTGATGGTGTAGGTGATCTGCTGCGGATTCGTATTCGTCAGCTTGATCTCGGTGAAGTAGTTCGGGTCGGTCGTGAGTTCACCGGCCGCGTCCGAGTTCACCGTGCCGGGCAGGGCCCAGCTGACCACATCGGAGACGTCACCGGAGGCGTCCACGTGCGAGGAGTTGAAGGTCTCCGGGAAGCCGGTCAGCGCCAGGCGCAGGTTGCCGCCTTCGCGCAACTCGCTGCGATCGCGGGGGTTGATGTCGTTGCTGGTGCCGATCGAACTCGAGCCGGTCTGCACGTCGGCGCCCGCGCCGCAGCCCGCGAGCAGCAGCGCGAGGGCCAGCGCGGGCGCGGCGACCACTGGGCCGAGCCGACGACGAGAGTGAAGTGCTGCGGTCATTTCACGAATCCGATCTTGGTGTAGTCGTAGGATGCCAGGCCGGGCGAGCCGAAGTTGGCCACCTCGGCGCGAACGCCCCAGCTGCCGTCCGACTGGGTGAGCGGCAGTGAGTGCCCCTCTTCGAACACTTTGCGATCCACCTCGTTGGCCAGCTCGATGGCCTTGGCGGGATCCAGCTCGCGCAGGGTGCGCTCGATGAGCGCGTTCAGTTCCGGCGAACCGATGCGGCCGAAGTTGCCTTGCAGGTCGTTCGGGTCGTAGTAGTAGATCTGCCGAATGCTGCTGAGCGGGAAGGCGTCACCCTGGAACACGAACTGGGCGGCGTCGAAATCGCCCGGCTGGATGACGTCGGTGAAGTAGCCCGCGCCCGGTTTGGGGTCGATGACCAGGCCGACGCCGATCTGCGCCAGGTTCTGCTGGATGATCTGCGCGATCTGCACCCACAGCGCGTCGTTGTACATCACGTCGCGGATGATCAGCTTGCGGCCGTCCTTCTCGCGGACGTCGCCGTTGAGCTTCCAGCCGAGCGCGTCGAGTTCGCGCGCCGCGGCGGCGGGATCGAAGGGCAGGCTGTTGTCCTGGTAGCCGCGCTGGCCCTGCAGGTAGATGTGGTTGTTCAGCGGCTTCGGGTTCTCCACCAGACCGTTCTGGATGGCGGTGGCGATGCCCTGGCGGTCGATCGCCTTCGAAATCGCCACGCGCACCCCCTGATCGGCGAGGATCGAGCCGGGCGCGCCGTTGAAGGTGATGTGCCGCCAGCGGTTGCCCGGTGCGCGGCGCACCTCGAGGCCGTCGGCGCCGCGGACGTTCTTCACGTCGTCGATCGAGTTGAGCATCACCGCGTCGATCTCGTTGTTCTGCAGCGCGGCGACCCAGGCGCTGCGATCGAGCACCGAGAAGGTGATGGTGTCCAGCTTCGGGCGCTCGCCCCACCAGTTGGGGTTGCGGCCCAGCACGATCCGGCCCTGCCCGCGATCGGTCGACTGCACCTGGAAGGGGCCCGCGGTCGGGCCCATGGCGTCGACGAGGCTGTGGTTGAACGAATCCGGATTCTGCGTCACCGATTTCGGGAACAGCACGCCGTTGCCCGCGAACTGGCCGCGCCACTCGGCGTACGGATGGCTGAACGTGAGAACGGCCTGGCGGTCGTCCACGCCGCGCTCGACCTTCTCCACGAACTCGAAACCGTTGGTGATGGCGATCAGGAAGCTCTTGTCCCTGCCGCTCAGCGCGTTCGCCTGGGAACGGATGTCCTCCCAGGTGATCGGGGTTCCGTCGGACCAGACGGCCTTCGGGTTGATGGTGTAGGTGACCTGCTGCGGGTCGGTGCCGGTCAACGCGACATCGGTGAAATAGTCGTGGTTGACCGTCAGCTCGCCCGCGGCGTCGGTGTTGAACGCCCGCGGCATCATCGGGCGTTCGATGTCGGCGATGTCGGCCTCGTTCCCGTCGTTGGACAGGGTGTTCCAGTTCGCCGGGTACGAGGTGGTCGCCAGCCGGAGGTTGCCGCCGTCGCGGAGTTCCTCGCGGGGCCTGGGATTGATGTCGCTGGTGGTGCCGAGCGTGTCGGACAGTCCAGAAGCCGATTCGTCGTCGGCCGTGCCGCATCCGGCGGCGATCAGCCCGACCGCCACCGCGCCCGCGACCCAGCGCGCTCCCCTCGAACGAATCGGCATGCTGTCCTCCTGACTTACCGACTGACGATCGGCATGGGCACCGCGTCGATCAGCTTGCGGGTGTACTCGTGCTCGGGCTCGGCGAAAATCTGTTCGGCGGGCCCGGATTCGACGATCTTGCCGCGGTACATCACCGCGATGTGATGGGCCAGATTGCGGACCACCGAAAGATCGTGCGAGACGAACAGATACGACAGGCCGCGCTCGGTCTGCAGGTCGCGCAGCAGGTTCAGCACACCGGCCTGGATGGAGACGTCCAGCGAGGACACCGGCTCGTCGAGCACCAGCAGTTCGGGGTCGAGCGCGAGGGCGCGCGCGATGCTGATGCGCTGCTTCTGGCCGCCGGAGAAGTCGGCGGGGTAGCGGTCGGCGTGTTCGGGACGTAGACCGACCAGCTCGAGCAGTTCCGGCACGCGGCGCGCGATCTCGGCGCGCGGGCGGCCGTCGATGCGCAGCGGTTCGGCCAGCGCGTCGAAGATCGGCAGGCGCGGGTCCAGCGATGCGGTCGGATCCTGGAAGACGATCTGCATCGTGCGCCTGAGCTCGCGCCGCTCGGCCTTGGTCAGGGTGGACACATCGCGGCCCATGATCTCGATCGTGCCCGATTGCGGCTGCACCAGGTCGAGAATCTGGGTGAGCGTGGTGGATTTTCCCGACCCCGACTCGCCGACCAGCGCCAGCGTTCGTCCGGCGGGCACCTCGAAGCTGATGCCGTCGACCGCGCGCACCTCGCCCTTGCGGCGCTGGAACACCACACCCGAGGTGATCGGGAAGGTCTTGACCAGGTCGGTGACCCGAAGCACCACGCCCTTGTCAGGCTCGGTCTCGGCCTTCGGCTCCTCGATCTCGGAGCGGTAGGCCTCGAAAAGATCCTTCGTGCCGACCTCCGCGGTGCGGATGCAGGCGGCGGCGTGGCCGGGTTCGGTCATCTCCAGCGGCGGCTCGGCGGCCAGGCACTCGTCGATCGAGATCGGGCAGCGCGGTGCGAACGAGCAGCCGGGCGGCAGCGCGTGCATGGCGGGCGGCGCGCCGACGATCGGGATCAGCGGTCTGCGCGCAGGCCCGTCCATGCGCGGGATCGAGCCGAGCAGCCCGACCGTGTACGGCATCCGCGGGGCGTTGAACAGCTCGCTCGCCGTTGCGGTTTCGACGATGCGACCCGCGTACATCACCGCGACCCGGTCGGCGAGCGTCGCGGCGATGCCCATGTCGTGGGTGATCATGATGACGCCAGCGCCGGTGATGTCGCGCGCCTTGCGCAGCAGATTCAGGATCTGCTTCTGCACGGTGACGTCCAGGGCGGTGGTCGGCTCGTCGCAGATGATCAGCGCCGGATCGTTGGCGATGGCCATGGCGATCACCACGCGCTGGCGCATACCGCCGGAGAACTCGTGCGGGAAGGCCTTGGCGCGCGTCTTCGCGTCATCGATGCCGACCAGTTCCAGCAGCTCGACCGCCTTCTGGGCGGCCTCCTTCCGGTCGCGGGCGCCGTGCGCGAGCAGTGCCTCGGTGATCTGATCGCCCACCCGGTACACCGGGGTCAGCGCGGAGAGCGGGTCCTGGAACACCATGCTGATCGAGCTGCCGCGCAACCGCGACATCTCCCGATCGCCAAGGCCGAGCAGCTCGCGCCCGCGCAACCGGATGGAGCCGTTGATCCGCGCCTGCTCGGGCAGCAGACCCATCACCGCCAGCGACGACACCGACTTGCCCGAACCCGACTCGCCGACGATGGCGAGCACCTCGCCGTCGGCGACGCTGTAGGTCACCCCGCGCACGGCGTCGATGCGGCCCTCTTCGCTGGGGAAGGAGACCCGTAGATCGGAGACTTCCAAGAGAGGCGCGGTGGAATGGGCGGTCATGCCTCAGCCTTCTTCGGTGTCTCTGCCTTCTTTTCCTTCTTGCGCGCCCGAGCCCGCTTGGCGCTCGGGTCGAACGCGTCGCGCAAGCCGTCACCGACCAGGTTCGCGCACAGCACGGTGGTGATCAGCAGGCCGCCCGCGAACATGAACAGCCACGGGTAGGTCAGCGCGGACTTGGTGCCCGCCGCGATCAGCGAGCCGAGCGAGACGTCCGGCGGCTGCACACCGAAACCGAGGAAGCTCAGGCCGGTCTCGGCCATGATCGCCGCGCCGACGGTGAGCGTGGTGTCGATGATCAGGATCGACGCGATATTGGGCACGATGTGGCTGACGATGACGGTGCGCGTCGGCGCGCCCATATACCGTGCGGCCTTGACGAATTCGCGGTCACGCAGGCTCAGCGTCAACCCGCGCACGATGCGCGCGCTGATCATCCAGCCGAACACCGCGAGCAGCACGATGAGCAGCACGATCGAACCGCTGCCCTTCGTGCGCGGCGCGAACAGCGCGATGATGATGAAGCTGGGTACTACGAGCAGCAGGTCGACGAACCACATGATGGCCCGGTCGGTCCAGCCGCCGAGCAGCCCGGCGAGCGCGCCGGTGGTCGCCGCGATGGTGGTCGAGATGAGCGCCACGCACAGGCCGATGATCAGCGATTTCTGCAAACCGCGCAGGGTCTGCGCGAGCACGTCCTGGCCGATCTGGGTGGTGCCGAAGGGATGCTCGGCGCTGGGCGGTTTCAGCAGCGCGGTGTAGTCCATCTGCTGGTAGTCCCAGGGCAGGAAGGGCGGCAGCGCGAAACTCGCGACGAACAGCAGCACCAGCACCACGGCCCCGGCGACCGCGGGCTTGTTGCGCAGGAAACGCCGCAGCACCAGCTTGCGCCGCCCGGCCGCGGCGACCTCGGGCGCGCCTTGGACGATGATCTCGGCTTCGGTCACGCCGCCCTCCCCCTGATGAGATCCCCGTGGTCACGCATGCTCATCCCACACGCACCCTCGGGTCGAGAATCGCGTAGACGATGTCGGAGAGCAAGCCCGACACCAGCACGACGAGACCGGCGAACGCGGTCACCGTCACCACCACGTAGAGGTCCTGGGCATTGATCGAATCGACAAGCCACTCGCCGACGCCGTGCCAGCCGAAGATCTTCTCGGTGAAGGTGGCGCCGGTGATCAGGCCGCCGAGACTGTAGGCGAACAGCGTGGCCATCGGGATCAACGCGGTGCGCAGGCCGTGCTTGTACAGCGCTTTGTTCCTGGTCAGGCCCTTGGCGCGGGCGGTGCGGATGAAATCGCTCTGCAGCACGTCGAGCATCGCGTTGCGCTGGTAGCGGCTGTAGCCCGCCATGCCGCCGAGCGCGAGCGCCGCGGTGGGCAGCACCAGATGCTGGAGCCGGTCGACCAGTTGCGGCCAGAAGCCCTCGATCGCGCTGGCCGAGGTCTCACCCGTGTAGAGGAAGATCTGCGATCCGGTCAGCGAATTGATCTCCAGCGCGCCGTATTTCAGCAGCGTGGCCAGCAGGAATATCGGCGTGCTCAGAATCAGGAGTGAAACAACGGTTGTGAAATAGTCGCTGAATTTGTATTGGCGAATCGCGCCCGCCGCGCCGATCAGCACACCGAGCACCGTGCCGACGATCGAACCGATGATCAACAGCCGCAGGCTCACCGCGACCCGGCGCGGCAATTCCTCGCTCACCGGCTGGCCCGCGAGCGTGGTGCCGAAATCGCCGCTGGGGATGCCCTTCAGCCAGGTGAGATAGCGTTCCGGAATCGGATCGTCGAGATGCAATTCCTCGGCTTTGGCATCGATCACCGCCTGCGGCGGGCGGGGGTTGCGCTGTTCGAGACTGTCCAGCGGCCGAAATGTCAGCGACGCGAGGCTGAACGTCAGGAACGAAGCCAGCAGCAACAGCACGACATAATTGAGCGCGCGTCGTAGCAGGAAGCCGGTCATCAGTCCTCTGGTTCTCCGGCCGGACGGACCGGCGTTCGAGTGTTAGCCCCTGATCATAAGGACGATGTCGCAGACGCGCGTGCCACGCATAGGCACGGCATGTCCGGTGAACGCACCGACTGCGACCGCCCCGAGACGGTTTTCCGGCAGGATGGAAGAGGTGACACGCCTGCACCTGCCCAAACCGAAGATGGTGGCCACCGATGTGGACGGCACTCTGATCGATCACGACGAGCGCGTGACCGCGCGCACCAAGGCCGCGGTCGCCGCGCTGATCGCCGACGGGGTGCCGTTCGTGCTGGCCACCGGCAGGCCGCCGCGCTGGATCGAACCGGTGGTCGACGGCCTCGGCTTCGCGCCGCTGTGCGTCTGCGGCAACGGGGCGGTGATCTACGACAGCGCCGCGGACAAGGTGCTCGCGAGCCGGACCCTGGACGTGGAGACGCTGAGCTGGATCGCCGACCTCGCCGAGCGCGCGCTGCCCGGCTGCGGTCTGGCCGCCGAACGCGTCGGCGCCAGCGCGCACGACGCGGTGACGCCGCAGTTCGTCAGCTCGCCGGAGTACGAGCACGCGTGGCTGAACCCCGACGACACGGCCGTCGCCCGGCACGAGGTGATCGATACCCCGGCGATCAAAATGCTCATCCGGCTGCGCGGTGCGCTCAGCGGCGACATGCGCGCGGTGCTCGCGCCGCTCATCGGCGAGCGCGCCGACATCACCTACTCCACCGACCACGGCCTGATCGAGCTGTCGGCCCCCGGCGTCACCAAGGCCTCCGGGCTGGCCACCGTCGCGCAGCGGCTCGGGGTGCAGCACTCGACGATCATCACCTTCGGTGACATGCCCAACGACGTCCCGATGCTCGCCATGGCCGGGCACGGCGTCGCCATGGCCAACGCGCACCCGGAGGCGTTGGCCGCGGCCGACGAGGTGACCGCGACCAACGCCGAGGACGGTGTCGCGCAGGTGCTCGAACGCTGGTGGGTCTGAACTACTTTCAGCCGACCGGCGCTGGAACAGGAGCCTCGGCGTCCCCGGGCGTCCCCGCCGCAACCGCAGGCTCGGTGGGAACGGCAGGGGCCGCGGCCGGAGCGGGAGCCGGGGCGGGCGGAACCGGCGCGGCGACCGCGCCGCCCTCGTTGCGGCGCGTCTCCTGCTGGTAGATCTGGTTGTAGGTCCTCCAGACCGTCGTGACGATCCCCGTGAGCTTGTTGAGGATCAGCGAGCCGTACTGGAAGTCCGACCTGAGGCCGTCCGGCACCAGGTAGGCGTCGGCGAGCGGCAGGCCGAGCATGCCCAAGTCGGCGCCGAGCTGAATGAAGCGCTCCAGGATCACGCCCATCACCTCGATGGCGTGGCCGTCGGGCGTCGTGTAGACGTAGCCGTTGGCGAACTTGGCGTACTGCTGGCCCTGCGCGGCGGGCAGTAGCTCGGACATCGCCTGGCCCAGCGGGCCGTCCGGACCGCCCTTGGCCGAATAGTGCCTGGCGATGATGTTCTCGTCCACCAGGCTCAGAATCCGTGCCGTCAGCGCGGCGAGCGTCGCCAGATCGGACTCGGTGCGCTCCGGAAGCTGCGGGAGTCGCGGATTCTGTTGCGGCGCAGGGCCACCCGGTGCGCCCGCGGCGATGTCGCGAATCCGGTCCATCAGCTCGTAGGCGGCGTCGCCAGGGCAGCTGGTGTTGCCGACATCGCGGTGCGCGAAGACGATCGGCAGATCCACGGCCTCGCCCTGCGCGTACGGGGTGTATTCGGTGCCCTCCGACCACATCGTGGTGTGGCCCTTGGGATTCAGGCCCGCGACCCTGGTCCGCCAGCCGACGAACTTGCCGACGGCGTTCACCGCCTGGTCCGAGGGCGTCTCGGATTCGTGATTGCCCATGAAGGCGACACCCGCGGTGTTCTCGTTGAACCCGCCCGCGTGCGCGCCCTGCACCGGGCGATCCAGCCCGCCGTGGCGTCCCTCGAAGATCTGGCCGTATTTGTCGACGAGGGCGTGGTAACCGATGTCGCACCAGCCGAGGGTTTGGGCGTGATAGGTGTAGATCGCGCGGACGATGCCCGCCGATTCGGCCTTGCTGTAGTCGTTGCGTCCCGCGGTGTGGTGCACGGTGACGCCGCCGAGCTGGTCGTCGTAGGTGGGTTCGTCACAACGAATGGATTCGTCGGCGCCCCACTGCGATCGGGTGATCACGTTCGGTCCGCCGCTGGGCAGTGCGGCGGCGGCGTCGGTGAGCGCGCCGTCGATGGCGCTGCGGCCCGGATCGATCAGGACCGCGGTGAGCGACGGCGGGATGAACTGCGCCGGATCGCCTGCATGCGGCGCAGCGGCAGGGATCGGTTGCAGCGGGCCGGATTCCGGTGTGACGCCAGATGTTTGCGATTCCGTAGCAGCAGGTTTGCGAGTGACCAGAATCTGGACCGACGTGGTGTTCCCGACGTAGATCGGCTCGGTGCCCGCGGTGCGGTCGGCCGGTGTGTGGTCGTTGCCGCGGGTGTCGATGGGTTCGGTCTCGTACCAGGGGCCCCAGGTGCCGTTGGGCTGGCGGGCGCGGACCATCGCGCGCGTATTCGCGAGATCGCGCGCGGTGAGGGCGACGACGCTGAACGGCGTGTCCCGCGACAGCTCCCTGACCTGCGCGCCGACCTGGTCGAGGAGTTCGGGCGCGAGCGCGCCGGGCGTCAGCGCCGGTGTGTCGGGAGTGGTTCCCTCCGGCAGGTCGGCAGGCTCGGCGATGAAGCGGGCGGCGGGCTGCGGCACCGGGCTCGGCGTCGCGGGCGCTGGAACGGATTGACCGGGAATCGGCCGTGAGGCGGTTTGTCCTGGCAGAGGCTGTGCCGGGGGTGCGGCGGGCTGGCCGGGGGCGGGTTGTACGGAGAGGGGTTCTCCCGCCGCGGGCCGGCCGGGGATCGCCTGATTGGTGGTCGGCGCGGTGAATACAGGAGGCCCGGATTCCGGCGTGGTCGGCGCGGCCTGGCCCTGCCCGAACCGGGGGAGCGGGATCTCCTTGGGCAGCTGCACGCCCGGCGGCAGCGGCAGTCCCTCCGGTATCGGGATGGAGGGCGGGAGCGGCAGCATCCGTAAGTCGGATAGTCGCAGGTCGGGTAGGTCGAGACCGGTCAGTTCCCGCAGCGGGAGGGTGATCTCGGGCGCCTGCGTGAGCATCACTTCGGCCAGGCGCGCAGGCACCGCGGCCAGCTCGGACTCGTTGGCGGAGCGGTAGTCGGTCGAATCGCTCTGCGCGAGTGTCGCGAGCGGGGCCGCTACCGCAAGCGTGGTCACCATCGGGAGCACGTACGAACGTTTCGGTTTGCGGTACGGCACGAGCATCTCCAATCAGGTCGAACCGGTGATCGGGTGCGGAGAGTCAGGTTGCTTCCTGATGCATCAACAATCACACTAGTTCACATCTGTCACAGGTCTAAACCTCTTGTTGAGGATTAGAATCACGTGATTGCCCAAATGTAACTCTCGGAATGCGCCCAAATGGCACGACATGCCGACAGGTATCCAACCGATCCGGTCCTGGAAAACCGTGGGAGATACGAATGCGACGCAGACAGCACCACAGCCCGAGTGCGCGGGGGATTGGAAAGGTGCAGCGTTTCAGGGTGCGCAACCGAATTCGGCCCGCGCCGATTTCGATCGGGCCCGTGCTCGTCACCGGAGGCGCCGCCGTCCTCGCGGGGACGGTTCTCGTGTTCTGGGGCTCGGGCGACACGCCGGTGCGACCGCTCGCCGGTCACGGCCGGGGCATGAGTCAACAGGGCGCCTTCGACAGCGCCCAGCAGGGCTGGCTCGCCGAACGCATACTCGAGCACTACTACCCGGGCGCGACACTCGGGACCATCCCGCCCGCCAACCTGGCCGTGCGGCTCACGGAACAGGACGGTGCCACCCTCGACGCCTACGCGGAGGCCGGATTCCGGGTGGCAGGCCGCGAACTGCAACCGGGCCAGGTCGCCCACCTCACTGCGCTGCCGGGCGGCGGCGCGAACATCGTCGTCACCGTCGGGTGTGACGGCGAAGTCCTCTGGCAGACGGTCGCTTCCGATCCGTGGATCTACCCGCTCGACCCCAATCCGAATCGGCCCGCGGCCGAACACCTCACCCTGTGCGGCGGAATGTCTTACCGCGGGGCGCTCGGCGTCGCCATCGAGAACGGGGAGCCGCGCACGATCAATCGCGTCGACGTGGAGGACTATCTGCTCGGCGTCGTCCCGGCCGAGGTTCAAGCGAACTGGGTCGACAAGGGCGCGGGCGAAGCGCTGCGCGCGCAGGCCATCGCGGCCAGGTCCTATGCGCTCGCCGAGCGCAGGTATCCGTACGCGCAGACCTGCGACACCACC
Organism: Nocardia lijiangensis NBRC 108240; assembly: GCF_001613045.1. Lineage (GTDB taxonomy): Bacteria > Actinomycetota > Actinomycetes > Mycobacteriales > Mycobacteriaceae > Nocardia > Nocardia lijiangensis. The sequence continues at coordinate 59,711 of NZ_BDBP01000021.1, read as the reverse complement.
GACTGCCAGGTGTATCCCGGTACGGCGATGGAAGATCCGCGCACGACCGCGGCCATCGCGTCCACCGCGGGCACCGTGCTGCTGCGGGACGGTCGCATCCTGCGCTCGGAGTATTCCGCCGCGCCGGACGGCGGCGAACCCGCCGACATCTACGCCTTCGAGGTGGGTCCGACGCCCGCGGACCTCGCGGTGGGCCGCCCGCCGACGGACCCGCGGCCGGATCCGCGCGCGCGGGCCGCGACGGCGCCGTCGCCGATCGAGCTCGAATATCGGCGACTCGGCGGCGAGGCGAGCTCGCTGGGCGCGCCGATCGGGCCGGAGATGCTGTTGCCGCAGCGGGCGGGCACCTATCGGTTGTTCACCAACGGCGTCATCATCGCGACGCCGACGCTCGGTGCGCAGGTGGTGGACTTCACGACGCTGATGCAGCTGGTACCCGATCCGGGCATCTCCGGGGCCGCGCCGGCGGGTTCCGCGCAGCCCGGTGAGGCGGTCGCGCCGACCACCACGTCGACGCCGGGGGCTGCCGTGCCCTCGGGCGGACTCGCGCTGCCCGGTGCCGAAGCCCCGGCGGGTGGGAACGCGCAGTCCGGTGCGGCGACGCAGTCGGGCGCCGCGGCGGGTACTGGTGGAGTGGCTGTTGTGCCTGCGCAGCCGGGTGGGAGTGCGCAGACGGTGCCAGGTGCGGGGACGCCGTCGGGTGCCACGGCAGGGACTGGTGGGGCGGCTGTTGTGCCTGCGCAGCCAGGTGGGGGTGTGCAGTCCGGTGCGCAGGCGGTGCCCGGAGCGGCAAGGCCGTCGGGTGCCGCGGCGGGTACTGGTGGGGCGGCTGTTGTGCCTGCGCAGCCAGGTGGGAGTGTGCAGTCCAGTGGTCAGGTGGTGCCCGGTGCGGCGACCCAATCGGGTGCCGCGGCGGGAAGTGACGGGCTGGCCGGTGTGCCTGCGCAGCCGGGTGGACCGGATGGGCAGGTGCCGGATCCGGGCTTCGCCGTGCCGACGCTCGAGGAGGTGTTCGGCAACCGCTGATCGGCCCAGTGCCGCAAGGGTTTCGGATGCGACGAGCTGCTCGATGTGGCGTTCTCCCGTGCGGCGCGCTTGCTCGGATTCGGCCCGTCAGTCCAGCGCGGTGTCGCCCAATGACTCGGCCAGCGTGCGCAGCAGTGCGGTCAGGTGCTCGCGATCCTGCGCGTCGAGGGCCTCGAGCAGGCGCTGCTCGTTGGCGATGTGCAACGGAAGCAGGTCGTCGATCAGTTTCCTGCCCTCGGCGGTGAGGCGAACCCGGATGGAGCGCCGGTCCTCGGGGCACGGCACTCGTTCGACCAGGCCCTTGGCCGCCAGCCGGTCGATGCGGTTGGTGATGGCGCCGGAGGTGACCATCGCGGCCCGGTTCAGCGCGCCCGCGGTGAGGCCGTCCGCGCCGCCGGAGCGGCGCAGTGTCGCGAGCACGTCGAACTCCCAGAACTCCAGGCCGTGTCCGGCGAAGAATCGCTTGAGGTCCTGCTCGAGCACCCGGGACAAGCGGGTGATCCGGCCGATGACATGCATCGGCGAGACATCCACGTCCGGACGCTCGCGGCGCCAGTGCGCGGTGATCAGGTCGACGGCGTCGCCCATCGTGATCCCTCTCTTCTAAGAATCTCAACATTCATCTACTTGACGATAAGACACCGCGAGGAGTAGATATTTCAACGTTGAGATTATCAATGAGGAGCGACCGACATGACCATCACCACCGCGACACGGAACCCCTACGTGGGCACCCTCGCGCTCACCGCCCTCACGCCGATCGTCTGGGGCTCCACCTACGCCGTCACCACCGAATTCCTGCCACCGGACCGGCCGCTGTTCACCGCGCTGATGCGCGCGCTGCCCGCCGGGCTCGTGCTGCTCGCACTCACGCGGACGCTGCCGAAGGGGTTGTGGATCGGTCGCGCCGCGGCGCTCGGTGTGCTCAACATCGGCGCGTTCTTCCCGCTGTTGTTCCTCGCCGCCTACCGGCTGCCTGGCGGCGTCGCCGGAGTGCTCGGCGCGGTCGCGCCCATGTTCGCGCTGCTCTTCGCCGTCGGGGTGCTGAACGAAAGGCCCACCGGCCGTAAGGTTCTCGCCGGACTGATCGGCGTGTTCGGCGTCTCGCTCGTGGTGCTGCGCGCCACCGCCCAGCTCGACACCGTCGGCGTGATCGCCGGACTGGCCGGCGCGGGATCGATGGCGCTCGGCACGGTGCTGACCAAGAAATGGGGACGGCCGGAAGGCGTCGGTCCGCTGGCGATGACGGGCTGGCAGCTCACCGCGGGCGGCCTGTTCATCCTTCCGCTCGCCGCGCTGATCGAGGGCGCCCCGCCCGCGCTGGACGGCCGGGCCGTGGGCGGCTACCTCTACCTCGGCGTGATCGGCACCGCGCTGGCCTACTGGTTGTGGTTCCGCGGCATCGGGAAGGTGCCCGCCACGTCGGTCGCGTTCCTCGGACTGCTCAGCCCGGTGTCGGCGGCGGCCATCGGCTGGGTCGCGCTGGGACAGGCGCTGACTCCGCTGCAGGTGCTCGGCATGGTCATCGCGCTGGGTGGCACGTTGCTCGGACAGACCACCGCGCGGCCGAAGGCCTCCAACGGTGGCGTCGCAGTGGTCAGCGAAGCAGCGAAGGTCGGCGGGACTGCCGAGGTCGGCGAGGACGTCACTGCCGACGGACCAGAAAAGGGCGAGCGGCCTGCCGTCCCCGCGCGCATTCTGGTGGGGACGAAAAGCTGAGAAAAGCGGGTTGACCTTGACGTAGCGTCAACTTGCAGACTGATTTCACCGATGAGAAATGGAAGGAGGGCCTGGTCATGACCGCGGGCACCCGGCCCGGTGAATGGTCCATCCAGGATCTGGCGAAGGCGGCCGGTACCACCAGCCGCACGCTGCGCCACTACGGCCAGCTCGGGCTGTTGCCGCCCAGCCGGACCGGCGCCAACGGGTACCGCTACTACGACCAGGACTCCCTCGTGCGGTTGCAACGCATCCTGCTGCTGCGGGAACTCGGCCTCGGCCTCCCGGTCATCGCCGAAGTTCTCGCCGGCGAACAGGACGCCACCGCCGCACTGCGTACGCACCTGGAACTGCTTCGGCAGGAACAGGATCGGATCCGACGCCGGATCGAATCGGTGCACAACACGCTGCAGAAGACGGAAAGAGGTGAAAAACTCGTGGCAGCAGAAGTTTTCGATGGGTTCGACCACACTCAGTACAAGGACGAGGTCATCGAACGCTGGGGCAAGGAGGCCTACGAAAGCGGTGACCGCTGGTGGCGTTCGCTCAGCGATCAGCAGAAGAAGGATTTCCAGCAGACCCAGCTGGACATCGCCGCCGACTTCGGTCGCGCACACGCCGCCGGGCTTCCGGTGGACAGCGACGAGGTCCAAGCCATCACCGCCCGGCACCGCGCCTGGGTCGGCGACGGCTGGGGTGACCGTCCGGTGAAGGCCGAAGCCTTCATCGGACTCGGCGAAATGTACGTCACCGACCCGCGATTCGCGGTCAACTACGACGTGCACGGCGAGGGCACCGCGGCGTTCGTCCGCGACGCGATGAAGGTCTACGCGGAGGCCAACCTCCGGTAGGCGTACCCCCGCCTTCGCTCCGGCCATGCGCGGGCACCGACCGGCCACGCCCGGTGGTCCCCCGTTGATCGGGAGTGAGAATCAAGCGCCCGCACGCGAATTCGCGTGCGGGCGCTTTTGCGTGCATGATCATGGGTTCGCTCGAAGCCGGAGGGAAGACACGTGCACGGGCAAGAAGCCGGGCGGGGTTCACGCTGAGGTGATCCCGGCGTGGCGGGTGATCGCCGCGCTGACCGAACGCCGCGCGCGGGGCAATTCGTGCGCATACTTTATGGGTTCGACCGACCGAATCGGAGGGACAAGACGCATGCTCTACAGCCAGGAGAGTTCGGGCGTTCAGCGGGCCGAGCCCGCAGGGGCGCTCGCGACCGCGGTGGCGCTGTTCGCGGCCATCGGCGCGGCGGCGAACCTGGTCGGGCTGCTCGTCCTCGCCTTCGGCTTCTTCTCCGACCCGCAACGCTACGACAACTCGCTCGCGTTCTCGACGGCGCTCGGCACCCTGCTGCTGGTGTTCGCGCTCGGCTACGGCGCGGTCCTGACCCTGCGCGGTGACGAGGACGGGCGCTTCACGGTGCTCGTCGCCGCGGGTGTCTGGACGGTCGTCGGTATCGCCGGGGTGTTCGCCGCGCTCCGCGGCTACGAATCCGAGTACGGCATCCACTGGGCCGAGAAGGGCGGCCTCGCGGTGGATATCGCCACGTCGACCGCGGGTCTGACCGGCACTGTCACCGCAATGGTGCACGGCGAATGGCTGGTGAATCTCACGGGATTGGTGCTGCCCGCGGTCATCGCGATCCTTGCCGCGGCGGCGATTCGGTCGGCTGCCCCTTCGTCGAGCGCACCGCCGATCGGCATCACCGCGAGCACCGCGGTGGCCGGGGTCACCGCGGCGATGCTGTCGACGCTCGTCGGCTTGCTCAGTGCGGTCGGCGTTGGCCTCGGCCTTGTGCTGGCGCTGCGCGACCCGGCTCGCGAAGTCGGGCCCATCGCGTTCATCGGCTTCGGCGTCGGTGCGGCGATCGCGCTGCTCTGGCTGCTCGGTGCGCTGCTGTTGTTCAAGCGGCGGAAGGCGGGGCGCGTCATCCTCATCGGCTTGTCCTCGATCGGCTTGGTCGGCGGATTCGTTCTGGCCGCCGCCCTCGGCGGGGTGATGGGCTGGCTCCCATTCGTCCTGTCCGGCGCCATCTTCTGTCTCTCGGTCACGAGCCCGACGGGCCGGTGGATCGCCTCCCGGCGCCAACCCGCGCCTTACGGCCAGCCGCCGACGAGCTGAATTGGGGTCGAGCGCACCAGCATTGGCGCTGTAGAGTTCACCGCGCAGCAACGAGGGGGGTTTCGACGTGTATCCACCACCGGGTTATCCCGCGTATCCGCCGTACGGATACGTGCCGCCGCCGAGTGGGGGCACCGCGATCATGGCGGGAGTTCTCGCGCTGCTCGGCGGTGCGTACGGAGGCTTCACGGCGATCAGCGGTTTCTTCGCGCTGCAAAGGCTCGAGGACGTGCGCCGGTCGATCGGCAGCTCCGCGACCGGCCCGACCGAGACCGAGTTCTACGCCGTGGTCGCGACCTCGGGCGGTATCGCGGCCATGCTGTTGCTCGGTGGAATCCTGTTGCTGGCCCGCAAAGGCGCTGGACGCACCCTGATCGTAGTGGCCTGCACCTTGGCTGTGATTCAGGGCTTCGTCAGCCTCGGCGTCATCGAAGACGCGGGCATGCTCAGCGAATCCAGCGCCGCCACCGTCGGTTTGGCGCTCGGCGTCAGCCTGCCCCTGCTCACCGGCATCCTCGCCGCCGTCGGCTCCACCGCCCGCTGGGTCGCCGCAGGCCGGACCCCGGCCGCCCCGCCGATGTACGGCCCGCCGCCGTACGCGTATGGCCCGCCGCAGTATCCGCACTACTGAACGTATCGGCACGCGCTGATCGCGCGAGCCGCGAGGGGGATCTCGAATGAACTACCCGTACAGCCCGCCGGGTTACGGCTATCCGCCGCCCGCGCCCACCGGCGCCACCGCGATCACCGCAGGGGTGCTGTCGACGCTCGTCGGCCTGCTCGGCACGCTGGGCGTGGTCGTCGGCCTCGTCGCGGCGCTCGACCCGGACAACGAGGTGGAGCCCGTCGCGTTCGTCGGCATCGGCGTCGGAGCGCTGGTCGCGATGCTCTGGCTGCTCGGCGCGCTGCTGCTTTTCATGCGGCAGACGGCGGGTCGCGTGATCATCATCGGGTTGTCCTCGATCGCCCTGCTCGGCGCCTTCGTGCTGGTCGCCATCGGCGGCGTCGCGGGCGGAATGCCACTTCTGCTGTCCGGCACCATCTTCGGTCTCACGGTCGCGAGCCCGACGGGCCGATGGATCGCCGCCCGCCGTCAACCGGCCTACCCACCCACGTATCCACCCGCCCCGCCCTACGGCCACCCGCCGTACCCGTACTACTGATCGCTACCGAAGCGGACCGACAGGCCGGCCGTACATCGGCTTCCCATCCTGAACCAGACGAACCGACTTCGCAGATCGCCGGGACTCCTCGCAGAGGCTGCAACCTCTGCGAGGAGTACGCACCGTCTGCGAAGACCTATGCGGCGCACATGGATTGCATGACTCCCTTGAGGATCGGTGTGCCGTAGGTGGTGGGGGCGAAGGCGAGGGTTTGGATGATCGAGAGGGGGGTGGTGACGCTGGAGGCCACGCCGGTGAAGCCGAGGGCCATGTTGCCTGCGGTGAGGAGCAGGCCGGTGATGTCGAGGGTGAGGGTGGCCAGGTCCAGCGCGTGTTCGACGCGTATCTCGGCGAGCGGCACGGTGTTCAGCGCGCGGCCCTCGTAGAGGCTGAAGCCGAGGTTGGTGAGGAAGGTCAGCGGGCCGTAGTCGAGGGCGTGCACCAGCGGGCCGAGTTCCTCGGTGCGGCGCAGCAGAGCGAGTTCGGCGACCCGGTTCTCGCTGAGGAACGCTTGCATCGCGTCGGCGGCGGCGTGCATCGCGGGCCGGTCCAGCGGCAGGCCCGCGGTGTCGAGGTAGGTCCTGGTGCGTTCGACCAGAGCGGCGGTGGTGAGCTCGGCCAGCGGGGTGCAGGTGCCGTCGGCGCGCACCAGGGCGTTGGCGAGGTCGATCAGCGGCGCGGGCAGTTCGACACGCTCGATCGGGTATTCGTCCAGCTCGAGCCGCGGGTAGGCGTTCGGCGCCGCGCAGTTGGCCGCGATGAACTCCTGCACCTTGCGGCTCACCGCTTTCACGCCGTTGAACATCGCGCCGACGATCGGCTTCAGGAAGAAGCCGACGGTGGGCACCATGCTGGCGACCAGCTGGGCCGGGATCTTCACGATCCTGGTCGCCAGCACGAACACCTCGATGGCGTCGTTCACGGTGAGGTGGGAGACCGACATGGTCTCGTGGATGCGGCCGGTGCGCACCGCGTCCAGGCCGTTGACCACATAGGTGACGATCGGGTCGTCTAGGAAGTCCGGTCGTTCGCCGACGGCGGCCGGATGCATGGGCAGGCCGTCGCGGTGCACCCGCACGGCGGCGAGGGTGGCGCGGAAGTCGGCGACCTGGCGGTCGTAGCCCGCGACTTGCTCCGGCGGGACCAGCGTGCGCACGGCGGTCGCGGCCGCGGTGACCACGTCGTCGAAGGTGGGTGCGCCGGTGACGCAGAGTGCGGCGCCGTCGGTGACGGGCGTCGCGGCCAGGGAATCGTCGGCTGCCCGGGCGGTCCCGGGGACGAGGACGCTGGTGCCGAGGATCGCGCACAGGGCGAGGGCACCGGTGAGCGGGGCGAGGAGGCGTGGAATACGCATGGCGAGCCATCCGGTCGATCGATCGTTGGTGCTGCGATGGACCAACGCAGCGGCATAACTGGACGAATGTTCAGTTCGGGTGCCTATGTAATAGCGCCTTCATGGCCGCGACGTAGCCGTTTCGGCGAACAACGCGGGAAATTCCGGTTGCCACCATCCCCGGCCGCCTTCCCCCGGGACCGCGCGCGGACTTCCGATACTCTGGGCTCCCGTGACCGTCGCATCGTCCCCCGGTAACTCCGCCAACCCCTCCGCACAGTTCGATCTGATCGTCGTCGGGTCCGGCTTCTTCGGACTGACCATTGCCGAACGCGCCGCCAATATCCTCGGCAAACGCGTGCTGGTGCTAGACCGCCGCTACCACCTCGGCGGCAACGCCTACTCGGAGCCGGAACCGGAAACCGGGATCGAGATCCACAAGTACGGTGCGCACCTGTTCCACACCTCGAACAAGAAGGTCTGGGACTACGTCACGCAGTTCACCGAGTTCACCGGCTACCAGCACCGCGTATTCGCGATGCACAAGGGGCAGGCCTACCAGTTCCCGATGGGCCTCGGCCTGATCTCGCAGTTCTTCGGCCGCTACTTCACCCCCGACGAGGCGCGCGCGCTGATCGCCGAGCAGGCCGCCGAGGTCGAGACCAAGGACGCGCAGAACCTCGAGGAGAAGGCCATCTCGCTGATCGGCCGCCCGCTCTACGAGGCGTTCGTCCGCGACTACACCGCCAAGCAGTGGCAGACCGACCCCAAGGAACTGCCCGCGGGCAACATCACCCGCCTCCCGGTGCGCTACAACTTCGACAACCGCTACTTCAACGACACCTTCGAGGGTCTGCCCACCCAGGGGTACACGAAGTGGCTGGAGAACATGGCCGCCTCCGAACGCATCGAGGTCCGGCTGGACACCGACTGGTTCGAGGTCCGCGACGAACTGCGCGCCCAGAACCCCGACGCCCCCGTGGTCTACACCGGCCCGCTGGACCGTTACTTCGACTACAGCGAGGGTGAACTCGGCTGGCGCACCATCGACTTCGAGACCGAAGTGCTCGAGACCGGTGACTTCCAGGGCACCTCGGTGATGAACTACAACGACGCGGACGTGCCGTACACCCGCATCATCGAGCCGCGCCACTTCCACCCCGAGCGTGAGTACCCCACCGACAAGACGGTGGTCATGCGCGAGTACTCCCGCTTCGCGCAGACCGGCGACGAGCCGTACTACCCGATCAACACCCCGGAAGACCGCGCCAAGCTGCTCGCCTACCGCGAGCGCGCCAAGCAGGAGACGGCCGCGGCGAAGGTGCTTTTCGGCGGCCGCCTCGGCACCTACCAGTACCTGGACATGCACATGGCCATCGGCTCCGCGCTGAGCATGTTCGAGAATGTGCTGCGTCCGCATCTGGAATCGGGCGCGCCTCTCGTCGATCAGGAGGCGTAGAGCAGAATGACCTCTTCACCGATGTTGGAAGACATGACGACCGAGACCCGCGCGAAATCGCTGCTGCAGCGCATCATCCTGCCCCGGCCGGGTGAGCCCCTCGACGTGCGCACCCTCTACCTGGAGGAATCAGCGACCAACGCCAAGCGCGCGCACGCGACCACCCGCACTTCGCTGTCCATCGGCGCGGAGTCCGAGGTCTCGTTCTGCACCTACTTCAACGCGCTGCCCGCCAGCTACTGGCGTCGCTGGAGCGTGCTGACCTCGGTGGTGCTGCGGCTGGAGCTGGCCGGACACGGCCGGGTGGACATGTACCGCTCCAAGGCCGACGGCTCGCGAATCCACGTGCAGGGCAAGGAGTTCGCGGTCGCGTCGGGCGCCGACTCGACGACGGTGGAGTTCGAGACCGAGCTCGCCCCGTTCGAGGACGGCGGCTGGATCTGGTTCGACATCACCACCGACACGGCGGTCACGCTGCTCTCCGGCGGCTGGTACGCCCCGGTCGAGGCGCCGGGCGATGGCAGCATCGCGGTCGGCATGCCCACCTTCAACCGGCCCACCGACGCGGTGAAGACCCTCGGCGCCCTCGGCGCCGACCCGCTGGTGCTGGAGAAGATCAAGGCCGTCATCATCCCCGACCAGGGCACCAAGAAGGTCGTCGACGAGCCCGGTTTCGCCGAGGCCGCCGCCGTGCTCGGTGACCGGCTCGCCATCCATGACCAGCCCAATCTCGGTGGTTCCGGCGGCTACAGCCGGGTCATGTACGAGGCGTTGAAGACCACCGACGCCCAGTACATCGTCTACATGGACGACGACATCGAGATCGAGCCGGACTCGATCCTGCGCGCGCTGGCCTTCTCCCGGTTCACCAAGTCGCCGATGCTGGTCGGCGGGCAGATGCTCAACTTGCAGGAGCGCTCGCACCTGCACGTCATGGGCGAGGTGGTCGACCGGAGCATCTTCATGTGGACGGCGGCCCCGAACGTCGAATACGACCACGATTTCTCCAAGTACCCGCTGCGCGACCGCGACAACTCCAAGCTGTTGCACCGGCGCATCGACGTCGACTTCAACGGCTGGTGGACCTGCGTGATCCCGCGCCAGGTCGCCGAGGAGATCGGCCAGCCGCTGCCGCTGTTCCTCAAGTGGGACGATGCCGAGTACGGCCTGCGCGCCCGCGACGCCGGCTACCCGACCGTCACCCTGCCCGGCGCGGCGGTCTGGCACATGGCCTGGAGCGACAAGGACGACGCCATCGACTGGCAGGCGTACTTCCACCTGCGCAACCGCCTGGTGGTCGCCTCGCTGCACATGCCGGGCGACGGGCGCGGCATGGTCGTCAACACCGTCAAGGCCACGCTCAAGCACCTGCTCTGCCTGGAGTACTCGACGGTGGCGATCCAGAACCTCGCCATCCGTGATTTCCTCGCGGGCCCGGAGCGGCTGTTCCAGTTGCTGCCCAGCGCGCTCGGCGCGGTGCACGAACTGCGCAAGCAGTACCCGGACGCGGTGATCCTGCCCTCCTCCACCGAGCTGCCGCTGGCCAGCCATATCGGCGTCGGTGCGGTGGGCGAGCCGTCGAACCCGATCGCGAAGGTCGTCCGGCTGGCCAAGGGCCTGGTGCACAACCTGCGCCCGGCGCACACCGAACACCACCAGACCCCGCAGCTGAACGTGCCGACGCTGGACGCGCGCTGGTTCCTGCTCTCGCAGGTCGACGGCGTCACCGTCACCACGGCCGACGGACGCGGCGTCGTCTACCGCAAGCGCGACCCGCGCCAGGCCTTGGCCCTGTTCAAGGAGGCCATCCGGCTGCGCAAGGAACTCGCGGCCCGCTTCCCCGAGATGCAGCAGCGCTACCGCGCCGCGCACCCGCGGCTCACCAGCACCGCGGCTTGGGAGAAGGCTTTCGGCATCGACGAGAACGGAACCAAGTAGTGAGTGCGGTCAACCCCAGCCTCCAGGATTCGGCCACCCGGCCGCCGGAGGTCACGATCATCAACGCCGTGCAGGCGAGCATCGGCGCCAACCCGACGGTCGTCTCGGCCGCCCGCGGCATGTCGCACTTCGGCGAGCACGCGCTCGGCTGGGTCGGCATCGCGGCAGCCGGCTGGTTGCTCGACAAGCCGCGGCGGCGGCAGTGGGCCGGGGTCGCGGTGGGCGCGGTCGGCGCGCACGCGGCCTCCATCGTGATCAAGCGCGTGGTCAGGCGCCCGCGCCCGAACGATCCGTCGGTGCAGGTCAACGTGGGGACGCCGAGCAAGCTGAGTTTCCCGTCCTCGCATGCCACCTCCACGACGGCGGCTGCGGTGTTGCTCGGCAGACTCACCGGGCTACCCTTGCCTGCGGTGCTCGTACCACCGATGTTGCTCTCCCGAGTCGTACTCGGGGTGCACTATCCCTCCGACGTGCTCGCCGGATCCGCGCTCGGTGCCGCGTCCGCCGCTGCCCTGCTCGCCGCCGAAAAGAGACTCGACCCGCGGCGCGAGCGACGGGCCCGGAGGAGGTAGCTTGCGTAACCATGCAGGGCACCGGGAGCGCCGCAAATCAAACACCGTTCGCACAAGAAAAGGCCTTGGTTGACATGAGTGAAGAGCCGACCGGCGCCGATCTGGCAGAGGCCGTTGTCAAGGGGCCGCCCAAGACGCTGGCGGGTGGTTTGATCAAGGCCGTCCGGCCGCGTCAGTGGGTCAAGAACGTCCTCGTGCTCGCCGCCCCGCTCGCCGCGGGCTCGGCGACCGAGATCGACGTGCTCGCCCACGTCGGGGTCGCCTTCGTGATGTTCTGCATGGCGGCCTCGGGCATCTACCTGGTCAACGACGCGCTGGACGTGGAGGCCGACCGGGCCCACCCGACCAAGCGGTTCCGGCCCATCGCCGCGGGCATCGTCCCGGTGAACCTGGCCTACGGCCTCGCCGCGGTGCTGCTGGTCGGCTCGATCGTCGGCTCGTTCCTCGCGGCCTGGCAGCTGGCCGTGGTGATGGCGGTCTACATCGGCATCCAGCTGGCCTACTGCTTCGGGCTCAAGCACCAGGCGGTGCTGGACATCTGCATCGTCTCGAGTGGGTTCCTGTTGCGCGCCGTCGCGGGCGGCGCGGCGGCGGGCATTCCGCTCTCGCAGTGGTTCCTGCTGGTCATGTCGTTCGGCTCGCTGTTCATGGCGGCGGGCAAGCGCTACGCCGAATTGCAGATCGCGCTGGGCACCGGCGCCAAGATCCGCAAGTCGCTGGAGTACTACACACCCACCTACCTGCGCTTCATCTGGACGCTGGCGGCTACCGCGGTCGTGGTGTTCTACGGGCTCTGGGCCTTCGAGCAGGATCGTGCCAACGACACCACCTGGTTCGCCATCTCGATGATCCCGTTTACCATCGCAATCCTGCGGTACGCGGTCGACGTCGACGGTGGAGAGGCCGGAGAACCCGAAGAGATCGCGCTGGGGGATCGCGTCCTCCAGTTCCTCGCAATCGCCTGGATCGGAGCGGTAGGTGTCGCTGTCTATCTCACCTGACGAGATGTTGGTAGAGGGAGCGGAGCGAACTGAAGACGAGGCGGGACGCCCTGCGCACATGCAGGCGCGGTCCGCCTCGTCGTTCCTACGCCTATCCCGAGCCACGTTCGTCGGTGGGATCGCGCTCACCGCGGCGCTTTTCGCGATCGGCGGCTGGCAGCGGCGCTGGATCGCCGACGACGGCCTGATCGTGCTGCGCACCGTGCGCAACCTGATGGCAGGTCACGGCCCGGTGTTCAACATGGACGAGCGGGTCGAGACCAACACCAGCACGGCGTGGACCTACATCGTGTGGTTCTTCAGCTGGCTGACCCAGGCGCGCCTCGAGTACGTGGTGCTCGGCATCGCGCTGACGCTCTCGGTGGCCGCGATGGTGTTCGCCATGCTCGGCACGGCCCGGCTGTGGGGCGGCACGAAGTCGGCGCTGCTGCTGCCCGCGGGCGCGCTGGTCTACATCGCGGTGCCGCCCGCCCGCGACTACGCCACCTCCGGCCTGGAGAGCGGTCTGGTCGTCTGCTGGCTCGGTGCGCTGTGGTGGTTGATGCTGCGCTGGGCGCAGGCCGAGCGGGTGCGCCTCGCCGGATTCTTCGGTCTGGTGTTCTTCGCCGGACTGGCCCCGCTGATCCGGCCGGAGATGACGCTGGTCGGCGGACTGGCGTTGCTGATGATCTTCTTCGCGCCGATGCCGGAGACCCGACTCCGCCCGCTCGTGCTGCGCGCGGGCCTCGTCGCCGTCGCGGGCCTGGTGCCGCTGGGCTACCAGATCTGGCGGATGGGTTATTACGGCCTGCCCTACCCGAACACCGCCGTCGCGAAGGACGCGGGCGGCGCGAAGTGGAGCCAGGGCTTCACCTACCTGTGGGACCTGGTCGGCCCGTACTTCCTGTGGATTCCGCTGCTCGTGCTGCTGATCGGCGGCGTCGCCGCGGCCCGCGCGACGGGTGCGCCCGCGGTGCGCGACCGGACCGCCGCTGCGCAGGGACGGCTCGGCCGGTTCAGCGCGTGGCTGCGTTCGCCCGCCGCGGTGGTCACCATGGTGCTGGTCAGCGGGTTCCTGCTGACCGTCTACGCGCTGCGGGTCGGTGGTGACTTCATGCACGGCCGCATGCTGCTTCCGCAGCTGTTCCTGCTGCTGCTTCCGGTCGCGGTGATCCCGCTGCGGCTGCCCGAGGGCGGGCTGCGCGCGGCGAACTGGTCGTTCGCGGTGATCCTGATCGCCTGGCTCGGCACGCTCGGCTGGGCGCTGTTCGCCTCGGGCACCACGGCCATCAAGACCGGCACCAAGATCAGCTCGTCCGGCATCGTCGACGAGCGCGTCTACTACGTGCTCAACACCGGCCACGACCACCCGATCCTGGCCGAGGACTACCTCGACTACCCGCGTATCCGGGCCATGGTGAACAACATCCAGGAGACGCCGGACGGTGGCTTGCTGCTGAACTCGCCGTCGTTCATGTTCTGGTACATCGCACCGCCGCCGCAGCCCATCCCCGACGGCGGCGCCGGCCACACGGTGTACTTCCTGAACCTGGGCATGACCAGCATGAACGTCCCGCTCGACGTGCGCGTCATCGATCAGATGGGCCTGGCCTATCCGCTCGCCGCGCACACCGAGCGCCTGGCCGACGGCCGCATCGGCCACGACAAGAACCTGTACCCGGACTGGGTCCTCGTGGATGCGGGCATGGTCGACAGGAAGCCGTGGATGCCCTGGTATCTGGACGAGAAGTGGGTCGTCCAGGCCCGCACGGCGATGTCCTGTCCGGACACCCAGGCGCTACTGCTCTCCTCGCGCGATCCGCTGACCTTCGAGCGCTTCCGGCACAACGTGCGCAACGCGCTGTCGTTCGCCAAGTACCGGATCGAGCGGGTGCCGAAGTACGAGATCCAGCGCTGCGGGCTGGTCGACCCCTTCCCGCAGCCGCCGAACTGAGCTCCCGAGCCACCTCCTGAGTCACACTGGGCCCACGGATCACCGTGGGTCCAGTGGCTTCTCATGACATTCTGATAAACGTGGTGTACACCGCTTTATCTCTTTTTGATAACGCCCTGGCATCGATAGCGGGTTAGGCTCATCCGGTACGCCCGCCGGGGTGTCCACTCGTCGTGGGCGGTGACCGGCGGTCTCCGTCGAGTCGCGGCCCTCTCCGGTCGCATGTAGGGAAAGGCCGAAAACACAGATGCGAGGCGTGATCGCGCGCAGGACATGGGCTGGTCGCCTGCGTGCTCGTAGAGCCGGTGGATGGCTCAAGAAGTCGATGTTGGTTTCGATGGCAGTCGTGCTACCGCTCGGGGCGTCGGTGGCAGGTGGGGGCGCCACTGCCTCAGCGGCGTTCAACCCGGAGGGATTCGACTTCTGGGTCGACTCCAGCATGGGGCCCATCAAGTCGCGAATCTTCCGTGCGGCCGACGGCAACACCCATCGCGTGGTGTATGCGCTGGACGGTATGCGCGCCCGCGGTGACCTGAGCGGCTGGGAGATCGACACCGAGGTCGCCCGCGAACTCAGCAAGTGGAACATCAACGTGGTCATGCCGGTTGGCGGCCCGTCGAGCTTCTACGCGGACTGGAACGCGCCGAGCACCTTCCTCGGCATTCCGACCGGCTCGGGCCCCTCGGGCTCGTCTTCGGGCTCCTCGATGACCGGTTCGTCCGGCTGGAACGAGACCGTGGGCAAGGTCAGCACCTACAAGTGGGAGACCTTTCTGACCGAGAACCTGCGCTGGGCGCTGCGCGACCGGCTCGGTTTCAGCCCGAACCGCAACGGCGTGTTCGGTCTGTCGATGGGCGGCTCGGCCGCGCTGACGCTCTCGGCCTACCACCCGGACCAGTTCAGCTTCGCCGGTTCCTACTCCGGCTACCTGAACATCTCCGCGCCCGGCATGCGAGAGGCGTTGCGCGTGGCGATGCTGAGCGCCGGTGGCTACAACATCGACGCGATGGCGCCGCCGTGGGGCCCGCAGTGGCTGCGCATGGACCCGTTCGTGTTCGCACCACAGCTCAAGGCCAACAACACCCGCCTGTGGATCGCCGCGGGCAGCGGTCTGCCCGCCGCGGGTGACGTGCACTCGCCGATGGACGTCATCCAGGGCGTGCCGCTGGAGACACTCGCGCTGGTCAACACCAGGGCCTTCCAGGTGCGGATGATGACGTTGGGCGCGGGCAACGTGACCTACAGCTTCCCGTCCGTCGGCATCCACAACTGGCGCAACTGGGAGTCCGAGGTCTACCGGATGATTCCGGACCTTTCGGCCAACATCGGCTGATTCGCCTGTTCGACCCGAAGCCGCCCGGCGCTCTCGCGCCGGGCGGTTTTTCGTGCGCTGAGCGTGTCGTCCGCAACCGGGGTGGACAACGGATCGACAGTGGGCAAACCACGAATCCTTGTGGCCTGTATCACTTTCCAGCAACAAAGAAGCATCCACTGCCGATTGATACACAGAAAGCATGCACAGAGGTCGAAGCGTCCGTTTCCCGTGCGGACGCGTGATCTTGTGCCCGATGTGGGGGCTGGTGGAGTTGCTTACTGTTTGCCTTCCTCCGGTCGTCGAGGAAAGGTCGAGTCGAAATGCGTACTGCCCGCTGGAAACACCGCGCCCGTAGATCGTCGTCAGGAACACGGATGCGGACGTGGGCGCTCGGAGTCGCGATCGCGATGTTGGCGCCACTCGGGGTCTCCGTAGCGGGCACCGGAGCGACGGCCTCGGCGGGCTTCGATCCGGCCGCCTTCGACTTCTGGGTCGATTCGGGCATGGGCCCGATCAAGTCCCGCGTCCTGCGCGCCGCGGACGGCAACACCAACCGCGTGGTCTACGTCCTCGACGGCATGCGGGCTCCCGAGACCCTCAACGGCTGGGAAATCGAGACCAACATCCCCGCGCTTCTGGCCAGCCAGAACATCAACGTCGTGATGCCGGTCGGCGGCATGTCCAGCTTCTACGCGGACTGGAACGCGCCGAGCGAGTTCCTCGGCATTCCCGCGGGCTCCGGCTCCAGCTCCGGCTCCGGCGCGATGAACGTGCTCGCGGGCGGTCCCGGCAAGAGCTACCGGTACCAGTGGGAGACCTTCCTGACCCAGAACCTGCGCTCGGCGCTGCGCGACCGGCTCGGTTTCAACCCGAACCGCAACGGTGTGTTCGGTCTGTCGATGGGCGGTAGCGCCGCGCTGACCCTGGCCGCCTACCACCCGGACCAATTCAGTTTCGCGGGTTCGCTTTCCGGCTACCTGAACAACTCCGCCCCTGGCATGCGCGAGGCGATCCGCGTGGCCATGATCGACGCGGGCGGCTACAACGTGGACTCGATGGCGCCGCCGTGGGGCAGGCAGTGGCTGCGGATGGACCCGTTCGTGTTCGCGCCCAACCTGATTCGCAACGGCACCCGCCTGTGGGTTGCGGCGGCAAGCGGCCTGCCCGCGGCCACCGATTCGCCGAGCTTCAATACCCTCAACGGCATGGGGCTCGAGGCGCTCGCGCTGGTCAACACCCGGGCCTTCCAGGCGCGCATGGCGACGCTCGGCGGCGGCAATGCCGTCTACTCGTTCCCGGCGTACGGCATTCACGCCTGGAACAACTGGGCCGACGAGGTGAACCGCATGATTCCGGACCTGTCCGCGAACATCGGCTGAGCTTTCACCGAGGACCGCCCGGAGCCATCTCGCTCCGGGCGGTCCGCCGTTTCCGGTTGGCTGGACAATCGCTGGCGGCCCAAGGGCGACCGACTCCCTGAGCAAGGGGCCGCCCCGGCGGGGCCGGCACCGGCCGATGTCCGGTTTTGGTCACGATCCGATATCGCAGCGAGTTTTGCGGGCGTCTGCATCGAATATCCGCATATAGAAGAGCAGTACCGCCGAAACCCGCGCTCCTGGAGGTTCTCGGCGCCGAATGGCGATCCTCATGCACGACAGTTGCGGTCAACGGTGACCGCGCGGGCGAAAGGTCTGGTCGATGCGAGTTCACGGGATAAGCGATGCGGTTGCCGGCGGACGTTCTCCGCGGCGTTGGTTACGGCGTTCGGTCGCGGGCCTGGCGCTCGCGCTTGCGGTGCCTTTCGGCGCCGCGACGGCGGGGATGAGCGTCCCGGCCGCGGCGAGTTTCGATCCGGCGGGTTTCGATTTCTGGGTCGACTCCAGCATGGGTCCGGTCAAGAACCGGATTTTCCGGGCGGCCGACGGCAACACCCATCGCGTCGTCTACGCGCTGGACGGATTGCGCGCCCGCAACGACCTGAGCGGCTGGGAGATCGACACCGACATCTCACGGACCCTCACGCAGTGGAACATCAACGTGGTGATGCCGATCGGCGGCCAGTCCAGCTTCTATTCGGACTGGATCGCACCGAGCAACACCAACGGTCAGACGGTCGCCTACGCGTGGGAAACGTTCCTCACCGAGAACCTGCGCTGGGCGCTGCGCGACCGCCTCGGTTTCAATCCGAGCGGCAACGGCGTATTCGGTCTGTCCATGGGCGGCAGCGCCGCGCTCGCGTTGGCCGCCTATCACCCCGATCAATTCCGTTACGCGGGTTCGTATTCCGGATATCTGAACATTTCCGCGCCGGGCATGCGCGAGGCATTGCGGCTCGCGCTGCTCGACGCGGGCGGTTTCAACATCGACGCCATGTGGGGGCCGCCGTGGGATCCGCGCTGGCTGCGCCACGATCCGTTCATGTTCGCGCAGCTGCTGCGGCAGAACGGAACTCGGCTCTGGGTCTCGGCGGGAAGCGGCCAGAGCGGACCGCGTGACGTGATCAATGCGCCGATCGACCTGTATCACCTCAACAACGCCAGGGCGCTCGAGTCGCTCGCGCTGGCCAACACCCGCGCTTTCCAGTCCAAGATGGACAGCCTCGGCGGCGCGAACGTGATCTACAGCTACCCGGAGGTCGGCGTCCACAACTGGCATTACTGGCAGGATCAGCTGCTGGCGATGTTGCCGGATATGAGCGCGCATCTTGGATGACGTAACAAATTCGGCAGTCGGGGACGACATCACTGCTGGAACGCGGTAGGGTCACCGCACGATCACAGATTGTGCGCGGGCGGATTTCGACCACCCGGTCGAGCCGCAGTCTTGCTAAGGATTCGGACGTCGAATATCCTCCTGCGAGCGCAAGTGTGACCAGATCGTTGTAGCGCCGTCGATTGATGCCGGAATGTCGGGTACCGGTGTCGGTGTGACGTGCGTCTCGTTGGCAGCACGGGTGTCGCCCCGCCGGCTCGGCGCGGTGGCACCGCAACAGCAGAAAGAGAGCAGGATTCATGCGTTTCGGCAGGGCCGCCGCGCCGAAGAGTGTCAAGTCGGGTCGGCGAGACGCACCTCGGGGTTGGCGTCAACGAATTCTGGCTGTCGGTGCCGCTGCGCTAGCGCTGCCGATCGCCGCCGGACTGGCTTCCCCGACCATCGCCACCGCGGCTCCCGCGCACGCCCCCGTGCTGCGCGCTCCCGCGGGCGGCTACGAGGAGTTGATGGTCCCGTCGCAGATGGGTCCGATCAAGGTTCAGGTGCAGTGGGCATCGCGCGGCGGCAACGCGGCGCTGTACATGCTCGACGGCCTGCGCGCTCGTGACGACCGCAATGCCTGGTCGTTCGAGACGAACGCCATGGACCAGTTCAAGAACGACAACATCACCCTGGTGATGCCGGTCGGCGGTCAGTCGAGCTTCTACGCCGACTGGTACGCGCCCAGCAACACCAACGGTCAGAAGACCACCTACAAGTGGGAATCCTTCCTGACCAACGAGCTGCCGAACTTCCTCGCGGGCTACGGCGTCTCCAAGACCAACAACGCGGTCATCGGCCTGTCCATGGGCGGTAGCGCGGCACTGGCCCTGGCGGCCTACCACCGCGACCAGTTCAAGTTCGCCGGTTCCTACTCCGGCTACCTGAACATCTCGGCGCCGGGCATGCGCGAGGCGATCCGCATCGCGATGCTGGACGCGGGCCGCTACAACGTCGACTCGATGGCCGCGCCGTGGAGCCCGCAGTGGCTGCGGATGGACCCCTTCGTGTTCGCGCCGCAGCTGAAGGGCCTGCCGATGTACATCTCGGCGGCGTCGGGTCTGCCCGGTCAGTTCGACCGCCCGAACTCGCCGGTCGGCCTGTTCAACACCGGTAACGCGATGGCGCTCGAGGCCCTGTCGCTGGTCAACACCCGCGCGTTCCAGGTTCGCCTCGGCTCGCTGGGCATCCCGGCCTTCTTCGACTTCCCGGCCGCGGGTACCCACTCCTGGAAGTACTGGGAGGGCCAGCTGTGGAACTCCCGCAAGGGCATCCTGGACGCCACCGGCGCCTGGTGATCACCTCGCACTGAACAACGCCAGCGACGCCGCCGCTTCCTCGTCGAAGCGGCGGCGTCGTCGTTTTTCCGGCGACACGCCGTCGACCGATCGGAAAAACCAGTCACAGCATTTTGCTATGGGCGCGTCTACCGGAAACCGCAGGTGTGCGGGGGTAGAAAGCTCCAATGGCTGGAGTTGCGTGTGGTAGGTGGGGGAGGATCCGACGACGCGGCGGACGCGCGACGCGCGGCCGGTTCGCCCTGCTAGCTACCGCCCTGGTGCTACCGCTCGCCGCGGGAGCCGGCCCACTGACCGCGCCCGCCGCGGCCCAGCCCGCGACCGTACCCGCCGAGGCCACGGTGCAGAACGTGATCTGGCTCGGCGACCGCCGGGTGGCACTGTGGGTGAACTCGCCGTCCATGGGCGCGCCCGTGCAGGTACAGCTGCTGCTGGCCAGGGACTGGAACGCCCGCCCGGACGCCAGGTTCCCCGTGCTGTTCACGCTCGACGGCCTGCGCGCCACCGAGGACGAGAGCGGCTGGACCAAGGACGCGGGCGCGGCCGCGTTCTACGCCGACAAGAACGTCACCGTGGTGCTGCCGGTGGGCGGCCAGGCCAGCTTCTACTCCGACTGGCTGCAGCCGAACAACGGCAAGAACTACAAGTGGGAGACCTTCCTCACCAAGGAGCTGCCGCCGCTGCTGGAGAGCCAGTGGCGGGCCACCGATGTGCGCGGCATGCAGGGTCTTTCGATGGGCGGCACGGCGGCGATGTTCCTGGCCGGACGCAACCCGGGTTTCGTCAAGTACGCCGCCTCGTACTCGGGCTTCCTCACCACGACCACCCTCGGCATGCCCCAGGCCATCGAGTTCGCGATGCTCGAGGCGGGCGGTTTCGACTCGGCCGCGATGTGGGGCCCGCCGATCAGCCAGGAGTGGGAGAACCACGATCCGTACGTGCTCGCCGACCGGCTGAAGGGCACCAGCCTCTACGTCTCCAGTGGCAGCGGCGCCACCGGACCGTTCGATCTGGACTCCGGCATTCCCGGCGTGAGCACGAACTACGCGGGCATGGGTCTGGAGATCCTGTCCCGGCTCACCTCGGAGAACTTCGTCACCAAGCTGGCCAAGTTGTCCATTCCGGTGCAGGTCAACTACCGCCCGTCCGGGACCCACTCGTGGCCCTACTGGGATTTCGAGATGCGCCAGTCCTGGACGCAGGCGGCGTCCGCGCTCGGGGTGGAAGCCGACAAGCCCGCGTGCGCGCCCTCGGCGTCGATCGGCGCCGCGCTGGGCGCCAACGGCTGGCTCGGCGAGTGCCTCACCGGGGAGTACCAGGTGGCGGGCGGCGTCGCGCAGGACTTTCACGGCGGTCGCGTGTTCTTCTCGCCGGAGACCGGCGCGCACGCGGTCGGCGGCTTGATCGGTGGCGGCTACCAGGCGGCGCACGGACCCGCGGGCCCGCTCGGCCTCCCGACCGGCCGCGAACACGTGCTGCCCGACGGCCGCGGATGGTTCCAGTCGTTCCAGCACGGCTCGCTGTATTGGACGCCACAGACCGGCGCCCAAGTGGTGCGCGGCGCGATCCTCGACGAATGGGGCAGGCAGGGCTTCGAGCGCGGACCGGCGGGCTATCCGACCGCACCGGAGGTCAAGACGCCGAACAGGGACGGCGCCGTGCAGGCCTTCGAAAACGGCCCGTTCTACTACAGCGCCGCGACCGGCGTGCACCTGGTGCAGGGGCTGATCCTCGGCAAGTACGCCCAGCTGGGATTCGAGAACAGCTGGCTCGGATTCCCTGCGAAGGAAGAACTTCCGCTGAAGGACCTCGGCCGCTACAGCCGATTCGAGGGCGGCAACATCTACTGGAGTCCGCTGTCGGGCGCGTGGGCAGTGCGCAACGGAGCGATGATGGACGCCTGGCAGAGTGTCGGCTTCGAGAACGGCAAACTCGGCTATCCGATCAGCGACGAGTTCGCGATTCCGGGCGGGGTGCGGCAGAACTTCCAGGCCGGGTTCATCACGGTGCGGGGCGGCAAAGCGGAGGTTCACGGCCTTTAATTCCGACCGGTCTGTTGGCTGACTGCCGTCGGCCGGTGCGTCGTTGCCATTACCCTGGGGGCGACCGATCCCCCTTGCCGACAGATCGAGGACTGAATTTCATGCATCGGACCCGTGGAAAGGTACTCGGCGTTGCCATGGCGATCGCCGCAACCGGCCTGCTCGCCGCCTGCGGTGACAACGACTCGACCGCGACGAGCACGCCCACGTTGCCGCCTACGACGACGGCGGTAACGCAGACCCAAGCCCCCGCCGCGCCGACAACTCCGGCCGAGGGCGGCCACGAAGGCCACCAGGAGACCCCGGCCCCCGCGCCCGAGCAGGCTCCGCCGCCTGCCGACACCGCCGCGCCGGAGCGCCCGCAGCCCGTGCCGACGAACCAAGTGCCGCCCGCCGACACCTCCAACCTCACCGAGAAGGACCGCAAGTTCCTCGAGGCGCTGAAGGCGCAGGGCGTGAACCCGTCCAGCCCGGACATCGCGCTCAGCATCGGCAGCTACGTCTGCCAGGGCGTCGCCGCGGGCGCCTCCGAGGCGGACATGACCACGTTCGTCAACGCCATGGCCGGTTCCGATCCCTCCTTCGACCCGGCCAAGATGCCGGTGGAGCAGGCCGGGCAGATCTACATCCAGACGGCCAAGCAGAACTACTGCTAGTGAGTGCTCGTCTCGGTTCGAGACCCCGCCGGCTCCGGCCGGTGGGGTGCCTGGTGGCGCTCGCGGTAGTCGCCTTGATCGTCGTCGTGGTGATCCTGCTCTGGTTCCTGCTCGCCGGGCGGCTGCGGGTGCCGAAGCCGGTTCCCGAACCGCCGAAGCCGCCGACGTCGCAGCCCGCCACCTGTCCGGACGTGCAGATGATCTCGGTGCCGGGCACCTGGGAGTCGAGCAGCAACGACGACCCACACAATCCGACGGCCAACCCGCTGTCGCTGATGCTCAACATCTCCGGGCCGGTGCAGCAGCAGTTCCCTGCCGAGCGGGTCGACGTCTACACCGTGCCGTACGTGGCGCAGTTCTCGAACCCGGTCGCCATCCCGCCGGACGGCCAGCAGTCCTACAACAACAGCCGTTCCGAGGGCGCCCAGCAGATGGTCGACGTGATGGCCGAGCGGGCCCGTGAATGCCCCTTGACCACCTATGTGATCGCCGGGTTCTCGCAGGGCGCGGTGATCGCGGGTGACATCGCCGCGCAGATCGGGGCGGGCAAGGGTCCGGTTCCCGCCGACCGGGTGCTCGGCGTGACGCTGATCGCCGACGGCCGTCGCACCCTCGACACCGGACCGGGCCGGGCCATCCCGATCGGCACGTCGCCGCCCGGTGTCGGCGCGGAGGTCGCGCTGGCGGGCCTGAAGGTGCCCGGCATCACGATGACCGGTCCGCGGGAAGGTTTCGGCGCGCTCGCCGACCGCACCTACACCATTTGCGCCCCAGGCGATTTGATCTGCGATTCGCCGCCGCAGGCGCTGAATCCGGTGAACTGGATTCCCAGCGTGCTCACCCTGGTGCGCGCGGTCGGGAACCCGGTACACGCGCTCTACAACGGATACGTGGTGGACGGCAACGGCACCACGGCGACGCAGTGGACGTCGGCCTGGGCCAGCCAGCTGGTCGAGGGCGCCCCGCGCCCGCCGCATTCGTGAGAAGGCACAAACCACGCTGGCGTAGGCGTGTGTTCGACCATCCGCTGCTGCGGCAACCGCACGGGAGTCCGCAGGCACGTTGTAAAGTGCGCTGATGATCGCGACTTACCCCCGAGTATCGGGGGCAGGAGTCGCGCCGCATTTTCCTTACAGCCAGGAGCATGAGTTCATGACACAAGCCGCCGCCACGGCCGGTGAGCTGACCGCATTGGGCACCCCGTTGCGTCCTTTTCGCTTCGCGGCTGCGGGCGAGGGAAACAAGCAAGAGGGCGGCGCCCGCAAGTTCGTCCAGACGGCGCAACAGGCCGAGGAGTACGGCTACGACGCCTTCGTCGTGCCGGATCACCTCGGTGACCAGATCGGTCCGATCGCCGCGCTCGGCGCACTGACCCAGGCCACCGAGAAGATCCGCCTCGGAACCTCCGTGCTTGCCAACGGCTTCCGGCACCCCGTGGTGCTCGCCAAGGATCTGGCCACCATCGACGTGCTGTCGAAGGGCCGTCTCGAGGTGGGTCTCGGCGCGGGCTGGAAGCAGGACGAGTACCAGGCCGCGGGCTTGGTCTACGACTCTCCGGGGGTGCGTCTCGCCAAGCTGGACGAGGCGCTGACCATCCTGGACGTGCTGCTGCGCGGTCAGGAGTGCACCTTCGAGGGCAAGTACTACCAGGTCAACGGCATCAAGGGCACCCCGCGTCCGCGGCAGGGCCCGCGCCCGCCGATCTGTACCGGCGGCGGCGGACCGAAGATGCTGCGCCTGGCCGCCAAACACGCCGACATCATCTCCGTCGTTCCGGTCACCACCAAGAACGGCAAGGGTCTGCTCTCCGGCATCACCATGGAGAAGACCATCGAGAAGGTGAATCTGATCAAGGAGGCCGCGGGCGAGCGGTTCGATCAGATCGAGCTGAACTGGGCCATCACCGCGATCGTCATCACCGACGACCGGGAGAAGACCGCGGAAATGGCGCTCTCGGCCATCGAGCGCGGCCTGCACCCCGACCTCGAGGTGGACACCAAGCTCTCGGTCGAGGACATCCTGAATTCGCCTTATGTGGCGATCGGGACGTTCGAGGAGATCGCCGAACAAATCCGTCGTGTGCGGCAACTCACGTCGATGTCGTATGTCGGCGTGTTCCCCACCCAGATGGACGCGTTCGCACCGGTTATCCCCCTGCTGCGGGATGAGTGACCGGGTCTTCTCTGTAACATGACTCTGGTTTGAGAACATCTAGCCGATAGCGGTCACCGCGCAGACCGCGTGAAATATCTGCAGGTTTGGCTCTAGGACGAAGAGCACCCGCGGGCGAAAGCGAGTCGGGGCCTCACAGGTGGGTGAACAGGCGGCGGTGCCGCCATCTTGCTGCGTGTGCCTCGGAGGAGAAGAAGGAATGGAAGAGACTTTCGACGATTACCTGGACGAGACCGGGAACATCCGTATTCCCGAGGATCACACCCTGGTCGATCACGTCGAGAAGCACACCCGCAACGACGCGAACACGCTCGCGTACCGCTACATCGACTATTCGCGGGAACGCGATGGCGAGGTACAAGAGCTGACGTGGCAGCAATTCGGTGTCCGGCTGCGCGCGGTGGCCGCCCGACTGCAGCAGGTGACCAAGCCGGGTGACCGGGTTGCGATCCTGGCTCCGCAGGGCCTCGACTACGTGGTTTCCTTCTTCGCCGCCATCTACGCGGGCACCATCTCGGTGCCGCTGTTCGACCCGGACGAGCCCGGCCACACCGATCGCCTGCACGCCGTGCTCGGCGACTGTGAGCCTTCCGCCATCCTGACCGCCAGCTCCTCGGCGGCCGGGGTGCGTCAGTTCTTCCGCGCGCTGCCCGCCGCGCAGCGTCCGCGCATCATCGCCGTCGACGCGATCCCCGACAGCGTCGGCGAGACCTGGGTGCGCCCGGACATCAAGATCGACGACATCGCCTACCTGCAGTACACCTCGGGTTCGACCCGGGTTCCCGCGGGCGTGGAGATCACCCACCGCGCCGTCGGCACCAACCTGCTGCAGATGGTCCACTCCATCAACCTGGACTGGAACTCGCGCGGCGTCACCTGGCTGCCGCTGTTCCACGACATGGGCCTGCTGACGGTGATCCTGCCCGCGGTGGGCGGCAAGTACATCACCATCATGTCGCCGAGCGCGTTCGTGCGCCGCCCGTACCGCTGGATCAAGGAACTGGCCGCGGTCTCCGACGGAGCCGGAACCTTCGCCGCCGCACCGAATTTCGCGTTCGAGCACGCCGCGGCACGCGGTCTGCCGAAGCCGGGCGAGTCGCTGGATCTGTCCAACGTCATCGGCCTGATCAACGGCAGCGAGCCGGTCACCACCTCCTCGATGAAGAAGTTCAACGAGGCCTTCGCGCCGTTCGGCCTGCCCAAGACCGCCATCAAGCCCTGCTACGGCATGGCCGAGGCGACGCTGTTCGTCTCGGCGACCAAGGCCGAGGACGAGGCCAAGGTCGTCTACGTCGACCGCCACGAGCTCAACGCGGGCCGGATGGTCCGGGTCGAGCAGGACACCGAGAACGCCATCGCGCAGGTGTCCTGCGGTTACGTGGCGAAGTCGCAGTGGGCAGCGATCGTGGACCCGGAGACCGTCGAGAGCGACGGCGGCGGCCACGAGCTGCCCGACGGCCGGGTCGGCGAGATCTGGCTGCACGGCAACAACATGGGCATCGGCTACTGGGGCAGGCCCGACGAGACCGCGAAGACCTTCCAGAACAAGGTCACCGAGCCGCTCGCCGAGGGCAGCCACACCGAGGGCGCCGAGGCCGACGCGCACTGGATGCGCACCGGCGACTACGGCGTGTACTTCGAGGGCGAGCTCTACATCACCGGTCGCGTGAAGGACCTGGTGATCGTGGACGGCCGCAACCACTACCCGCAGGACCTGGAGTACTCGGCGCAGGAAGCAAGCAAGGCGCTGCGCCCCGGCTTCGTCGCCGCGTTCTCGGTGCCCGCCAACCAGCTGCCCGCCGAGGTCTTCGAACAGGGCAGCCACTCGGGCCTGAAGACGTTCGACGCCGACGACGCCTCCGAGCAGCTC
Organism: Nocardia lijiangensis NBRC 108240; assembly: GCF_001613045.1. Lineage (GTDB taxonomy): Bacteria > Actinomycetota > Actinomycetes > Mycobacteriales > Mycobacteriaceae > Nocardia > Nocardia lijiangensis. Next base: position 33,339 of record NZ_BDBP01000021.1, on the reverse strand, counting down.
GTCATCGTCGGCGAGCGCGGGCCGGGCGCAGGCAAGGCCGACCCGCTACCGATCGCCGACGCGGTGCGCGCGGCCGTCTCGCAGCGCCACGGCGTCACCGTGCGCGATGTGCTGCTGGTTCCCGCGGGTTCGATCCCGCGCACCTCCAGCGGCAAGATCGCCCGGCGGGCCTGCAAGACTGCTTATCTGGAGGGAACTCTGCGGGGCGGTTACACCCAGCAGGCTTTCCCCGATGCACCGGAAGAGTAATCACGGGTGAGCTGAAGGCCGACCATCGACGCTCGGCGCGGATCTCATCCACGCCGCGCGTCAATCCACGGCGCGCCCGGTACGCAGACAGGTAGCTTGAGGAATTGATGGCTGACAACGAGGGCACGCCCCAGACGACCGAAACCGCGTCCGCCGCCTCGGAAGGCACGGCAGCGCCCGCCGCCCCCGAGATCTCGGTGGCCGAACTGCGAGAGTGGTTGCGCCGCTGGGTCGCCGAGGCGACCGGGCAGCCGATCGAGCAGATCACGGTGGATCGTCCGATGGAGGAGTTCGGGCTCGCCTCGCGCGACGCCCTCGCTCTCGGCGGCGACATCGAGGAACTCACCGGTGTGGTGCTGAACGCGACCGTCGTCTACAAGCACCCGACCATCGCGTCGCTGGCCGAGGTCATCGTGCACGGTGAGCCCGAGGCGCCCGAGGAGTCGGCCGACGACGCTTTCTACACCGCCGGTTACACCCCCGGCGAGGCACACGACATCGCGATCGTCGGCCTGTCCACCCGGCTGCCCGGCGCCGGCGACACCCCGGAGTCGACCTGGGAGTTCCTGATCAACCGCGGCGACGGCATCCGGGAAGCGCCCGAAGGCCGGTGGTCGGAGTTCCTGAGCGAGCCCGAGATCGCCAAGGCGGTCGCCGAGGGCAATACGCTCGGCGGCTACCTGGACCAGGAGGTCGTCAAGGGCTTCGATGCCGAGTTCTTCGCGATGTCGCCGATCGAAGTCGAGCGCGTCGATCCGCAGCAGCGACTCATGATGGAGCTGACCTGGGAGGCGCTCGAGCACGCCAGGATTCCGGCGAGCGAGCTGCGCGGTGAGTCGGTCGGTGTCTTCATCGGTTCGTCCGCCAACGACTTCCAGTTGATCGCGGCGCTCGGCCTCAGCGGTGAGCAAGACCCCAACTTGCCCGCGACGGCCCAGGGCTACGCCATCATGGGCAGCGTCTCCAGCATCATCCCCAACCGGGTGTCCTACTTCTTCGACTTCCGCGGTCCGTCGGTCTCCGTCGATACGGCCTGCTCGTCGACGATCGTCGCCGTGCACCAGGCGGTGCGGGCGCTGCGCGACGGCGATGCCGATCTGGCGCTGGCGGGCGGCATCAACATGATCCTGACGCCGATGGCCACCCTCGGCTTCGACATGGGCGGCGGCGTCGCGAAGGACGGCCACATCAAGGCCTTCTCCTCCGACGCCGACGGTATGGTCCGCTCCGAGGGCGGCGGCCTGGTCGTGCTGAAGCGCTTGACCGACGCGGAGCGGGACGGTGACCGGATTCTCGCGGTCGTCAAGGGCTCCGCGGTCAACAACGACGGTCGTTCCAACGGTCTGCTGGCGCCCAACCCGGACGCGCAGGCCGACGTGCTGCGCGCGGCCTACCGCGACGCGGGCATCAAGCCTTCCACCGTCGACTACATCGAGGCGCACGGCACCGGCACCCCGATCGGCGACCCGATCGAGGCCGACGCGCTCGGCCGGGTGATCGGTCGCGGTCGCGACGCCGACAAGCCCGCTCTGCTCGGCTCGGCCAAGACCAACTTCGGGCACCTGGAGTCCGGCGCGGGCGCGGCCAGCCTGGCCAAGGTGCTGATGGCGTTCCAGCACAACGTCATTCCGCCGAACATCAACTACGCGGGCCCGAGCCCGTTCATCCCGTTCGAGCAGGCGCGCCTCAAGGTCGTCGACGAGCCGACCGAATTCCCGCGCTACAGCGGCGTCGCCACCGTCGGCATCTCCGGCTTCGGCTTCGGCGGCACCAACGCCCACGTCGTGCTCCAGGAATATGTGGCGGCCGCTGCCGCGCCCGCTGAGGGGGGAGCGTCCGCTGCCGCGCCCGCTGAGGGCGCGGCTGTGGAGGTGTCTGCTGAGCAGAACGCTGAGGTTGTCGCCGAGGTCGAGACGGAAGTTGTCGAGGCTGCGGTTGCCGAGGTGGAAACCGTCGAGGCGCCCGCCGAATGGTCGGTCGAGCGCGAAGAGCCGCTGCCCGTGATTCTCGCGGTGTCCGGTTACCTGCCCTCTCGCCGTAAGCGGGCCGCCGCGGTGCTGGCCGACTGGCTGGAGTCCGACGCGGGCCGTGACGTCCCGCTGGCCGACGTAGCCCGTTCGCTGGCGAAGCGCAGCCACTGGCGTTCGCGTGGCGCCGTGCTGGCCAAGACCCATGAGGAGGCCGTCGCCGGTCTGCGCGCCATCGCCGCGGGCAAGCCGGGCACCGGCGTCTTCACCGCCGACGCCCCCGCCGCGCAGAGCCCGATCTGGGTGCTCGCCGGTTTCGGCGCGCAGCACCGCAAGATGGGCAAGCAGCTCTACCTGGAGAACGCGATCTTCCGCGCCACCGTCGACCAAGTCGACGAGCTGGTGCAGGACGAGGCCGGTTACTCGATCCGCGAGCTGATGCTGGACGACACCCAGGACTACAACGTCGGCACCTCGCAGGTCGGCATCTTCACCATTCAGATCGGCCTTGCCGCGCTGCTGCGCGCGCACGGGGCCGAGCCCACCGCCGTCGTCGGCCACTCGATGGGCGAGGTGGCGGGCGCCTACATCGCGGGCGGCCTCGCGCTCGAGGACGCGGTGCGGGTGATCTGCGCCCGTTCGCGCCTGATGGGCGAGGGCGAGGCGATGATCAGTGACGCCGACGTGCGCAATATGGCGCTGGTCGAGCTGAGCGCCGCCGATATCGAGGCGATGCTGCCGGAGTACCCGGACGTGGAGGTCGCGGTGTACGCCGCGCCGACCAACACGGTGATCGGCGGTCCGACCGAGCAGGTGCAGGCGATCGTCGCCAAGGTCGAGGAGGCGGGCAAGTTCACCCGCGTGCTCAACACCCGCGGCGCGGGCCACACCTCGCAGATGGATCCGCTGCTCGGCGAGCTGGCCGCGGAACTGGCGGGCATCGAGCCGACCCGCATGAAGTCGGGTCTGTACTCGACGGTGAACAAGGAGGAGTTCTACCGCCCCGGCCACGACCCGATCCACGACGAGGACTACTGGGTCAAGAACATGCGCCACAGCGTGTACTTCACCAACGCGGTGAAGCTCGCGGTGGACTCCGGGCACACCACCTTCCTGGAACTCGCGCCGAATTCCGTTGCGCTGATGCAGGTTCTCGGCACCACCTTCGCGGCCGGGCTGCACGACGCGCAGCTCATCCCGACGCTCAAGCGTAAGGAAGACGAGTCGGCGGGCGTGATCTCCGCGCTGGCCCAGCTCTACGTGCACGGCCACGCGGTCGACCTGCCCTCGCTGCTGCCCGCGGGCGAGTACGCCGACGTGCCGCGAACCGTGTTCGTGCGCAAGGAGTTCTGGCCGCAGAGCCGGATGTCCACCGGAAGCGGCAACACCAAGGTTCCCGGCGCGCACGTCGCGCTGCCGGACGGCCGCCACGTCTGGGAGGTCCAGGCGGGCGTCGTCACCGACCTGGCCGCGCTGGTGAATTCCGCTGCGGCGCAGGTACTCAGCGATGTCGCGGTGGGCGCGTCGATCACCCACGGCGCGCCGCCCGCCGCCGGAACACTGACCACCACGCTGACCCCGCACCTGGGCGGTGCCTCGGCGCAGGTGCACGCCAAGGAGGGCAACGCCTTCCGCCTGCTCTTCGAGGCCGTCGTTAGCTCCGGCGCCGCGCTGCCGGAAACCGCTGTCGCGCAGCCGGTCACCGAGACCGTGATCGCGACCGTCGCGGAGCCCGAGGTCGTGGAGACCTTCGGCGACCGGTGGGACCCCAGCGGCAGCCAGACCATCGAGGACCGGCTCGCGATCATCGTCGCCGAGTCCATGGGCTACGCCGTCGAGGACCTGCCGATGGAGATCCCGCTCATGGAGCTGGGTCTGGACTCGCTGATGGCCATGCGCATCAAGAACCGCGTCGAGTACGAATTCGACATCCCGCAGCTGCAGCTCCAGGCCGTGCGCGACGCCAACCTCAACGAGGTCGGCAAGGTGCTGCGCTACGCCATCGAGCACCGCGACGAGGTGCAGGCCATCGCCGACAAGCAGGCCGCGGGCGAGGAGATCGCCGTCGACGGCGACTTCATTTCCGCCGCTCGCTCCGCCCTGGAGGCGGGCGAGGATCCGGCCGCCGCAGTGAAGGCCGTTGCGGGAGAAGCCGTTCCGGGTGAAGCCGCTCCGTCTGAGGCCATTCCGGCTGAGGCCGTCGCGGGTGGGGCCGTTCCGGGTCTCGATGCCGAGAACACGACGGTCGTGGCCGAGGCGGAAGCGATTGTCGCCGCGGCGGAATCGGCCGCGCAGCCCGCGACACCGGCCGTGGCTCCCGCCGAGGCCGCCGCGGTCTTCGGTGGTCAGCAGAGTTCGGCCGACGAGACCGGTGTGCCGCCGCGCGACGCCGCGGAACGGCTGACCTACGCGAGCTGGGCGGTGGTCACCGGAAAGTCCGCGGGCGGCATCTTCGATACCCTGCCGATCCTCGAGGAAGAGATCGCCGAGAAGCTGGCGGCTCGCCTCACCGAGCGGGTGGGCGCCGAGATCACCATCGACGACGTGCTCGACTCCGAGACCATCGAGCAGTTGGCCGACGTGGTGCGCCAGCTCCAGGACAGCGGCGCCGACGTGGACGGTTTCATCCGGCCGCTGCGGGTGCGTGCCGAGGGCTCGAATGCGGTGCCGGTCTTCGTGTTCCACCCCGCCGGTGGCAACACCCTGGTGTACGAACCGCTGCTCAAGCGGCTGCCTGCCGACACCCCGATGTACGGCTTCGAGCGGGTCGACGGCTCGATCGAGGAGCGTGCCCGCCAGTACGTGCCCGAGCTGCGCAAGATTCAAGGCAACGGGCCGTACGTGCTGTACGGCTGGTCGCTGGGCGCGGTGCTGGCGCTGCAGGTCGCGCAGCTGCTGCGGGCCGAAGGCGCCGACGTGCGCATCGTCGGCCTGATCGACCTCGCGATCCCGGTCGAGGAAGAGGACAACAGCCCCGCCGAGCGGGTTCGCCGGATCGAGCGCTTCCAGGCGTTCGCGCGGAAGACCTACAACGTCCAGGGCGAGCTCGACCGTGAGCAGCTGGAGACGTTGGCCGCCGCCAGCGACGAAGAGCAGTACAAGATGATCACCGACCTCGTCAAGATGAGCGGTGCGAAGATCCCGGGCGGTGTGCTCGAACACCAGAAGACCTCGTGGATCGAGAACCGGGCGCTGCAGCAGATCCAGCCCGGCCGCTACGACGGCGACGTCGTGCTCTACCTCGCCGATCGCTACCACGACGGCGCGATCGAACTCGAGCCGCGCTACGCCGACCGGCGACCCAACGGCGGCTGGGACGAGTTCATCGAGAACCTCGAGATCGTGCACATCCCCGGTGATCACCTGCAGATCGTCGACGAGCCACGGATCGGCAAGATCGGAGCCGACCTGAGCACGAAGCTCGCGGCAATCTAGGCGAAAGGGGCACAGTGAGCACTACTGCCGAGAAACTCGCCGATCTCCGTAAACGTCTCGAGCTGGCGCAGGAACCGGCAGGTGAAGCGGGGGTCGCGAAGCGGGCGAAGAAGGGCATTCCCAGTGCCCGCGACCGGATCGGCATGCTGCTCGATCCGGGCACCTTCGTGGAACTCGGTGCGCTGGTTCGCAAGCCGGGTGATCCCGCCGCGCTGTACGGCGACGGCGTGGTCACCGGCCACGGCCTCGTGGATGGCCGCCCGGTGGCGGTGTTCTCGCACGACCAGACCGTGTACGGCGGCTCGGTGGGCGAGATGTTCGGCCGCAAGGTCGCCTACATCATGGAGTACGCCGCCAAGGTCGGCTGCCCGGTCGTCGGCATCAACGATTCCGGCGGCGCTCGCGTGCAGGAGGCGGTCACCTCGCTGGCCTGGTACGCGGAGCTGGGCAGACGCCAGGAGCCGCTGTCCGGCCTGGTGCCGCAGATCTCGATGATCCTCGGCAAGTGCGCGGGCGGCGCCGTGTACGCCCCGATCAACACCGACGTGGTGGTGGCGACCGAAGAGGCGTACATGTTCGTCACCGGGCCCAAGGTGATCCGCGAGGTCACCGGCGAGGACGTCAGCCTCGAGGAGCTCGGCGGCGCGCAGAGCCAGGCCGAGTACGGCAACATCCATCACGTCGCCAAGGACGAGCAGGCCGCGTTCCAGTGGGTGCGCGACTATCTCGGCTTCCTGCCGACCAGCTGCCAGGAGCTGGCTCCGATCGTGAACCCCGGCCTGGAGCCGGAGGTCACCGATTCCGACCGCGAGCTGAACTCGATCGTGCCCGACTCCGACAACGCGGGCTACGACATGCACGAGATCCTGCTGCGCATCTTCGACGACGGCGATTTCCACGAGATCGGCGCGACCGCGGGGCGCAACATCATCACCGGCTTCGCCCGCATCGACGGCCGCAGCGTCGGCGTGGTCGCCAATCAGCCGATGGTGTACGCCGGCGCGCTGGATGCCCGCGCCTCGGACAAGGCGGCGCACTTCGTCCGGCTCTGCGACGCCTTCGAGCTCCCGCTGGTCTTCGTGGTCGACACGCCCGGCTTCCTGCCCGGTGTGGAACAGGAGAAGATCGGCGTCATCAAGCGCGGCGGCCGCTTCCTGTTCTCCTTCGTGGAGGCGAGCGTGCCCAAGGTGACGGTGGTGATCCGCAAGTCCTACGGCGGCGGCTACGCGGTGATGGGCTCCAAGCAGCTCGGCGCCGACGTGAACCTGGCCTGGCCGACGGCCCGCATCGCCGTGATGGGCGCGGAGAGCGCGGTGAGCCTGATCGGGGCCAAACAGATCGAGGCCGCGCCGGAGGACCAGCGCGCCGCGATGCGGCAGCAGATGATCGATTTCTACAACGCGACCGTGGCGACGCCGTGGGTGGCCGCCGAGCGCGGATACATCGACGCCGTCATCGAGCCGTCCAGCACCCGGCTGGAGCTACGCCGGGCGCTACAACTGCTGAAGGACAAGCAGCTCGCGCGCAACCCGCGCAAGCACCACCTGCTGCCGCTGTGACTTCCTCGTAGACCGCAATCGGGCCGTACTCCCTGGGGAGACGGCCCGATTGGTATATCTGCGGTGCGGTGGTCAGCCGAGGGTTGCGGACTTGATGACGACGGCGTCGAGCGGCACGTCCTGGTGCATGCCCGCGGAGCCGGTGGCCACGCCCGCGATCTTGTCGACCGCGTCCGTTCCGTCCACGACGGCGCCGAACACGGTGTAGCCCCAACCGGACGGGGTGGGCGCTGAGTGGTTCAGGAAGTCGTTGTCGGCGACGTTGATGAAGAACTGCGCGGTGGCCGAGTGCGGGTCGTTGGTGCGGGCCATCGCGACCGTGTACTTGTTGTTCTTCAGACCGTTGTTCGCCTCGTTCTGGATGGGGGCGCTGGTGCCCTTCTGGCGCATGTCGGGCTCGAATCCGCCGCCCTGGATCATGAAGTTCGGGATCACGCGGTGGAAAATCGTGCCGTTGTAGTGGCCGGCGTTCACGTAGTCCACGAAGTTCTGCACCGTCTTCGGCGCCTTGTCCGCGTCCAGCTCCAGGACGATCGTTCCGAAATTCGTCTCGAGATTCACCTTGGTCATACCCACACCTTTCCATTCGCGGGGTAATGGGTCACCAAGTCGGGTCGACTTTCGGGGCGAAAACGACCCTCGGCCCGAAATTCGTCGAATGGAACGCGCGCTTCCGAGACCCGGTGCCGTCCGGTTACCCGCTAGCATTGCGAACCGTGCCCGACGTCGCTACCGCTGTCTTGACGAAGCCTCCCGCCGCACCCGAAGTCCGACCGAAGGATTTTCGGACGGCGCGAATAATCGCGCTGGTGGCCGGGGTGCTGGGGGCGCTGCTGGCACTGGCCGCGCCGTTCCTGCCCGTCGAGCAGACCACGGCGGTGCTGAAGTGGCCGCAGGGCGGCACGCTCGGCAACGTGCAGGCGCCGCTGATGTCGCAGGTGCCGACCGACCTGCGGGCGAGCATCCCGTGTTCGGCGGTGGCGTCGCTGCCCGCGCAGGGCGGCATGCTGCTGGCGACCGCGCCCCCGCAGGGCGACCGGGCGGCGCTGGAGGCCATCTTCGTGCGTGTCTCCGACACGGCCGTCGACGTGGTGAACCGCAACGCGGTGGTGGCCTCGGCCGAGCGTGAGCGCATGGGCGAGTGCTCCTCGATCGTCATCACCTCCGATCACAACCGCACCTTCGCGGCCTTCGAGGGCATGACGTCGTCGGTCGAGCGCCCCGTGCAGGGCGGCGCGCCGGGGCAGACCGAGACCGTGCGGGTGCCCGTCGAGGGGCAGATGCCCGGTGACTTCCGGCCGCAAGTGGTCGGCGTCTTCACCGACCTGAAGGGCGCGGTGCCCGCCGGTCTGTCCTTCGACATGACCGTCGACACCCGATTCAGCTCCACCCCGACGCTGGTCAAGATGATCGCGATGATCGCAGCGCTGCTGTGCACGCTCGTCGCCCTCGCCGCGCTGGCCCGCCTCGACAGCAGCGACGGCCGCGGCCACCGGCGCTTCCTGCCTCGCCACTGGCTGAAGCCGACGTGGGCCGACGGCGCGGTGATCGGCACCCTGCTGCTGTGGCACTTCGTCGGCGCCAACACCTCCGACGACGGCTACATCCTGAGCATGGTGCGGGTGGCCCCGGACGCGGGCTACATGGCCAACTACTTCCGCTGGTACGGCGTGCCCGAGGCGCCGTTCGGCTGGTACTACTACGTGATCCAGGTGTTCGCGGAGATCTCCACGGCCAGCCCGTGGGTGCGCCTGCCCGCGCTGTGCTGCGCGATCCTGTGCTGGATGGTGATCAGCCGCGAGGTGGTGCCCCGCCTCGGGCGTGGCGTGCGCACCAACAAGGTGGCGCTGTGGACCGGCGGCCTTGTGTTCCTCGCCTTCTGGCTGCCCTACGACAACGGTCTGCGCTCGGAGCCGATCGTCGCGCTCGGCGCCCTGCTGACCTGGGTCTCGATCGAGCGCGCCATCGCGACCGGTCGCATGCTGCCCGCCGCGGTCGCGGTGCTGGTCGCCGCGTTCACGCTCGCTGCGGCGCCCACCGGTCTGATGTGTGTCGCCGCCCTGCTCGCCGGTATCCGGCCGCTGGTGCGGATCGTGGTGCGCCGTCATCGCGAACACGGCGCGCTGCCGCTGCTCGCGCCCATCGGCGCGGCGGGCTTGCTGGTGTTGACCGTGGTCTACGGCGATCAGACTTTCGCGGGCATCCAGGAAGCGAACCGGGTGCGTCAGGCCACCGGCCCGAACCTGGCCTGGTACGAGGACTACCTGCGCTACTACTACCTGTTCGTGGAGACGGTGGACGGCTCGCTCTCTCGCCGCTTCGCCTTCCTGGTCATGCTGCTGTGCCTGTTCACCACCATGCTGGTGCTGCTGCGGCGCAGGCGGGTGCCCGGCATCGCGAGTGCCCCGACGTGGCGGTTGATGGGCATCGTCCTCGGAACGATCTTCTTCATGATGTTCAACCCGACGAAGTGGACCCACCACTTCGGCGCGTACGCGGGCATCGCCGGTTCGCTCGCCGCGGTCACCGCGGTCGCGGTGTCGGCGAGCGCGTTGCGGGCGCGCAAGAACCGAGCCATCTTCCTCGCGGGTCTGACGTTCGTGCTGGCGATCGCGTTCTCCGGGATCAACGGCTACTGGTACGTCTCCAGCTTCGGCGTGCCGTGGTTCGACAAGCAGATCTCGCTGAGCGGCTACCAGTCGAACACGCTGATGCTGGGTCTTTTCGGTCTCGCGCTCGCGCTGGTGGCCTGGTCCGCGCTGCGTGAGGACTACACCAAGCCGCAGCCGTCGGCGAAGACCGTGCGCGGCAGGCGGATCCGCAAGTTCGCGGCGATACCGCTGACCGTCGTCGCCGCTCTGATGGTGCTGCTCGAGGTGGCGTCGCTGGCGAAGGGCGCCTACTCGCAGTACCCGGCGTACTCGCTGGCCCGCTCCAACTTCGACGCGCTCGGCGGCAACATGTGCGGCCTGGCCAACGACGTCCTGGTGGAGACCGACCCGAACGGCGGACGGCTGACGCCGATCATCGACCCGGCCAACCCGCCCGCCAACGACGACCCGCTCGGGGGCGGCAAGCCGGTGGGCTTCGATCCCAACGGTGTGCCGGACGACCTGTCCGCCGACAGCGTCGAGGTGAAGCCGGGCACCGGCAACACCTCCACTCAGTCGGTCGGCGCGGCCTTCGCCGAAGGCGAGAGCGCGGGCACCGGTGGCGGCCAGGGCGCGCTCGGCGTGAACGGCAGCACCGTGGCGCTGCCGTTCGGCCTCGACCCGGCGACGACCCCGATCATGGGCAGCTACCAGGAAGGTGTGCAGCAGCCCGCCGCACTGACCTCGAGCTGGTACCAGCTGCCCGCGCGATCTGCCGACCGCCCGCTGGTGGTGATCTCGGCCGCCGGACGCATCATGTCCTTCGACGACACCGGCGCGATGAAGTACGGCCAGTCGCTGACAGTGGACTATGGTCGCACCCAGCCCGACGGAAGCGTGGAGAAGCTTGGCACGTACCTGCCGCGCGATATCGGCCCGTTCCCGTCCTGGCGCAACCTGCGGGTGCCGCTGGACGAGATCGCGCCGGACGCCGACGTGGTGCGCATCGTCGCCGACGACCGGATTCTGATCGGTGACCAGTGGCTGGCGTTCACCCCGCCGCGGATGCCGAAGCTGAAGTCGCTCAACGACTTCCTCGGCTCCGAGCAGCCGATCCTGCTGGACTGGGCCGTCGGCCTGCAGTTCCCGTGCCAGCGGCCGTTCTACCACGAGAACGGCGTGGCCGAGGTGCCGAAGTTCCGCATCCTGCCGGACCGTCCGCTGGCCATCAGCTCCACCAATACCTGGCAGGCCGAGGAATTCGGCGGCCCGCTCGGCTTCGCGCAGATGCTGGCCAAGTCGACCACCATGCCGACCTACATGAAGAACGACTGGGCGCGCGACTGGGGTTCGCTGGAGCGCTACGACCAGTACGACTCGACCGCCAAGCCCGCCCGTCTCGAGACCGGCACCACGAACCGTTCCGGTCTGTGGTCGCCGGGGGACATGCGGGTGTTCTGACCGATCCCGGAAACTAGGCAGGGCCGTGCCGTCAGTGAGGATTCACCGACGCACGGCCCTGTGCGTTTTCGGGGGACGTAGTAGGAGCGGTTTCGGACAGTCTCGTAGACACGGCTTTTCGGCTTTCGCCGGGTAGCCGCGGGTGGGTTTTCTCGGTTTCGGCTCAGACCTCGAGCATGCGGCGCCCGAGTTCGCGGCGCAGGACCTCCTGGGAAGGGAGGCGGCCGAGTACCCGCTGCACCGCAGGGCGTATTTCGCGCTTTTCCTCGTCGGTGAGCAGATCGACGAGATCGCGCAGATCCATGTCATCGAAGGCTGCTGTCATACCCACAAGATTACGGTCCGAACGCGTCCTCGTCTCGTATTCGAATCATCGGTTACGGAGGTGTCACCTTACCGAAACCGAAAGTGTGTCAGGAGGTTTCGCGGACGGCCCGAGGCGCGGAGTAGCCGTCGGGCGGCGGTTCGAAACCGACCGTCCAGCCTCCCTGCCGGTAGGCGACCGCCGACCCGTTCGGCGTCGAACTCTCCGTCGTCCCGGCGGATTCGCGGCCGGGACGACGGAGTGAGGGCGGCGTCCGCTCAGCGCACCCGGATCGGGTCGTCCTTCGCGATCCCGCTGCGCGTGACCTCGGTGACGCCGATCTCCGCGGGCACGGCATCCGGGGCGTAGGGCGTGAACTGTTCCAGCGAACCCCAATCCCTGGCCCAGTCGTGATCCAGGTAGCTCGGCACCGACTCGGCCTTCAGCAGTAGCCCGGTCCAGCCGAGGGGGCCGCCACCGATGTCGTCCTGCCAGGCGTTCGAGGCGTCGGAGCCGACCCGGTCGGGCAGGATGCGCCACTTCGGCGCCTCGGCGACGCCGTCGTGGTGGTCGAACGGCCGCTGGCACGGGAACGCCAGCCCGACGTGCCAGTCCAGCAGCACCGGATCGGTCTGCCCGACAATCGAATTCAGGGTCGCCAGCCGGGGCAGGCGCGGCGGGGTGACGGCCAGCCACTGCTTCGAGGTGATGTCGTTGTCGACCGCGACAAGGCGCACCGCGTTCGCTTCGGCGGGCAGCTGATCCAGCGGCACCCGCAGGTTGCGCCAGGACGGCGCAGGGCCGATGTCGACCGGTTGCACCGACCCGAGCTCGGTCACCGCGCCGTCGGGGCCGCGAGTGCCGTACTCCAGGCGCAGTTCCTGGCCGTAGGTGACCACGCCGTCGGCGTCCACCGACCTGATCCGGCCCGCCGCGGTGATGGCGAGCAGCCGGTAGGCGGGGTCGTGGCGCATGCTGTCGGTGAGGTCGAGGCGGTACCACTGGGAGGTCAGCGACGACTGCTTCTGCTCGTCCTCCTGGTGGGAACCCATGACCGGGGTGCGCGCGGGATCGAGCCCGAACGGCAACGCCACGGTGCTCCCGTTGATGCCCGCCTGCGCGGTGGAGCCGCCGCCGGTGCCCGCGCCGGTGGTGTTGGTCGTCTTGTTCTTCGAGTCCTTGTCGACCGTGTTCGCGCCGCCCGTGGTGGTTTCCTCCGCGTCGGCGGTCAGGTCGCTCGCGACGCCGTTGGGGGAGAAGCCCTTCGACTCGGCGTTCAGGCCGTCGGCGGGCGCGCCCTCGTAGGGCAGCAGCAGCGAGTCGGCGGTGTCGGTCTCGACGAGCACCTCGTCGGCCAGCGCGCACGGATTGCCGCGCAGCGACTCGACATTCGACTTGGCGATCGAGTACGCCGGGTACTGGGTGGCCGCGGCCTTGGCGAGCGAGGCGAACTCGAACAGCACGAGCAGCGCGGCGGCGATGGTCAGCGGCGCGGACGCCAGCTTGTCGAAGCCATTGGCGGCCGTGGTCTTTTCGCGCTTGTAGGGCTCACGGTAGTGGCACCAGAGCGCGACGAGCAGCGCGACGCCTGCCAGGCCGAGGAACAGCGTCGAGATGCCCTTGCCCGCCACCAGCGGCGCCTTGTCCCACCACGGCACGCCGTAGCTGGACACGTACCACCAGCCGTTGGAGCCGGTGAAGGTGATCGCGAGCAGGAACAGCACCGCGGACGCGAACAGCGCGCGGTTGCGCGCGGAGCGAATCGCCGCGGTGCCCACCGCGACAGCGGCCAGCGCCGCCAGCGATCCGGCCAGTCCGGCGTACACGCCGAAGTGGTGGGTCCACTTGGTCGGCGTGAACATCATCAGCAACAGCGACGCGAACACGATGCCGAGGATGCGCACCGAAGGCCCGCGCGAGGTACCGGGGATGCGCCCCTTGCGCAACACCTGGAGCACGCAGACCAGCAGGCACAGCAGCATGATCAGCACGCCGAAACGCCGGGACAGCGAGCCGTCCGGCGCGAGCATCAGCAGCGAGTCCCAGCGGGTGCGCTCGTCGAACCAGGCCACGTTGGGGCCGACGAGGGTGCGCACGCGGGTCGCCTCCATGACCGTGGCCAGCGTCTGGTCCGCGAAAACCGCGATGAGCACCAGTGTTCCGGCCGCGAGACCGGGAAGCAGCACCGCCGCATAGCGGAAGACCTTGGTGCCCAGGGTGTCCGTGGCCGAACCGCGCGCCCGCTTGACGATGATCTCCAGCACCGGCCGCGATCCGGCGATCAGAGCGGCGACGCAGATCAGGCCGGTCGGTCCCGCCGCGAGCGAGAATCCGGCGATGAGCACCGCGACGGCGGCGGGGAGCAGCCTGCCGGTGGCGATGGCGCGCTCGATGGAGCACCAGGTGAGCAGCGCGCCCGCGGCGATCAGCGGTTCCGGGCGCAGTCCGTTGTCGTAGGGCAGCCAGAACGCGAGGAAGACCAGTCCCGCGGTCCACAGCGCGACCCGGTCGCGGCGCACCCGGGCGCCGAGGCGCGGCAGCACCTCGCGGCTGATCACCAGCCAGCAGACGATCCCGGCGAGCAGCGTGGGCAGGCGCATCCACGGGCTGGCGTCGGAGATCTTCGTCATCCAGGCCAGCACCTCGTAGGACCAGCCGAACGGCGCCTCCGGCACCGCGAACCAGCGGTAGTAGTTGGCCATGTAGCCCGAATGGTCCGAGGCCCTCGCCATATTGAGGATGTAGCCGTCGTCGGAGGTGTTCGCGCCGATGACGTGCCAGACCACCAGGGTGCCGAGCACCACGGCGTCGGCGGGGGTGAACCGCCACCAGTGCGCCGGCAGGAAGCGGCGGGCCCGCCTGCCGTCGCCGGTGTCGAGCAGGTGCAGTGCGACGAGCGCGACGATCGTGCAGACCGCGGCCGCGATCATGGCGGCCAGCTTCAGTGCGCTCGGCGTGGAGGAGAACCGCGAGTCGATGTCGGCGTGCAGCCGGGCCTCGCCGAGCTGGTCGGTGGTCAGGTCGCTGAAGACGCCGACCACCTGCGGGCGGATGTCGCGATCGATCGTGTTGCGGAAGGCGGTGCCGTCTTCGCGCTGCACGCCGGTGAATTCGACGGTGGTCGCGGCCGCGGTCGAGACGATCTCGATCCCGCCGCAGGACCCGATCTCGGCCACCGGCGCGGACAGCAGCGGGATGTCGCGTTGCAGCACCGAGAGCGTGCCGTCGGTCACCGCGACCACCAGGCCCTTGGGGCTGGCCTGGCCGGAGGCGACCGGGATGGTGGACAGCAGCGCGCCCGCGCCGGACTGGAGCGTCGAGCACGGCAGCGTCGCTTCCAGCCGCAGCGGCACGTACGACACCAGTGGCGCCTCCACGTCGACCGCGCCCGGCTGGGGCCAGTCCAGCGTCGCCCGGTCCTGCTCCACCGGCAGCACCGGTGTGAGCAGCGCCAGCACGAATCCGAGAAGTCCGGAGACGAGGGCGATCAGGCGGTATCGGGTGAACGCTCGAGTAGATCGGTCCGGTCGCACGGTCGTTCATGCTATAGACCCCGCGTTCGTGACTCTCGGCACCGCGGGCACGGTGCATCCCCGGCCGGGTTCACGGGGCCGGGCTGGTTCAGCGCAAGTCGTGCACGTCCCAGATCCACACGTCGTCGACGCGGGTCGGCGCGAAGCCGAGCAATCGGGTGACGGTGCTGGTCAGCGCCTCGGAGTTCGTCGTGGCAGGCAGCACGAGCACGTCCGCCTGCCAGAACCGCAGATCCGCCAGCGCCGCGGCGCGTTCCTCGGCGCCGATCGGCGGCACGGCGCCGGTGTCCAGCGCTTTCACCAGCAGTGCCGCGGTCTGCCTCGCCTCGGGGCCGTAGCTGCCCTTCTTCTCGACGCCCGTCGGTCCGACGAAGTAGCCGCCTGCCAGCGGGAAGCCGAAGTTCGCTTCGGCCTGCCAGCGCAGCGCCCGCGCGTCGGGCGGCCGGGGCGGGGGAATCACGACCACCGAACCGTCGCGCACGTACCGCTGCACCGCGCCGTCGGTGAAGAACCGCGGTGTGGCCGCGCGCTCGGTCACGGGCAGGACCGTCGGCGTCAACGGCAGCAGCGCGAAGGTCAGCGCCGCGAACCAGGCCAGCGGCTTCCAGTCCGTCGCCGACTGCTTCCACGACGCGGCGGCGCGGTCCGAGGCGATCGCGAACACGGCGGCGATCGCCGGGACGGCGGCCATTGTCAGCCGGGTCTCCAGCACCGAACCGAGCAGCGGGATCTTCTCCGCCAGTGCCCACGGCAAGGCGACGCCGGTCGGTTGCTTGCCGATGGTGGCCACCGCTCCGAGCGAGAGCACGCCGAACACCGCGATCACCGCCGCCGCGGCGCGGACCACCCGGTCGCGCCAGAGCAGCGCCACGGTGGCGCCCAGCACCAGCAGCAGCGGCCAGCCGAAGTACGCGTTCTGTTCGGTCTCGTTGATGGCCACGTATTGACCGGGGGCCCACGCACCGCCGAGGGATTCGGACGGGAACTGCACGAGGGTCTTCAGGTCGTTGCCCATCTGGCCGTGGTCGATGGAGTGATAGCTCTGCGGTCCGAAGAACTGCCACCACAGCGGGATCGCGGTGAGCAGCAGCGTGAGGCCCGCGGCCGCGGCGATCGTCGGGACCAGTGCGCGTAGCACTTGCGCGCCCTGCGGCGGCTCGTGCAGGTGGTAGACCACCGCGAACAACCCGAACGCGAGCGCGAAGATCAGCAGCGGTTCCTCGCCGAGCGCGATCTGCGATGCGACGAGCAAGGCCAGCACGATCGCGTCCCGAACCCGGTTGCGCGGCGCGGCCTGCGCATCGAGCGCCGCGCGCGCCATCCGGATCAGCAGGCCCGCGATTACCGGCAGCAGCGCCAGCGCGACGAAGTTCGGGTGCGCGTTGGCGTGCGAGATCATCGCGGGGGCGAAGCCGCAGAACAGGCCGCCGATCGCCGCCGCCATCCGCGAGCTCACCAGCTCGCGCGCGAACAGCCGGTACCAGGCGTAGGCCGTCGCGGCCAAGCCGAGGGTGAGGACCAGCACGAACGTGACCGTCGGCCCGAAGAGCAGGGTGACCGGGGTGAGCGGGACCCCGACACCGAACATGGCCGTGTTGGCCATCATGTTCACCCCGGCGGGGAAGTTCTGGAGGTTGGTCCCGAGCGGGCTCTCCAGGTGCGCGACCGAGTGCGCGGTCACCGCGAAGAACCACTCCCACATGGTCTGGTCCTGACCGCTCTTGATCAGGTAGCCGCCGCCGGTATCGCGCCACTGTCCGGAGAGCACCGCGGTGGCCAGCGCCAGGTAGGCGCAGCCGGCGAACAGATCCGCCCGGTGGACGCGCAACCGTGCGATCGCGGGGCGCTCGAGCAGTCCCGGCCTGACGGCCGTGGTACCTCCCGCCGATCGCTGTGTCGTCTCCCGATCGGCGCTGTCCAACTGCACGCGCGAACTCTCCCTCTGTCCTGCCGGAAATCAGCCGCCCACGGTAACGCCGGAGACCGAGAGCGAGCGCTCACCGAGCCCGTGCGGAACCTGGCAACAAGAGTTCGGTTATCCACAAACGGCCGCGTCGACACATTTGCCTCGCGGGCGGGCTCGTGACCTGCGGGTTTCCCGCCGGGCTCTCAGTGCCGGACGGTGACCAGGGTGAAGGGGCCGATGTCGGTGGTGGTGAAGGCCGGGTCCTCGAACAGCTGCTTCGGGAAGCTCACCGTGTAGCGCTTCACGTTCGGGTCGTTCGGGTAGACGTCCTCGGCCAGGCGCAGCGTGTAGGCGTCGGCGCCGCGGCGGAACAGGAAGGCATCGGGCGCGCGCCACGGGCTGCGCGCCATCGCGTCCAGCAGCTGCGCGGGCGAATCCAGCGTGCTCCAGTCCTTGATGGTCGCCGCCCGGCCGGGGAAATCGGCGAGCTGGTTCGCGTAGTGCGAGGTGAGCGCCTGGAAACCCCAGTAGGGATAGAAGGAAAGGAAACTGGTGTCGGCGGTGAGGACGACCGTCTCGTCGCGCGGGCGGCCGGTCTGGGCGAGCAGCGCCGCGTCGATCTCGCGGTAGTAGGAGACCGCCGACGGCGGGCGCTTGTCGGCGCGGTTGCCGTCGCCGTCGGTGTCGGTGTAGGCGGTGGTGATCTCCGGTGCCAGCACGTGCGGAATGTCCTGGACGAAGGCGAGCGCACCGACGATCGCGAGCGCGACGACGGCGACCCGGAATCGTGCGGGCTCGTTGAACGCCTGGTACGCGGCACGCGCGCCCTCCACGAAACCGAACGCGCCCGCGGCCGAGAGCAGCACGAGCAGCGGCGCCTCCAGGCGGAACGACAGCAGGGTGGTGCCCGCGGCCGTCGCCAGCATGGACAGCAGCGTCCACAGATAGATCGCCACCACCCCGAGACCGAGCGCCTGCGCGCGCCGCGACGAGCCCGCGCGCACCACCAGCCATATGGTGCCGATCAGGCACAGTCCGCCGAGCAGCGTGAACTCGGTCATCGGGAGCGGAAGCTGCGCGCCCGACTCCGGAAGGTAGTGCAGTGCGGTGCCGGAACTCGGGGTCTTCGTGGTGAGTGACTTCAGCAGGTACGGGCCCCAGCACACCAGCGCGATCAGGCCGGAGATCGCGGCGATCGCCAGCAGGCGCACCAGTGGCGGCACCGCGGCACGCCACGCCGGTCCGGACGGAACGGCCAACGGCGCGGTCGCCGCCCGGCGCGCGGCCTTCGGGTGCTGCGCGGCCCGGCGCTGGTACACCTCGGCGCCCGCGGCCACGAGACCCATCAATGCGATCGCGAAAGCGGCCACCAGGAAGTACAGGGTGTAGAACGTCGCGGCGACGCCGAGGAACACACCCGCCCCGACGACTGCGCCCCATCCTCCGGCGGTCCGCGGAGTGCGCGGTGCGCCCGGTGCGGCCTCGGTTCCGGCCGGAGCATCCGCCGCGACCTGATCCGCGCCTACAGGGTCGGCTCCGGCGCGTGCAGCGTCCTCGGCCGGAGCATTCGCCGCGAGCTGACCCGCGCCGATCCCACCGCGTGCGTTCGGCGGGTTCGCGACGTCCACGGGGTTGGCCCCGGCGCGTGCCGCGTCCTCGACCGGCCGGTAGAGCGCGCCCCAGGCCAGCACCATCGCGGGCGGCAGCAGCAGCACGATCACCGCGCCGTACGCCTCCGGCGAGGCGTAGGTCAGGGCCACCGCGGTCGTCGTGGCCGTCACCGCCACGGCCCAGTCGGCGCGGATCAGCTGCGTCCACAGCACAAGGGCCAGCACGGCCGCCACGGCCAGCGACCCGATCGCATACGGCTTGAACGCCTCCCAGCCGTCCATCCCCAGCACGTTCGCCACGCGCCCGCCGACCCAGAACCACCCGGCCGGATAGAACGGCGGCAGATCCACATACGTCATGTCCCGCAGCGCCGCGCTGTCGGTGAGCCGTGTCAGGTATTCGGTGCGGAACTCCTGATCCACCGACACCCCGAACAGATACAGCTTCGTCGCCGCGAGCGGCATCCCGAGCGTCACCGTGACGAACGTCGAAATCCCCACCCAGGACAGCACTTTCGCCACCCACGGCCACCGGTGCACCCGCAACAGCCAGACCGCGGCGATCAGCATCGCCGCCGCCCCGACCTGCCCCACCGTCGTCAACGCCCGAGTCACATTGGAGGAGTTGAACGCAGGCCAGTCCACCAGCGAAAACGCCACAAGCCCAACCGCGGCGACAACCGCCGCCACCATCGCGGCCAGCAGCCCTTCGCCGAGCCCGCCCCCCACCTGCCGCAGAACCAGCGACATCCGCCCCGGTCTGGTCGCGGTGCTCTGTTCCGTGACAGTGGTGCTCATAGCGCCTCCGGTTTCAGTAGTCGGCTCCGCGCTCGGTATGCACCGACCGCCGCCGCGGATTCGCACCGCACGCTAACAAACTCACCCCACCGAGGCCGGGGAGCGGTCCCGGGGTGACTGGCCGGAACGAGAACTGCCGCGGCATCGGGGATGGCGCGGCAGTTCTGGTTCGAGGCAAGGCTCAGAGAGGGAGTTTGCGGAAGATGGGGCGGGGGATGTGGCGCAGGATGGACATCAGGAAGCGCACGGGGCCGGGGGCCCAGATGAGTTCCTTGCCCCTTTCGGAGGCGGAGACCGCGAGTGCCGCGACGTCTTCCTTGTCGACGGTGAAGGGGGCTTCCTTCGCGCCGGTGGCCTTCCAGTGGTCCAGGGTGGCCGTGGTGCGCACCTGGCCGGGGCGGATGACGAGGACGCGCGGGCCGAAGGGGCGCAGCGCCTCGCCGAGGCCGAGGTAGAAGCCGTCCAGACCGGCCTTGGTCGAGCCGTAGACGAAGTTGGAGCGGCGCACCCGCTCGCCTGCCACCGAGGACATGGCGATGATGCGTCCGAAGCCCTGCGCCTTCATCTTCTCGCCGACCAGCACGCCGACGGAAACCGCCGCGGTGTAGTTGATCCCGGCGACCTGCACGGCCTTGCGCTGGTCCTGCCACAGCTGTTCGGCGTCGCCGAGCACGCCGAAGGCCACGATGGCGACGTCCACGTCACCGCCGGACCAGGCCGCGTCGATCACCTTCGGGTGCGAGTCGGTGTCGAGCGCGTCGAAATCGACGACCTCGACCTTGCTCGCGCCCGCGGCCTCCATCTGGGCCACCGCGCCCGCGCGCAGCGGATCGTTGGGCAGGGTCGCGAGGACGATCCGCGCCGGCCCCTTCTTCAGGTACTCGGCGCAGATCGCCAGCCCGATCTCCGAGGTACCGCCCAGCAGCAGGATGGTCTGCGGGTTGCCTACGGCATTGATCACTGAAGCTCCAGCCTTCTCGCCATGTCGGACATGAAAACGCCTGTGGGATCGACACTCCGGCGGACCTTGATCCACTCGTCGATCCGCGGGTACATCTTGTGGAAGGTCTCGGCCGTGGTGCGCGAGTCCTTTCCGGTGTAGAGCCGCCCGCCGAATTCGAGCACCCGGCGGTCCAGATCGGTGACGAACTCGTTGAGGCCCGCCGAGATCGGGAAGTCGACGCAGATGTTCCAACCGGGCATCGGGAAGCTCAGCGGCGCCTGGTTACCCGGGCCGAAGAGCTTGAAAACATTGAGGAACGAGTAGAACCCGGACCGCTGGATGTCGATGATGATCCGCTTGAACTCGTCCACCGACTCCGGCGGCACCACGAACTGGTACTGCAGGAAGCCGTTCGAGCCGTAGCCGCGGTTCCATTCGCCCAGCATGTCGAGCGGGTGATAGAACTGCGTCAGGTTCTGCACCTTGCCGCGGTAGGTACCCGACTTGCGGTACCAGAGCTCACCGATCGGGGTGAAGGTGTACTTGTTGGCCAACCCGTTCGGGAACACGTCCGGCAGCGTGAAGAACGTCTTGCCGTTGAACCGCAGCGGGTCCTTCTGCAACTTCTTCGGCAGCTCGTCCAGCTTGGCCAGGTTGCCGCGCGAGATCGCGGCCCGGCCCAGCTTGGGTTCCGGGCTGATCGCGTCGAACCACGCCGAGCTGTACTCGTAGCGGTCCTCGGAGCCGTCGCTGTGGAAGGCGATGGTGTCGTCCAGGGTGGGCGTCACGTCACCGTCGGCGATGAAGTACGCGGTCTCGGTCGGCGTCATCTCGATGGTCGCGCGCAGGATGATGCCGGTCAGGCCGCAGCCGCCGATGGTGGCCCAGAACAGCTTGGCGTTCTTCTTCGGCGTGATGTGCTGCACGGTGCCGTCGGCGGTGAGCAGCTCCATCGAACGCACGTGGTTGCCGAAGCTGCCCGCGCTGTGGTGGTTCTTGCCGTGGATATCGGAGCCGATCGCGCCGCCGATGGTGACCTGTCGCGTGCCGGGCAGGACCGGAACCCACAGGCCGAACGGCAGCGCGGCCTTCATCAGCTGGTCCAGGTTCACGCCCGCGTCCACGTCGACCATGCGGGTGTCGCGGTCGATGCGGTGGATCTTGTTCAGCGCGGTCATGTCGACGACCAAGCCGCCCGCGTTCTGGGCGTTGTCGCCGTAGGAACGGCCGAGGCCGCGGGCGATCACGCCGCGGCGTAGGTGGTCGGGCTTGCCGTCGTTGTCCTCGGCGACCATGGCAACGGCCTTGGCGATCACTTCCGGATCGCTGGTCGAGAGCACTTCGGCGGACGTTGGCGCGGTGCGACCCCACCCGGTCAGTGCCTGGGTCCGGGTCGGTAGCGCGAAGCCGTTGGCGCTCGCAGCGCCGTTGTCGGTGCTACCTGCGGTCCCGCTGTCACCGTTCGTCGTGGTGGCGGTCGAAGCTTTCGTGGACATCGGCATAGAGGCTACAGGCATGACGGCGCGAGGGGTCGTTGTCTCCGTACTCATCAGTATGGGATCGGTCTCTCGCCGCGGTGCGTACCGCCGGTCACGCGTACCTCCGCGTTTGCTCGGGCCGTGCTCGGCCCGACGACGGACGGCGTCCGGACGCGCCGGTTACGCTCTTGCGCGTGCAAGCCGAACCACACCTGCCGCTCCCGGTCGAACTGCCGTTGGTCGACGAACCTGGCGGTACCGATGTCGACCTGAAGACGCAGATCATCCGGTTCACCTTGACCGGCGGCCTGTCGGCGATCGTGGACTTCGGGCTGTACGTCCTGCTGTTGAACGTGCTCGGCCTGCCCGTCTCGGTCGCCAAGTCCATCGGCTTCATCGCGGGCACCACCACGGCCTACCTGATCAATCGCCGGTGGACCTTCAAGGCGCCGCCGAGCCGCGCCCGTTTCGCCGCCGTGGTCGCGCTGTACGCCACGACCTTCGCCGTGCAGGTCGGCATCAACCAGGTGCTGTACTACGCGATCGGCGAGCAGTGGTGGCGGGTGCCGCTGGCGTTCGTCGTCGCGCAGGGCACCGCGACCGTCATCAACTTCGTCGTACAGCGCCTGGTGATCTTCAAGATCCGCTGAGGCGCCGCGCGCCGCTCACCTGGCCAGTGCGGGGGCTGAGTTGGGCACGTCCGCGAGTTCGGCGCGGGCCTGTGCCTTCGCGCCGAAGTAGTCGCCGCCCTTTGCCCGCATGTTGTCCGTGCCCCAGTCCCGCTGCTCGCGCTCCGCGGGGGCGAGGTGCGGAATGTGTTTGCGGCAGTGGATGTAGGCCTCTTCGACGTCGACCACGACCCAGAGTTCCGCGGCCCTTCCCTTGACGTTCGAGGGGAGGTCGGGAACGCTGCGCCGCAGCGTCGCGTCCTCCACGATGCGGGCCGAACCGTTGATGTGCAGGCCGATGAGATCGCGCACGAAATCGATTAGCAGGATGCCTACGTGCGGATTCTCCAGAATGTTGCCGAGACTGGCCATGACGCCGTTGCCTCGGTATTCGGGGTAGGCCACCGTGCGCTCGTCGACAACGTGCAGAAACCCAGGAGGACCGGCGCGGAAGCTGTTGTCGCATTCGCCGTGTTTGTCGGCGGTGGCGACGAACGCCATGTCCATCCTGCCGATGAACTCGATCATGGTCGCATTGAGTCGATCCAGCATCTGATCTGCGTAGAAGCGGTCGGCCCTGTCCTGCGTACCGTACCTTTCCTGTAGTTCGCGCTCGCCATCGCTGCCACAACGTGTACCGGGCATTGCGCCCCCTCTGGTTGCCGGAATCCGGGGTACCGCGCGACTCGACACTGAACCGCGACTTGACCGAAATCCTGTCCATTTTAATGGGTTCGGGCACGGCAAATCTACGAAACCGCCATCGAGGATGCACCGAATGTGGAGTTAGCGCAAGGGTTTCCACGGATTTGCTGAATTCCGACCGGCCGGAATGATTTCCGGCCGGTCGGCGGCGGGCGTCCTCACGCGGGCGTCAGCGTCACCGGAACGCCGTTGAACACCGCATTGCCCGAGGGCACGTCGACCACCGAATCGTCGGTCAGCGCATTGGCATTCACCCCGGCGTTGGCCTTGGCCACCGTCTGCGTGCTGCCGTCGTGGCCCCATCCGTGCGGCAGGCTCACCACGCCGGGCATGATCGCGTCGGTCGGCTCGAGCGGCACGGTCAACGTCCCCGCGGCGGACTTCACCACGGCCTGATCGCCTAGGCCGAGCCTGTTCACGTCGTCGGGGTGGATCTGCAGCGTGCACCGGTTGGACCCGCTCACCAGGGTCGCGACATTGTGCATCCAGCTGTTGTTGGAGCGCAGGTGCCGTCGCCCGATCAACACGAAATCGGGTGCGTCCTCGGCCAGTTTCGCGCGCAGCCTCGCCACGTCCGCCAGCAGTGGAGCGGGGGCGAGCTCCACCCGTTTCGATGCCGTGCGCAGCGCCTCCGGCAGCCGCGGCCGCAGCGGGCCGAGGTCGACGCCGTGCGGGTTGTCGAGCAGTACTTGCAGATTCAGGTCGCCGCCGTTCCACTCGCCGTAGGGCCCGAGCCGCAGCATCAGGTCGATGCGCTGCTCGGTGCTGGTCTCGCCGTGCAGTTCCGGCCTGCGCTCCGGAATGCCGGCCTTGTGCAGCATGCCCGCGATGATCAGCTCGTCCACCATGGTCAGCGGGTCTTGGTCCCCGGTGCCGTTGTGCGGCTTGCCGGTGAGCGCCGCGCCGAGCCGGGCGAGCACGCCTGCCTCCGACGGACGGTCGCCGAGCGGCACCAGCGGGCGCGAATAGCGTGTGTAGTTGCGCACCGCGAACTGGAGCAGCGCGAAATCGTAGTGCGGTGACTGCAGCGGGCGCGGCGGCGGCAGGATGACATCGGCGTGCCGCGTCGTCTCGTTGACGTAGCGGTCCACGCTCACCATGAACTCCAGCCCGGCGAACGCCGCGTCCAGCCGCGTACCGCTAGGCGCGGAGAGCACCGGATTGCCCGCGACCGTCACCATCGCGCGAACCTGGCCCTGGCCCGGCGTGCGGATCTCGTCGGCGAGCGTGGCCACCGGCAGCTCGCCCATGGACTCGGGCAGCTCGCGCACCCGGCTGGTCCAGCGGCCGGTGCGGAACGGCTTGGTGCGGGCGATGCCGCCCGCCGCGGCGGTGGCGAACATGGCGCCGCCCGGCGAGTCCAGATTGCCGGTCAGCACGTTGAGCACGTCGACGAGCCACTGGGTCAGGGTGCCGAACTCGGCTGTGCAGGTGCCGATTCTGGCGTACACGGCCGCGGTCGGGGCGGCGGCCAGCTCGCGGGCGATGCGGACGACGGTCTCGGCGGGCACTCCGGTGCGGGCGGCGACGACCTCCGGTGTGAAATCGGCGGCGACCGCGCGCAACTCGTCCAGGCCCGCCACCTCGACCCGCACGTCGGTCAGTCCCTCGGCGAAGAGCGTGTGCACGATGCCGAACAGCAGGTAGGCGTCGGTGCCCGGCCGGACGAACAGGTGCTCGTCGGCCAGCTTCGCGGTGCGCGTCAGCCGCGGATCCACCACGACGAACCGGCCGCCGCGGCGGCGCAGCGCCTTCAGCCTGCCCGGGAAATCCGGCGCAGTGCACAGCGATCCGTTGGATTCCAGCGGGTTGGCGCCGAGCATCAGCAGGTAGTCGGTGCGGTCCAGATCCGGCACCGGCACGGTGAGCGGATCGCCGAACATCAGTCCGCTGGCTACCTGCTTGGGCATCTGGTCGGCGGTGCTCGCGGAGAACAGATTCTTGGTGCCCAGCGCGCGGATCAGCAGCGGCAGGTACAGCGCGCCCGCCACGGTGTGCGCGTTCGGGTTGCCCAGATACAGTGCGGCCGCCTGGTTCCCGTGCTCGGCGAGGATCGGCGGGAAACGCTCGGCGATGTAGTCGAAGGCCTCGTCCCAGCCTGCGGTGCGCCAGGTGCCGGTCGCCCGATCGCGGATCAGGGGTTCGGTGACCCGGTCCGGATCCTCGTCCAGGTGGCCGAGGCTGGCGCCTTTGGGACAGAGGAAGCCCTTGCTGAAGGGGTCCTGCTTGTCGCCGCGGATCGAGGTGACGTGATCGTCGCGGTCGAGGGTGATCTCCAGCCCGCACACCGCTTCGCACAGCGGGCAGGTGCGCAACAGATTGCGGGAGAGGTCTGTGATCGGGGCCATACCCCATCTTGACCCGGCGGCCGTCCGGAGGGAAGGCAAATTTGCGACATTCTTGGGCAATGTCCCATAGTCGCGAGCCGTGCTGAAGAAACGAGGACGACCGGCATCCGTCGAACGGATGCCGGTCGCTCAGGGCCGGTAGTGCGGGCCGCCCCTACCTCCGGGGGAGTCATCTCAGCAGGCGACGCTGGTCAGCTGCGTGCGGCGCCGGGCGGTGGCCTTCGCGGCCGAGCGCACGGCGGCGCCGATCGCGACCACCGGAGGCACCCAGCGGGCCTCGTGCGGGGCGACGCCCCAGCAGGCCGACCCGGCCGAGAGCTTGCTCGGCGGCAGCGGGATGCCCGCGCCGTCGGTGTACACGGTGGCGCCCGCCTCGCGCAGCGCCTCCAGCGCCATGGCGGCCTTGCGCAGACCGGTGACGAGGTGGATCTCGCGACGGTCGGCGCCGGGGAACTCGATCACCGGGCCGGACAGGTTGTTGGCGCGCAGGAAGCGGCGGACCGCACCGGCCAGCTCGCCGCTGACCTCGATGCCGGAAATCTCGTCATCGGTGATCAAGCAGATCCCGTTGGCCGTTTCGGCGACCGTCCATCCACGCTGGATGTAGTCCTGCGCCGCGGCGTCGATGTCGGCCGCGGAGACGGAAGTCGGAAACGAGGTGCGCACTGTTTTTTCTCCATTCCCCGGTAGATCTGGGTCCTGCGTTCATGGGTCGTATCGAGGGCTGGTGGCCCCGGCGTTACGCGATTCCCGAAAGTTTCTTGAACTGTGGACTACGTCTCATCCGGCGTAGGTCCGGTCGGGGTCTCCGGGGCGCTGACAGGGCCAACTTTCGACCACGCGGCTGTCGGGTCCCTGTGCCGCCGCTGTGAGGTTCCTTGGGGCTGGTTCGGGACGCGAAATGCGGGGAGGATTCGGCGCATGACCGATGAGTCGCGCGGGACGGTGCTGCCCGATCCGGAGGAGTACGAGACCGAATCTCGTTGGATCGCTTGGAAAGAGTCGGCCGCCAGGCGCTTCACCAAAGCGGCCGAGCGCGACGAGGAGCCCGCCGAGCCGTTCCGCAGCCCGCGCGCCTTCCGGCAGTGGAGCGCGGAGACCGCACGCGCCCTGATCGACGTGCAGTTCCACCGGACCGCGACCACCACGCTGCTGCCGCTGGCCTACATGCTCGGCCTCATCTTCGCCTTCGCCGTGCCGATCAGCATGACGGTGTGGATGTGGCAGGTTTCGGCGGTGCTCGGCGTGCTGGCGGGTCTGGTCGCTGTGCCGCTTGGCCTCTCGATCGCCGCCGCCGTGCGCCTGGTGCTGGAATTCCTGGTCAACGCCTCGCGGCTGGCCACTCGGGTGGAGCACATCAGCGAGCTGGCCGACGATCTGTTCCAGGCGCTTTCGGATGTCGCGGAGCCGGTGAACCAGCTCTCCGAGGACGTGCGCGCGGTGCAGTTCTGGCGCTTCGGCAAGCGGGGTTCGCGCAAGTAGGCAACCCGAAAGGGTTTCCATGAAATGACCATGTCGAACCTGATTGTCCCTCTTGAGACATCGGCCTGCCTGGGACAGCAATCCTGCACTATGTCAGTTTCGCTGTGGAACAATGCTGTTCGAGCGTCCGGGAAGGTTCCGGGTGCTCGGTAGGGAGCGTCGGTATCGGCGACACGGGAGGACTCCGCCGTGTCACATCGGCGCCTGGCGCAAGGGGGAAGCATGGCTTTGCCACAAGGAACAACCGGATCGACCATGCCTCGTCGGCAACTCGGCCGACACCTGCGCGACCTGCGCAACCGCGCCAGAATGACCACCAGAACGGCCGCCCAGCAACTGGAATGGTCCGAGGCGAAGATCTGGCGGATCGAGACCGGGCAGACCTCGCTGCGCAGCCTGGACGTCGAGGCGATGTGCAAGATCTACGGCGCCCCCGGCGATCTCGTCGGCCCGCTCACCGCGCTGGCGAAGGAGACCAAGGCCAGGGGCTGGTGGACCGCCTACAGCGATGTGCTCGGCGAGGGTTTCGAGATCTACATCGGTCTGGAGGAGGCGGCGCGCCAGCTGTCCACCTACGAAAACGAGCTGGTGCCAGGGCTTCTGCAGACCGAGGCCTACGCTCGGGCGCTGCTGAGCGCGGCGCGGCCGGACGCCTCGCCCGCCGAGATCGAGCGCCGGGTCCAGTTGCGGCTGACCAGGCAAGCTCTGGTCACCCGCGGTGAATCGCCGGTGCAGCTGGACGTGGTGATCAGCGAGGCGGTGCTGTGGCGGCGCGTCGGTGGCGCAGAAGTGACGGCCGACCAGCTCGACCATCTGCGGCGCATGAGCGACCTGCCGAACGTGCGGATCAAGACGGTGCCGCCGGAGTCCGGGTATCACGCCGGGATGGAGTCGGGCCGGTTCGTGATGCTCGAATTCCCCGAGGGCCGCATGGGTGAGGCGCCCGAGCCGCCGGTGATCTACGTCGAGGCCTTCACCGGCCCGATCTACCTGGACAAGGACAACGAAATCGACCGGTACCGGAAGGCTTTCGCCGACATCAAGTCGGTCGCGGTGGACGCGCGCCAGGTGCTCGACGACGCCCGCGCCGCCCTCGCCTGATCCTCCCGGGAGGCAGGCGCTACCGGCGCTGTCGGACGCGGCCCGTCGAAACTGCGCATGGCCGGAGCGAATGCGGGAGTACGTCTGATCGGCGCTGCCGGACGCAAGTCGTTGCGAGCCTTCGCATGGCCGCGGCGAATGCGGAGGTACGCCTACTGCCAGGTGCGGCCGAGCACGTCGCGGTGCGTAGGCAGCGCCTCGTCGTAGGCCCGCTTCCCCTTCTCCGTCAGGCAGACGAAGATCGCGCGGCGGTCGTCCGAGCACATGCTGCGCTCGACGAGTCCGTCGCGCTCCAGCCGCGCCACCGTGCGGGACAGCGCGCTCTGGCTCAGGTAGATGTCGTTGGCCAGATCGCTCATTCGGTACTTGCCGCAATCGGCGTCGACCAGCCGGTCCAGCGTCTCGAACTCGCTGAGCCCGATCTTGTGCTTGCCCTGCAGGGCTTTCTCCAAGGCGCAGCTGACTACCGCGTGCCGGTCGAGCAGATCGCGCCATTCGCCAACCAGCTCGGTGGGCGCGATGGTGCGCCGAGCGGTGTCAGTGGTCGGCTTCGACATGGCCTCATCTTAGTGGTCCACGCTAATCCATGCAACGGAATTTAATGTTTTGGCATTTAATGCGTGCGCATGTAATGTCCTCCGCATGACTTCACCGGCAACGCTCTCGGCCGCCGCGGCGACCGATCCGACCAGATGGTCCGCCCGGCTCTGGGGCATGCTGATCACCCTCTGCATCGTGTTGTTCCTCGACGGCCTCGACGTTTCGATGATCGGTGTCGCGCTGCCCTCCATCGGCGCCGAACTCGATCTGTCCACCTCGACCCTCCAGTGGCTGGTGAGCGGCTACGTGCTCGGCTACGGCGGCCTGCTGCTGCTGGGCGGACGCACCGCCGATCTGCTCGGGCGGCGCAAGGTCTTCCTCATCGCGCTGGCGGTCTTCGCCGTCGCCTCGCTCTTGGGCGGCCTGGTCAGTGACGGCCCGCTGCTGATCATCACCCGTTTCATCAAGGGCCTTGCCGCCGCGTTCACCGCGCCGACCGGTCTGTCGATCATCACCACCAACTTCGCCGAAGGCCCGGCCCGCAACAAGGCGCTGTCCATCTACACCGTCTTCGGCGCGGGCGGCTACTCCTCCGGCCTGCTGTTCGGCGGCCTGATGACCGGTGTCGGCTGGCGCTGGACCTTCCTGCTCCCGGTGCCGATCGCGCTGGCCGCGCTGGCCGCCGCGTGGGTGCTGGTGCCCAAGGACAAGCCCGCCGAAGAGGGCGGCCACGACATCCTCGGCGCCCTGTTCTCCACCGCCGCCATGCTGCTGCTGGTCTACACGGTGGTCACCGCGCCCGAAGTGGGCTGGGGCTCGGCACGAACCGTCGGTTCGTTCGTCGCGGTGGTCGCGCTGTTCGCCGCCTTCCTCGCCGTCGAGCGCCGGGTCGCGCACCCGCTGGTCCGCCTCGGCATCCTGCGCAAGTCGTCGCTGGTCCGCGCCAGCCTCGCCATCGTGGCGGTCGCGGGTTCGTACTTCAGCTGGCAGTTCATCGTGACCCTGTACATGCAGGAGACCCTAGGCTGGTCGCCGCTGCACCTGGCGCTCGCGCTGCTGCCGGTGGGTCTGCTGGTCTCGCTGTCCGCGGTGTTCTCCGACAAGCTGGTCGACCGCTTCGGCACCGGCCCGATCATCGCGGTGACCATGGTCGTGATGGCCATCGGCTACCTGCTGTTCCTGCGGCTGAACACCGACCCGTCCTACCTGACGGTGATCCTGCCCGCGGTCCTGCTGATCGGCATCGGCTGGATCGGCTTCCCCGCCATCAATATCCAGGCCACCAACGGCATCGATGACGACGAGCAGGGCCTGGCCGCCGGCGTGCTGCAGACCTCCATGCAGGTCGGCGCGGCCATCGTGCTGGCGGTGACCACCGCGATCATCTCCTCGGGCGGGCACAGCGCCTCGCCCGCGGACATGCTCGACACCTACCGTCCCGGTTTGGAATTCGCGGCGGGCGTCGCCATCGTGGGCGCACTGGTCGCCCTGCTGGCTTTCGTTCCGAAGCGCGGCAAGCGGACCCAGGCTGCCGCCGAACCGGAACTCGAACTCGTCGGCTGACCGCAGCGGCCGGCGAAAAATCGGAAGCCACGTCCGGCAGCACGCGCTGCCGGACGTGGCTTCCGGCTTTGTACGGAGAACTCAGGAGAACGGCGGCGCGGCGGCGTCTTTGGGGGACCGCAGGTAGGTCAGCGTCGTGCCGTCGCGGCCCGCCTTCGGCCATTCGATGGCCAACCGGGGGTCGAAAGCGTCCAGGTCCCTGTCGAACTCGGGGGTGTACTCGAGGGAGCACAGGTAGGTGACCGTCGACTCGTCCTCCAGAGAGAGGATCGCGTGCCCGAGCCCTTCGGAGAGGAACACCGAGCGCCGGTCCACGTCGTCGAGCAGCACGCTGTCCCAGCGACCGTAGGTCGGCGAGCCGGGGCGCAGATCGACCACAACGTCCAGGAAGGCGCCGCGCACGCAGGTCACGTATTTGGCCTGGCCGGGTGGGTCTTCGGTGTAGTGGATGCCGCGCAGCACGCCCGCGGCCGAGACCGAGCAGTTCACCTGGTGCAGCTCGAACGGCCTGCCCGTCGCCTTCTCGAACTCGGAAGCCTTGAACGACTCGATGAAGGTGCCGCGCTCGTCCTGGAACCGGCGCGGGGTGACCACCCAGGCGCCGGGCACCGCGAGCTCCCGAATCTCCATGCTCACCAATCCCGTCCGCGTTCCAGCAGGTCGAGCAGGTAGCTGCCGTAGCCGGACCGGACGAGCGGCTCGGCGCGGGCGCGCAACTGCTCGTCGTCGATGTACCCCATCCGCCAGGCGACTTCCTCGGGGACGCCGATCTTCAGACCCTGCCGCTCCTCGATGGTGCGCACGTAGTTGGCGGCGTCCAGCAGCGAGTCGAAGGTGCCGGTGTCCAGCCAGGCGGTGCCGCGGGCCAGCACGTCGACGCGCAGCCTGCCCTGTTCCAGGTAGGCGCGGTTGATGTCGGTGATCTCGTATTCGCCGCGCGCCGACGGCCGCAGCTCGCGGGCGATCTCCACCACGTCGTTGTCGTAGAAGTACAGCCCGGGGATGGCGTAGTTGGACCGCGGGACCTTGGGCTTCTCCTCGATCGACACCGCGCGCCCCTCGGTGAATTCCACGACGCCGTAGGCCGTCGGGTCGGACACCCAGTAGGCGAACACCGCGCCGCCGTCGATCCCGGCGAACCGGTTCAGGCTGGTGCCGAGGCCGGGCCCGTGGAAGATGTTGTCGCCGAGTACGAGCGCGGCGCGCTCGCCGCCGATGTGATCCGCGCCGAGCACGAAGGCGCGCGCGAGGCCGTCCGGCTCGGGCTGCACGACATAGCTGATCGATACGCCGAACCGGGAGCCGTCGCCGAGCAGCCTGGTGAACGCCTCGGCGTCCTCGGGCGTGGTGATCACCAGGATGTCCTTGATGCCCGCGAGCATCAGCGTGGACAGCGGGTAGTAGACCATCGGTTTGTCGTAGACCGGGACCAGCTGCTTGCTCACCCCGCGCGTGATCGGATGCAGCCGGGAACCGGTGCCGCCAGCCAAGATGATTCCGCGCATGCCCTGGAGTCTGCCAGTTCGGCCGCTGTCGGATTCGAGGAGGTTCCGACTTGTGCACGAATTCATCACGAACGTTTCGCCGCCCGGCGCGCCGGGCGATTGATGTTGCATGGATCACATTCGCGTGGTCTTCTGAAAAGCGCTGCGACGTGAGCGACGGGCTCGGAGGCGGTAGCTTGCGTGACCACGCAGAGTCCCGGGAGCGTCGCAAATGTGCGCAGCGTGAGATGTCAGCGTCGACGCTCGCCTTGGCCCCGATTGAATCGGGCTCGGTACCGCTCGGTCGGAGTCGGCGCGCCAAGGTGAGGTAGGTGCGCGATGACAGCGACCAGGGTCGACGACTCCGCCATTGTGATGAATCCGGACGGCCCGAGCGCCGCGGCGCGGCTGCTGCTGGCGACCTGCCGCGGCGTGGTGCGGCCGATGCTGCGGGCGGCCCCGATCACCAGGGCCACCATCCCCGTCGGCGCGTTCGCCATCGACAGGCTGGCCCGGTTGCGCCCCGCCCCGAGCGGCATCGAACGCGAGCAGGTCAGCCTGGGCGGCTTCCGGATGGAGATCGTGCGCCCGTCGGGCGCGGCGCGGGCGATGCGGCACGGCGCGATGCTGTACATGCACGGCGGCGCCTTCGCGGTGTGCGGGCTGGAGACGCACCGGCCGGTCGCGGCCAGCCTGGCCCGGCGCATCGGTCTGCCGGTGGTCAACGTCGACTATCGCCAGCTGCCGGCGGGCGATATCGGCCAGTCGGTCGAGGATTGCCTCGCCGCCTACCGCTGGCTGCTGCGGCACGGCGCCGATCCGGCGCGGATCGTCTTCGCGGGGGATTCCGCGGGCGGCTACCTGAGTTTCGCGACCGCGCTGCGGGCGGTGCAGGAAGGCCTGCCCACGCCCGCCGGGCTGATCGGACTCAGCCCGCTGCTCGACCTGGACTACGCGGCCAAGCGCGAGTACGTCAACGTCGCCCGCGACCCTTACATCCCGCTGTCGGCGCTGGAGGCGGTCGTGAAACTCGGCGCCGAGATCGACGGCGCGCTCGATCCGCTGCTCTCGCCGGTCAACGGCGCGCTCACCGAGCTGCCCCCGGTGCTGATGGTCGCCGCCGAGGACGAGGTGCTGCGCTACGACTGCGAGCTGATGGCGCAGCGACTCACCGCGGCGGGGGTGCCGCACGCGGTCGAACTCTGGCGCGGCCAGGTGCACGCGTTCATGAGTATCGCCCCGAACCTGCCCGAATCCCGGGCGGCGCTCGGCCGGGTCGCGCGCTTCGTACGCACCCGATTCGAGCAGTTGGAACAGGCTCGGACGGCCTGATCACGGTCGGCCGGACGAGTCTTGTCCCGCCCCGGGCCCGCGCCCGGGGCGGGATGCTCGGCGCGCGCCGATTCCTGCGTGACCGAATGCTCACTGCGCCGAGAACGGCGCGGTGATCGTCGTGAAGTACTGGGCGACGGCCGCGATCGCGATGGGCGCGGTCACGAACAGCTGACCGGCCACCGCGCCGAGCGCGCCCACCGCGACGATGCCGCCGAGGCAGCCGACGGCGGCCGCGGGCAGGAACGGCCCGAACAGGCCCGCGATGGTGGCCGCGGCCAC
>NZ_BDBP01000020.1 GCF_001613045.1 Nocardia lijiangensis NBRC 108240 | reverse complement strand
CGGCGTCACCGCCCGTCAGGAGAAGGGTGAGGGCGAGGGCGTCGAGGTCGTCGACGTCGCCCAGCTGATGCTCGATGCCATCGAGCGCGTAGAGCCCGCCACGCTGACCGAGAACCTGACCGTCGTCCAGGAGCCCAAGGCCGAGCCCGAACCCGAGGCAGAGCCCGAACCCGTCGTCGTGGCCACCGAAACCACGGCGCCCGCGGCCAAGGCCGCCCCGGCCGGTGGTGGCCTGGCCATGAAGGGCCCCGCCAAGGCACCCGGCGGTCTGGGTATGAAGGGTGCAGCCAAGGCACCCGGCGCGAAGGCGGAAACAGCTCCCGCCGCGGAAGCCGCCGCGCCCGCCAAGGGCCTGGCCATGAAAGGTCCGGCCAAGGCACCCGGCAAGGGTCTCGGCATGAAGGGCGCCGCCAAGGCACCCGGCGCCAAGGCGGAAGCGGCTCCGACTGCGGAAGCTGCCGCTCCTGCCGCGCCCGCCAAGGGTCTAGCCATGAAGGGTCCGGCTAAGGCACCGGGCAAGGGTCTCGGTATGAAGGGCGCCGCCAAGGCGCCGGGTGCGAAGGCCGCGGCGGCTCCGGCCGCCGAAGCCGCGCCCGCCGACGCCACTCCCGCCGCGGAACCGCCCGCCGCCCCGCCCGTCAAGGGTCTGGGCATGAAGGGTGCGGCCAAGGCGCCCGGCGGCAAGGGTCTGGCGATGAAGGGTGCCGCAAAGGCGCCCGGCGCCAAGGCCGATGCTCCGGCTCCCGCCGCCGCGCCCGCGGAAACCCCTGCCGCGGAACCGGCTTCGGCTCCCACCGAGACCAAGCCGACCGTCCCGGCCAAGGGACTCGCCATGAAGTCCGGCTTCAAGCGCCCCGGCCCCAAGGCCCCCGGCGCCGCCGCGACCCCGGCCCCCGCCGAATCGGCTCCGGCCGAACCGGCCCCCGCCGCGGAAGCCCCGGCCGAAACCGCCCCGCAGCCCGAACCGGCGCAGCCCACCAACGGCACCTCCGGCAACGGCTCCGTCGCGGCACCTCCGGCTGCCAAGCCGGGCGGCCTCGGCTTCAAGTCGGGCGCCAAGGCACCTGGCCGCAAGAACTGACGCGGCTCCCAACTGAATACGAAGCTCGGCCCGGGTTCGATCCGAACCCGGGCCGAGTGCTATTCATGGCGAGTCTTTCGTGAGGAGGCCACGTCGATGATGTCCGAAGCCTTGATGCAGCGCACCTATCTGCCCGAGCCGACCGGGGAACTCACCCCCGTCGTGAGCTTCCTCGCGGCCCACGAGTCGCGCCGCGGTGATCGCATCCGGCCTCGATACCTGTTGGTCGGCGAAGACGAGCACGAACCGGTAGCGGTTCCGGAGTCGGTGCATCGTGTCTTGGCCCAGGTCGTCGCGGCGCTGTGCGAGGGCAAAGCGGTCACCGTTGCTCCGCAGAGCATGACACTCACCACCGAGCAAGCCGCCGACCTGCTCGGCGTCAGCAGGCCGACGGTCGTCCGTTTGATCGGGGCGAACGAAATCCCTTCGGAGCGAATAGGATCCCGACGCCGCGTCCTGCTGACCGATGTCCTCGCCTACCGCGACGAGCGCAGGAAACGGCAGTACGAAGCGCTCGCCGCGAGCTCGATCGAGCTCGACGAGGACGATGCGGACGCCGTGCGCGATCGGCTATGCGAGGTCCGCAAGGAGGTCGCGAGAAGACGGCGCGGCTGATGTTCGGCGCGGCGCTCGACACCCGCGTCCTCTGGCCGAGCCTGCAGCGCGACTTCCTCCTCTCGCCGGCGGTCGATAATACGGTTCCGCTGCAGTCCTACTCGGTTTCCTTGGGATGCCCGGGAAGACAGCGCTCCAGCAGCACGCGGCCCGCGGTTCTGCTGCCCTTCGGTGCGTGCTCGACGAAGTACCAGAGCCGTCCGCCGTCGCAGTTTGAACGGCCTCGGAACATCGCGTCCCCTGCTCACTCGTCATCCTTGGGGTTCGGCACCGGGACGGGTTCGTCGAGGTAGTCGAGGTCGGAGGCGTCGACGCGGATGCGGGGGTCCGCGTAGGCCGCCGCGGTGTCGCGCCATGCGGCGAGCGTCGCGGTGAGTCCGGAGAGACGGCCGACCGACAGACCGCCGCGGGCATTGTTGAGGAAGTCCGCGACGAATTCCGGTCGCCGGTCCTCCGGCAGCAGTTCGATCCAGGGAAACGCGATGGTGAGCCGGTCGACGAGCCGCTCGAGCAGCTCGTCGTCCAGTGCCAGGGCGAGGAGTTGGGTCAGAGCACCGAGGGTCTCTTGGGTCGCCGCGGCCTCGGCCGCGTCCGACAGCCGTACGGGCGGCGCGGAGCGACGAACGAGGGTCACATCCCCGTTCTCCTCCATCGCCTCGATGACCCGATTCGGGTCACGTAGGAACTCCGACCATGTAGCTGTAGCACCCATACAACCAGTATGTCAGAACTAGTTCTGATGTCACCCGAATTGCGCAGGCTACGGCCTGGTCAAACGCGCGTAGCGGGCGCGGTGGTGGTCGGTGGTGCCGAATTCGCGTTCCAGGGCGGTGAGGCGTTTGAAGTAGTGGCCGATGGCGAGTTCTTCGGTCATGCCCATGGCGCCGTGCAGTTGGACGGCGTTCTGGCCGATGAAGCGGGCGGCGCGGCCGACGGTGACCTTGGCGGCGGAGAGGGCGCGGGCGCGGTCGGCGGGGGCGGCGGAGAGGGCGTTGGCGGCGAGGTGGGATGCCGCGATGGCCTGCTCCAGTTCCATGTACATGTCGACCATGCGGTGCTGCAGCGCTTGGAAACTGCCGATCGGCACGCCGAATTGCTGGCGCTGCTTGGCGTATTCGACGGTGTCGGCCAGCACCTTGCGCAGGCAGCCGACGGCTTCGGCGCAGATGGCGGCGATCGCCGCGTCCACGGTGGGTTCGACGGCGTCCCAGGCCGCGCCCTCGGCGCCGAGCAGCGCGTCGGCGGGGAGCCGGAATCCGGTGAAGGCGAGATCGGATCCGACGCGGTCATCGATGGTGCGGTAGGAGTGCACCTCGACGCCCGCGGGCGGGTTCGCCGCGTCGAATTCGGTGAGGAACAGGGAGATTCCGGCTCGATCGCGCCGCTCGTCCGAGGTGCGGGCGGTGACGAGCAGGTGGGTCGCGAGGGGCGCGCTGGTCACCACGCACTTGGCGCCGTCGAGCACCCACGAATCGCCATCTCGCCGCGCCATTGTGGTGACGTCGTGCAGCGTGGGCCCGGACGTGGGTTCCAGCGCCGCGAACGCGGTGCGAACGTCGCCCGAAACAATCCCGCGCAGCACCTCGTCGGCGCGTTCACCGCCCGACCGTTCCAGCAGACCGGCCCCGACGACGACCGTGTCGATGAACGGCTCGACTACCAGCGCCCGCCCCAATTCCTCGGCGATGACCATCAATTCGACAGCGCCGCCGCCCATTCCGTCGACCCGCTCGGGCAGCGTCGCCCCGAGAATCCCGAGCTCCTCGGCGAATCCGCGCCAGACGGCGGGCTGCCAGCCCTGCGCCGATTTGGCGGCGGCCCGGCTTTTCTCCAGGTCGTATCGGGCGCCGAGGAATCCGGCGACCGCGTCGCGCAGCAGCTGCTGCTCCTCGGTGAGTGTGAAGTCCATCAGAGCCCCAATGCTGCCTTGGCGAGGATGTTTCGCTGAATTTCGTTGCTGCCCGCGTAGATCGATCCGGCGCGGTCGTTGAAGTAGCGCAACGGCGCGACGGCCTGCCAGTCGGCACCGCTGCGGTAATCGTCTGCGGGCGCGGTGAATTCGGCGATCGGTCCGCCCGGTGCGGTGGCGTGCGGCTGGTAGACGCGCCCAACCGGCCCCGCCGCGTCCAGCGCCAGTTCGGTGAGCTGTTGACTGAGCTCGGTCGCCAGGATCTTCAGCATCGAGGAGGCGGGTCCGGGGTCCTTGCCCTGCGCCATCGCCGAAATCGTCCGATATTCCAGCACTTCCAGCACCTCGGTGCGAATTCGCGCGTCCGCCAATCGCAGGGCGAAGGCGGGATCGTCGATCAGCGGGTTGCCGTCCGGACCGGGCTGGCGCGCCGCCGCCTCCGCCAGCTCCTGACCCATGACCTGCAACATCGGCGCCGCCGCGCCGCCGCGTTCGTGCACGAGCAGATATTTCGCGACGGTCCAGCCGTCGTCGACGCGCCCGAGCACATTGCTCTTGGGCACCCGCACGTTGTCGAAGAACACCTGGTTCTGGACCTGCTCGCCGGAAGTCATCACCAGCGGCCGGATCTCGATGCCCGGGGTGGCCATATCGATGAGCAGGAAGGTGATGCCCTGCTGCTTCTTACCCGTGCGCGAGGTCCGCACCAGGCAGAAGATCCAGTTCGCCTCGGTGGCGTGGGTGGTCCAGATCTTGCTTCCCGTGCAGACGAAATCGTCGCCGTCGTCGACGGCCGCCATGCTGAGCGCGGCGAGGTCCGAGCCCGCCTCCGGTTCCGAATAGCCCTGGCAGAAGAAGATTTCGCCGGTCAGGATGCGCGGCAGATAGTAGGCCTTCTGCTCCGGTGTGCCGAACGCGATGATCGCGGGCGCGACCATCTTGATCCCCATCGGCGACAGCGTCGGCGCGCCCGCGAGCGTCGATTCCCTGCTGAAGATGTAATGCTGGGTCAGGCTCCAGTCGCACCCGCCGTGCTCCACCGGCCAGTGCGGCGCCGCCCACCCGCGCTCGTGCAGAATCCGCTGCCACTCCGTGCTGGCCTCGTGATCCGGATAGACGCTCGTCGCCAGCCGCCCCGCCCGCCGCAACTCCGGCGTCAGCTTCGCGTCCAGAAAACCCCGCACCTCGTCCCGAAAGGCCAGATCGGCCGCTGACCAGTCGTAATCCATCTGCCCTCCCGGGGGTATGCCACGGTGCACCACTATTGGCCACCAGCCAACACGCCCCCAATGTAAGCCCGCCGCGGCCCGAAATCAAACTGAAGCCACCCGCCCGCAGTTGCTGCCGGAAGAGGCCCGGACGCTGGGTAGCCAACTTCGCACTCTGCGGCTCGGCGGCAGAAAGCGGTAGGCGATGAGCCAGGCAATAGACAGTCGCAACACTCCCCATTCAACTGCAGTTATTTACACATATGGTCTCTCGAGAGAACATATGCGCGCGCCGAATTCTGGCCGACACTCGCCGTCTGCTGGAGACAGGATCAGCAGTCCTCGAAGAACGCCCTCGTATACCCCGCCGACTGGTAGACGTAGTCGTAAACCCAGCGGGCGATCGAGAGATCGGGTTGGGGGTCGATGAAGAGAAGTTCTCCGTCCCAGCACTTTTCGAGGATGTAGCGGGCGCGGGAGATGTGTGGGGTGAAGGTGACGACGATGACGCGGCGCCATCCTTCGGCGCGCGCTCGGCGGGCCAGCTCGCGTCCCTCGCCGCGGGTGGTGCGCGGGGACGGGTCGAAGCAGACGACGTCGAAACGGTAACCGCCGTGACAGATCCGGTTCATCGTCGCGCTGTACTCGTAGGGGTCGGAGAAGAGCACCCGCGGCGCGTAACCCGCCGCGGCCAGGCGCAGGCCGAGCTGCTCGCGACCGTCGTGCGCGCCGCCGAGGACCAGGATCGCGTCGGCCGCCGCGGGCGGGTCGGTGCGGGGGCGGACGTAGACCGGCCACAGCGCGACCGCCGCGAGAGCGAGCACCGCGACGAGGCCGATCACGGCACGGGTCACCGAACGTCGTCGCACGGCTTCGATGGTAGCGGCACCGCATCACCCCAGCTCACCGCCGCGGAGCGGGGGCTGTTTCCACCTGTACACCTGCTGTTGCCGTGACCCTTGCCTCGCTGACGTGGCGCGGCCATCGTCGGGGCTTACCAATCGATCATGCGATGCACAGTCTTCGGAACCGGGTACCTGGGGGCCACGCACGCCGCGTGCATGGCCGAACTCGGGCACGACGTGATCGGGGTGGACGTCGATCCGGGCAAGGTGGCGAAGCTGTCCGACGGCGTGGTGCCGTTCTACGAGCCCGGCCTCGAGGCGGTGCTGCGCCGGAATCTGGATGCGGGCAGGCTGCGGTTCACCACCTCCTATCCGGAGGCCGCCGCGCACGCCGAGGTGCACTTCCTCGGCGTCGGCACGCCCCAGAAGAAGGGCGAGTACGCCGCGGACCTGAAATACGTACACGCCGTGGTGGATACGCTCGCTCCGATGCTGGAGCGCCCTTCGGTGCTCATCGGCAAGTCGACGGTTCCGGTGGGCACGGCCGCCGCGCTCGGCGCGCGGGCGCGGAAACTGGCGGGCGCCGAGGTCGAGGTGGCGTGGAATCCGGAGTTCCTGCGCGAGGGTTTCGCCGTGCAGGACACGCTGCGCCCCGACCGTCTGGTACTCGGTGTGGATCGCGGGCGCGAGAATGCGGACTGGGTCGAGGACCTGGTCCGCGAGATCTACGCCGATCTCATCGCGGCCGAGGTCCCCTTCCTGCTGACCGATTTGGCCACTGCGGAATTGGTGAAGGTCTCCGCCAATGCCTTTCTCGCGACGAAGATCTCGTTCATCAACGCGGTCTCGGAGGTGTGCGAGGCGACCGGCGCCGACGTCACCGTGCTCGCCGACGCGCTCGGCTACGACGCGCGCATCGGCCGCCGATTCCTCAACGCGGGCTTGGGTTTCGGCGGCGGCTGTCTGCCCAAGGACATCCGCGCCTTCATGGCGCGCTCCGGTGAGCTGGGCGCCGATCACGCCGTCGCATTCCTGCGCGAGGTCGACAACATCAATATGCGCCGCCGCACCAAGGTGGTCGACATGGCGGCCAAGGCGTGCGGCGGCTCGCTGCTCGGCGCCAATGTCGCGGTGCTCGGCGCGGCCTTCAAACCGGAATCCGACGATGTGCGTGATTCGCCTGCGCTGAACGTCGCGGGCATGATCCAGCTGCATGGCGCGGTGGTGACCGTGTACGACCCGAAGGCCCTGGAGAATTCGCGCCGGGTCTTCCCCACCCTCAACTACGCGACCTCGGTGGCCGAGGCGTGCGACCGCGCCGACGTGGTGCTCGTTCTCACCGAGTGGGACGAGTTCACGGCGCTGCGTCCCGAAGATCTGGATCGGGTGGTGCGCGGCAGGTCGATCATCGACGGCCGCAACTGTCTCAATCGTGCCACCTGGAGAGCGGCGGGATGGGTATACGCCGGACTC
Source organism: Nocardia lijiangensis NBRC 108240 (assembly GCF_001613045.1). GTDB lineage: Bacteria > Actinomycetota > Actinomycetes > Mycobacteriales > Mycobacteriaceae > Nocardia > Nocardia lijiangensis. The sequence goes on along the minus strand of NZ_BDBP01000020.1, from coordinate 107,163 downwards.
GGCACACCGTAGAGTTGCCTGTCGAGGCCGAGCTGGAACACCTCCCGCCTGCCTCGTGTACGACTGAGCGCCGCCGGTAGGGTCCCGGGAGCGGTTCGCGTCATTGCCGACGCGAACTCGCTTTGTCGTGAAGCGTGAAACGAGATAGGCAACTGATGAGTTCGGTACTGGGGGTTTCGGTGGGGGCCGGCGCTGTCCGTATGGCGCGACCGCACGCCGGTAATCCCCCCGGCCATGTCACGCCCGACGCCTTCGATCTACAGACCATTCCGGTAACCCAGCACCGCACCGAGGAACTGGCCGCCGAGGCGGTCGGCGTCACAATGGCAACGCACCAGATCGGCGCGACCGCGATCGCCTACCGCAGCGAACAGCAGGCCAGGTCGGTGCGCGCCGCCATGGCGCGGCAGCAGATCACCAACTACGAGCTGGTGCCCGAGGTCTTCGCCGCACTCGAATTCGCCCAGGCCACCGGCGATATCCGAGGCATCTCCTCGCTGGTCGTGTACGACCTCGGCAGCACCGGGCTCTCGGTCAGCGTGGTCGACACCCAGACCAGGGAGGTCAGGCACAGCGAGCGCACCAGCGACATCAGCGGCGACTACCTGGATTCGCTGATCCGCGAACAGCAGATCGCCTCGGGCCGCATCGCGCACCCGCAGGACCCGGCGGGCTTGGCCGCGCTGGACGCGCTGTGCCGCGAGGCCAAGGAACAGCTGTCCAGCAATACCGCGGTCGCGCTGCCCAGCGAGCAGGGCTTGGTGCTGCTGGCGCAGGAGAACTTCGAGTCGCTGATCATGCTGGCCATCGAGTCCTCGGCGCGGATGGCCCGCGATGTGATCGTGCGCTCCGATCGCCCGGTGCACGGCGTGCTCGCGATCGGCGGTTGCGCCCGGATTCCGCTGATCGGCAAGGTGCTGGAGCGTTGGATGGGCGTGCCGGTCATCGTGCCGGAAAGCCCCGAGACGGTCATCGCGCGCGGCGCCTCGCTGCTCGCCCGGCCGGTCCGGCCCGCGGCCCCGGTCGGCCAGCCCGCCCCGGTTCCGAACCAGGCCCCCGCGGCGGGCGGTTACGGCGGCGAGGATCTCTCACCGGCATGGCTTTCCGCACCGCCCAAGCGCCGCCCGAAACGTCCGAAGAGCAACGCGCAGCCGGACGATTTCGACGACATCGACGGTCTCGGGCAGGACTGGCTGGCCGCCAACCCGCGCCGCCGCGAGAAGCGCGAACTGAACGGCGCCGTGCTGACCGTCAGCGCGCTGGCCGTGGTCGCCGCGATCGGCCTCGGCCTCGGCTACGGACCCCAAGTCCTGGAACGGGATTCACAGAGCAGCGAGGGCTCGACATCGGTCTCGCCGAGCGGCGTGCCGCGCACCACCACCCTCGATCCGCAGATCGCGGTGGCGCCTGCCACCACGACGGAGACCGAGGCGTCGGCCGTCGCGCCGCCGCCGCGCCGTCAGACGACCACCCCTGCGCCGACCACCCAGGGTCCGAACACCATTGTGGTCCCCGGCCTCCCGCCGATCGTGGTGCCGACCATCCCACCCGAGGTCTTCCCCTTCCCCGCGCCGCCGCCCCCTCCGCGCTGACCGCCGCTCAGACGCGCGAGTGCCGACCGTGCCGCGGCGCGGGCGCCGGGGTCTTCCTACCGCCGAACGGCCGGGCGAGCAACACCGCGATGCCCGTGGTCAACGGCACCGAGAGGGCGAGCGCGATACCGCCGACCGACGACCGCGCGATCTCGATGGCGACCGCGTCACCGACGAAGACGTCACGCATCGAGCGCCCCGCCACGCTGAACAACAGCAGCAGCGGGAGCGCGCCACCCGCGTAGGCGAGCACCAGGGTGTAGACGGTGCTGGCGATGTGGTCCCGGCCGACCCGCATGGTCGCGGCGAAAACCTCGCGGCGCGAAGCGGATTCGTCCAGCGAGGCCAGCTCGAAGGCGGCCGAGGCCTGGGTGATGGTGACGTCGTTGAGCACACCGAGTGAGCCGATGATGAAGCCGGCGAGCAGCAGGCCGGTGATGCTGACGTGCTCGAGGTAGGTGGCGACATTGGTGTTCTGCTCTTCGGAAAGGCCGGTGAGCTGGGTCATCTCGAGCACCAGCCAGGACAGCACCGCGGCGAGCAGCATCGAGGTCAGTGTGCCGAGCAACGCCGAGCTGGTGCGCAGATTGACGCCGTGCGCGAGATACAGCACGGCGTAGAGGATCAGCGACCCGGCCACCAGCGCGACCGGGATCGCCGGCTTGCCGTCCAGCAGCGCGGGCAGCAGGAACATCACGAGCACCGCGAACGCGAACCCCAGACCGATCAGCGCGCGCAGGCCGCGCCAGCGCGCCACCGCGATGATCACCACGACGAACGCGACAACGATCAGGGTCAGCGGAAGCCCGCGCGAGTAGTCCTCGAAGGAGTACAGCGGAGTGCCGGCCGGATCGGTCTGCCGGACCAGGCGGATCTCGTCACCGGCGCGCAGGTCGGGTTGTCCTGGGCCGGGGGCGATTTCGAGCAGCGTCTTGTTGCCCTGGTGTGGACCGGAGTCGATGGTGATCAGGCTGCGCTGACAGGTGTAGGTGTTGGCGCGGGGGGCCTCGGGTTTGTCGGCGAACACCTTGCCGAGGGAGGGACTGCCGCACGGCCCGACATCCTGCACGACGACCGTGCCCGCCTCGGTCTCCACCGCGCCGCCGCCCGCGTTCTGCATCGGCAGCGGGATCTCGACGGCCTGACTGCTCGGCCACAGCGCGATGGTGGCGACGACGGTGAGCAAGCCGATGACGGTCAGCAGTCCGACCACGACGCGGGCGGCGGTGGCGCCGATCGCGATCGGGCCGGAGTGGTCGTGGTGGTGGTGATGATGGTGGTCGGTCACCGGGCTCCTACTTGTCCGTCGTAGCCACGGGTGCTCGTGCCGGACGACAGGACCGGCTGACCCGAGGCAGCTGCGCGGTGCCGAGCATAAAGGATGTCGTTTTCAAGATCAGGCGGCCAAGCACCATCGGGTACACAAGGGACCAGCGAGAAGCAACAACTGATCTCGCAAGATCCGGGTAACTCACCGGGTACGGGCTAACCAAACCACGCACCTACCGCAGGCCGCCAACGCAAATCACCACGCACCTGAGTCTGGCCTGAAACGCGGGGAGGCGGTCCGGGGGGGCGGCGGAGAGCAGGGGGATGTCTCCGCCGCCCGCAGGCCGGCGCCCAGGGGGGTAGGCGGCCGAACCCGAGGCCAGGTTGCCCAGGGGGGGTAGGCAACCCGACCGGGCACTCGAAGTGCCAGAAGCCACTGTACACAAAAGTCGCACTTTTGCGCTAGCTAGTCTTCAAAACTCGCTTCTATTCATACATTCGGTATGTTTCAGGCCCAGAAGCAGGGCGATTCGGGGTCAAAGGCCCGCGACGCAGATCACTGTCGGTAGCTCGCCAGGAAATTGCCGAAGCGCTCGATCGCGACCGCGAGATCCCTCGCCCACGGCAGCGTGACGATCCGCAGATGGTCGTGGTTCGGCCAGTTGAAGCCGGTGCCCTGCACCATCAAGATCTTCTCCTGCAGCAACAGATCGAGGACCAGCTTCGAATCGTCGTAGATCTCGTACACATTCGGATCCAGCCGCGGGAACGCGTAGAGCGCACCCTTCGGCTTGACGCAGGACACACCGGGGATCATGTTCAGCCGCTCCCACGCCACGTCGCGCTGTTCGAGCAGCCGCCCGCCCGGCAGGATCAGGTCCTCGATGCTCTGGTGTCCGCCGAGCGCGACCTGAATGGCGTGCTGCGCGGGGACATTCGGACACAGCCGGGAGGAAGCGAGCAGGTCGATGCCCTCCAGGAAGCCCGCGGCATGGTCCTTCGGACCGGTGATGGCCAGCCAGCCCGACCGGTATCCGGCGACCCGGTAGGCCTTGGACAGGCCGTTGAAGGTCAGGCACAGCAGGTCGGGCGCGAGGCTGGCCAGCGAGATGTGCTTGGCGTCGTCGTAGAGGATCTTGTCGTAGATCTCGTCGGCGAGCAGCAGCAGCTGGTGCTTGCGAGCCAGGTCGACCAGCTGCTGGAGCACCTCGGTCGAGTAGACCGCGCCGGTCGGGTTGTTCGGATTGATCACCAGCAGCGCCTTGGTCTTGCTGGTGATCTTGGATTCGATATCGGCTACGTCGGGCTGCCAGCCGTTGGACTCGTCACACAGGTAGTGCACCGGGGTGCCGCCCGCCAGGCTGGTCATCGCCGTCCACAGCGGATAGTCCGGCGCCGGAATCAGCACCTCGTCGCCGTTGTCCAGCAGCGCCTGCATGGTGATCGTGATCAGCTCGGAGACGCCGTTGCCCAGGTAGACGTCGTCCACATCCAGCTCGGGGAAGCCCGGCACCAGCTCGTAGCGGGTCACGATGGCGCGCCGAGCCGACAGGATGCCCTTGGATTCGGAGTAGCCCTGGGCGTAGGGCAGCGCCGCGATGATGTCGCGCATGATCACGTCGGGCGCCTCGAAACCGAAGGGCGCCGGATTGCCGATGTTCAGCTTGAGGATGCGGTGGCCCTCCGCCTCCAGCCGTGCCGCATGCGCGTGTACCGGTCCACGGATCTCGTAGACGACGTTCTGTAGCTTCGTGGACTGCTCCAGAGCGCGCGGCGGGCGATGGGGTAGATGACTCGGGCTCACCCGTCCCATGGTGCCATCCCCCCGCAAGGGCTTTACCGGCCGCGTCAGGGTGCGGTATTCCCAGGCGGGATGCCCTTTGCGGCGGTCGCCCCGCAGAACTCCTCGATGCGTTCGTCCAGTAAACGGGCCTCGACGGCGTCGCGGAAGGCGGGCTTGGCGATTCGTCGGCGCACCCCGGTGAGCCGCTCCTCGAGCTGGGCGATGCGCTTGTCTTCGGCCAAGCCGAGCACGGGGCTCAGCGCCTCGGCCGCGCCGTCGAGGCTGCCGTTGATCAGATGCGCGGCCGCGCAGTCCACCCGCGCCAGCGCCTCGGCGCCGTAGGAGCGTTTCTCGGAGGGGCCGTTGGCGTAGAGGTCGATGGCGCGTTCGGTGGCGGCCAGCGCGGGCTCGGCCTGACCGAGATGGATATAGGTGGCGCCCGCGTAGTACTGGGCCTTGGCGTCGGGGAACCCGAAGACGCCACCGATCTCGTCGTGCAGGTTGTCGGTGGCGGCCAGCTCGCGCACTTCGTCGGCGGCGCGGATGCAGCGATCGGTGTCGGCGGCGCTGCCGATCTTGGACCAGATCCTGGCCTCGATATTGAGCAGCCGCACCTTCGCGGTCGCCGATTCGGCGAAATCCTGTCCGCTCTGCGCGAGCAGCACCGCCCGGCGCGGACGCTCCGACCAGTATTCGATCAGCGCGTGCATGCCGCGGGTCCAGGCGCGTAGCCCGTTGTGCCCGCATAGCTCGGAGTAGGCCCAGGCCGCTCTGGCCTGCTCACCCGCCGCGTCGAGGTAACCGAGATCGGTGCTGGCGTTCGCGAGCAGGCCGGACAGCGTGCCCGCGAGCAGGTAGAGGTGGCTGGTGTCGGCCGGGCGCTGATGACCCTCCAGCAGTCGATACACCCGGCGCCGCACTCGAAGCATCTCCACCATCATCGGAACCGGCGGGATGTGCACGTAATCGTTCGCGATGCGCGTGACATCGGCGTCGAGCTGTTCCAACGTGGTCGCACCCACATTGCTGCTCTCGGCCCGGCCTGCGTGTTCGCTGGCCTCGTGGGCAGCCGCCATGATCAGATCCCTCTCCGAAATCGCTGCTAACGCATCACCTCTCATCGCACCGGCGTCTATGAGAGCAAGGAGGTCCGCGTCGCTCGAATATTTGGCGCGCGTCCCCGCAGCGGAACGCACGTCGCAACCGGCAGGTCCATCGATCGGCGGTTCGCCGATCAGCGCTGCAAACCGTGCCCGCACAACATCGTCGGACCTGGCGAGGGATGTGTCGAGCGCGGCTTGGTTGACCGGCCGCGGATGGACTCGACCGCCCCCCGCCTCCCACTTGGAAATCAGGCGTTCGTGGACACCGAGATGCGCCGCGAATTCCCGGATGCTCATCCGCTTGGCATCGCGAAGGGCGCGGGTCTCCCTACCTGACCAGTGCCGGACCACGGTGTCATCCCTTCCGCACGAACCTTCATCCAGGGTACGAGGGCTTTGTGGCTACGGCCACAGATAATTCGCAATTGCTATGGGCTGCTGCGTGGCTCGACCGCGGTGAGCGAGGTTCGCCCGGCCAAAGGCAGCGGATTGGCAGTGGAAGGCGCGCATGGGGGCGATGCCGCGTCGCGGTCACTGGCCCGAATCTGGTAGCAGGAGGCGAGGAGTGGCTGTGAACGTGGAGAAACTCAGGACAGTCGAAGATTGGGTGGCCTTCTACCGACACGAGTACGGGCTACCGGTAACCGAACGTGGCGGTTTCGTGATGCTGCCCATCAGCGGCCGAGTCTGTGTCGTACACCTGCCGACGGCCCGGGCCGAAAAGGTCAGGGCGGCACTGGAACAGCAGGGGACGAGGGGTCCCATGCTGGCCAGGCAGATCCGCTGGAGTTTCCTGGCCGAGCCGGACAGCCGTCCCGGCGCACAAGTACTGGAGGTGCTGAATCGTCTCGACATCGGAATACCTGCCATCGGCAGTGCAGTGATGTTGCCGACGGGGCTCGGCCGGTGGACCCGGGAAGGGTGCTTCTGGGTCACTCCACCGAGCCGCGGCGACACGCTCCCTCCGCTGTCCACCGTCGTCACGACGGCGCTGGCGGTGGGAGCGGGCGGCGGGGACTGAATGCGTCGTCGGTCCCCGTCGCCGAACCGGCGGCCGAATCCGCCCCTATTTCCTGGCAGTCGGCGGGGCGGATTCGGTCGTGGGTCGTCGTGCGCGACGGGCGAACTCGCTACCGCGATTCGGCGGCGTCGAGCACCTCGGCGGGTAGCGGGAAGTTCAAGTAGGAGCGCGAGGGAGTCGGTCCGCGCTGGCCCTGATATTTGGAACCGGCCACGGCGCTGCCGTACGGGTGCTCGGCGGGGCTGGTCAACCGGAGCAGGCACAGCTGGCCGATCTTCATCCCCGGCCAGAGGGTGATCGGCAGGTTCGCGACGTTCGACAGTTCCAGCGTGATGTGCCCGCTGAACCCCGGATCGATGAAACCCGCCGTCGAATGCGTGAGCAAGCCCAAGCGGCCGAGACTCGACTTGCCCTCCAGGCGACCGGCCAAATCGTCCGGCAGCGTGCACACCTCCAGCGTGGAGCCGAGCACGAACTCGCCGGGGTGCAGCACGAACGGCTCGCCGGGCGGGGGCTCGACCAGGCTGGTCAGCTCGTCCTGGCGCTGCGCGGGATCGATATGGGTGTAGCGGGTGTTGTCGAAGACGCGGAACATCCGGTCCAGGCGAACGTCGATACTCGACGGCTGGATCAGGCTCTCCAGCAACGGCTCGACCCCGAGACGCCCAGCGGCGATCTCCGCGCGGAGGTCACGATCGGAAAGCAGCACGGCACGAGCGTAGCGCCCGGCGAATCGGGTCGTTCGACGGCACGGGGGCGGACGGGATCGGCGATACTCCATCCGCCGATCTTCAGTTAATTCTCAGCGCGAGCGGGCAACCTGGGAGCAGTGACCCCGATTCCCCGCAGGACAGTGCTAACGGCCCCGCCGCTCGTCGCGCTCGGCGTGGTTCTCGCGACGTTCATCGCCGTGCTGACCAGCAATGTCCTCGCCAGCAGCGGGCTCGCCACGATGGATCCGGAGGTCTCCGGCTGGGCCATCGAGAACCGCAACGGGGTGCTCACGCCCGCCGCACGCATGGTCAGCAATTGCGGGGACACCCTGTCCATGACGATTCTCGCCGTGATCGTCTGCGCGGGCCTGCTGCACGTGCGCGACCGGCTGCACGCCGGGCTCGTCGCCGTGACCGCGCTGGGCAGCGGCCTCATCGTCGTGATCGCGAAAAGACTCGTCGGCCGGGAACGTCCGCCGGTAGCCGATCGCCTCGCCGTGGAGCACAGCCTGTCCTACCCGTCCGGGCACAGCACCGGCACGTTCGTGGTGGTCGGGATCGTGGCGATCGTGCTCATCCCCAAGCTCCGGCAGCCGGTGGCCAGAGCGGGCGCGGCGCTGCTCGCCGTCCTGTTCGTCGCCACGGTCGGCGTCTCCCGCGTCTATCTCGGCGTGCACTGGCCCACCGACGTGCTGGCAGGCTGGGCCATCGGGGCGCTGTGGATTCTGCTCTGCCTGGTCGTGTTCCACTACCTGTCGCCGCGGGTGCGGGCCGCCGCTACAGTCGATTCGTGCCGCGAACAAAACAGGTCTCCGACAGGATCGTCGTCGCGATCGACCCGTTGACGGCCTACGACCGAGTCAGCGACGTCACCCAGATCCACCGCTGGAGCCCGGAGAACATCGGCGCGGAACTCGCCGAGCCCGGCGCGCCCACCCGCGTCGGCATGCGCTTCGTCGGCACCAACAAGCGCCGCGGCATGCAGTGGTCCACGGGCTGCGAGGTCACCGCCGCCGACCGCGGCGCCCTGTTCGCCTTCAAGGTCCGCCGCTACGGCCTGCGCACACCGATCCTTCCGGTCGCCATCGCCAGCTGGGAATACCGTTTCGAAGCGGTCACCGGCGGAACCGAGATCACCGAAACCTGGACCGACGATCGCCGCGGCTGGCCCGATCTCCCCACCCTGTGGTTCGACCGCCTCGCCACCGGAAAGCCCGGCTTCGCCGAATTCCAGCGCGGCAACATCCGCCGGACATTGGAGCGGTTGAAAGCGGATCTGGAAAGCGCGAACTGACGCGACGCCCCGCGCAGCGGCAGAAGAGCCGGGCAGTCATGTCCAGCGGAGGGAGCGGTGGAGAGTGTCCGGGCGGGTTCGGGCGGCTCGAAGTGTGTGGGCCGCGGCCTCGGCGGTTCCGGCGCGGAGCAGCCGGGCGCCCGGTACGTGGCGCCGGAACGATCGGGCGAAGGCTTCGGCCGACATCTTCGTAGCGCCGATCTGGCGGGGGACGCGCCATGCTCGGTCGCCACTGATCAGCATCCAGCGTGGAGTGCCGAGCGGGCCGAGCAGTTCCTCCAGTGCGTCGGCCCAGAGGGTGGCGGCGTCGTCGACGACATTGTGGATCCGGATAGCGACACCGTCGGAGTCGGATGTTCCGACGATCTTCGCCGCGCGCAGTTCGGGGTGGCCCACGGCGGCCAGTCCCGCCGCCACGGCCCGGCCGAACGCGAGCAGGGTCTCCCGCTCGGAGCGCGCCCTCCCACGAATCGACAGGGCCAGCAGGCAGGCCGCGACCGCGACGCCCGGCAGGACTGCCGCCGGACCGGCCACATCGACCGCGGCGGCGCCTGCCGTCCCCGCGGCAACGGCAACGCCTGCGCCAGGGAGCCACCAGCGGCGATCCCGCGTGCGCACCTGCCTGCGCTTGCGCCGGGACACGACGCGGAGCTGGCTCGTGGCGATTCCGTCGGCGTCCACACCCGACCACACCCGCGACGTGTCCTCGTGGTCGGCCATCGCCGCCGCGCTCGCGTGGTTGATCGCCTCGTGTTCCGTTGCGGGCGGCGGAGTCACGCCGGTCGCCCGCGGATGCACTTTGCCGGGCCCGGTCACCACGGCGCCGTCCCAGTTCGGGCCCCACCACCGTGCATGCCTGCGGCGGAACCGGCTCCAGTCCCCGTGCGCGGTCGGGTGTGCGATGACCACGTCCCACAGTGACGCGATCTTGTCCGGCTGCTGCGGGTCGATCCGCAGCGCGCGGCCACGCAACTGTGTCATCGCGGTGGAGCTGCCGACTTCGGAGAGATCGACGAGCACGTTCATCCCGGGGTAGTTCCAGCCCTCGCCGACAAGCGCTCTGGTCGCCACCAGTGTCTGCGCGGCTCCGTCCTCGAGCACCGCGCGAGCCGCACGCAGCCAGTGCACCGGTTCCCACGCGGCTCCACGGCCGACCAACTCCACGACCGCCGGAATGTCGCAGCCGCGCGTGGTGACCCACCGACCGTCCTGTGCAGACACGTTGACGGCGTGCTGAATGCGTTCCGCGCCAAGCGCATCGCACCACGCCCCGCTGCCGGTGACACACAGGACTCCCCGCTGAGCGACCTGGCCGACGCCGCATACCGCCGCCAACACTCCGGCCGCGGTGCCCGCGTCCTCCCCCAAGACAGCCCTTCCTGCGGCAGGCGGGCTCATCGCGCGATCGCGTTCGACAACGACCAGAGCACGGAACCGGTCCTGCCGGACCTGCGCCTCCTGATTCAGGATCTCGCCCGCCGCCGTGCCTTTGGCCGTCGACCGCGAGCACACGATGTCAGCGGTCGAACGGGTCCAGCGCAGTCCCGACGTGGAGATCGCGACGCCGTGCCTGCGCAGGATTCGCTTCGTGTCGTCCCGCGTCTGCGGCGGGACCTCGGCGTCCGGTGCGTGCAACCACGCATCGACGAGCAGGAGGCGATCGTCCAGAGTCATAGCGTCGTCGGCGGCCCCCGGCTCGGGCGGGTCGAAACCGGCGGGCAGCGACAGATCACGCGCGATCCACCACCGGGTCAATGCCGCGGCGACGAGCGGGTCGTTGTCCCAGAACCGATTCCAGGCCAACACATCCACGCCCTCGACCCGGGTGACCGCCCAATCGATGAACGGCTCGCTCACCAGTACGGTGTCGAGCTGGTCGGAAAAGGACGTGGACCAGGTGTCCAGCAACCGCGACTCGGCCGGCTCCAGCTCGACGACCCGCACCCCGTCACGCCACGGCGCCACGCCGCCCTCGGCGACCATCGCCGCCAAATGCAGCTCCGCATCGACCGGGCCGAGCAGGCCGGTGTAGTTCAGCTCCTCCTGCACGGTGTCGGGATCCGGCAGCGTCGCGGTCAGCCCGACAACGGCAAGCTGCCGCCGCTCCGACAGCCGGGCGACCAGAGCATTCACGACCAGCGCCCACCAGTCGAGCAGATGATGACATTCGTCGAGCACGAGGCAGTGGATGTCCATCGCGGCGATGCGGTCGATGAGCGCGCTGGTCCGCTCCCCCAGCAACTGCGCCGGGTCCAGACCGATGTCTTCGCCCGTGCAGAGGGACCTTCGCAAAGCCCGAACATGGCGAGCGAGTTCGGTTTTCGCGCGCCGGGGGTCACTGCGCTCCACTCCGGCGATCCGATCCGCGGCAGCCTCGGCACCCACTTGCGCCACGACCTCGGCCACCCACTTCCGCCGTGCCGCGTCGCGCAGCTCCTGCTCGGCGGCCCCGGGATTGCCCAGCAGTTGGTAGGTCACCGAGTACAGCTGCGCGGGACGATCCAGCGTCGTGCTCGCGAAGGTCTCCGGCTCCGCACCGAACAGGGCGACGGCGGCGCACCACTGGTTGCGGATCGCCGCCGTCGGCGACAGGACCAGCGTGCGGCCGCCGACCTGCCGAGCGAGTTCCAGACCGATGAGCGTCTTGCCCGCGCCCGGCGGCGCGCACAGATGCCACCGGCCGCCGGTCACGTGCGAGCACAGTTCGAGCAGATGTCGCTGCGAAGTCCGCCATGCGAAGGTGGGCGCGAGATCAACCCACGTCGCAGATGAACCGGCGGTCCCCACTCGTCAGCATCCCGGAGGCAACGGTGAGCAGTTCATGACTCGATGGTAGGTCCGCGTGTCGCGCCACCGAATCCTGTTGGCATAGGCTCGGCTTCAACGCTTCCACGCCCCGGCGTGACACCGGGCGGTGCGGACAACTCAACCGGTTCGGGCGGTAGACGTGGTTCGCAACCACAGGGGTACAAGTCCGCGTAGAGGACAACACCGGTCATGAAGACGGCGATGATCACGGGGATCGCGAGCAGCGGCCAGAACCACAAATACCCGCCCGTCCGGAACCCAATGATCATGCGCCACAGGGCAAAACCCAACGCCAGCGCGATAACAGCCCACCCGATCAGGGACGCCCACCCATAGAAAATCGTGATGAAGACCGCGACGGCCACCCCGAGCAGCAGGGCCAGCACGGACAACACCGCGGCCAAACCGGCATCCCACCTCCGCACCAGCGGTCGAGTGCCCAGCTGATTCCCCATGAATTCCATTGTTACGCCGGGCTCGACATCAGGACAAGGAAGAACTACCCGAGCATCAGAGTCACCGCATCGATGCGAGAACCGCTGTGAGGCGCGTGGACTGCCTGCGAGAGGTCCGGTGCGGTCAGTCGGCGGGTGACATGCGTTCCGGTGGCATGGCGTTGATGCCCGCGAGGATGACGTGTAGACCCTCGGTGAACTCGGTATCGGTGTCGCCCGAGAAGACGTCGGTCACCAGTTGCGCGGTGAGGGGGTAGCGGTGGGCGTCGACGAGGCCGGCGAGGCGTTCGGGGAGATACGGGTTCCGGTCGCCGTACTCTCCGTCGGAACGTGCCTGCTCCTCGATGACGAAGCCGACGGTGTAGTGCAGCAGGATCGGGAAGACGCGGGCCGCTCGGGTTTTCGAGAAACCCGCGTCTTGCAGGGTGCGCAGGGTCAATTCGACTGTGCGGTACATTGATTCGTCGCTGACATAGGTGCCGGCCAGCACCTTCGCCCCGTCCCGGTAGCTGAGCATCGCCTGCCGCAACCGGCCCGCGAGCGCTACGAGCCAGTCCCGCCAGTCCTCGTCGCGTCGCGGCGCCTCGACGCCATCGACCGCGGAAACGAAGACGGCCCGCGCCATGGTGTCGAGCAACTCGCGCTTGTTCGCGACGTGCCAGTACAACGCGGGCGCCTGCACGTTCAGCGCCGCGGCCACCTTGCGCATGGTCAGGCCGTCGAGCCCGACCTCGTCCAGCAGGCCAAGCGCGGCCGCTGCGATCACTTCGGCGTCCAGCTTGGCCGGATCGGATTTGTTCGACACCTTGACAGCTTAACAATGTTCTTGATCTCCTTAACGGCGTTAATGGTTTAACGTTGTTAAGGAGATGACATGGACACGACCGACGTGGTGATCGCAGGCGCCGGACCGACCGGCTTGATGCTGGCGTGCGAACTGCGCGTCCTCGGCCTCGAGGTCGTCGTGCTCGACGCGCTGCCCGCGCGGACCGGCGAATCCCGGGCGGGTGGCATCCACGCCAGGACCATGGAGGTCCTCGATCAGCGCGGCCTGCTCGACGGGCTGCTCGAGCAAGGCCATCCGCGGCAGGTCGGGCACTTCGCCGCGATCCCCTTGGACTTCAGCGATTACGCGACCCGCTACCCCTTCGTGCTCGTCATTCCGCAGTCGCTGATCGAACGCGAACTGGAAAGCCGCGCAACGGAACTCGGCGTCACCGTGCGGTGGGATGCGCCGGTCACCGGATACCGGCAGGACGCGTCCGGCGTCGAGATCGAGATCGGCGGCTCGAACGGAATCCGCCGCATGCGCGCCGCGTATCTCGTCGGCTGCGACGGCGGGCGCAGTGCGGTCCGCAAACTCGCCGGGATCGATTTCACCGGCACCGAGGCGACGATGACCGGCATGATCGCCGATGTGGAGCTGGACGACCCGCCCGCCGAACCGTTCTTCGGCCACCGCCGCGGGATGGGCGATTTCTCCGCCGTGCAGCTACAACCCGGCTGGTACCGGCTCGTCGTGCAACGGCACGACCGGGTCCTCGAGCGCGGCGCCGCGCTCTCCTTCGACGACTTCCGCGCCAACTTCACCGAGATCGCGGGCGCCGACCTCGGCATGCACAGCCCCCGCTGGGTATCGCATTACGGTGACGCCGCACGCCACGCCGACCGCTACCGCGCCGGACGCGTGTTCCTCGCGGGCGACGCCGCCCACATCCACTACCCCGCCGGCGGACAGGGTCTCAACCTGGGCGTGCAGGACGCCGTCAACCTGGGCTGGAAACTGGCGGCCGCGCTGCGCGACGACGCCGACGATCTGCTCGACACCTACGAGGCCGAACGCCGCCCGGTCGCCGCCCGCGTTCTGCACAACACCCGCGCGCAGACCGCGCTCTCCCGCCCCGGCCCGCACACCGACGCCCTGCGCGACATCATGGGCGACCTGATCACCCTGGACGACGTCCGTCATCGACTCGGCCTCATGATCACCGCACTCGACATCCACTACGACACCGGCTGCGACCACCCGCTCGCCGGACGCCGCGTCCCGGACGTCGACCTCGTCACCGCCGACGGCCCCACCCGCATCCACCAACTGCTCCGCCCCGCCCGCCCGGTCCTGCTCCGCTTCGATGACACATCGCCGACTCCGCCCGAAGGCAACGGTCACCTCGACACCGTCTTCGCCCGCAGCCATGCCGCCCACTGGTCGGTCCCCGGGGTAGGGGACATCCCCCGCCCCACCGCCCTCCTCATCCGCCCCGACGGCTACACCGCCTGGGCGACCGATGACCTCACCACCGACGGCCTCGCCGAAGCCCTCCGAAACTGGCTCGCCCCGATCACCACCCACTGAGCCGCCACCGTCCGGGCGGCGCGTACCTGGATCTCGGCCGCCCACGGACATAGCCGAAGAGGCAGTATGGAAGTTGACCGGCCCAGGGCTCGGTCTGATAGAGTCGCGGACGCGTCTACGCACAGTGCCGATGTAGTTCAATGGTAGAACTTCTGCTTCCCAAGCAGACAGCGCGGGTTCGATTCCCGTCATCGGCTCCACGACAAAACACACATCTACCAGGGCATCTGCCCTAATTCAAGATCACAGCCTTGCGGCTACTGTACCCAAAACGGAGCAGGTGGCCGAGCAGTGGCGTCACCGCCGACCGACCGGTGCTGCGGTGGCGGGTGCGCTGAGGACCGTCACGCCCTCGATCAATCGCGACGGCGCTCCAGTGCGGCGGTGATCAGCGCGCGGGCCTCGTCGCCTGTGACCGAGTGTTGCGCGAGTTCCTCGAATGTTCGTGCGTATATCGCGATTTCACGCGGTTGGGTGACGGTGAGCTCGGCCGTCACCGTCTCCGCCGTCACCATGCGGTTATCGAACATGACGAAATTGGTTGTCTGCATCGGCAGCTCGGCGACGGCGGGGACTATTCCGAACGCCACACGCGGCAAGCCCATCGCGGCAAGCAGCCGGTCCATCTGCCCGCGCATCACCCCGTCGCCGCCGACGGTGGTGTGGAGCGCCTGCTCGCCGAGAATGATGCGGAAGCGTCGGTCGCCTTCGTACAGGACCTGTTGCCGTTCCAGGCGTTTCGCAACACCCGCATCGAGGTCGTCGGGTATGCGATGAAAGGTGATCGACCGGCGGAGGATAGCTCGCGCGTATTCGGCGGTCTGGAGAATTCCCGGGATGATGACGGGCTGGAAGATGCGCATCAGTGTGGTCTGCTGCGCAAGCTTTACCGACGCATGCTGACGGCGCTTGGTTCCCGTATTGAGGACGCGGCGCCATTCGAGATAGGCGGCGTCGAGGTTGTGCAGGGTGGCCAGGAGATCCGGCAACTGATCCTTGGTGCCTGTGTGTTCGCAGTAGGCGCGGATGTCGGAGTCGGACGGTTTGAGCCTGCCGTACTCGATTTTCGAGACCCTGGACTCGTGCCAACCCGCCAGCCCGGCGAGTGTCCGGCCGGATACTCCTGCTCTGCGGCGGATCTCTCTGAGCCGCTGGCCGAGAGCTTCCTTCGCTTCGTCGATACTGCTGGTCACTGCTGAACGTGCACGCTCGCGGCATACTCACCGAAGGGTATCGCCGCGGCCCATAGGCGTTGCCGCGCTTTCTCGTAGCGCTCGACTATCCAGCTGTCAGTCGTGATCGCGGCGCCCGCGGGTGCCGCGTTCTCGTCGATCAGGTTGAACGCGACACGCTCGGCATCGAATAGCCATGCGTCGTCAGCCGGGATGTCCTCGGCATCGACGAGATGCCTCGGGAGATACCGAATATCCTCGCCTGCTTCGACATTGCTCGATGTGATCGACAACAACCACCGGTGGTAGTCGGAATGTGGAACAGTGACCACGCGAACGCGACTGACCGCGACACCGCGGTCGGTCACGTTCCGCATCAGAGTCGTCCACGGCCGAGGACGCTCGGTCGGGACAGGCTCTCCAGCCAGAAACCGGCGAAATGGCTCAGACTCGCTCGGCACCGCGTACGCGTCTCGGACCTCGAGGTGAAACGCGGAGCGCTCGCATTCTGCGAAAAGGGCTGGCCACGGGTCAACCGGCTCAAACTGCACCGTAGAAAGTCCTCTCCAGTTTCGGCACTTCGATCGCCGTCTCGTCGTCGGCGAGCGCGAGCTGCGCAACGGTTTCCGGCTCGGTCACGGGGCGACCGGTGAGGGTAAAGGTACCGCGACCGGTGTCGGTCATGGACGCACCGATGTACATGTCCGGCTCGGCGAAACCGAGTAGCAAGTGCGGGATTTCGACCGTCTCGGGCTGTCCTGTCTTCCATCCCTGCACCAGATAGCTGTTCTGGTCGGTGGCGTACAGAGTCGGGCAGTCACCATCACCCGATCCCCCCTTGCCGAGAAACCTCAGCCGCATAGTCGGCCCCTATCTCGCAGTGTGCGCAGTATTTCCGCGCTTCTGGCGATGATCCCCCGTGTGCATGTGCTGTGTGCTGTGTTTACTCAGTATTGGCAAGTTTTTGCAAGGTTCTAGCGCACCAGATCAGAGCGTCCCTACTGTCCAAGTTGGGCGCCCGGGACCGGTGGCAGTAGTCCCGGTCGCGGGCTGCCTCACCATCGCGACGACGGAGGGGTACCGCCGATGACCATTACGGAAGCGCGGGTGATGGCTGTGGTGAAACTGCATGGCCCGCAGTCGATTGCGGAAGCTGCGGCAAACTCTGGGCTCAGCAGAAGGCAGGCCCGTGCCGCGATCGACGAGCTGGCTCACCGGGACCTGCTCCAGTCCGTCGGCGACCGCTGGGATTTCACCGATCGCGGTCGTGGCTACGTCAACACGCCGCGCGGGCGCAACGCGCTCGACGTTCCGCCATTGAAGGCGCAGGCGCGCTGATGTCCGCCCTGGAATTACTCGCGCGCGACGCGGCCCTGCTAGCACGCGTCAGCTGCCGCAACACGACATGGCCGCGGTCCAGTATCCGCGCCGCGCATTCGACTATGCAGATCCATCTCGACTGCCTGGTCGGCGAGTGCCCGGCGAAAACGGCTGCACACAAGGCGCTCGAAGAGGCGAAGCACCTGACGCACGACTCGGGCAGGCCGAGGCGATGACCGTCGATGACGCGCTATCGCTGCTCGCCGACGAGCAGCCCGCCGCGTGGAGCCAGCAGCAGGACGGGACATGGCAAATGGTGTTCGTCGACGGGCGGCTATCCGACCCGCTCCCTGACCACGTGGTCGAGGCACTGCGCATCACTCGGGTCGTGATGGGACGATGAGCAGATGACGACCGGGCACGAAATCATTCGAACGCCGCGGTACGAGCAGATCCTCGCCGCCGCCGAGCAGCTCGCGCGCGACCGCGGTGACAGTTACATCGGCGTCGAGCACCTGCAGCTGGCCATCCTCGCCGACCGCGACGCGGTACCCACGCAGGAGATGATCGGCATGGGCCTGGATCCAGAAGAGATCGCAAAGAGCCTGGAGGCCACGATGCGCACACCTGGATACCAGACAGAAAGCAACCGGGCACGATTCCTCGACGGGACGACTGTCGACCACAACGAGTAGACACGACGAAATCGCGCGGAGGCCGCAGGCAACAGCGTGTACAGCGTCGGCGCGGCACCGAGTGGCGACGCGTGACGTCGACAGTGACCCTGGCCGACCCGAGCGCGGGCGTCGTGACACCGAGCCCTCGTGCAGCGGCAGGGCCGGACGGCGAGCGTGGTCAGTTGTTGCGCGACTCGAGTGCACGTCCGATCAGCGCGCGAGCGGCGCTACCGTAGAGCGCCTGTCCAGCCAGCACGGTGAACATCTCTTCGTAGAGTGCGATCTCGCGCGGCTGCGTGACCGCCAGCTCGGCGCTGATCGTTTCGACCTGAACAAGCCTGTTGTCGAAGATCGCGAACCCGTTCGTCGCGGGCGCCTCGTACGCCGCGGTGGCAGGGACGATGCCGAAAGCGATGCTCGGCAACATCATGACGTTCAGCAGGCGGTCGAGCTGGCCGCGCATCACCTCGTCGTCGCCGACCGTGGTGTGCAGAACCTGCTCGGAGACAACGAAATTGAACCGGCGGCGCCCGCGGTAGAGCACGTGCTGTCGTTCGATGCGCGCTGCGACGCCCTCCTCGAGATCGTCGGGGATGTTGTAGAACGCGATCACCTTGCGGAGGATCGCCTCGGCGTAGGCCGGGGTCTGCAACAGTCCTGGGAAGACGTACGGCTCATACCAGCGCATCGAGTTCGTCTCGGCCTCGAGGCGTACGCGCGCCTTCTGGGGCCGGCGCATGCCGGTACCGAGGATGCGCCGCCATTCGAGGTAAGCGGCCTCGATATTGCGCAACGTGGCGACGAGGTCGGCGAGCTGGGGGTCGCTGCCGGTGTGCGCGCACCAGACGCGTAGATCGGCCTCCGACACTGTCTGCTTGCCGTGCTCGATACGCGACACTTTGGACTCGTGCCAGCCCGCGAGCTCAGCCAGTCGGCGGGCGGTCAGTTCGGCGTCGCGGCGAAGCTCTCGGAGCCGCTGGCCGAGAGCTTCGCGTGCCTCGTGAACAGCGTTCGTCACCGCAGACTGTTCTCCACGTACTCGATGTGCGGTATGGCGCGCTGCCACACGAGATTCCAGACCGCACGGCATCGATCGACGATGTTCCGGTCGGCAGTCACGGCGACGCCTGCCCACCGACCGCCCGGCTCGAACACGGTGAACCCGACCCGGTCGTCGAGCAGCCACCAGTCGTCGACGGTGAGCTCATCGGGGGAGACGAGATGCCGTGGCAGATAGCGAATCTCCTCACCCGCGGCGATATTGACCCGCGATACTTCCAAGGTCCATCGCTGGTAGTCGACGTGCGGCACGGTGACGACGCGGGCCCGCCGCACGGCGATGCCGCGGTCGGTGGTTTCACGAACCAGCGCCACCCATTCGGACATCCAGGTGTAATCGTCCGGCTCGCCCGCGAGGAACCGAGCGAACGGCTCGGACTCCTCCGGCGTCTCGTAGGTGTCCTGCACTTCGAGATGCAGGGCCGCACGCTCGCATTCGCGGAGGGCGTCGGCGAAATCAGCGGCCGTGATCAGCAGCACCGTAGAACGTCCTCTCCCGCTTGGGCACCTCGATGGCGACTTCGTCCGGCGCGAAGCTCATGTGCGCCAGCGCCGCCGAGTCGGTGAGCGGTTCGCCCGACAGCGTGAACGTGCCTCGGCCGGTGTCGGCCAGGGTTGCGCCGACGAACGTATCCGGTTCGGTGAAACCGAGTAGCGAGTGCGGGATCTCGACAGTCGCTCCGTCGTCGGTGCGCCAGCCTTGTACGACGTAGGTGTCGCGGTCGGTGGCGTACAGCGTCGGGCATCCGCCCTGGTTCGATCCGGCCTTGCCGAGGAACCTCAATCGCATCGGCGCGTCCCCTTTCCAGCGGTGTGCGCCGGCTTGCACACGTTCCTCAATCGTCCATCGACTAGGGCTTTTTCGTAACCTTTTGGGAATTGGCGCGCAAGTTCGCGCAAGTTCGTAGAAGCGCTGGTCACTGCATTCGTAGTGTCCTCAACAGCATCCGACGCCGGATCGCACAGCCCGGGCTTCGCCAATCCCCCGGATGGCGGAGCGCTCGCCCGGTCGCCCCGCAATTCCGACCGGGTTGGCCTGTCTCCCCGGCGTCGCGTGCCTCCAACCACGCCGACGGGCAGGGGTACCGCGAGATGGAAATGACCGAAGGCCGAGTCATGGCCGCGCTACTCGACAGCGGGCCGCTCGCGCTCGCCGACATCGCCCGCGTGGCGTGCAAGCCGAAGCCGACCATCGAGCCCGCCGTCCGAGCACTGGCCTGCCGCGGCCTGATCGAGAAAACCGGAGAGGCCTGGGCGCTTTCCGAACGGGGCCGAGCCTTCGCTGCCACCCCACGCGGACGCAACGCGCTCGACGTACCACTGCGGCGGCCGTGATGTACGACCCCGATGATGCGGTACTGCTCGAGCACCTCAGCTGCGAGAACACCGACTATCCCGCGTCCAGTGTCCGAGCGGCGCACAGGACGATGCAGGTTCACCGCGAATGCCTCGTCGGCGAATGCCGGGCGAAGACCGCCGCACACGCGAAGCTGAAGGAAGCCGGACATCTGACCCCCGATTCCAGTCGGGTGCGAGATTGAGCATCGTTGACGCGCTCGCATCGTTCGGCAGCGAGCAACGAATCGCGTGGCGTTCGTACGACTGTCTGGCGGTCTACGCCGACAGCACGGAGTCCGAACCCTCCTCGACCGACACCGCCGAAACGCGTCGATGCATCGCGGAAACAGCTCCCCCGAGCCGACCCTATTCCGTCTGGGCCCAAGCGGCGACGGGCAGCGAAAGGTAGATGCCGAAGTCGGTGAGGGGAGTGTGGTCGGTGATCGCGCTGTGGAGGTCGTCGACGCGGGATTGGCGGTTGGCGGCTCGGGAGTCGAAGTATTTCGAGCGGATTTCGATGACGGCGTCGAGGCCGGAGCGGTCGTGGGGGCCGAGGGGGCGGAAGCGGAGTTCGACGTCGCCGGGTTGGAGGTCGCCGTCGTAGGGCTCCTCGGGGCACTCCACCGCTACCGAGACCAGGTGTGGGAGATGCTCGGCGAGCGCGTGCAGGGTGGTTTCGGGGACGTGGGGCGCGTAGGTCACCTCGACTAGGGGCACCTCGTCAGGGTAGGGGCCGCGGTGGTCAGCTCGCCACGTCGGTGATCTCGCTGGGTTCGGCGTGCAGGCGACGGAAGCGGCTGCCGTGGAAGACAAGCGGGTCGATGTCGTGGCGGGTGGCCAAGCGATGGATGCGGAGGATGACGACGAGGTGATCGCCCGCGGGGACCTGTGCCTCGGGAACGCCTTCGATCCAGGCGGATGCACCGTGGATGAAGACGGCGTCGCCGGTGCCTCGGTGCAGTTCGCTGGCACGGAAGCGGTCGCCGTTGCGGGCGCCGAGTGCGCGGGCGGCGTCGGTTTGCCCGGTGCCGAGCAGGCTCAGGCCGAGGTGGGTCGCGCCCGCCAGGCGCGGCCAGGTCGATGAGCTGTTCTGCACGCAGAAGGAAACCAGCGGTGGATCGAGCGAAACGGGTACGAAGGTGCTCACCGCGAGGCCGTGCGGCACGCCGTCGACCTCGGCGCAGACCGCGACGACGCCACTGGGGAAGTTGGCGAAGGCACGGCGCAATCCCGTTCCGTCGGCGGGTGTTTCGAAGAGGTCATGCATGTTCTACCGCCTTGCTCGCGTTCACAGAGGAATCCGCGTCGGATCGACTCGCGGAATCACCTGCGCTCGGATGTGCCGATTCACTTGCGCTCGAATGTCGTTCACCTGAATCACTCGCACCCGAATTACGGACGGCATTCGAACGACCGAGGGCGTGCACGACCGGCCGCCACCGGTCGGCATAGGTGCCGATCACCCCGTCCTCGGCAAAGGTCCGGTCGGCCAGGTACAGACCCGGCAGCGCGGCAGTCGCGCCGAGTTCCGTCAGCACGGGCTTGAGCAGTAGATCCGGGGCGAGCGCGTGTGCCGGTCGCGCGCCGAGCATGACCGGAACGGCCAGTACATCCGCCAATCCTGTTCCACCGTCGAACTGTTCGAGGAAGAGTTTGAGCAGGCCGGTGTAGGTGGCCTTGAAGGTCGGGCTGGCGAACACCACGAGCTCGG
Source organism: Nocardia lijiangensis NBRC 108240 (assembly GCF_001613045.1). Classification (GTDB taxonomy): domain Bacteria; phylum Actinomycetota; class Actinomycetes; order Mycobacteriales; family Mycobacteriaceae; genus Nocardia; species Nocardia lijiangensis. The sequence goes on along the minus strand of NZ_BDBP01000020.1, from coordinate 85,492 downwards.
AATCGGCCACGGTTCGCACGGCCTCGGACACCGCGGGATCCCCCCAGCTGAGCAGCGCGGGCCCGTAGGAAGCGAGCTCGAGCACGGTGGGTTCGACGTCGGGCCGCAGACCGCGCGCCACCAGGGTGGCCGCGGCCAGCGTGCGCGACGCCGGTTTCGGATTGCCGACCACAACGGTCACTGTCACTGCTGTGTCCTTCCTTTCGCTGTCCCTGTCAGATGACGCCGTGCAGGGGTGGCGCGGTCTCGTGCAGCAGGGCGCGGCCGATGTGCTGGTACTTCCAGCGAACCGGGTCGTGCAGGGTGTGGGTGCGGCCGCTGGTGCACCCGGCTCTCCCCAGTGCAACATCGGGCCATGGCCGAAACGAGGGTTTGAATCTGTGCGATCGCATCGCGAGACGAGCGGCGCAACCGGCACAGCAGGAGACGCCGCCACGGGGTGGGTGGCGGCGTCTCGGGTGTGGAGGGGTCAGTTGGGGCGAAGGTGGAGCGGGTGAAGTGGCCCGCGGGGACGAAATCCATGGGCAGACAGGATTTCGGGAAGATCTACCATCGCCTATATGTCGTTCACCGTCGAATCCCTCAGCGGGGATCGGTCCGAGCAGTACCGGCAGCTGATCGCGCAGGCCGAGGCCCTGGTCGCGGGTGAAGCCGATCGCGTCGCCAACGCGGCCAATCTGTCGGCGCTGCTGTTCCACGCGCTACCCGAATTGAATTGGGCCGGTTTCTATTTCTACGACGGCACGGAATTGGTCGTCGGACCATTCCAGGGGAAGCCCGCGTGTGTGCGCATCGCGCTGGGTCGAGGGGTGTGCGGCACCGCGGCGGCAACCGAAACCACCCAGATCGTCCCGGACGTGCACGAGTTCCCCGGACACATCGCGTGCGACGCCGACTCGCGCTCGGAAATCGTGGTGCCGCTGGTCCACCGCGGAGCACTGATCGGCGTGCTGGATCTGGACAGCCCGAAGCCCGGCCGCTTCGACGACGTCGACCGCGCGGGGTTGGAAGCGTTGGCCGACGTCTTCCTGGCGACGCTGGGTCGGTCCTAGTCGGCGGATCATCAGGTCGACGGGTGCTCAGAACCCGATGGACGCCGCGCTCACGGGTTGCGCGCACGGCGATCGAAATGCGGGAACGATCTGTCGGTGGCCGGGATTAGAGTCGCCGCGTGGCTGGTTCGCGGTATTCGTTCACGGCGCAGGTGTGGGAGCACTCGGGCGAGGGCTCCTGGCATTTCGTGTCGCTGCCCGAAGAGATCGCCGACGACATCGAGGAGCGCTACGGTCACCGGGCCGGTGGGTTCGGAGCGGTCCGCGTGCACGTCAGGATCGGCACGAGCAGCTGGTCCACCTCGCTGTTTCCGGACAGGAAACGCGCCACCTACGTGCTACCGGTGAAGAAGCCGGTCCGGGTCGCCGAGGATCTCGTCGCGGGTTCGAGTGCCGAGATCGATCTGACGATCGCACTCTGAGCGAGTATCGATCGTGGGCGCCGCGACCGTAGCTACGAGCATCCGCTGGGGCGGGCGCTATCCGTTCTACCGCGACGACGCTCGGGTCAGAAAAGGCACTCCTGCACCATCCGCCGGGTAGCGACGCCGACCCGCGTCTGGTCTTCGGCGCTCAACCCCACCAAGGCGGGGTCGACGGGGCCGGACAGATCCGCACCGAGAATCCTGCGCAGTCCGTCCTGAGAGATCCGCTCCTCCACATAGATTCGCGCGACACACTCGGATTGCTTCGGGGGGAGTCCCTTCCCCGCCAGCACCGTGGCGATGTCGGCCTGGCTCAAATCCCCGGCGGGCAACACGACGGTGCCGGTCGGCGCGGCAGTGCCGGTCGATACGACACTGCTGGTCGACGCGGCGGCGGTCGACGAGCCGGACGCCGTGCTCGAATCGTCCCCGCAACCCGCCAGCAGCGGCAACGCGATACACACCGCCGCGATCACCGTGTTTCTCACCCGAATTCCCTCGCTTCCAACGGTTCCCGTACAGCCGGGACCGTACCCGCAGCGAGCGGCACGCGTCACAAGTCCATCGCCGCACGCAATGCGGTGTCCAACCGTTCGAGCACCTCGGAATCCATGTCATCGATGCGCTCGGCGAGCCAGCCGCGATAGATGCGGCCGATATTGCCCGCGTGCACCCACCCGCGCCCCGGCACCTGGACCGCGAGGATGTCCTGCGGATCCTGGTCGAGGATTTCGGCGGCGATCAGCCACTGACGCGGTGAATCGTTGATGCCGTCGCTGCTGATGAGCACGACGGTACGGCGCCGAGGCGAACCGTGCGGGTGATAGCTCCACAGTTCACCCCTGCGCACGCATCGCCTCCTCGGCGGCGGCCAGCTCCGCCTCGTCGGCCGCGGCTTCGGCCGCCACATCGGCCACGGGGCCGACGCCCGTGCGCACCGCTTCGCGCCGCGCGGCCTTGGAGATCCATGCCGAGGGCGACATGCCCGCCCTGGCCGCCGCCTGTTCCGCGAACGACCAGGCCGCCTCGTCCAGCGAGAGAGTGACCTTACGCGTTGCCATACCATTTATCGTACCCGCGAACGAGCACTCTGCCAGCGGGAATGCGGACGTACTGATACTATTGGCACACTGCCAACAGAGCGAATCCGAGGACGAGCATGACGGAGTGGAACCATCACCGGGTCGGCGCGGGCGAACCGCTGGTCCTGGTGCACGGAATCGGCAGCCGCTGGCAGATCTGGGAGCCGATCATCGACACCCTCGCCGCCTCCTTCGAGGTGATCGCCGTCGACCTGCCCGGCTTCGGCGGCTCGGACCCGCTGCCGCACACCTCCGTCGACGAACTCACCGACGCACTCGCCGAATGGCTTGCCGCACAAGGCATCGAACGCCCGCACCTGGGCGGCAACTCGATGGGCGGACTGATCACCCTGCAGCTGGGCGCGCGCGGACTCGCCCGCTCGGTCACCGCGTACTCCCCGATCGGGTTCTGGGACACCGCGGGCCGGGTGTGGTGCCAGCAGTCGCTCGGCAAGTCGGTCCTGCTCGCTCGCACACTGCGTCCGCTGCTGCCGAAGATCCTCGGCAACGCGGCGGGCCGCACGGCCTTCCTGTCCCTGATCTTCGGCAAGCCGTGGGCGCTGGACGCGCAGGTCGCCATCGGCACCGCCGAGGGAGCCGCTGGCGCAACCGGATTCGACGAAGCCCTGGTCTCGTTCGCCGACGCGCGACTGTCCGAGATCGGCGCGCTCGCCGACATTCCCGTCACCATCGCCTGGGGCAGCCGCGACATCCTGCTCACCTACGCCACCCAGCACCGCAGGGCCCGTGCCGAACTGCCCAACGCTCGCCACGTCACCCTGCACGGCAGCGGGCACTCGCCGTTTCCGGACGATCCCGAGGGTTGCGCCCGGCTGCTGCTCGACCAGCTGGATCCGAACCGCCGGTAGACTCCCGCAGCAGTCACCACAACCGAAACCGGCCACGTCGATCGACCGGCCGCAACGCCCCAGAGAACAGTCGCGTCGGCCCCCGCACGCCTTACACGGGCCGAGGGTCCAACAACGTGTCCGCCGGGGCCGTGCCGAGCAACACTCGAACCGAATTTCCCCAGCGCTGCTGGAGGATTCGGTTGCGCTCCACGTTCCCGGTCAGCAGCGCCCGCATGGCCAGCCCGGTCATGATCTCGATGGTGAACTCGGTGATCGTCGGCACCCGTGGATCGTCGGGGAACTCGGCGCGGAAGATATCGCGAATACTGGTGTGCATCAGCTCGAAGAGGCGCTGCTCCAGCGGCAGGAAGGCGGCGCGCAACTCGGAATCGGTGCGCGCGCCGACCCAGATCTCCAGCGCGGCAAGGAAAGATTCCCCGCTGAACATGCGCATGGTGAGATCGACCGCGGTGGTCAGCCGGTCGGCATCCTCGGGTATCGCCGCGAATTCCGTTGTCAGCTGCTCCAATCGGCGCGCGGCCAGATGCTCGACGGCGCCGGCCAGCAGGTCCGGTTTGGTCGGGAAATGGTGCTGCAACGTCCCGCGCGGGACACCTGCGCGGTTCTGCACTTCGAGCGTCGTCGTGCCCGCGTACCCGACCTCGATCAGGCTCTCGATCGCCGCGTCCAGGAGCCGCGTGCGCATCCGCGCGCGGCGCTGCGCCTGCGTCTCCCGGACGCGTTCCGGCATCGGGTCAGCGCCCCTGCCACTGCGGTTCGCGCTTCTGCGCGAACGCCAGCGCACCCTCGGCCGCATCCTTGGAGAACAGCGCGGGCAGCGCGATCTCACCCTGCTTGGCGAAGCCCTCGGCCACCGTCCAGTCCGGCGACTCGTCGATGATGCGCTTGCTCGCGGCCACCGAAAGCGGTGCGGCCGCAACGATTTCGGCGGCCAATTCCAGCGCGCTCGCCAGCGCGGCGCCCGGCTCGGTGACCCGGTTGATCAGACCGAGCTGGTAGAGCCGCTCGGCGCCGATGCGCCCGCCCGTCAACGCCAGCTCGGCCGCGACGGGGCGCGGCAGGCGCTGGGTCAGCCGCAGCACGCCACCGCCCGCGGCCACCAAACCGCGCTTCACCTCGGGGATTCCGAACTGGGCGTCGCGCGCCGCGACGATCAGGTCACCCGAGAGCGCCAGCTCGAAACCGCCCGCGAGCGCGAAGCCCTCGACGGCCGAGATCATCGGCTTGGCGGGCGGTTTCGCCGTGATGCCGAGCGGGCCGCGGCGCTGCGTCATCGGCATCTCGCCTTTCGAGGCGGCGACGAGATCCATTCCCGCGCTGAAGGTTCCGCCCGCGCCGGTGAGCACGAGCACGCGCGCGTCGGCGTCGGCCTCGAATGCGTCGAGGGCCGCCTCGATGGCCTGTGCGGTGGCGAGATCGATGGCGTTGCGTGCCTCGGGGCGATTGACGGTCAGCAAAGTGATCGCGTCGCGGCGTTCGACGAGTACCTGGTCGGTCATCGGGAAGTCCTCTCGGTGCGCAGGATGAGCTGGTCGGCGGCGGTGATCTCGGCGGTCGCGCCGATCGGGTCGCCGTCGGTGAACGCCGCGATGGTCTCGGCGTCGGAAGCCCGAATCAGTATGCGTGCACCCGCCGGGTTCAGCGCGCTGATCACCACCGCCTCGGGCTCGTCGGCATGCTCCGGCGCGGGGCCCTTGCGGTAGGCGACGGTGTAGGCCTCGACGGTCGCCGGGCCGGTATAGCCGGGCGCGGTGTCGCGACGCGCGGCGGGCACCTCGGCCTCGACCGCGCGAAACAGCGTGGCGGGCGGGCGCGCCGAATAGACGCCGACGCCGTGCTTGGTGATGTACCAGCCGAGCGCGGTCGCCAGGCCGTACGAGCCGGGGTCCTCGCGCAGCCGCGCGGCGAGGGTGGCGATCGAGTGGGTGGTGTAGTTGTTGCCGGGCCCGCCCGCGAAGGTCAGCCCGCCGGTGACCGAGAGCGGCCGCGCCGGATCGTCGATCGGCAGGCCGAGCGCCTCCGCGGCGACCTGCACCGCGACGGGGAAGCAGGAATACAGGTCGACATGGGCGACATCATCGATGCCGATGCCCGCGGCGCCGAGCGCGGACCGGCCTGCCGCCTCGATCGCGGGCGAGACGCTCATGTCGGCGCGCTCCGAGACGAACCAGATGTCCGTGGCCGTCGCGCCGCCGTGCGGGAAGACCCACCGATCGCGCGGCACTCCGGCGGCGTCGGCGGCGGCCGCGCTGCACAGGATCAGGCCCGCGCCGAGATCCACCGAGAGGTTCGCGACGAGCAGTTTCGGGTACGGGGTCGACACCATCCGGTTGTTCGCGGAGGGCGTCACCAGATCGACGGCGGACTGCGCGGCGGGCAGCCACGCGTACGGGTTGTCCGCGGCCACCGACGACAGCCGCGACCACAGTCCGCCGATGCGCTCGCGATGCGCGGCCTCGCTCAGGCCGAGCCTGCCGCGCAGCGCGGTCTCCATCAACGCGTAGAAGTAGACCGGGCCCCACAGTCCGGCCGCCGTCTCCATCTCGGAATTGGGCGCCTTGTCCGAGCCGATCGACTCGGTGGGCACCACATGATCCGGCTGCTCGGGCCAGTCGAGCGCCGTCCCCGCGCGAGTCGCTGCGTTCCAGGAGGCCACGGACTCGGCCCCGGCGATGAGGGCGATCTCGGACCGTCCGTCGGCGATGGCCTGCGCGACCGTGTTGAGCAGCCGCTGCGGCGCGTCGCCGCCGAAACGCACGGACTGCATCGTGCGCTTCGGCGCGGCCCCCAGTTCGGCGGCCACCAGCGCGCCGAGATCCGGGTACGGCTTGCTGACCGGGGCGACCGCGGCAACCAGATCGGCCGCCCGCAGCAACCGGTCACCGGCGCCGCTGTCCGCGCCCGCGCGGCGCAGCGATTCGGTGGCGAGTTCGACGGGGCCGGGCAGCCCCGGCTCGCCGGTTCGGTGCACGACCTGCCCGACGCCGACGAGCACCGGTGTCCGCGGATCCATTCCGGCTGGCAGCATTGTTCCTCCGCTCGACTCGAGTTACCGTCAACATTGACGGTAACTTGTTCTCAGTGAAGCAGACGGCTCCGACCAGGGCAATAGCCCATGGACAAGAACTGACCCGAGAGTAAGATCCGGGCATGGGATCTCATATCGCGCTGCGGTTCGACGGCGACCGCGCCTACGTCACCCTGGACCGCCCGGACAAGCACAACGGCCTGACCATCGAGATGCTGCGCGGCCTGGTCGACGCCGCGCACGCCGTCGGGAAGCGCAAGGATGTGCGCGCGGTGATCCTGTCCGGCAACGGCCCCAGCTTCAGCAGCGGCCTCGATGTCGCCAAAGCGACCCGCGACCCGCTCGCGGGCGTGCTGAACTTCGTGCCGCTGCCGTGGCGCGGCACCAATACCTTCCAGGAGGCCTGCTGGGCCTGGCGACGGTTGAACGTCCCGGTCATCGCGGCGGTGCACGGCCGCTGTTTCGGCGGCGGACTACAGATCGCGCTGGCCGCCGACGTCCGCTTCGCGACACCCGAGGCGGAATTCTCGGTCATGGAGGCCAAGCACGGGCTGGTTCCCGATATGACCGGCGCGGCCAGCCTGTCCCGGTTGATCGGCATCGACAAAGCCCTGCTGCTGACCATGACCGCCGACGTGGTCGACGCCGCCTACGCGGAACGCATCGGCCTGGTCACCGAGGTGACCGCCGACCCGCTCGCGGCCGCCGAGAAGCTGGCCGAACGCATCGCGACCCGCTCCCCGCACGCGGTGGCGGGCGCCAAGCGCCTGTTCGACCGGTCCTGGCACGCATCGGCCCGGCGCACCTTCGGAATCGAGCGCGCGACGCAACTGCCGCTGGTCCTGCGACTGGCCACGAAACAACGTGATGGAAGATCGCACAACGAGGACGGCAAATCGTAGGGACAAGATCGCAAGCCACCAATTTCCCCGGTTCGACTGCTAGCATTTCCGTCGATTTGCCAGCCACTAGAAATGTGCTTCGGAACACAACGGGGGGTGGTGTATCGAGGCCCGTTTCGGCGAGAACCGGAGGGCCCAACTTTTGAACAAGACCGCGAAGATCCTGCTGTCGACACTGGCGGGTGGCACGGCCTTGCTTCTCACGGCGACTACCCCCGCCACGGCAAACCCAAACGCGATCAACCCGATTCCGGTGCTGAACGGCACCAACGGTCTGCCGAATCTGGTCGGTCGCAGCCGAGCGGTGTTCCAGGTGACCGGCATGGCGAGCCCCAACAACACCCAGACCTACAACGTGCTCGGCACCGACCTGGGCATCATGTGGGACAACGGGAACGGCGAAATGCTGACCGCGTTCGGCGACACCGCCGGACTCGGCTTCCCCAACCTGCTCGCGGGCAGCATGTGGGCATGGCGCAGCAACATCCTCGTGCGCAGTTTCACCAAGGACCCGGCCAACGGCATCTATTTCGACAGCGTGGTGCGCGATGTCGTCGGGCAGGCACGTGACCTCATTCCGAGCCCGAAGATTCCGTTCCTGGAGATCAGCCGCATCCCCACCGCGGGCATCGCGGTCGGCGGCGTTCAGTACATGAGCATGATGTCGGTGAAGACCTGGGACAACGTCGGCGAGTGGACCACCAATTACTCGGGTCTGGCCGCCTCCGCCGACAACGGGGAAACCTGGGCGGATCTCGGGCACACCCGGCGTCCGAACGAGGGCGGCGACGCCAACTTCCAGATGAACGCGTTCCTGAAGAGCGACGGATACGTCTACGAGTACGGGACCCCGTCCGGGCGCGACAACACCGCGTACGTCGCGCGGGTGCGCGAGCACGACATCCAGAACCTCGGCGAGTACGAGTACTGGGACGGCGAGGGCTGGCGCAAGAACGACGTCAACGCCGCGGCCCCGATCATGTGGGGCGTCAGCGAACTGTCGGTCATGTGGAACGACTACCTGGGCCAGTTCGTCTCGCTGACGACGGACCGATTCAACTCGGTCGTGATGCGGCGGGCCTCTTCGCCTGTGGGCCCGTGGAGCGATCCGGAAGTCCTGATCGACACGAGGGAACTGCCGACGGCCTACGCCCCGTCGATCTTCCCGTACCAAACCGGGCGCGACCTGTACTTCCTCACCACCGTGCACAGCCAATACAACGTCGTCCTGGTGCGCACCACGCTGTAATCACCGGCGCTCGGGGTGTGTGCGGTCCGCTTCGCGCCCCGTTGTGCTTTCCCGGATCGCTTGACCTCAACAATGCTTCATGTATGAGGCTGACGCGGAAGAACGAGACCGATCCGGGAGGAACAGTGACTACTGCATCCAGCATCGCCCAGCCATCCGCGGAATTGACCGCATCGCTGCGCGCCGCCGCGCGTCCTGTGGCGAGCACCGAGCCGGGCTTCGTCGGGCAGGATCTCGACGAGCTCGCCGAAACCATCGGACCGGCGACGATCGTCGGGCTCGGCGAGTCGACCAGGTTCTCGCGGCAGACCTACGGCGTGCGGGAACGGCTCTTCCGCATCTTGGTCGGCAGGTACGGCTTCCGCGCGCTCGCCATCCAGGACAGCGCACGCTCCGGCGAACGCCTCGACGAGTACGTCAGCACCGGGGCCGGTGATCCGGAGTCCGCGCTGGCCGGGGCGTGGCGGCCGCTGCGGACCGCCGAGATGGTCGAAACACTGACCTGGATCCGGCTGTTCAACGAGCAGCACCCGGACGACCCGATCCGCGTCTTCGGGGTCGAACCCCCGCACGCCGAACCCTCCGACTACGACGCGGTGCTGGACTACCTGCGCCAAGCCGCGCCGGATCGGCTGACGCGCGCCGAATCCCACCTGGACCCGATCCGCACCGCGCACCAGATCGATGAGCACGTCCAGCGCCACCAGGGCATCCACCCCGGCCGCCCGTTCGCCGAGCACGCCCGCGACGCGCTCGCCCTGCTCGACGGACTGCCCGACACCGCCGAGCACCGGCGGGCCCGCGCACACGCGCAGCTGATCGTCGACTTCCACGAGCAGAGCGTCGCGGGACAGGGCGGTTTCGCCCGCGACGAGCGGCCCTCGGCCGAACGCGTCCTCGCATGGCAGCGCGAGACCGGTGCGAAGATCGCGTACTGGGACGGCATCGCCCACGTCAGCGCCCAAGCGCTCGGCGTCGGCTCGGCCGCGGGCGAGTTCCGCGGGACGGGCGCTCACCTGCGCGACCACTTCGGCACGGACTACGTCGCCGTGGCCATCGGCTTCCACCACGGCGACCTCGGCGTCGCCCAGGCCCCGCGGCCGCGACCGGAACTGGTCGACGCACTGCTCGGAGGCGTGGACCTCGCCGCGTTCTACGTCGACTTGCGCACGGAGGCAACGGAATCGGTGGACTCCTGGCGCCGCGCACCGGCCGAGCTGCGCACCATCAGCGGAATCTACGACCCGGCCAAGGACGCCGAAGCGCACATTGGGGTCCCTTCCCTGGCGGGGGCGTTCGATGTCCTGGTGCACATCCGCGAAACCTCGCCGGTGCGGTGGCTTCCGGCGGTCTCCGGCTGAGCGCAGGCCGGGCGCGGGGCTTCGGGAGCGCGGGCATGGTGTCGACGGCTAATCCGGACGCACAGTGTCGACGATCCGTCCCGCGCACCGTGCCGACGGTTCAGCCCGGCGCACAGTGCCGACGATCCGTCCCGCGCACCGTGCCGACGGTTCAGCCCGGCGCACAGTGCCGACGGTCCGTCCCGAGGCACCGTGCCGACGAACGAACCGCGACGTAGGCAGCCGATTCACGATGACCGCGGGAGGTTCGTCGCCAACCTGCGCGTCGGCGACCTTCTCGAGCACACGGCGCTGCCCACACCCCGCAAGCTGCGCCTGTGCTGCCGAGCGGATCCGCTCGCCAGGCGCGTACGGGTCAGTCCTGGCGCACCATGCCGACCGTCCGTCCCGGCGCACCGTGCCGACGATCCGCCCGGGCGCGGCGGTTCCTAGACTCGCCGGTATGGATGCGACCGATTGGGACGCGCGCTACGCGCAGAGTGAATTGGTCTGGGGCGCACCGCCGAACAGCACGGTGGTGGAGCATGTCTATGGGCTGGACCAGCAGGCACCCCCGCGGCCCGAGACGGCCGACGGCGAGGCGCCCGCCCTGCCGCGGGCACTCGACCTGGCCTGCGGCGAGGGACGCAACGCCGCCTGGCTGGCCACGCACGGCTGGCAGGTGCACGCGGTCGACTATTCGCAGGTCGGCATCGACAAGGGGCGGACCGTGGCCACGCGACTGTCCCGATCGGTGCGCGCGCGGATCACCTGGCAGTGCGCCGACGTCACCGATCTCGACGCCGCCGAGATCACCGGCCCGTACGAGCTGGTGCTGATGGTCTTCCTGCATCTGCCCGCCGAGCAGCGCCGGATCCTGGTGCGTCGCGCCGCGGAGCTGCTCGCCCCGGCGGGCACGCTGCTCGTCCTCGGCCACGACACGTTGAACCTGACGGAGGGCTTCGGCGGACCGCAGGAACCGTCGATCCTCTTCACCCCCGACGACATCGTCGCCGACCTCGGCGCGGAATCCGGTCTCGAGATCCGCATCGCGGAGCGGGTGCTGCGCCCGACCGAGGGACGCGACGCGATCGACGCGCTGGTCATCGCGACCAAACCCGCCCCGGAACCGGCCGAACCGGAGACAACCCCCTGATCCAGGTCGCACCACCGGCAACGCCTGCCGTGACCTCGCCGAACCCGGGCGCACCTACTCCGACCAGCGCCGCAACCACGGCTGCACGGTCGCCGCGATGGTGTCGAATCCGGCGCGGAACGAATGCGGCTGCCCCGGGATCACACGCACCTCGGCGGCGTCGGCCGGATCGGGCACCCCGAACGGGTCGTTCGCCCCGTTGACCACCACGACCTCGATGCCACCCGGCGCGAGCAGCTCTTCGCGACGCGATTTCTCCGGTTTTCCCGGCGGATGCAGCGGAAACGACAGCGCGAGCACGCCGCGAGCACGCGCCTCGACCGCCGTGCGGCAGGCGACCCTGGCCCCGTTGCTGCGCCCGCCCTGGATCACGGGGACACCCCGGACCTTCTTGCGCAGCGCGGCCACGATCTCCAGCCAGGCCTGATCCTGCTTGTCCGCGGAACCGGGCGCGCGCCGCCCGGCGACGCGGTAGGGCTGCACCACCCTGGCCACCGCGCCGCCCAGCTCCAGCGCCGAATCGCGCACCGCCAAAAGATCTTTCGCCTCGACCCCGCCGCCGGAACCGTGCGTGAGCAGCAGCAGGAAGACCGGCTTGCGCGGCCGGTCGAACTCGACCTCGGCGGGACCCGCGCTCGTCTCGATCTGCACACCTCACCGTAACCGCAGGCCAGCGGAGAGCACAGATGCCGCGCTCAGGGGCTGTTTATCGCGTCACATTGCCCCCCGTCGTCTTTGCCAGCCCCTTACCGACCGGTAATATGACGCATAAGTTACCCGCGAGTAGCATGCGGAAAACCGGAAGACACCCCGGTGACGACAACGGGCGGGAACGGCAACCAAACCGACCGCACCAACTCAACGGAGAGTGAGTACAGACAATGGGTCACTACAAGAGCAACGTCCGCGACCTGGAGTTCAACCTCTTCGAGGTCCTCGGACTCGGCTCCCTGCTCGATGCGGGCGCCTACGGCGACCTGGACAGCGACACCGTCAAGGAGATGCTCAACGAGGTGCGTCGCCTGGCCGAGGGCCCGCTGGCCGAGTCGTTCGTCGAGGGCGACCGCAACCCGCCGACCTTCGACCCCGAGACTCACGTCGTCACCCTGCCGGAAGCGTTCAAGAAGTCCTACCGCGCCCTCGAAGAGGGTGAGTGGATGAAGGTCGGCGTCCGCGAGGAGCTGGGCGGCCTCGGCGCGCCCGCCAGCGTCGTCTGGGCGCTGAGCGAAATGATCCTCGGCGCCAACCCGCCCGCTCAGATGTACGGCGCAGGCCCCGGCTTCGCGCAGGTGTTCTACAACAACGGCACCGACGAGCAGAAGAAGTGGGCCCAGATCATCGCCGATCGCAACTGGGGCGCCACCATGGTGCTGACCGAGCCGGACGCCGGTTCGGACGTCGGCGCGGGCCGCACCAAGGCGATCAAGCAGGAAGACGGCACCTGGCACATCGAGGGCGTCAAGCGCTTCATCACCTCGGGTGACTCCGACGACCTGTTCGAGAACATCATGCACCTGGTGCTGGCTCGCCCCGAGGGCGCAGGCCCGGGCACCAAGGGTCTGTCGCTGTTCTACGTGCCGAAGTACCACTTCGACTTCGACACCCAGACCCTGGGCGACCGCAACGGTGTGTTCGTCACCAACGTCGAGCACAAGATGGGCATCAAGGTCTCGGCCACCTGTGAGGTCACCTTCGGCGGCCACGGGGTGCCCGCCAAGGGCTGGCTGGTCGGCGAGGTGCACAACGGCATCGCGCAGATGTTCGACGTCATCGAGAACGCCCGCATGATGGTCGGCACCAAGGCCATCGCGACCCTGTCGACCGGTTACCTGAACGCGCTCGACTACGCCAAGCAGCGCGTGCAGGGTGCGGACCTGACCCAGATGACCGACAAGGCCGCGCCGCGCGTCACCATCACCCACCACCCGGACGTGCGTCGTTCGCTGGCCCTGCAGAAGGCGTACGCCGAGGGCCTGCGCGCCATCTACCTCTACACCGCCGCGCACCAGAACGCCGATGTGGCCAACCTGGTCTCCGGCGCCGACGCGGACGTGGCCTTCCGGGTCAACGACCTGCTGCTGCCGATCGTCAAGGGTGTCGGTTCCGAGCGGGCCTACCAGTACCTGACCGAGTCGCTGCAGACCTTCGGTGGTTCGGGCTTCCTGCAGGACTACCCGGTCGAGCAGTACATCCGCGACGCGAAGATCGACTCGCTGTACGAGGGCACCACCGCCATCCAGGCGCAGGACTTCTTCTTCCGCAAGATCGCTCGTGACCGCGGTGTCGCGCTGGCGCACGTGGCGGGCCAGGTCCAGAAGTTCATCGACTCGGAGGCGGGCAACGGCCGGCTGAAGGCCGAGCGCAAGCTGCTCGCCACCGCGCTCGAGGACGTCCAGACCATGGCGGCCACCCTGACCGGCCACCTGATGGGCGCCCAGGAGCAGCCGGCCGAGCTGTACAAGGTCGGCCTGGGTTCGGTGCGCTTCCTGCTCTCCGTCGGTGACCTGCTCATCGGCTGGCAGCTGCTGCGCCAGGCCGAGGTCGCCATCGCGGCGCTCGACGCCGGTGCCTCCGGCTCGGACGTGGCCTTCTACAACGGCAAGATCGGTGTCGCGCAGTTCTTCGCGCGCAACGTCCTGCCGGAGCTGACCGCCACCCGCGCGATCCTGGCCAACCTGGACAACGACATCATGGAGCTGGACGAAGCTGCCTTCTAAGGTCTGATCGTCGAAACTCCGCGAGAGCGGCCCGGATTCGTCCGGGCCGCTCTTCTGCGTTTCGGACGCCGACGCCGACGTGTCCGGTCCCACAACGTCATTCCCGCCCGAAATCCGGTCGGACAGGCACAATGTTCGGGGCAGACCGCGCGCGCCACAGAAGGGATCCATCCGGATGAAACGATCGCTGTCAGCACTCGCCAGAGCTGGAGTGCTCGCCGCGACCTGCACGGTCGTACTGGCAGGCCCCGCCGCCGCCGACCCGAACAACGTGAACCCGATCCCGGTGCTCAATGGCTGGCGCGGACTACCGCAGCTGCCGGGACCGACCAAGGCGGTCTTCCAGATGACCGGCATGGACAGCCCGAACCGCACGCAGAACGTCAACGTGCTCGGCACCGACCTCGGCGTCATGTGGGACGACGGCAGCGGCCGGATGATCACCGCCTTCGGCGACACCGCCGGGCTCGGCGTCCCCAACCTGCTCGCGGGCAGCATGTGGGCCTGGACTTCCAACGTGCTGTTCCGCAGCACCACCAAGGATCCGTCGGGCGGCATCTTCTACGACAGTGTCGTCCCGAATCCAGTGCCCAGCCCCAAGATTCCCGGCATCGAGATCAGTCTCATTCCGACCGCGGGCATTTCGGTGGGCGGCGTGCAGTACATGAGCATGATGTCGGTGCGGGAGTGGGGCGATCACGGCAAGTGGAACACCAACTTCTCCACCCTCGCGTCCTCCCGTGACGGCGGCCAGACCTGGGCGCCACTCACCCACACCCGCCGCGCGAACGTGGACGGGCACGAGCGCTTCCAGCAGAACGCCTTCCTGAAGCACGACGGCTACGTCTACCGCTACGGCACCTCCGCGGGCCGCAACAACCCCGGGTTCGTCTCGCGAACACCGGAAGCCGACATCGCGAACATCGACTCCTACGAGTACTGGGACGGCGGCGCGTGGAAGCCGAACGACCCCGTGGCCTCGGCGCCGATCGTGGACGGCGTCGCCGAGCTGTCGGTGACGTGGAACGACCACCTCGGCGAGTTCGTCATGCTGACAACAGATCCGGCGAATGCCGTCGTCCTGCGGACAGCTTCGTCGCCGCAGGGGCCGTGGAGCGCGCCGCGGGTGCTGATCGAGGCCGCGTCGCTGCCCACCGCGTATGCGCCGATGATCTTCCCGTATCAGACAGGGTCGGATCTGTACTTCCTGCTCACGGTGCACGCGCAGTACAACGTGGTGCTCATGAAAACTCCACTGTAGGAAGCGAAACGGCGAGAGCGGCCCGGGTTGTCCCGGGCCGCTCTCGTATATGTAGCGAGTGCTGCGCCGACGCGGTCAGGCAGACGTGACACGGTCGGCCCAGCGCGGCGTATTCAGTCCCCGCGCCACACTCGCTGCGATCAGGGAAGCGGAATCACGCTGCCGAGCCGGTGCCGATCAGGTTGCCGAGGCCGACGAGCAGGTTGGAGGAACCGGCGCCCCAGCCGTCCAGCCAGGGGTTGACGTAGCCGTCCGCGACCGGAAGCGGCTTCACGCCACCGGAGCCGGTGACAAGCAGGTTGGTCAGGCCGGTGCCGAAGTTCGAAGAACCGGCGGCCGAACCGGTCGCCCCACCCGAGGTCGGCAGCGGCTTCACACCACCCGAACCGGTCGCCAGCAGGTTGGACAGGCCGGTGGCGAAGTTGGACGAACCGGCGGCCGAACCGGTCGCGGTGTCCGCCGACGCCACACCGGAACCACCAAGGACGATACCGGCGGCGACCACAGCGATGCCGAGCACGCGAATCTTGCTCATGGAATTCTTCTCTTCCTCGAAAACCTCGGTCGACAACACAGTGCGGTCGACGCGCCTATGTCTATCACGCAATATTTTCGGGCCACGACGTGATGATGAACGCATCGCAAATGCTCAGTTACGAGTAGTTCACCTTCACGGGTTCCGCAGCGTGAACCGCGCCCTCGTCGCCCCGACCTGGATTTCCGCGCCGACGTGCGGCGATGGCGAACCTTCCGCGACATCGGCAGCCACACCGATTGTCAGCCGTTCCGGCAAACTTCTCCCGCAGAAGGGCTTTCGAAGGTGCGGATATCCGATCGAGCTGATTCGATCGGTTGTCCAGCGCGGTATCGCGCGTAGTGTTTCAGCAAACTCGCGGCCTTCACCCGGAACGAAAAAATGCCCCGCCTCGATGAGGCGGGGCGTATTCGAGCTATGCGCTCACTTCGTGAGGTCGAGGTTCGCCGAACCGGTGACGAGGGTCTCCAGCAGCTTGGTCGTCGACTCCGAGGAACCGGCGTCCGAGGCGGTGGGCTTCGTGGCGGAGCCGGTCGCCAGGTTCTCGGCCAGCGCGGTCAGCGCCTCCGACGAACCGGTGTCCGCCGCGGTCGACTTCGTGGCGCCCGCCGAGCCGGTCGCAAGCGCCTCGACCAGCTGGGTCGTGAACTCCGCCGAACCGGTGGTCTCGGCGCCGGCCAGACCGGAGCCGGCCAGCACGATTCCGGCAGCGGCGGCGAAAGCGAAACCGAACGAACGAATGATCTTCATCTTCGAAATATCCCCTTGGAAGTTTTCCCCGCGTCGGCGGCCTGCTGGCGGCCGACGGGATTGTTCTATCACAGGGGTCCGAGTGTTAACGATGAACCGGTGGAAATTCAAAGGGCTAGCGGTAACTCCAATTTTGCGAGTAACTCGGGATGAAAGCTTCAAAATCGGACGGCTCGCACTTTTCGCAGTCGATATCACCCTCCGAACGGCCAAATCAACAGCGCAAGCGCATCGCCGCACTAGGGGGTCCTACCAGCGCAGATAACTTACAACCCGGCCGCAAGTCGCCGGTTTCCCGAACGGACCATCCCGTCGCCGACCATCGACGCCAGACCCACGCCGGACCGCAAGCGCGCAATGTTACTGACGGGTCGGAGCTCGAATCGGAGAGTGAGATCTATTTCACAAAATCGATATGTAACGTTTCACCTGGGCGAATACTTGGAACAATTCAGGCAAGCCTTTCGACAATATTCCCACGGTTTGCAAGATTCAGTCCGAAGCTTGCAAATCAATTCCTCCGCGGTCACTACTCGATCGAGGCCCCGGTTCACGATTCCGGAATAGTCGCTAAGACTTCACACGCCTCGCAGCGGTTGCGGCCGCCGCAAGGCGTGCGGGCGCGTTGCGACGATGTCACCTGGGAACGACAAAACGCCCCGCCTCCCAGCGGGGAGACGGGGCAGTCCAGAGGCCAGGCAAGGAGACGCTCAGAGTTCCTCTTGCAACGAAGGTGGGATCTCGTACCGGGCCGCCGGGGGTTCCTGGCCGGGAACGTGCAGGCGCAGGAAGCCGCGCAACTCGTCGATGTGCTGTTGGAGGGCGCGGATCAGGCGGATGGCGTCACGGAAGCGCTTCTTGTCATCGACCGCCTGGCTCTCCAGAGTCTCTATGCGGGCGCGCAGTTTCGCGACTTCACGCGCCTGCCAGGCGGTGACCGCGCCGATCACCGTGGCAACGGCAACGCCGAACGCCTGCACCAATTCGGGACTCAACCAGCTCTGCGCCATTCATCGTCCGCCGTCCTGCCGATCGACCGGCGTGACCGCAGGCCGAATGACCGCGCCCGCGATCAGCGGAGTGAGCAGGCCGTAGATCGTCAGTACCGACTCGATCCACGAGATATCGATCCGATGGCCGACGACGAAGGCGATCACTCCGGTGATCGCGACGAGCACCGAGCGGATCAGCGCGGGCTCGGGAAGTTTGGTGACGATCATCAGATCTTTCCTTCCATGGCGTCGAGCAGACGATCGACCTTGAGTTCGACCGCCTTCAGACGCTGCTCGTTGCGGTAGTCGGCGGCGTCGGAATTGAGCACGTAGCCGGCCACCGTGTCCCGGTACTCGGAATCGGCTACCCGAGACTGGAATCCGTAGGTCAGCTCGAAGTGCACGCGGCGCAGCTTGTCGAGCAGCTCGCGCTGCTCCAAATCGGAAAGTGCCACCAGCACTCCGCCTTTCAATCGTTCCGCGACATCTGCGCGGAATTGGTCCATATCCATACCGCCGGGATCCCACTTGCCTTGTTTGGATCCGGCCCATTCCTTGTGGCCGATCACCCGATCGGCCCCGTGGCCGAGCCTGCGCAGAATCGCCGCGCAGCAGCCCACATACGCGTCGTATTGCTCGCGCGACCAGCCCTCGGTGCCGTTGTTCACGGCTTCGATACCGATGGTGTGGAAGTTCGCGTCGTCCTCCGGCAGCCCCGGCCAACGCCCGACCCCGGCGTGCCAGGCAACACCCGCGGCGACGACCGTGACGGTGCCATCCCTGTCGAGATGCAATTGCGACAACGGCCCCTCCAAATGTGCGAAGCCGTAGGCGATTTCGGATGTCGGCGTGTTGGAACCACCGGTGTGATGGGCGATGACGCCCCAGATCTCGCCGAAATCGCCGTGCCCGCGCTCGCGCCAGCCGGGGAATTCGACGACTCTCAAGCCCTCCTCACGGAGGACGTCCGCCAACCAGACGGGATCGCCGGTCCAAGACATGGCTGTCCTGCCTTTCCAATCGAAATTGCTGTGCAAACGCGGTATTCGCGCCCGCGAAGGCGCCGGCGACCCAGCACGCCGACGCCTTCGCGGGTGGCTCGTTACGAGCCCGAGTTCGGCGGGAAGGCGTCGTACATGCTCTTCTTCCACCACAGGAGGTAGTCGGTGTTCATGAACGGGATCGCGCCCTGAAGGCCGGATTCGACGTACTCGAACTCACTGGGTTCCTCCCCCGGCGACGTCGGATTAGTCCGGGAACCCTGGCGAATCAGGCACCGCTCGATGCCGAACGTGAAGTCCTCGGTACGCCAGTAGGTGGCGATACCGCTGGGGACACCGCCGCCGGGGAAACCGCCGACAACTACCCCGCCGCCCGGCTCGGCCCACACGAGCTGGCCACCCGCGGGCACCTCGATGCTGGTCCACTCCGTGCTCGGGACGATGAGGATGCGAACAATTCTTGTCATGGAACAACTCCCATGATCAGGGCAGGTGCGAAACGCTCCCTGCCGAACACACCACCGCGCGGTCGCGCGTGGTGCTTCGTCGGCGCACCCGTTCCACCGCAACGGCGGTGCTTCGGGGCCATGCCGTTGAAGTCGTAGATGTGGTCCCGGGGATCCGCTCGGGACTTTCGCACAGTCGGCTAGGCCGAGGCCCCGCTGATCGCCGCGGCGATCCTGTCGAGCACTTCGACTACTACTCCCTTATGGGATCTATGCTCTCCTGGGTTGCTGTGCGAAGCGGGACACCGCAGGCCGTACTAGATCAACTGGGTCTTCACGACACCGGAGTCCGCCACACTCCCGGCGCTTCGCAGTTCGCAGGGGCGATTATGCGTAACGGGTGGTATGTGGTGATCGACTACGAAGTCGAACCGCCCGGCTACGTCGCCAAGACACATACACTCCAACAACTTTCGAGCGGAATAGCCGAGTCGGAGGTGATCGCCTGCTACGAACCGTCCTACGGTTCCACCAGCGGTGTCGCGGCATGGACGGGCGGGCAGCGAATTTGGAGCGTGATCCACGATCCGGCACAGGCAGACGGGCCGAATCACATTCTGTGGGAGGGCGAACCTCCAGTAGAGTTCGCCGCTCTCCTCGCAAAGGCGTGGGACGACAACAGTCGCAGCGATGGCATCGACTACGTGTTCGACGTCCCAATTACCCTCGCAGGCAATCTCACCGGGTTCAATGAGAGCCGCAAACTTCCCCGCGGTACCAAGATCACCGCGCTCGCTTGACCCGCCCGTCTGTGACTTTTTCCGGGACAGACGGATTCGATCACAAGCCAACGTGCGTAACCGTGCCGACGTCCCTGCCCGTCGCGCTGCGGGTTACGACAACTGTCGTCGAACCCAGTCCGGGATCGCACTGTCCGGACGGCTGAAGACCGCGAATTCCACACGCATATCATCGACGGGCGGCGAGGGCATCCACTCGGGAATCTCAGAGTTCGAAAACGCCGCCCGATAGCGGTCCGGATCAGCGATCGAAATCTGACCACTCAACCAAGTTCCAGCTTCCGCGTCGTACGAAGCGCGCTTGTGCTCGGTCAGCAATTGCAGCAGGCCTTCGGACGGGCGCACGTTGTCCACCGTCCCGTCGACCCGCCGCACCTGCACGCCCGCTGCGCCCGAAGAACCGACCAGCGTCACCCACAGAAGCGCGAAATCCCAATCGCTGCCGATCATCTCGACGGCCTCGGTAACCAGGGCACGCTCGATGACATCGATACCGACCGCGTCGGGCGCCCAAGACTCCCACCGCGCGGCGATACCTTCATCGGACAGCTCGCGATTCACCAGGCCGATCATCTGTTCCACCACCGCAGGTGGCTGCGTGTCACAGAACAGGACGATATCCACCCCGGCGATCTCAGCCAGCCCACGCTCTCGGGCCAGCTGTTCCGCATAGCCCGACCGAACCGCATGAACGTAGCTGTTCATCTTCCGACGAAAGTCCTCGCTCAAAACCGCGACATCACCATCGCGATACGACCGCTCCTCCACCATCACCAACGCCAGCCGGCCATCCGGCCCAACTGCAACCTGGTCGATACGATCGTGCTCGTTCACCGTCATCGGTACACCTCCGTGTCCCGCCGACCGGCCAGGACGTCTTCGTTTCCATCCGCGCGAATACGGGCACGCAGAAGCTGGTTGTGATGTGGTTGCGTCGAATCCGTCCGAAGCGCCGGTCCGTCAGCATCCCCGCACGCGGGCATAAACAGGGAAGCGCTCGACCATCGCAGTGTCGAAGGCAAGCGCACGATCGGAGGAATCCCACTTATGGAACCCACCTCGGCGCAGATACCAATCCATCAGAGCCGCCGCGTCATCGACCCGATCTGTCAAGGCACTGCGGCAACCCTTGACCCAAACCTGAGTCGGTGCGGGCGAGGTCTGCCTGGTTCTGCTCAGTTGGCTATGTCGTCATCGATCCCAGACCACTGGCCCAAACGGACTGCTTCCAAGCCGGCAAGGCCAAGTGCTGGCACCCTCGCGTATTCGTCGGCCGACATGAATATCACGGCGTAGCTGTCGCTGCCCGTCTCGAGGGAAAGAAGAACCTTTCCAACTCGCACACAGCACTCACCAACGACTTCCAGCAGGCGTTCGACAACTTCAGCCTGGTCCAAGTCGTCCACCTCCGACTCGTATGCTCCGTACCAACTCCACGAGAGGTTGTCAGGGTATGAAGGCAGCGCCTCCAGCAAGGATCGAATCTCACCCGGATCCTCTTCCCAATCGAACACAGCAGCGAGCCCTCGCGCCGAGAGCGTACGGATCAAGGCACTCCAGGGATCTCCATCAGTAGCAGCCCGAACTCCCCGCACCACATCCGGTTCGTCAGGTGCCAGCAGCTTCGCGATCGAGACCATGGACTCCTGCGCGTTCCCTGGATTCATCGTCCTCCTCATCTCCGAATTGGCGCTGCAGTGAGCAGCGGCCCCACAACCGCAATGTTGTCAGCAGCGCAAACGACTCCGCTACAGACTTACGACTTCACTCCGTATCAACTTCTGAGGTCTGCATACCGGGGAAATTGCGATCTCAGATCATCAGGCGCCAGCCGGGATCGTCTGGTCGTAGGCCCGCACGCCGCTCCGCAGCCGCCTGCGCCACCTGGATCACGCAGGCAATATCCACTCGCCTCAGCCGGTCTGGGCGCTAGTTGCTTCTCTTGGCAGCCGAATACTCCGGCAACAGGTTGCACAACTCTTGCTCGAAAAGCGTTGCACGATCAATAGAGTCCAGTCGCCCGAACTGCCCTCTACGGAGATACCAGTCAAGCAAATCGACTGCCTGATGCGGGCGCGCGCTCAGCACTGCAAGCACCGCCACACCACGCAGCAGACGGGGGCTCGGATTGAATCTATCCTGATGAGTTGGTTCTCGAGCGATGGCAATGAGCTGATCAACACTGATACGACGATCGAACCAGCCGCGGACCTTGCCCTGCACGTAGTGTACGAATTCGGCGACGCCGTCGCCACCGACATCGAACATGTGAAATGTTCGATCGATCTTCCGCGGAGTATCGAGCGATCCGAAGCCCACCATTTGGAGGTAATTGAAGTTCAAGTACTCCGCTGGCTTGTAGCTGCTGTCCAAGGCGGCAATGGACAGCTTTTTCACAACCTCCGCGACGGCGTCCGATACCAGATAGGCAAATCCTGAAATCCTTACGCCGCCACTGGAAGGATCGTCGACCACCAGCGCTTCGATAACCGCCTTCGTCATGTCCGGAATGCCAATTCCGTCATTGACGAACCATACTTCATGCACCATCGGCGAACCACCGATTTCAAAAGTAGCGCATTCCTCATACCCCTCGGCAGCTATCGCCTGTCGCAATTTATCGACAACCAGTGCGGCAGTGTTCTGTCCTCCACGCTGGGTCATCTATCCCACCTTCCGTCGGATCCATTTCCGTGCACTACAGACAGGACGAAGATAGTCATGACATTTCGCTATCGCCACCTTCTCATCGGATAGCTCGATGTTGCTACCCACCGAACCGCCAGAACCGGTGCGCTCAGGCTGATCTAGGATCAGATCCTACAGTGCCACCCTCACGCAACGCGCTATCACGCCGCGGAATAGGTCAACCCGTGCAGTTCCTCTGCTCGCACAGCATTATCCGAGCGGACATTTGTGTCGTGGATATTTACCGTCAGAGACTGATTCACGCTCTGGCGACGACTGGAGTAAGCCCCGCGAAACGGAGTGGCTATCCAATCAGGCGGAGGCAGAGGAACGGACATCGCGGAAGACAAGCCTGCGTCGATATGACCAACAAATCCTCCGACAGCCAACGCGTCCGTAGCATCCGGAACGACCTGCCCCGTTGCACGAAGTATGAAATCGGTGGCGGCCTGGCGTGCTCGGGTTATCATTGCCTGAACATGTCGCCCCTGGGCGGCATCCCGCAGCGCAAGCTCTTCGGCAAGCGCGTTCCATGCACGAAGCTTGGAATTCGTCAGTTCCAACTGGTTAGTTTTTCTGTTCTTACGAACAAAGGGGCTGTAGTTTTCGCTGAACTCCTCCGCTGCCTTGATCAGTACTGTGTCGCTGGGCCGGTATGCGACCTCGCCTGGCCACTGCTTCCCATCGCCGTTCCATCGAATCGTTTCGACTCTATCGACTATGACATCGTCAGGATCGAAACCGGCGTCATCGAGCCTCCTTCTCAACTCCACATTCTTTGGGTCGAACTGGAGCTTCTGATCGCCACCCTGATAATGGGTGTACCCCGGACGCTGGTTCGTTTGATAGTCGGCTTTCCACCCCTTGGACTCCACGAATACAATCTTGCCGTCCGGGGCTATCGCGATGAAGTCTGGTTTGAACCCATCCTTACCAACACCTGGCGCAAGGATGTTGACTTCATCACCTGTCGCAATGATTTCATAATTATCGAGCTCGAGCTTTGCTCGCGTAAGCGCATCGCCGATGAAGCCCTTGGCCCCAGAAGATCCCCGGCCCGATAAATTCGAGTCATCCCACCTGTTCGATCCATCCGGTAGAATTGGCTCCATACCGGAGTGCGAGGACGGTGGCGTGGCCTGTTCCAGTCTACGACTCCACTCAGCGTTCTTTATCCCGGGCGGGTGAATATCGACCACCGACACGGGCCAATGCCGCCCTGGGCCACTGGGCAAATCAGCGCCTGCAGAATCGTCCAATTGCGAGCCTGGACTCGCGCTCGGACCGTCCTCGCGCCTACCAGCACCATCGGGGCCGCCGGTTCTCGAAGTTCGAGCATTGTCGATCGCCGATAGGACTTCCTCAGCCGTTAGCCGCTCGCCCTCGCCGCCCCTCCGGGGATTCAGCGTCTCTTGTAACGCCCGTAGTTCTCTGAGAGCGTCTATGATCTCGGCTTCGCTCTTACCGGCCCCGACCATATTGTTGATCAGTTGTTCTTCGCCGGCGCGCCCGCCACGCCTGAACCCACCCAAACCTTTTGGGCCAGGGATGAGGAAAGTGGCGGCGGTCAGGACGCCTTTGGTGATCGATACTGTGCTGTCTTCGGCTAATTCATCGGTGTTCGTTCCGGCCACCATCGCCTGAAGTGCTTGCCAACGTTCATGGCCATCGCCCTTGAACAAGGGCTTCAACGATTCGACGGTCTCTCCGGCGATATCGTCCGATGTCACCAGAGGATCGCCAGGCAGTAGAACGTTGGCAGCAGCACCCAAGTCGGTCAGCCCGAAGAAGGCCCGACCCGCTCCGTAGACGACATCGTAAGTGGTTTCGACAATCTTCTCGGTCCGGGTCCGTTTGTCGTCCGGCTTCTGGTGGCTGAGGACGTTGCCGTCGATGTCATAGACCGTGACCCCGAGGTGGACATCGAGGCGGGAAATGGTGGTCTTGCCCTCGGCGTCAGTGGTGATTGTGTCGCGGTACCACTCACCAGGCTTGTTGCCACGGAATTCGTCGGTGAGCTTGCCGCTTTCATCCATGCGGAGCAGGTGCACACCCGTATCGGTCGTCTGGGTGCGCATCAAGACCGGCTTGCCCTGGCTGTCCGGTGCGACTTCCCACCTATTGCCGCCTACCGTCCGCCAGCCATAACCGTCGCTGTCGATCTGACCAGTGAATGTGCTGACCAGTCCGCCATTTCCGTCTCGAGTGGTGGCGGAGAACGTCTTGTTGCCGTAGTTGTCGACGTGAACGTTGTCGTAGAGGCCGTTCTTGTTCGCGACACCTATGTCGGTGCCGATCCTGTTGCCCTGCTGGTCGTAGGAGGCGGTGGCCGTAGTCTTGTAGTCGGATGACATCCCGAATTCGTGACTCGGCCTGCCCGAGGTCGATGCTCCTGGATTGAAGTGCTGGCCGTAGACCTCGCTACCCTGCGTGTCTTTGCCTGCATATGAGGATGTGCCGGAGGAGTCGTCGTTCCACCGTTGCCACCCTCCCAGCCCGTTGCCCGCGACCCGCGAGTTCGTGGTGCTGCCATCAGGATTGGTAATGACCTGATCGACGGTCTGATTACCGTTTCCCTGCGGGATCGTGTTCACTACGGTTCGCCCGTCGGGCAACGTGGTGGTCCACGTATCGCCCTCCTTGCGTCCAGTGGTGTCGGGCAGGCCGTAGATATCTGTCACGGCTCATCGCCTCCTCAAAGATTTCAGGCGCGCCGAATCCGACTCGAAATGCTCAACAGCTATCCGCTAGTGCGATTGATTGCGGCAGCCGGCAATTCGGCCTGATGTACACGCGGAAAGAACGATTGCCCGGCGCTATGACGGGCCGAAAAGTGCCGTGCGCATGGGTCGTTCGCCGACTCCGGGCGTACCCCGTCCAGCTGAGGCGCCGCTGGCGGTACCCCGCGCGTGGAACGACGGCGGGCCACGGAGCTCCGGTGTGTCCGTTACCGACAGATCGGCAGTATCTGGACGCGGTCGTTGGACACGGCTCATCGCCTCCGATCAGGCGCGAATCCGCCGCGCAGACGTCGCCTGCCGAAACCGTCGAGCGGCTGCACAGGTGCGCCATCCGGGAGAACGGCGGCACGCCGAAGTAAGACAGTGCGTGGGAGCGACCCCGGGCCGGTCAGGTGATCCGCAGGTAGGTATTGGCCGCGTTGATCGTGGCGGCCGACAATGAGGCCCACGAGCTGGTATCGATGACCTCGAGCGTGATCCGGTCGCCCTGGGCTACCGCGACCGTGGCGCTCACGGTGGCCGGATTCGCCGACGTACCGGTGGCGATGACCGTGCCGTTCTTCTTGAGGCGCACGGCAATCGAATTCGACTGTATTCCTGGCGTCCAGCCGGCACTGCCCGCGATCGTGGCCGATGCCTTGATGCCTTGGCTCACCAAGCCATTGGTGTCCACGGTCGAGCCGGGGTAGTTCGCGGTGTCCGCGGTCCAGTTGTTCACCTGCACCCAGGCGTTCTGGGTGGTGGGCCCGGACTGGGTCCCGCTCTTGTTCATTCCCGACGGCCGGAAACCGGGCACGGCCGTTGCGGTCAGGGTCCCGCCACCTGTCAATGGCGCGGAAACCGATACGGGCGGAAGGGCGAGCACACCGATCACCGCGGCCGTGCCGTGGAACGCCGACACCGCACCGGAATGCGGCACCACCGTGGCCGACAATTCGCCCACACCACGCGCGATCGCGTTGATCGCCGCCGCGCGACCGCCACCGCCGAACTCGGCCGAAACCAGAACCACCGCCGACTGCCCGGCCGCGACTTGCGCACGCGCCGATCCGCCGCTCTGGAAGTCGACGGTGCTGAACTGGCGCGGGGTGTACTGCGCCGTCAATTGCCCAGATACACTGGCGTTTCCCTGTACGGCGACCGCTGAGATCACGGACGCGAGCAGCGTGCCGTCACCTGTCGCGTCCGCGCGGATGAACGGGATGACCACGGGAATGTATTTGCCCGCGATGAAAGCCACCGGCGCCGAGGGCAACGCCGAGCTGCTGGCGGGCGACGCGGGGATAGCTGGGGTAGCCGATGGCGACACAGGCAGTCTCGCCGATTTGAATGCAGGGTCCGCCACAGCGACTTCCTTCAAAATGATTGGTATCCAATAATTCGCGTCCCGAGTGCGGCGATTTCCGAGTACCGGCCGAGGCGGGGGACGATGGCCTCGGAGAAACGAAGTGCCGCGCTCGACCATCGGTCGAGCGCGGCACGATGTCAGGCGGCAAGCGCCACCCCGATTCGCCCGGGGTCGAGGGGCTGACTACCCGGAAGTGCTGGAGACAGCAGCGGTGGCGGTACCCAGCGCGTAGAACGACGGCAACGCATCGCAGTGCGTCACGGTCACCGTCGCGAGCTCACCGGTACCGGAGAAGGCGGCATCGGCTGCCACGGCACGGGTGTCGGCGTCGAACCACGCGCTCAGCACCACTGCGCCGCCGGAACCGACGACCACACGCGCCGTAGGGGACGCGGTGTCGCCGAAACCAGGGACGACGGATTGCGAGGACCGCGTCGCGGCGGTCAGCAGACCGGCTCCGCTGGAGGCGGCCGCTGCTGTCGCGGACGGAGTGGACGGCGCGGCCGGTCCGGCGGCGCCCGCGAAGGCCGCGTACACGAAAGTGGGAACGACTGGGACCCGCGTCCCGTCGATGACGGTGACCGGAGTCCTCGGTAGCGCCCCCGTGCCTGCCGACGGCGCCGGAACAGGAAGGGCCACAGTCGGCGACGCAGGCAGAGCCGCCGCGATCACCTGACCTGGTGGTGTCATCGAACTCTCCGATTCGGCTCCGGTCAGCTCATGGTGAAGGTGGGGGTGATGAGCAGCGTGCCCTGAGCGCCGAGGGTGGTGGAGGCGATGGCGACCTTGTCGATGAAGGTGCCGTTGTTGAGGGCGCTCCACAGACCCGCGTGGGTGTAGGTGCCCGCGGGCAGGTCGATGGTGACCTGGCTGCCGGTGATCTGGCCGTTGGCCGGGGCGGACCAGGTGGTGGCGACCCGCTTGTAGGCGGGGGAACCGCCGGACGCCTCGTTGGTGCCGCTGGTGCCCGGGTCGGCGGTGTGGACCGAGACGTAGACGGTGCTTGCGATGTTGGCGTAGGCGGTGCACAGCGCGTTCTTGGTCGAGGTGACGGCGATAGCCATGAGAGGGCTCCTTGAGAGTTGTTGCGTGAAAGGGTGATTCGTCGCTGCCGAACGTCGACAGGGACTGCGGAACCGGGTTAGGTCCGGATGACGGTGCCCGCGTACCAGGCGTACGTGGTCGCCGGCGAGGTGGGATAGGTGACCAGCATCGTGTATCGCGAATTCGCCGGAATGTCGTCGCAGATCGCGGCAGGCACGGTCCACGCCGCAGCGTTCGAGGTGACGGTGGCGGGCCAGGCGCCGATGGCTGTGCCCCCTGGCGCGGTCAGCACGATGGAAACCGTAGTGCCATTGGGAAATACGGCTCCGTCGGAAGGCTGGATGGTCTGCACGAAGCTGGCGCCGGTAGTCAGTTTCAGCGGTTCGAGCGTGGGCTGGTAGCCGAGGTATCCGGGACCATTCTGTGTGCTCATAGGTTCCTCTGTTTTGTTCGACCACGTCCATGGAGTCCTCGGACGGGTTGGTTCAAGGATTCGGCCGCACTCGGCCGCTTCGATGTGGTGCCGACGACGGTGGTGCCACGCGATGGTGGCGTCCGGCACCGCTGAGATCGATTCTCAGGAGAAGGAGCTGAGCGCCCCGTCGAAATAGGTGTGGGTACCAGACGGATCGCCGTACATTTGGTTGGGGCCGGCAATGTAATAACCTGGTGCCCAGACACTCCCCGCGCCCGCGAAAACAACGAATGTTCCCGAAACTCGATAGACCGCAGATCCTGCGGTCTCACCGGCGTTGCGAACGACCTTCCATTGCCCCTCGGGACTCGGCGCGGACCACAACGAGACGTTGTAGTTGTATCCCTCTCCGCACGCTTGAGCCCATTGCGCGCCGACGCTCATCACGTACCAGCCAGGTTTGGTGATCTGGATCTGGCCCGCAGCAAGGTTGAGGACGTTGACCTTGTTCGCCTGACGCACTGTGTCGAAAATGGTTCCGTAACGGACACTTCCCGCACTTTGCGCGACCGCCGTCGCGCTCTGGCGATACAGCGACCAGCCGGTACCGACGACGGGCGGCGACGAGGTGTCGGCCGCAGCGAAGGATTCGATGTCGAAACCGAAGTACAGGGTGGTGCCGGACCAGTCGGAATCCGCGTAGCACGCGCTGTAGAACCCGACCCACCGGTTGCCTGCGCCGACCGGGGACGTGACAGCGGTGTCTTGATAGCCGAGTCTGCTGACGCCGTTGACGAGAACCTCGTAGGACGAGCCGGTCGCACTGACGGTGACCGTATCACCGGTATTCAGTGACAGATTCGTTCTTTCGGTCCAGATCGTGACGGTCATCTGACCATTGATCAACGTTGCCCGCTGGAGTGAGATCTTGGAGGTCCCGAGCTGCACCAGAACGAAAGTCGACAGGTCCACAGCCGCGCGGATGAGAACACCGCTGCCGGTGAAATAGCCCGCCTGATTGGCGCGACCCAACACCAACGACACCGACTGGGAGTCGGTCATGAGAGGTGTTCTGTACAGTGCGAAATCGCCACCCGTGCCGGTGTTTCCGCTCTTCGCGATACCGGCTTGGTTATTGACGACGACCATGTCCGGGACGGTGTGACTGCCGTCGACCCACTTGGCGACCGACCACTTCGTGGTGTCCCAGGACTCGAAGCTGTCGGTGACCGCCGCTCCGCCGACCTCGTTCTGCGTCCTGTCGGTTTGCAGATTGGCGATGGCCGCAGCGTTGGACGCCGACGTGCTCTGAGCCGCATTCGCGGTCACCTGCGCGTCGGAAGCATCGGTCTGTGCCGAACTCGCCGCATTGAGCGCACGGTTGGTCGCGGAGTTCAGATTCGCGCCGATGGCGTCCACACCGGCGAAGGACTGCATGACATTCGACATGATCGAGGCCTGCGCCGACGCCCAGGTGACCTTCTGCAGGTTGCGGATCGAGCCTCCGGTATAGGCGCCGGGAGGAATCTTCTTGTCGGGATTCGTCATCGGTCACCATCGGACGCGACGCTCTCGGCATCGCCGACTTGCGCGTGATTGAGGTCCAGCTCGCGCGGATCGACCAGATGCTTGAGCTCACCGGACTCGCGTAGCTGCTCCACCAGGTTCGCCCGCTCGTCCGGGGTCAACTGGGCCACGTCGGGCGCCGATGTTTCCGGCGGCCGCGCTGCGCCCTTCTCGGCCCACTGGCCTGCGCCGTTGAGCCAATGGGTGACGCCGCGCGCCGGCGGGATGTATTCCTTGACCTGCTCGTCGGCATAGTGTCGGAAACCGAGATCCCAGAGATGTTTCGACCACTGCCGCAGCACATCTGGGTGTACCAGCAACGGCGAGTTGCGCGGGCCGGGCAATCCGACGAGAGCCCACACGAACGCGTCGTACGGATCGTTGGGATCACAGTCCTCGTGCAAGGGAATAGGCATAGTTCTCTCCGGCAATAGAAATGAGATTTGGCGAGACCGCCCTGTTCGACCTTTCCGAGCCCGCGGTGCGGCGAGCTCGGTCGGGATTACATCTGGACGGCGAGAGCGTGAATGTCGTCGACGATGTCGGCGACCACCCGCATGGACTTGGCGAACGGCATGTCGTGATCGCGGTCCGAACCGATGGTGATCTGCCAGGCGGGACTGGCCGTGCGCGACCATGCGAGCTCGAGCTCGGTGACCTGGTCGACATAGATCGAGCCTTCCGGCATGCCCTTGACGGTGGAACCGACGCGGTCGCCGAGGAAGAAGTGCCCCTGGCCCTGATCGCCGATCAGGTACGGTTCGCCGTTCGCGACGGTGAACTTGTGGGTGAAGTGGCGTCGCGTCTTCCACAGGCCCTCACCGAGGGTGAGCAGCGAGCCGAGGGTGTACGCGCGATCGGCACTGTTCTCGAAATGCTCGTAGTAGTGCGACCAGCCCGAATTGTTCTCCCGCTGCGGCGATTTGAACTGCATCCAGGCCAACAGTGTGTCGGAGAGCAGCGCCATCGCGATGGTGTCCACCACCGCGGTCGTACCGTTGGCGACGCCCGCCAGGATGGGACCGACGAACGGCACCTCGCCGAGCGCGCCGGCCGTGACCATGCCGACGAACTGGATCGCCGAGGAGATCGCCTCGTTCACGCCGGGCATCGAATGACCACCGGTGAGGATCTGCACCGCCGACGACGGATTGACCACGAACTGCGAAGTCTGGATACCGGTGTTCTCGTTCTGCCGATACACCACCCAGGGATTCGACGGCAACGTGCCCATCCATCCCGGATTCTTGTACAGCTCAGGCGCATTCATATCGGGCAGCACGTCCGGGCTGTAGTCGAGCAAGGTGTTGTCGAGCACCTGCATGGTGTGCTGCAGGCCGTCCCACATGTTGCCGCCGGTGCTGGTGCCGGTCCAGAATCCGGACTTGTCGACGATGTCGACCACCAGGCAGCCGTGCCGCAGGTTCGCACCCGGCCACGGCTCCGGGTCGCCGCGGAGCCAACGCCGGGTCACGACAGCCAGCTGCGCGGTCTCCAAGGTGCCTGCTGCGGCCTCGTGAAAGTTCCGGAACCGGGAGCCGAAGATCGTCCACACCGACGTATCGGAGACGAAGTCGCCGGGCTTCACGACCACTGCCCAGTTCGATTGGTCGAGGTTCCCCCAGCTGCTGACGTCCATGGGATCGTCGGGCAGTGTCCACCCCGCGGTTTCCAATCGCAGCAGGTTCAGGTGCAGTGCCGTCTTGAGCACCCACACACCGGGCCCTGCGAGCAGGAACTCGCGCGGGAACTGCACCGCCGCAGGCAGAAACGGATTCGACCAGCAATAGATGTGCTTGAGTTCTTGATAGGAGTGCATGAACAGCAGCTCCACCGTTGTGACGCCGTGGTCGTCGGTCTTGATGACCGCCTTCTCCAACCGGCCGTCCCAGCGCGCGCCGTCCTTGTCGACGGTGATGTGCACGTTCTGTTTCGTGCGGCCGTTGATGTCGACGGCCCACTTGGCCAGGTAGTAGTCGTAAGGCAGCACCAGCAAGCCGGTGCCGGACTGGTTGAGCACCCACCGGAAGTCGGCGCTGATCTCCGCGCCGCAGGTGCCGCGCAGATTCCAGTCACCGTCCCACAGCCGCACCAGCGGCCGCGCGTAACGCTGCTGCTTGCGAGTCGATTTGGCCAGCTGCGCGTCCGCGTAGAGTGCGGGCAGGTCGAGCGCGGTGGTCACTGCAACCCCCACGGACGCGACCAGTTCCGCGGCTGCACGACCATCACCGAAGCGCCGGTAGGCGCGCCGGACACCTTCACGGGAACATCCGTGGCGGGGGTGTACGCGGGCACCGGGTAGAGGAAGCTGACGCCGTTCATCAACGCCCAGATCTGCGAACTGTTCGCCGCGACGATCATCTCCTCCATCGGATCGGTGTCGACCGTCAAGTCTTGCCCGGCGCTGGTCATCGGCAGCGTGATGACGCGCGCCTCGTCACGATCTACCGCGCCCCACGAGAAGTCGGGCAGCGTCCATTTGCCCGGCGCCGAGCACACCCACTTCAGCCACATCGGCTGATCCGTCGGGTTGGCGATGCTGACCGTGCCTTGCTGGCTCACGTTCGCGCCCGTGGTGTTCATGGTCGACGTCCACGCGCTCGTCACATCGGACTCCACCCACCAGGGATTGCCCGCGACACAGGTCATCACGACCTTGCCCTGCCTCCGCAGATGCGGGTCCTTGTCCGGCTTGAAGTCCGGCTGCTCGGACATCCGCAGCTTCAGCGACCGGGTTCCGAAGTCGGTCGTGATCGTCAGCGTCGAATCCCGGTCGTAGGCCCATGCTTTGCGCCATGCGGAGTCCACTCCCTCCCACGTCCGCCCCGCGGCTTCGAAGACATTGACCGCGAATACGACATCGCGCTTGTTGGTCCGGTAACCACCGAACGACGAGCCGATCTGGAACGCCGACTGGTTCCAGATCGTCGTCACCGGAGCGTCGTACAGTCCGCTCGGCGACGTAGCCAAATCCACACCCTCACGGCCACTGCCCTGGCCGGCGATCGTCCATACCGATCCGTCGACTCCGGTCACCGTGATCATCGCGGCATTCGACGCCACAACCTCACCTCAATTCTCTTGAAAATCTGAAATAGACTCGCCGACCGACGATCTCGAACCAGTCGGCGTCGATACCGCCTACCGGGAATTCATCAGCTCCCATTGCGTCGACAGCACTTTCAACCGCGCCACAATGTCCTCGGAACTCGACATGGAGATGTTCACGGTCGCGGCCCCACCGCCGGCCGCTGGCGCGTACCCGCCGGCATTCGCATTCGCCCTCGCCGCCGCAGCAGCATCCCGCTGCTCGAGCATCTTCTGCAGGAAGAACGGGTCAGCGTTGAGTGCCTGCAGGAATGGACGGTTCACCGATGTCGAGCGTGCGTTCATGACGAACTCGCCGTCGGACAGCCACGCCGGAATCTTGTCGCCGATGGACGAACCGGGACCTCTGATGTCGCCGCCCGCCGCTCGCTGGACGGGATATTGCGCGTCGCCAGGGTAGTTCATGCGCACGGGGTAGTAAGTGACGGTCCGGTCCGTAACGACCTTCTCCGTGTCCTCATCTACCTTGGGGATGGCCCAGAACCCGTGGTAGACATTGCTGCTGTGGTAGTCGACGAAATCGGCGTCCTCGAAGTACTGGTACCGCGGGTTGCCGTTTTCGTCCTCACCGATACGCTGCCGCGCATTGCCATGGCCGGCGTAGACCATGGTGTGGCTGAGGACCGGGGACCCGTCCTCGTTCTTCTCGCCGTAACTAACGAATACCAGGTCACCGGGACGCAGTCCGGCATTGGTCAACGCGTTGGGATCGGGATTCCCGGTGATCGGGTTGACGCTGATCGGTGCCAGCCGCGTTCCCGTCGGACCACCGTTCGCATTCCCGTATCCGTTGGCGATATAGCTGTACAACGATTGAACATTCAGCCAGGGACGCGGCGCCGAATCACCTGCTTCATGCGGCGCCTCATTGCCGATGTGGTTGTATTTCCGGTTGTAGGGATGCCAGCGGTCGGTCACGGCGAAACTGTCGTCGGCCCGCGAGGGATCGAACTGAAAACCTCCGGCGTGCAAAACCTGAGACGCGAAGCTCGTGCAGTCGCCGCCGCTCGCATCGTAGTTCGGATACTCCCAGTTGCTCATGATCGCCCAGTCATCGGCATATTTCACCGCCGTCTGACGATTCGGGTTCGGGTCCATGCCACCAGCAATCGGCACGACGCCCTGCGCGGGGCGCAGAATCGAATCGAGGATCGAAGAACCGGCATTCAGCCACGAGTTCAGCAGCGCGGCAGGTTGATCCGGCGAATCCAGCGTTGCACTGATCGGCCGGATGCCAGAGTGGTCCTTCCAAGTCCACATCGTCGATAGCAAGGACTCGGCACGCTGCCACTGCTTGTCCTTGACGCGATCTCGATACTCCTTCGACTCCTTTTCCCCGAGTTTCTTGTCCTTGATCCACACCAACACATTGTTATCGCCATCGGCATCGAACTCCGCATTGTACGCCGAGGCCAAGAATTGATTCAGGGTATACTTCTGCTTGATTTCGTCCGGCATAGACCCGGCATACGTTTCCTGCAAGTACTTGAGATAGTAGGCGGTAGTACGAACAGCCAGAGCGTCGTCGTTCGCGAGGTCGGACCATTCGTGATCATGAAATACGCTGGGATATTTCTCTTTGACTTTTTCGAAGGTGCGCTCTTTGACGTTGGTAATGCCCAGAGACCAGCCGGCCGGGTTATTCATCCTGCCGACCCACGGGGTGTGGCCCTTCCCCCACTGATTCAAATCGTGCAGCGCTCCATCGTCATCGTGCTGGTCTGCTGCTTCCTCCAGCGCGATAGCCAGCACCAAGCGCGGATCGACCCCAGCCATCGAACCGCTGATCACCGAATCCCAGACCAGCGCGCGCTGCCCCGGCTGGAGCCTGTCCACCTTGCTCTGGTCCGGCTTCCTGTCGAAACTCGGCGGCGGCGTGTCCCACGTACTACTCATAGCTTTCCTCCTCACGGAATCCACCGCGCAACAACGAGATCAGTCAGATGGGCGGTCGAATGCGGCTGCGGCTATGCTGGCCGCGTGGAACGACTGGTCTTTGTCATTCCGTTGGTGTGCTGGCTGTTGGCGGCGCGGTCGCCGCGGTATCGCCTGTGGGTGGGTGTCGCACTGGCGGCGATCGCGGTGACACAGCTGGTGGTGTCGTTCCTCGCTTGGACGCTGCGCGAGGTGCAGTACAGCGTCGAGGTGTTGCTGATCTTGGCTAGCGTGGGCATCCTGGTGGCGGGTCTGATCACCGACCGGGCAGCGGGTGGTGTGGCTTCACTTCGGACCGCGCTCGGTGGCGTTCTCGTCGTTCTCTACTGTGTGGCAAGCCCACTCGGTGTTTTGCTCATGCTGTGGTTCTGGTCGGACTACTTTCCGTCCTATGGCGCGAAACCGGTTCCGGTGCCAGCCGCCGATCGGGTGCTGCCGCTACCGGATGGCCTTGTGGTGCTCGCGGATTCGTCCTGGTGCTCGGAATCGCGACGAGGCCCGTGGTGCCACCGTGTGCTGTCCATCGGCAGTACCGACGGCACGCCCGATAGCGGAGTCGCCGACCGGCTGCTGGAGCATCTGCGCGACTCCCGCGGTTTGCCACTGGAGTTGTATTCCAGCGGTAGCGACGGCCGCGAGTGGGACATGTGTAGGAACACGGGATGGTGGCTCGACCGTGCAGTCGAAACCATTGATCTCACAACGAGAACGCCCGGTCCGCAGCACGGGGATTTAGGCATCGGCTGGCCCGAGGGCGCACCGGAAGGTGCGGTCACCGTGGTGACAATCGGTATGAGCCATCTGCGATGCGAAGCATGATGCCCCCTGATCGCGACGCTCGCGCCGCACGGTAAGCAGACTAGTCCTCGGCGTTTCCAGTCGAGGTCCGCGAAGCTTCGGACTCTGTTCAGCTGATGAATACGTAGACGGTCAGTCCGGTTCCGACTGCCTGGCCGGCCCCGTTCTGGTGCATCTGCACGTCGATCACGTCACCCATCAGCAGGACCGGCTGCGCCGTGATCGGGACGGAGACCGGAGATTCGGGGACCAGGTTTGTGCCCTCTGTTGTGGTAACGGCAGCGAAAGTCTGCAGGACCGTGCCATTGCGAATGTGGCGAACCGAGACGGTCACATTGTTGGTTGCCGCTCCGGTGATGGCCGAATAGCCCGGTGGGGCAACGAGTTCGACATCGGTGATGGTGTCGCCACTGTAAAAGCCGGGGGAATAGACGCCGGCCAGGACCGTGGCGTCCGCGGCACCGGCCGCCTGAGCGGGCAAGATTGCCGAGAAGATCATCAGTCCTCCCAGGTGTATGCGGTGAATTGGTCGATGAGGTTTTGCATAGAGCGATCGCGATGTTCGTCGCGTACCTGATCCGCCGCGGTGACGGGGCGGGGCATGGGGCGGATGGCTGGCGGGTCGCCGCCTGCAGCCGCGATAATCCCGGCTTGCACGCCTTGCAGGGCATCGATGATCGACAGCAGCAGGTAGGTATCGATCGTGTAGCCCTCGGGCGTAGGTCCAGCAAGCCTCGCCGATTCGTCCTCGTAGAGATTGGCCGCTTCTTCGGCGATGACCATCTGTTCGGCAAGTTCGCGGTCCATCGACAGCGCCGAACGATACTGTGAACCGTGCGGCAGCCGGTCTTTGAAGGCCCAGATGGTGCGCCAGTCGCGGGTGCGAATCGTGTCGGGCCCGAAGCAGTCCCGGACGTCGATGCCGCGCTCGAGCAGGTCATAGTCGAGCGCGGCACCGAAACGTTCCCAGAACTCTACGAGCCCGACGATCCCCCCGGCAGCTCCGAAGAGCCCTGGCCGAAGAGGTGGGCGTAGAGATCGCGTTGGAAGGCCAACCACTCATCCAGCGGCCGCTCGGCGAAGAGTGCTTCGACGGCTTCGTACTGGTCACCCAGCACAATGGCCATCTGCTCGTCGTCGTTGTCGGTCCGGCGAAGGGCGAGCAGCTGGCCCCGGGTTACGGGCGGGATAGCGATGTCGTCGGTCAGGCGGTAGGGCGCGCGTCTGCGCGGGGCGAGCTCTTGCTGCAGCTCGTGGAAACGCCCGCCGACCTCGGCCGTGGTGGCCGCTTCGTGAGTGGTGGTCATGTCAGCTCTCCGGGAATGTGTTGTGTTACTTGGACTTCGAAGCGCTACGGCGCGAAGCCGCCTCTTCGACCTTGACCGCGTGGCCGAGCTTGTAGACGGCGTTGACGTACTCGGTGGCGCTGGAGACGATGTAGTCGTTCTCGCCGTCGGTCATCGTGACGGGGAATTCGGTGGGGATGGCGGACACTGGTGGACCCGCTTTCTTCTCCGGAAATATGGACAGGAAATGGTGTGGGGCGTGCCATGACCGGAGACACATGACACGCCCCACGCCCAGGCCGGAACCTGGGTGATCAGGGGAGAATTCGCGCTGCGACGAGCGGCGTCACGCCGCGGGGGCGATGCCGGTCTGGGCGACGATCTTCTTCCAGCCCTGGCCGCCGAAGCCGTGCGCGACGGCGTAGCCGGCGGTGTCGTCCTTGAACGCGACCATGGTCAGCTTCTGCGCCAGCACCTCGGTGGGGGTCCACTGCTCGCCGCCGAACTTGCTGACGGCGACCTTCGGCAGCACCTTGAACACGTAGATCGGGTCGGCGTCATTGCCGTCCTTGCCGATGATGATCGCCGAGTAGTAGGTGATCTGCTCCGAGGCGGGCTGCGGGAAGAACACCTCACCGGAGGCGGCGTTCGACTTGACCTGGGCCAGGTTCGCGCTGGTGGTCAGCTCGAGGGTCAGCGCGGTGGTCTGCTGCGGCTGGAACTCGATGGTGGTGATGTCGCTGGTGATGTCGTTGCGCACCGGCTGCAGTTCACCATAGGCCTCGATCGGCGCGGCGGTGATACCGCGGGCGAAGGCCACACCGGTCTTCTTGTCGATCAGGCCGACCGGCTTGAAAGCCGCGGGTAGCGTCTGCAGCGCGCCGCTAGCGTCAGTGAACGCCGTCGGCGCGGCGGTGTACCAGGGCGCGATGAACACCGCGGCGTCGAGCGGCTTGAGCAGCAGCGAACGCTGAGCGTTCTTGAGGGCCGTGAGGTTGGTGGCAGGCATGTGTCTCCATTCGAACGCCCGCGAATGCGGGCAGGGATTGACGGAAACGGCACCGCGTGGTGCCGGTGAAAAGCCCTATCCGCGACAGGGTTTCGGTCCGCCTATTGGCGGCGGGCTTCGATCGAGAAGGCGATCTCGACCATCTGATTGAGCGGATCGAGGTCGGGGACCTCGGTCAGACCGCGGCTGCGCCGCAGGATCGGCGGATGGAACTTCTGCTCCTCGGCCGCGATTTCCTCGACGTAGTCGACGAGGACACCGTTGACACGGCTGGCGGGCGCACTCAGGATCGCTTCACGGATTTGCACCGACAGTTGCTGTGCTGCGACGCGGCTGGTGCCGAACGCGACGGCACTCACCTTCGCCTTGTAGGTGACCGCATTGATATCGAGGGTTCCGCCGGTTGTGCGCACCCAGATCAGCGGCAGCGACGACTGCAGCGCGGCCGAGGTCGCCGGCAGGGTGGTCACGGTGGTGGCGATCGGGGTGAACAGATCGACCATGAACTGCTCGAAATCGGGGAATTCCCCCGGCACGGGATAGGTTGCCATCACGCCGCTTCCGAAGGCGCACCGACGGACACTACCGCTTCGAGCGTGCCGGAGGTGTCCGGCGCCGAGGCCGGAACGGCCGCATCGACGGTCATCGACACGCCCTGGGCGAGATTGAGCAGCACCTCGAGATCCGCCCGCAGGGTGACCAACCGGGAAACCACGGCGTGTATATCGGTCGTGATGCGTTCGGCGAGGCCGAGGGATTCATCGGGAGTAGGCATGATCTTCTCCATCATCAGGTTCACGGGTAATCCGTGGAAACGAATACGTACAGATAGGAGCCAGGCACCGCCTGACACTCGGCGGCATGACCGCCCGAATTTCCGGGACACGCGGCACCCGGCTTGCCCGCCCGCGAATCCTGTTCTGGCACTGCGGTTACAGTCCGAACAGCGGCAGCAGCAGCGGAACGAGATCGCTGATCAATTCGAGGACAGCTTGGATGACAACGAGCATTCCCATCACCCCCTCTCGAGTTCTCGGCACATGAGCGATGGGATGAAACCCACAGCGCGTCAGCGCAAAT
The DNA here is from genome assembly GCF_001613045.1 of Nocardia lijiangensis NBRC 108240. GTDB lineage: Bacteria > Actinomycetota > Actinomycetes > Mycobacteriales > Mycobacteriaceae > Nocardia > Nocardia lijiangensis. The sequence continues at coordinate 46,866 of NZ_BDBP01000020.1, read as the reverse complement.
GGGACAGATATGTTGCCGAACGGTCGATCAGCGGATCCCTCACCTTTACGGCGTTCTCCGCGGACTTGAGCACGTTGATCGTCGTGGTGCGGTCGATACTCGGACCGAACGACCGGCGATCGAGCACGTCGTTGTTCAACGGGAGGACCTGCGGCAACGGAGTCGCTCTCGGCAACGCGGCGCCCGGCTGTGTCTGCGACGGTGCGGTGAACTGCTGCAGCACATTCTGCACCGAAGAGGTCAACGTACTCACCGCCGCAGCGGCCGCGGCACCGGCAGGACCGGCGACCGCACCGGCTAGTGCGGAGATTCCTGCCTGCGTGACCTGGTCGCGGGTGCTCTTGAAGATGTTGTACCAGCTCGGCCACTGCAAGAACCCAAATATCCGACCCGGTCGCGTCGTCGCGAGGAAACCCTCGTCGTAACCCTCGCGCCGCCCTTCGGGCTCGCCGCCTTCGGCGAGCCCGGCCGCGCCGACGAACGACTTACCGATAGCACTTCCTAAACCGCTTGCGACAGTGGGCCATTGCAGAAATGATCCGATGGTTCCCACGGGAGTAGTGGACAGCAGGCTGTCACCCGAATTCGGGCGACTTTCCTCCTCGGAGTTGATGCGCATTCCTTCATAGAACATAACGACCACCCATTAGCTGTGAATTATTGAAGTGCACGTCATCGTGTGCGTTGACGACCTCGGCCAGCCGGTCGCAGTAGCCGTCGGCGCGATAGGCGGCATTGTGGGCGCCCCGCGGACGCAGCCGTCCATCAAAACCACTGCCTGCAACCACAATCGCCAGTTGCGGACCGGATGCCGCCACCGGCCCGACGCTCGCTGGTCGAATCCGGGCCGATCCGGTAATTCGTGCTGTCGAGTCTGCTCGTAAGTAGGAGAGCATGTTCGTCGGCGCCCCGAGTGGCTCGCCAGTGCCGCGGCACGTCAGAACGGTGATCACGAGATTGTGCCTTCCTGGATGGGGAGACGGTGCCGGTGAGAACGGGCAACGTGAGGCTGGGGAGGCGACCCCACCCGCGTCCGCATGGCGGTACGGGTGGGGCCGCGTGCGCCCCGGCTTCCGGCCGGCCTGCAACCGTACGGACCAATGGACGGGAGTCCTGGCGGGCGGGGCGGGCTCGGTAGGGCAGAGGGCTCCGGGCGGGTGCATGGCGAGTTCGGCGGGCGTCCGCCCGCGGCTGTTCAGTTGTGCGCGCGGCGAATTGGTGGCCCGGCGCCGCACCGGGAGTCGTTTGGACGTTCCGCCCCGGTCCGGGCAGCGACCGAGACGGAACGATTCGCCCCGCCGCTCTGCACCGCACGTCCATGGTGATTGGACGAACGGGACACGGCTGGGCTGTCTGTGCGGTGGTCCCACTCCGGGATTCGAGGGGTCGACCGGAGTGGGACCACCGCGCCCCTACGCTGCGACAACCGTCTGCGACCGGCGAACCACCCGCGGGAGACGGGAGCGGCAGGGGCGGGCATGCGGCGTGCTCTGAACCCGCGTTCTACCGTGTTCTCGGTGTTCGGGGGCGTACCGCATGAGGCGGACTGACGGACGATTGACCGCCGTCAGCTATTCGGCGTTCCTGGGCATTTCGGCCGGTGGCACGACAAGGGCGATGGCGGCGTCGAGAGATCGGCGACGCTTGGTGCGCAGCGTCGAGCTCGGCGGGTCCAGATGTCGTAGCGGAAGAACCGCGCCTTCCGGGTGCGAGCATGAGTGAACGCCAATCATCTTGTCGTCGAACACAATTCCGCCGCGTACGCACAACAGCACCAGGACTTGATTCGGTGACCAGGATCGGATAGAACTTCACCGTTGTAATTCGCACCGTGAAACATGCTGCACGCCAATCGGTTTGCAACGTTCACGGGGTCGGGAGGATAGGGAAAATCATGCGTCTGACTACCAGAAAATTCGGCCGTAAGGCTCTCATCGCGGCGTTGCCGCTGGCGATCGCGGTGACCTTCGCGGGCGCGGGAGCAGCTTCTGCCGACGCTTCGGGCGTCTCCCCACAGTCGGTCCCCGTCGTGCAGACGGTCGAGGCTGCGCAGGCTCCGGGAACGATTCAGCAGGTGATCCCGGTCATCGCGCAGCCCGCCGCCGCGGTCATCGAGCCGCCCGCCGTCGCGGATGTCGCACAGCCCGCCACTGCGGAGGTCCTGCAGCCGGTGGCGGCTGCGGTTCCGCAGGACATCGCCACCAATCCCAATGCGGCCAACCATGATCCGCTGGCCAATGGCGCAGCAGCGGGTGGAATTGCCGGGGCCGTGTTCGGAGCCGTGGTCTGCGGCGCCACCATCATCGGGATTCCTTTTATACCGCTGTGCGCCCTCGGCTCCGGTTTCCAGGGCGCCTTGGTCGGTTTGATCGTCGGCGCGATCGCCCCGGACGTCATTCCGCAGGTCCTGCCCTGATCCCTCAGGGATAAACGATTCTCGTCTTCGAACTATCTGCGCGGCCCTGATCACCACGGTGCACCAGCCGCGTACCGCGCTGACCGGACCAGCCACCGCGGGGCATCCGAAGATCAACGCGCCGAGGACACCCCCGGCCTTGGTCCGGCCACCGGCAAAGCTGTTCATGAACAGCGCCCGGGGCCGGGCCTGTCGGGTGAATTCGAGCACCAACCCGATTGCCGCCTGTAGCGCTACCGCAGAGGCCTGAGAGACATCACGGACAGGGCACGTATCAAGCCGATTGGCTTTCTCCTGGGGGCGTGCGGTTTCCATCGCAGGTCGGTATCCGAGCTCGATGGGTTGGAACGTTCGGTTCCCGTTGTCACCGGAAACGAAGTTGAGGGTCTGGCGTGACAACGGCAACGCGGCACAGTAGAACACAGGAAGCCTCTGGTGGAACGGTGATCTCGACAATCAGTCGATCTACCAGGGGCTTCACCCATCCCTGAGGCGGCACGCCGCATCAAACATCCACTGCCGCAACATCGTTCATCACGGATGAAAATGGCTTAGTGCCACCCACCTGAACAAGCCCACGATGCAGGGTTGCCCTCGCCAGGAGGTCAAGCCTTTTCAAGAACGCACGCCGATCGCGCCTGGTGTCGACCCAAGCCGCAGCCCGTACCACCCATCAGCCAACGCGCGGCATCTTGACGGAATTCGCACCGAACCCGAGGGATTCAAAGCAGAGTTTGACGGAGCCCTGCCCTGGCAAACCTCACATACTCAGCCGAGCGCGCTGACATCGAACTTGTCGTTGGAAAAATTCACCCACGACTCGACTGTCAGCTCGGTCGGAGCACTGATCCGCAACACCTCGCACAGAACCTCAACGACCTGATCCGCAATAGCCTCATACTCGTTGTAATGCGCGGGCCAGGGTACGCGGCGATGCCAATTCGGCGAGCCCGCCTCGCTCGGAGGGGACCACCCATGCGAAGACAGCCATACCGCGTCATCCGGTGAGATCCGATAGCCACCGACAAGCGCCGAGTCGTCCACGATCTCCGCCCACAGCCCTTCCGACCCCATCACGAATTGAGCGAACCTGTTGCCGGTAGCACTGAGGATCAGACATCCGTCACCAGGCATGCGCGCCAGCGTCAACGCCAACGCGGCAGAAAGAGAGGGCCAATCAGGAATCTTTATAGCCATCACAAATCCTCATCATCCGGCGCATCGAGCCATGCCTGGTGCTCGGGGTTGGCAAGGCGGAGGTAGATGCCGTTGTCCATTAGACGCAATCGGATCACGACCTTCGATAGATCCCACCGAACCTCACCATCCGATCCTGCCTTTCGCTGCGTCGGCGGCCCCAACACCGCCTCGATCGCCGCACTGGTGTCAGCGAACTGGTCATACATGGTGCGGACCGATTCCGTGTCGTTCGCGTCGAGATCGTCACTTAGAAAGACGATCATATAATTGCCCAGGCCGTCCTTGCCGACCCAATGTGCCTCGGGACGAGCCAATTCCAGGTCGGTCACGAGCACCGCGCCCCGCCGACCACGCTCAGTGATCTGCCAACCCGCAGCTGCACAGAACGGTTCCAAGTCCGCGTCAGTCCAAGCCCAGTCGAATCGCGCTGCCACGCCGACTTTGTCCGCTATCTTGTTGATCTCGATCCGCATGCCTGAGGGTACTTTCCTGTGATGGTTGTCTGGATGTGGAGCTATACAAGAATGCCTGAACCATACGTGAGGGCCTGGTAGTGCTCGCTGTCGCTGTTGTTCTCAATCGTCCGCGTCGGCGCAGCGATATTTACCGTCAGCGACTGACTGATGCGGGTTGCCCCGCCATGACTGTCTCCATTCAGCCTGGTGGCAAGTCCCGCGAAGGGAACGGTGACCGCTGTCAACGTGGTCAGATTCGACAGCATCGACTGCGCTGCGGAATCCATCCACGCCGCCAGCGGGTTGATTGGTGACAGGTCCGGGCCCGGGTTTGCGATCTCGGCACCTTGCGGTGGACCCGATACCGTGGTGCCGTTGCCGGTTTGCGCTGGCTGCCGAGGCTTTCGGATGGCGCCTGGTGGGACAACGGGTTCGTCCTCGATGTTGAATCGATACCACTGCGGCTGACCGACCTTCGGGTCGTATCGGACCATGTCGTAGACGACATCCATGTCACCGTTGCGAACGGCATCGAGCAGACCTCTGTCTTTTAGCGCCTGCACGAGAACAGGGTCGTTGTCGAGCATCCACTTCAGATATTGCGGCGTGCCCTGCTGAACACGAATCAGCTGGCCTGAATCGTCGGTCACCCACCGGGCGCCGAGTTGAGACCCTCCGCCTTTGGCCTCCACCACTACGAGCTTTCCACCAACGATACCCACCACGTCGAGCGTTCCGGAGCGAGTAGCGGCATCGTCCAACCCGGTGACTACCTCGCCGCCCATCTGCCTGATGTAGTCGCGGGCAGCAATATTACCCATCGTCTCAGTCAGCTTGTTGGCCTGGTACTCCGCCTTGTTAACAGCGGACATCGCATCTTCAAGACGTTCGATCTCGGCGAGGGTGAACTTCTTCCTTAGAGTTTCCATCTGCTCGTCGAGATATTTCTCGGTCAGCTTGCCAGGCTTTAGTCCGAGCTTGTCCGCAATCTCGTCCCGCGCCGCGGTGAGGGCTGCTACTTCCTGGTCCTTGAGATCGCGCACCGCTTTGACATCGGCAATTTCTTTCTGCGCCTGCACGGTGAGCGAAAATTCCTGTGGTGAAGTGTATTCTGCTCGAGCATATTTGCTGGGAGGGTTTTTCGCCCAGCTCGGCATTTCGACGAACCGTTTGGTTGCGATGTCCTGCCAACGCCAATCGTTGGGTCCAACTTCTACTTCCCTGACATTGGCGGGAATCGTCCCCAGCGGAGCCTCGTGGGATGGACCCGTAGAGCATCATCTCAGCCAGGTCCGATGCACTGCCGTAGTCGTTCTGCGGCGGCAGTGCTGCGGCATTGGCGGGCGGACTCACCGGATCGGTGGTCGGAGGATTCGTACGACTCTCCGTGCCGGACTTGGGCTCGGTCACCCGCCGTTGCGGGCGTTTTCGATCGTCGTCCTTCCTGGGTCCGTCATCGGGGTCTCTCGGCGCCACGTTGGATTCCTCACCGTTCGAATACTCAGTCCTCGGCGGGAGGAGCTGATCTGGAAATGGAAGGCCTCGACCGCAGCGGGATCACGCGGTTAGGCATCGAGTTGGACGAAGAGCCAGCAGGCGCTCACCCCGGGCGCCCGTTGACGCGCATCAGCCTCAGGACGCGCAATAGGACAGCGAGCCCGAGCATGGAAGAAGCCCTGATCCGAGGTCGGGATCAGGGCTTCTCGAGCGAGCTGTCGCTGAAGTTCTTCCAGTAGGTTCAGAGCTGGATCCAGTACAAAAGATCGCCGGCAGAGGCATAAGCCAGTGCTGAGGCAAAGTCCTATTTCAGCCGCTGACGTAGGAAGCGAAGCGTTTCAGTGGCTTTCGACGTTGTCCAAGCGTGCGAGGACTTCGGCGAGTGCGTCGATCACGGTGTGGTTGCCGAGCTGCGACCACGCACCGTATTGGCCCGCGTCGCACCGGGACAGGCCGCACAGCTGTTCGCGGATGTCCTTGACGTCGCTGCCGATCGGGCCACAGAACCCGGCGATGAAATCCTGGATCTGCCTGACTTCTGCTGGCTCATGGGCGCGTCCTCTTCGGGGTTTAGGTGCCCCACCCCCGGCCGTAGCAAAACCGGGGGTGGGGCGGGCGCCCCGCGGCTCGGACCGTCCTCGACCGCGATTGTGTTGCGGGAGAAGGGAGCCGGGCGGGGCGGGCTGGTGGGGTCAGTGGGTGCGCGAGGAGTCGGGGATGATGCGGCCCTCGGCTATCAGGGCGCGCAGCGCTTGGGCCTTGCGGCGGCAGTAGTCGGTGGAGCATTCGCGGTGGACGCGCATGATCTGGTGTGCCAGGTCGGCGGTCGGTGTCGTCGGAGGTGCGTTGTGCGCGTTGAGCTCCAGCAGTTCGCGCATGGCTTCGTCGATGGCTGTCTCCTCGCTGATGGCCTGGCCGAGTCGTGGCCGGCGGGACGAGCGCCCCACCCCCGGCCTGAGGGGCACGCCGAGGGTGGGGCGGAGGCCCGGACATCCGCGCTCGTCTGCGACCGCGCACCGGAGTGGCGGGAGACGGGCGGGCGTTCGGGCTTATGCGGCAAGCTCTGCCCCGCTTGTCAATCGACATCGAGAGGGTTTCGGGGGCGTGCCGCATGTTCGGGGGATGGGAATCTCCGGGAACAACCGTGGCACTGTGTGTCCGCAGTTTCGGACGCACAGTGCCATGAGTAGATCTGGGAGAGTGGGGATTTCCCGGTAGGTCCCGGGAAGAAGGCGCAGCTCTGGCGCTGCACCAATCTTCACCTAACGCGATTCGAATGTCAACACCTGAATTTTTGACGCCTTCGAAATACCTGGTGAGAGCGCATATTTCAGCTGTCGCGCAGTGCGTTCCGAGCTTCCGGTCGGCAGGCCCCGAATCGGTGCACATTGCTCCCCAGGGTGGTGTCCGCAGCGAGATATGTTGCGCCGAACGCACTCGATCGCGAACCGGGGAGTCGGCCGCCGTTCGCGATTACAGGTAGGGCACCCAGAGACGGCGCGAACAGACGCCGCTGGCGCGACCATGAAGCGGGCGAGAGGTTACGCGCGCGGGGGGCTGAACTCGCAGAGAAGGAAGAAGCCGCCCAACCGGTACTGGTAACCGGTTGGACGGCAATGGTTTCAACGGTGTTGACGACGGGGCGGTCGTCAGGAACCGCCACTGGCCTCGCGAGAACTCCCGCGCAATGCGATTCGCGTCAGCAGCAAGCGCGGTTCGTCGCTAGTAAGCACGGCTTCGGAAACGCTATGTAGCGTGGCTCCGCGCGGCAGTGGGCTTTCGGCGCGACCTCCTGGGATGGGCAAGGTGTTGGTCGAGAACATCTCCCGCGATGAACAACTCGGGCCAATCGGGAGCCCAAGGCCCCGGCACGGGCGCGATCTTTCCCGCGTCGCGCAGCGTTTGCACGCGGCGGACGGTCAAGGTTCGATACTCGTCCCCGAGTTCCTTCGCCAAAGTGGCGATGCCCGAGGCGTTGAGGCGGTGGGTACGTGCCTGGTCGATCATCGAAGGCTCCAGATTCACCTCGACCGCCGGTGGACAGACGACCCTTGTCGCCGCCCGCACCGCCTCGCCGATTTCCCGCGGCGCGCTCTCGACGCCCGGGGTCATCGCGAGCGCGATCAGGTTCTTGTCCAGCCATCGCGACAATCCTGCGACCGTGGTCGAACCCGTGTAGTCGAGACCGCGTTGCTCGCAGACCAACCGGACCCAGCCGACCAGGACAGCGTGCAGATGGTCGGCCGCGCGGGCGGCCGCCGGGTTGTACGGCAGCGGTTGTTCGCTGGGACGGCGTTGCATGCGGTAGTCACCGCGGCTGCCGAGCTTGGCCTGACGAGTCCGCGCAATCGCGAGATCCTCTGATAGATCGGGTATTTCGCGAAGCAGTTCGGCGAGTTCGCGTACTTCGGCGCGGCTCAGGTACAGGTGGTTCGGTTCGTCGTTCACACTCGCTCCCGGAGCGCGCCGCGGACGATTTCGGCGTTGAGCCGCTGGGCAAGTCGCTCGGCGTGGCCATGGCGGATGTAGTCGTCGGTGTGCCTGCCGTCGACGAGATATCCGCGCGCGAAGGCTATGGCGCCGGACCAGCTGCGCCAATACTGTGGCGACCACCAGCGTTGCAGCTGCCGCCGTCCGGCCACATCGATCAAGCTCTGCCCCCACCGCAGCGCCGCCTGCGGCGAGGAAAGGCTGAAATACCCGCTGAGGTCGGCGATCGAGCGAAGCGGATTGCCTGCGGGCAGCGCGGTGATCGGATCCCCGGGCGCGGCTACCCAATAGGTCGGGACGTTCGGTACGTCGCGTTGACCCGCGATGCCGTAGCCGCCCGGATCGACGCCGAGGCACTTGCCCTCCGGGCGAAGCGGATCGGCGATGAGGGCGCATGCGACGACCTGCGTGAACTCGCCTCGCCCGGCCGAGGCCGCGATGTCACCTGCGATGGCGGCGCCCTGGGAGTAGCCCGCCAGCACCACGCGCCGGTTCGAAGCCTCGATCGCGGCGATCAGCGCCTTCCGTCCCACCACCAGGCTGTCCGCGTACGGCATCGTCCGGCCGTAGTCGGCTGGATAGGGGACGATTCGCGGACTGAAGCGATCTGGGTCGAGGGACGCAGCGAACGCGGCGCTGATCCCGTCGCCGTGCGGATGCCACGTGCCGGGCATGATCAGGACATCGATCGGCTCGGGCGGCGCGGCGGAGTTCCACAGCGCACGAAAACTCTTGGAGCGTGCCATATTCAGACCTGCGACCTTTCATCGCTCGTGAGTGCGTCGGAGTAGTGATCCGGATCGGCGGTGCGCACCGCACGCCGTGATCTCGCTGCGCCTCGGGGGTCGGGCGACGCCCGCTCGGCGCATCCGACCGATCGCGCAGAAGCGCCGACGACGCACGCGAGTGCGACCGTCGCGGTAGCTGATCGATCGCCCGCAGCGTCGAATTCCGAGGTCGAGCGGACGTGATTCCAGTCACAAAAGGTTTGAGACACGTTCGGCTCAAGGCCCCTCTCCCGCCATGTGGTCACTTCTCCCCCATCCGCGGGATCAGCTCGGCGGTCCGGCAACCGACGAACGCGGCGATACGGGCAAGTTCGCAAAGTGTGAAGGACCCACGTGCAGCTAACCGCCGCTGCAGTGTCGCCGCAGGCATCCCGGTGTGCTTGACCAGGTCATTCAGTCCGACCCCCCGCTTCGCAAGAACGTGTTGCACACGCTCCGCAACCATGACATCCAAATGATCCATACGGATCACCATAAGGTCCGTTCGGACCTTTCACAAGCCCGATCGGCTTTCGGGTCGGGCCGCGAGCTATCGCGGCGCGACCTGGCGACGCCAGCGGCATGTCGTTTGCGAGGTAGCCATTCGGACCTCAGAATGGTCCATATGGGTGCGAAAGAGACGGCTTCGGGCATCAATCGTGCGGTGGGGAACGAGTTGCGAGCGGCGCGAGCACGCCGCGACCTGACCCGTCAGCAACTGTCGGAACTGACCGGCCTCGCCGTCAGCACGATTCAGCGCTTCGAGAACGGCGAGCGATCCCCTGACATGCAACAACTGCACGCACTGTGCGAGGCGCTGGAGATTCCCATGCGCGAGTTCGTCAGCATGGCGCTGAAAGACATCGAGCGCACGGACTGATCACTACTCCAACATAGATTGCTGCCCGGGCCGAACCTACGGACCCGGGCAGTCGATCCCCGACCATGAACGCGTCGCGCGGGCCGAGCGACCCGCGCGCGATGGTTCACGCGCAGCGCGAACCGGGGACTCCCTTGACGGCGGATCCGATGGCCACTTCGGCGTATTCGACGACGGCCTGAACCGTGTCGACACCCAAGACCCAAGAAGCCAGCACCACATCGCACAACGTCGCGGTGCCGTGCAGAACCCGATGCGCAGCGTCGTCACCGATCGCCGCGCCCAGTGCTGCCGCAGCACCCGCACCCCGCCCCGCTGCCAACTCAATTACCGAGCCGATCTGGTCCACGACCACAATTCCCCTTCATCTCAGTGCTCAACCCTCGAGCGCGAGCCTGGAACGAATTTCCACTGCCGTCCCAGAATCACGGTAGTTATATCCCATCGCCGCGCACGAAGCTCGCCAAAGTTGCCCTGTTACACGACGATTCGCAGGTACAGTCCGATCGAGGGATGCTTCGAGCCGATAGCTGAAGGTTCGCGGTAGCGCGTCATCCGACGGTGCCGTGCGACTCTCGAACACGGTTGAACCCGTTCCATACCAACGAAATCCGACGGTTCGAACCTCGGGACTTCGAGGGCGCCGCCTGCACAACTGTGTCGCTTCCAACCGTCCACCCACACTTGGTCGCGACCCGCCCCTGACTCGCCTGCGCGCCGATACATACTGAGCGCCATAGTATTTCGCATACTGCCGCTGCCCACGCTCTGGAATGCGAACAACGTCCGCTCCACGGTCGGATCACATGAATCGTGACCGGAATTCCCCATCCGACACCACTCCCCAGCCTTCCTCGAACAGGATCACCACAAAGAGTGGCACGTCGGTGTGACTCCCCGATGAACCCCACACCCACCGCGGCCCGCCGCAAGGGCCCCGGCATCCGTACCGCATCAAGAGGCCGGAATCCGCGGCCGGAACCACCTGCCCAACCAATGCAGAGACGACCCTACTCGAACATACGAATATCACCGGCGTGCGGCAGTCCGCAATGAATTCGCTGATGAGCATGCCTGTGCCGATGACCGGGCGCACGGTATACGCGGACTTCGATCACCCCGCTGGCTATGAGGCGACGTGCGGACAGCCATGCTCCCCGACTCCCTCGCCAGTTGACCTGCAGGAAAAGGGAATTCGCGGCAGTGCACGAATCTGCCAGCGATACAGGCCGACGTTTACATCACTCTGCTCGATCCGTCTTCTCAGCGGCATCCGCCGACCGGGATCGACAGCTCACTCGCACTTCACGACCGGAATCGGGTCGTACTTCACCGTCCGCGTCGCTCGCGTCACTTCGCGCCCGGTCTTACGATCCTTGATCACGCGGGTATCGGAGATGGTGAAGCCCTCCGCGCCCTCGGACGCGATGCAGTCCTTGCCCTTCGGGAGGGTGATGGTGTTGGGCTCGGTGGGCTTGCTCTTGTCGCCGGTGATGGATTCGACGTCGACCGTCTTGGTGCCCCAGAGGCGGACGGTGATCTCCGAGCCGGTGGCGAAAGTCTCGATGTAGACGCCGCTTTGGGTGTTGTTGCGGAATTTGAGGTCGATGGCGCCGTCGAAGACGGTGGCCTCGCGGGCGGCCGGGTAGCGGGAGATGTAATAGCTGTGTTCGGTGTGGCCCGCGTCTTCGAGTCCGGCGAAGTAGGCGGCGTTGTAGAGGGTGGTGGCGAACTGGCTGATGCCGCCGCCGACGGCAGTGCTCGGGCGGCCGTGGTCGATGATCCCGGATTCGACGTAGCCTTCCGCGGTGCCGCGCGGACCGGTGAAATCGTTGAGCGAGAACGTTTCTCCCGGCCGGACGACGGCGCCGTTCACCTTCAGAGCCACGGTGCGGATGTTGATGCCGGACGGTCCACTGAAGCCGCTGGTGGTGAACGAGCCCATCTGTTCGACGATGCCGAGTCCCTGTGCGGCCTCGGTGGTGAGCTTGGGTTCGATCTTCTCGTAGACTGCGGCCGCGCTGCGTTGCTGAGATGCCGCGAGCAGCGTGGACAGCTGTTCGAGGGTCTTCGGCCAGTTGATCTTTTCGCCGACCACCGCGGGCACGATCTGTGGCGCTCCGCCGCTCACCGCGAACGTCGCGTCCTTGGGCTCGACCTCGGATTTCGCGAGCTGCGGGGCGAGGATGGCGGTCGCGGCGTTGAGGTCGTAGTTCGCGGCGAGACCGCCCTGCCCGTCGGGAGCGAAGCTCAGCACGGTCGCGATCTGCTCGGGGGTGAGTCTGGCGTCGCCGTCCTTACCTGTGAAGACCACGTCGCCACGCACGGCGGGTTCGGCGATCTCGTGTAGCGCATGCTGGACGGCCTCGACGCGGACGGTGAGCGGTGCTGGGACAACGGGCAATTCGAGGGTCCCGCCCTCGACCCAGTTGTCGATCAACGCGTTTCGCGCGGCGGGCATGTCGAGCACGCGGCCGGGTACGGGCGGGACGGCGACCGGCTTGCCGTTCTGGAACTGAATGGTGCCCTCGACCGTGGGGCGATCGTGCACGCGCAATGCGGCGAGCTGACTGTCCAGCGCGGCGGCGTCGACGGTGCTGGCGACCGGGACCTCGCGGGTGCCGAAGAAGGAGACCAAGCGGGCGAAGGGGTTGATGGGCTGGCCGCCGATGCGGTCCCAGGTGTCCTCCCAGTCGACGGTGAGGCCGGCGGTGGAGGGGGTGAGCTCGGCTCGCACGTCGCCGATCTGCAGGGGCAGTTCCTGCCCGGCGCGGCCGTCGAGGGTGGTGCGGAGCTTGGCGTCGGCTTCGTCGACGTCCATCCCCCCGATGTCGATCCCGGCCACGACCACTCCGCGCGGTACGTCGCCGGAAGAGAGCACGGCGTCCACGGCGTAGCCGAGGCCACCGACTGCGATCAGGGTTCCCGCGGCGATTCCGGCGCGACGGATGGCGGGGTTGCGCCACCACGACCCGGAATCGGCGGGCTCCGGTCTCGGTCTGGATCTGCGCGCGTTCTCCCAGCGCTGCCGGTTCTCGTGCGGTCCCTCGGTGTCGATCACCTGGGTCGCGTCTGCGGCCTGAGCGCTGGCAGCCACCTGAGCGGCGGCTCCCTGAGCGGTGGGACCGTAGGCGGTGGGACCCTGAGCGGCGGGATCGTGACCAGCAGGACCGTGAGCAGCAGGACCATAACCAGCAGGCTCGTGAGCCGCGGGCCCGTAACCAGCAGGACCATGAGCAGCAGGATCGTGACCGGCAGGACCGTGAGCAGCAGGACCATAACCAGCAGGACCGTGGGCGGTGGGTCCGTGAGCAGGCCCGTGACCAGCGGCAGTCGGCTGCGCGGCTCCGCCGGTCGGCGGTGAAGCGACGCGCATCGGCGTGGTGGGGGCGGAATCGACCACCCCTTGTGGAGCCGCGCCGGGCTGCGTCACCGGAAGCTGTGTGGTCTTCGCCTCATCTGGCGATTCGCGGTTCGATTCGAGTAGGTGACGCAGCCCGACCTCGCCTTCCTGGCGTCGGTCGCGGCCGCGGTGTCCGGTGCTCGATTCGGTGGTCACGAACCGTCCCTCCCGGTGAACGTGTGTTTCTGGACCGCGCACGGTGCGGGTCGTCATCCACGATAGTTGCCCGCGCCGGGAGCGCCAGTTCAGCTCGGACGCGCAGCAAACCTTGTGCAATGAACCACCCTGAACACGGAAGAGCCCCGCGCAGTTGCCGGGTCGGGGGTCTGGCAACTGCGCGGAGCCGATCTGTTTATCGGAGCAGCGCACCCCGCGTTACACACTTCGCGGGACAATCGAGGACGACCCCGCCAGACAGCTCCAACACACGAGGAGATGGACGGAATGCAGCTGGGAATGATCGGCCTCGGGCGAATGGGTGCCAACATCGTCCGTCGCATCGTCTGGGATGGGCACACCGCCGTCGGCTACGAACGCAAGCTCCACAACATCGACGAGCTGCGCGCCGATCTGGGCGAAAATTTCCGGGGAACCACCGACCTCGCGGAATTCGTGAGCATGCTGGAAACACCCCGGGTGGTGTGGGTGATGATCCCGGCGGGCGCGACCGGCGCGGTGATCGACCAGGTGGCCGAGTTGCTCGAACCCGGCGACATCATCATCGACGGCGGCAACAGCCGCTACCACCAGGACATCGAACGCGCCGAGAAGCTGACCCCGAAAGGCCTCCACTACCTGGACATCGGCACCTCCGGCGGCGTCTTCGGCCTGGCCCGCGGCTTCTGCCTGATGATCGGCGGCGAGGCCGAGCAGGTGAAGTACCTGGATCCGCTGCTGAAATCCATCGCGCCCGGCGTCGACGCCGCCCCGCGCACCCCGGGCCGCACCGGGGACCCGTCCACCGCCGAGCAGGGCTACCTGCACTGCGGTCCGGCAGGCGCGGGCCACTTCGTGAAGATGGTGCACAACGGCATCGAGTACGGCGCCATGGCGGCCTACGCCGAAGGCCTCAACATCCTGCACAAGGCCAATTACGGCGCCGCGCACAAGGGCGAGTTCTCGGCAGAGGAGACGCCGCTGGAACATCCCGAGTACTACCAGTACGACATCGATGTGCCGGAAGTCACAGAAGTGTGGCGGCGGGGGTCGGTGGTCGCCTCGTGGTTGCTGGATCTGACCGCCGGCGCGCTGTACGCGGATCCGAACCTGGACTCGTTCGGCGGTCGAGTCTCGGACTCCGGCGAGGGCCGCTGGACCCTGGACGCCGCGATCGACACCGGTGTGCCCGCGCCCGTGCTCTCGGCCGCCTTGTTCGCCCGCTTCTCCTCGCGCGGCGAGTCGTTGTACGCGGACAAGCTGCTCTCCGCCATGCGCCAGGCGTTCGGCGGGCATTACGAGTTGCCGCCGAAATAAGCACGAACCGCCAAGTGCCGGCGAGTTCTCGGATGTCGGAAGCCGACCGCGTTCACGACCGCGCCCTGAAACCTCGCCTTCGCATATGTTTTCAACGCTTCGCAGATCTTGCGACCCCTGCGAGGCGTTGAAAGGGTGTGCGAAGACATCGTTGCGCCATGGGTCGAGTCCTCAGGAGTGGCATTCGACAGCATCGTGCCGATTACTGCGGTTCACCACATCGACAGCGGCTCCTTTCATTTCGGCAGAATGCTGCCGATTTCCGCCGTGAAGATGGCGAGATGGCCTCGGATCAGCGCATTTCGGCAAGATACTGCCGATTTCTGGGCGATCCAAGTAAAAGCGGCCATCAATACGTTGACATCGCTTGGCACCGGCGGGTTTCGAGTATTCGGAGCTTCCGTTCTCGGGATCGCCGTTGCGGCGCACCGAGCGGGAGTTGCGTGTCCGGGCGGAGATCGAAAAGCTCTGAGGATGTGAGCATTTCGTCGCAAAGACGAAAGGCGGC
Organism: Nocardia lijiangensis NBRC 108240; assembly: GCF_001613045.1. Taxonomy (GTDB): domain Bacteria; phylum Actinomycetota; class Actinomycetes; order Mycobacteriales; family Mycobacteriaceae; genus Nocardia; species Nocardia lijiangensis. The sequence continues at coordinate 31,777 of NZ_BDBP01000020.1, read as the reverse complement.
ATCCGGTTCGACCGGATGCCGCCTTCGGTGTGTGCGACGTCAGCGCTCCAGGATGGCGACAACGCCCTGGCCGCCCGCGGCGCAGATGGAGATCAGCGCACGGCCAGATCCCTTCTCGGCGAGCATCTTCGCGGTGGAGGCGACGATACGGCCGCCGGTCGCGGCGAACGGGTGGCCCGCGGCGAGCGAGGAACCGTTCACATTGAGCTTGCTGCGGTCGATCGAGCCGAGCGCGCCGTCGAGGCCGAGGCGCTCCTTGCAGTACTGGTCGGACTCCCACGCCTGCAGGGTCGCGAGCACCACGGAGGCGAAGGCCTCGTGGATCTCGTAGTAGTCGAAGTCCTGCAGGGTCAGGCCGTTGCGGGCCAGCATGCGCGGCACCGCGTAGGTGGGCGCCATCAGCAGGCCGTCGGGGCCGTGGATGTAGTCGACGGCGGCGACCTCGGAGTCCACCAGGTGGGCGAGCACCGGCAGGTTGCGCTCGGCGGCCCACTCGTCGCTGGACAGCAGCACCGCGGACGCGCCGTCGGTGAGCGGGGTGGAGTTGCCCGCGGTCATGGTGGCGTCGCCCAGCTTGTTGCCGAAGACCGGCTTCAGGGTGGCCAGCTTCTCGATCGAGGAGTTCGGACGCAGGTTGTCGTCGCGGGTCAGGCCGAGGAACGGGGTGATCAGGTCGTCGAAGAAGCCACGGTCGTAGGCGGCGGCCATGTTCTTGTGCGAGAGGTAGGCCAGCTCGTCCTGCGCCTCGCGCGCGACGCCGAATTCCTTGGCGGTGATGGCGGCGTGCTCACCCATGGACAGGCCGGTGCGCGGCTCTGCGTTGCGCGGGATCTCGACGCCGACCATGCCCGGGCGCAGCTGGCCGACCAGCTTCAGGCGGTCCTTGTTGGTCTTGGCGCGGTTGACGTCGAGCATCCACTCGCGCATGCCTTCGCTGACGCCGATCGGCGCGTCGGAGGTGGTATCGGTGCCGCCGCCGACGCCCGCCTCGATGCGGCCCGCCGCGATCGCGTCACCGACGGTGACGATCGCCTGGAGGCCGGTGCCACAGGCGAGCTGCAGGTCGTGCGCCGGGGTGTAGGGCGAAAGCTTGCTGCCCAGAACGCTTTCGCGGATCATGCCGTGCTCGCCGACCCGCTTGAGGACAGCGCCGCCGACGACCATGCCGAGCCGCTCGCCCTGCAGGTTGAACCGGCTCACCAGACCGTCCAGCGCGGCGGTGAACATGTCCTGGTTGGAGGCGTGCGCGTACGCCTTGTCGGAGCGAGCGAACGGAATCCGGTTGCCGCCCACGATCGCGACCGGACGCGTCGTCTTCGCGGTCTTGGCCGGGCTCTTGGTTGAACGGGCTTTGTTTGTCACTCGAGTCTCCAAGGTCTCGTCGGGTGTGCCGGCGCCCGGGTGCGGTCCTTCGCAGATCAGTGCCCCGCGCGTTGGTTTACTTTAAACTTACTCTGGAGTAAGTTTGTTGTCGACACTGTACCCCGCAAATGTGCGCTGACACGCCCACCGCGCGGTGCCTGCCACGCAGTCCAGGCCCTCGCGGAAACGTGCGGAACACCAGGGGCGAACCAGACATCCGCGAAATTCGAGACAGAAAAGGTAGGAACAGTGGCAGCCAAGAGCAAGGGTGCACCCAACCTCTACGGATCGTTCGTCCACTCCGCCCCCGGCCAGTTCCTGGCGAGCAAGCTGGGTCTGCCGCAGCCGGAGCACCTGCGCCGCTACGCCAAGGGCGAGCCGCCGCTGGCGGGCCCGGTGCTCATCGGCGGTAAGGGCCGCGTCGCCGAGCCCGTGCGCGCGCTGCTTTCCGACTACACCTTTGCCGACTCGTTGAGCCAGGGCGCCAAGTACGGCGCGCTGGTCTTCGACGCGACCGGCATCGGCTCGATCGAGGACCTGTCCCAGCTGTTCGAGTTCTTCCAGCCCGCGATGCGCAGCATTGCCGCGTCCGGCCGCGTCGTGGTCATCGGCACCACGCCGGAGCTGGCGGGCAGCGTCGACGGGCAGATCGCCCAGCGCGCGCTCGAGGGCTTCACCCGCTCGGTCGCCAAGGAGCTGCTGCGCGGCTCCACCGCCCAGCTGGTGTACCTGCACCCGGAGGCTTCGGCCGCCGCGACCGGACTGGAGTCCACGCTGCGCTTCCTGCTCTCGGGCAAGTCGGCGTTCGTCGACGGCCAGGTGATCCGGGTCGGCAAGGACGACGCCACCGCCCCGGCCAGCTGGGACCGTCCGCTGGAGGGCAAGGTCGCCGTGGTCACCGGTGCCGCGCGCGGCATCGGCGCGACCATCGCCGAGGTGTTCGCTCGTGACGGCGCGAAGGTGATCGTCGCCGACATCCCCGCCGCGGGCGAGGCGCTCTCACAGACCGCCAACAAGGTCGGCGGCACCGCGCTCGCACTGGACGTGACCGCGCCCGACGCCGCGGACAAGCTCGCCGAGTTCGCCACCGAGCGCTTCGGCGGCATCGACATCATCGTGCACAACGCGGGCATCACCCGCGACAAGCTGCTCGCCAACATGGACGCGGGCCGCTGGAACTCGGTCATCAACGTGAATCTCGCTGCCCCGCACCGCATCACCGAGGGCCTCGTGGCCAAGGGCGTGCTCAAGGAGGGCGGCCGCGTGATCGACGTGTCGTCCATCGCGGGCATCGCGGGCAACCGCGGCCAGACCAACTACGGCGCCTCCAAGGCGGGCGTCATCGGCATGGTCGACGCGGAGGCCCCGAAGCTGGCGGAGAAGGGCATCACCATCAACGCCGTGGCGCCCGGCTTCATCGAGACCGCGATGACCGCCGCCATCCCGCTCGGCACCCGCGAGGCCGGTCGCCTGATGAGCTCGCTGTCGCAGGGCGGCCAGACCGTCGACGTGGCCGAGACCATCGCGTTCTTCGCCAGCCCGGCCTCGAACGCGGTGAGCGGCAACGTGGTTCGGGTCTGCGGCCAGAGCCTGATCGGAGCATGATGACCGAGACCATCTCGCTGGCCGAAGCACCCAAGAACAGCAGCCTTTTCGTGAAGGCCGCGCTGGGCGCTGTGCCGCTGCTTTCGGCGCGCAAGTCGACAGTGCCGGATCGGGTCGTCCGGCTCGACGGAGTGAAGGTGGACCCGGATCACCTGGCCGCCTACTGCCGGGCCACCGGCCTGCGCTTCGGTGACTCGCTGCCGCTGACCTACCCGTTCATCCTGAGCTTCCCACTGGCCATGCAGCTGGTGGTGGCCCGCGACTTCCCGTTCGTCGCGGTGGGTGCGGTGCACGCGCAGAACGTGATCGAGCGCACGCGCGAGATCTCGGTGAGCGAGCCGCTGGACTTCCGCACCCACATCGAGAACCTGCGCGAGCACCCGAAGGGGCTGCTGGTGGATGCGATAACCGAGGTCAGCGTCGGCCGCGAGCAGGTGTGGCGACAGGTCACCACCTTCCTGCACCAGCAGCGCACGTCGCTGTCGGATCAGCCCAAGGGCGAGCCGAAGCCGGAGGAGGTGCCCCCGCCGCCGCTGCGCGCCCTGCGGGTGGATCAGAAGATGATCACCCGGTATGCCAACGCGTCCGGTGATCACAACCCGATCCACACCTCGGCGTTGGGCGCCAAGGCGTTCGGCTTCCCGAAGGCGATCGCCCACGGCATGTGGTCGGCGGCCAACGTCCTCGGCAACATCGAGGGCCGCATTCCCGAGAAGGCCACCTACACGGTGAAGTTCGGCAAACCGATTCTGCTTCCCGCCACGGTGAACGTCTACGCCGATAAGGTCGAGGGCGGCTGGGATCTGTCGCTGCTGCACCCGAAGAAGGGCTACCCGCATCTGACGGCGACGCTGCGCTGAGCTCGCTTCGCGGACGCCCCCGAATCTCTCTGATTCGGGGGCGTTTTCGCGTTCGTCAGCAGTCGCAGCCGCAACCGCAGTCCCCGCAACTGCAGCAATCGCCGCAGCCGGAGCAGCAGTTGGCGCAGTCGCAGCAGGAACCGCAGTCGCAGCCCTTCCACCACGCGTCCTTGCGTTCGCCGGTGCAGGGGCTGGTGTGGTCGGCGCAGCAGGCGTAGCCGGTGCAGTAGACGCCGAGCACGAGGGCGAGCGCCTCGCCGACGCCGGGGCGGCGGGTGGGTGGGCGGTGGCCGGTGCGGTGGGAGCGGGTCGTCTCGCCGAGGACGGGAGTCGGCGATGACGCGCGGCGGCCGGAGCCAGAGCGGTACGCGTGCTGGTGATCAGTTCGAGTTGTGTTGCAGGCGTGTGTGGTTACCGCTCCGACACCCATGCCGAGCCGGTGCACCAGCGCGTGCAGCGGATCGAGCAGCATCCAGCGGATGGTGGGGACGTCGGCCAGGCGGGCAGTGGCGAGAACCCTGCGCAGCTCTGCGTCGGACCCGCGCACCAGCTCGTACGATTCCGCGAGGGTGGTTCCCGTCGCGGTGAGCGGGTTGAAGCGACCGTGCGCGGTGTCGTCGTCGAAATCCGCTATGGCATCGGAGAGGTGAGCGATGCGGCCGAAATGCCCTCCCACGGTGCGGAGTTGGTCGGCGTTCTCCGGGCGGTTCGCCAGAATCGCAGTGTGGGCGAAGAGTTCGGCCGCGCACAGGGCAGTCGGGGCCGTGAGTTCGTCCAGTGTGACCGGCGGTTCTCCGGAAGTAGTGTTGGGATCGAGCGTGACAGGCGGCTCACCGGAAGCAGCGTTGGGCGCGATCGGATTTCGGTCGAACCTTCCCGCACCGGCGTACACGTCACGACGCCCCCCGATTCCGTCCCGCCCCGCGGTGCCCGCCGCCGGGCGAGTCGATGACAGACGGGCGGCCGCGCGGCTCTCCACGAGCTGTTGTGAATCGATCGCGGCCACAAGGGGTTCCACGTCGAAATCGATCAGCGCGGCTTGCCTGCGAGCGCTGTCCGCCCAGCGCGTCGACATCCTGGTCATGGGCCGTCCGGCAAGCCGCGAAGCGTCACCGTCGGCGACGTGATCCCGCAGTTTGGCCGAGCCGAGCAACAGCGACGCGGTCGAGGCGAGCAGGACCCCCGGTGAATCGGCGGCGGCCACTTCGGCTCGCTGCATGCCGCGCAGCGGGCAGCGTCCCGCGGTGGTGCGCGCCGAAGGAGCGGGCAGCTGCGCCTCGGTCAACACGCTGAGCAAGATCGCGTCGGTATTCGTCGCGGTGCGCGCCAGCTGACCGTGCCCGTCGCGCAGGCCCAGACACAGCCCGCACATGTGCGCCCGCCACTCGGCCGCGTCGATTCCGTACTTTTCTGCGCCGTGCGCACACGGCCTGAGCATCCCGAACAATTTTCCCCGTTTGTCCCCGAGCCGCGTGGGCCCTCCAGCTGTGATCTCGACAGAGAGTGGCAGAGCACCGCCCGGCTGGCAAACGGTATGCCGGTTACTCCGGCTTCTTGCGACCGGCCAGACCGCGCCAGGCCAGATCGTCGAGCAGGTCGACGGCCTCGGCGACCTCGATGCGCCCGCTGGCGAGGCGATCGGCGATGGCCTCGCCCGCGCCGATCACCGCGACCGCGACGACGTCGAAGTTGGTGCCGGGTTCGGCGTGCTTGGCGCTGGATTCCAGTAGCTTGGCGGTGAGTTCGATGACCCGCTCGCGGGCGTTGTCGATCTCGGAGGCGAAGGCTTGCTGACCGATCGCCTGCCGATAGAGCACTTGCCAGGATTTGCGGTTGCTGTCGACGAACCCGAGGAAGCCCTCCAGCGCGGTGCGCACCTGCTCGTGCGGGGTGAGCAGCGGGTTGCCTGCGGGCGCGACGGCCTCGATGAAGCGCAGGCCCTCGCGCTGGATGCACGCGCGGAACAGTTCGTCTTTGGAGCCGTAGTAGAGATACAACATCGGCTTGGAGATCTTCGCCTCGGCGGCAATCGCGTCCATCGACGTATCGTGGAAACCCTTGCGCGCGAAAACCTCGACCGCGGCGTCGAGCATCTGCTGCTCACGAACCGCCCGAGGAAGTCGCTTCGTTCCGCCCGCCATCCACTCTCCTACCACATGGTGAATCTCTTATATTACTCCAAGGTAAGTTCCGCGGGACGGATTTGCTCACCAGTCGCCGGTGTTCGCTGTGCGCTCCGGCCCACACGCGCGCTGGGGGACGGGCGTCGCCCGTCAGCGATCCCCTCGGGTGAGCCGAACCGGTCGACACCGCCGGTAGCGGGACCCGTCTACGGAAACGCAGCGATACTACGGGGCTCGGCGCGAAGCTCGCCTGTACGTCATAAGAGAGCGGGCGTACCCCGGGGATGGCCGTCCGCTCAGCAAGGCGGCAGCGCCCCCTTGTAGGCGGCCATCCGCAGCACCGACTTGTCGACCTGGGCGGCGGGCAGCCGACCACTGGCCACCGCCTGCTCGAGCTGGTCAAGCACGGTCGGGACGGCATCGGTGGTGATCCACAGGGCGTTGTCCGCGCCCGCCACCAGGGCGGCCTCGACCGCGTCCTCGATGGTCATCCGGGTGGTGATGGCCGCCATGCCGCCGAGGTCGTCGGTGAAGATCGGGCCGTCGAACGGTGCGGCCCCGTACCCGGTGCCCTCGCGCAGCAGCGACATGGCCTGCGGGCTGATGCTGGCGGGCACGTTCGGCTCGGTCAGGCCGGGGACGTCCAGGTGGCCGACCATCACGGCCGCGCCGGAACCGATCAGGTTGCGGAAGGGCACCAGGTCCACGGTCTGGAGCTCATCCAGCGGCGGCGTGCGCACCGCGCCGGTGTGCGAGTCGCCCGATCCGGAGCCGTGGCCGGGGAAGTGCTTCATCACGGTGCCGACGCCCACCTCGCGCATCGCACGGATGTAGGCGTCCGCGTAGCGGGTGACCACCTCGGGGTCGTCGGAGAAGGAGCGGTCGCCGATAACGGTGTCGTCGGGCTGGCTGCTCACATCCACGTCGGGGGCGAAGTTGACGGTCACGCCGAGTGCCTTCAGATCCCGGCCGCGGGTCACGGTGGCGTCGTAGAACTCTTCCGGGGTCATGGTCTGCGCGACGACGCGGGCCGACGGGACGGGTCCGATGATGTCGCGGACCCGCGAGACGCGGCCGCCCTCCTCATCGATGGTCACCATCAGCGGCGTGGTCGCCACCGCCTTGACCTCGTCCAGCGCGGGGCCGGAGAGCAGCGACCGGTCGGTCCAGCCGCCTAGGAAGATGCCGCCGACCTGCTCGTTGCGCACCACGTTCGCCGCGTCGGCGCCACCGGTCACGCCTACGGTGAGCAGCTGCGCGAGCTTCTGGCGCGGGGTGAACTTCGCTAGGTACTCCGCGTTGCAGTCGCGCTTGGGCGGGCTGGCCGGAGCTGCCAACGTCGGTTGGGGGGGTTCGGCCGGTGAAGAAGCCACAGGCGTTGGAGTGTCACCGCCGGAGCAGGCAGTTGCGACCGCGGCGCAGAGTGCGAGCAGGACGAGAGGCGTCTTTCGCATGGGTTTCACGGTAGTGCGCGGCGTGGGTGGGGGTGTTCGCGGGTGGGGTTGTCGGGGTGTTTCGGTGGGTGGAGGGAGAGGGTTTGATCAGGGTTTTTGGTGATCGACGCGAAGCCGACACCACCCCCGAAGAACCCGGGTAGGCACACGCGCTGCGAGCCGCGAACGCTGGGAACCGCCGACCGACCGCACCTGCCTCGCGAGGTCCATGACCTCGGAGTGGGCGGGCGTGTCGATCTCACACCAGTGCCCACGTGCGGCGGGCGAGATCAGAGATGCATGCCCCGTCGTAACCCACTACGGCGCTGTGCAAGGTGTCATGCAGGGGATCGGTCCAGTGAGCGGGAATCCTCTTGGCGCCGAGGAGAATTCCGGCGACCGAACCGGCGGTGGCGCCGTTGGAGTCCGTGTCGGCGCCGCTTTGCACGGTGAGTGCGATGGTGCGGGTGAAATCACCTGCGCCCCAAAATAGTCCAGCGGCGACACGACATGCGTTGGGGATGGCGTGAACCCAGTTGTAGGCACCGTGCCTTGCGTCGATGTTGTCCACCGCCTCTTCCCACGAGAGTCCGCGGTGGTAGTCGTCGTACACCTCGGTGAGCGCGACCGCGAGGCGAGAACGCGGTGGGATGACGCTCTGAGCGGCCACGAGAGCGGCAGAAGTCGTTACAGCAGCGGAACTTTCCGCGGCGAGCCCGCGAGCAAGGCTGCCAGCCGAGAGAAGGGCAGATGGGTCGCCGGAAGTCGTCGCGGCAACAGAACCATCCGCGGCGAGCCCGCGAGCAGGGCCCCCGGACGTGCCTCGAGGAGCCGTGTCATCGGCGGTCGGCGTCGGAGACGGATCGCCGGTAGGTGGTGCGGGTGGGGTGCCTGCGGTAAATGCCGCGGCGATCAGGGCGGCCGCCCACATCGCGGCGTAAATGCCGTTGCCCGTGTGGGATACGGCGGCCTCGCGGGCGGCAAGGGCGGCGGCGCGCTGTGGGTTTCCCGGATTGACGTAGCCGAAGATGTCAGCGCGGATCATCGCGCCGATCCACTCGCGGTAGGGATTGCGGAATGTGGCGGTCTTCGGTGGATGCAGTCCGTCGACGAGATTGCGGTACGCGACACGTTCGGCGGTGTAGGTCTGGAGGAAGGGCAGGCGTTCCAGCCACAGTGTCGCGACGTCGTCTGTCGTGAAGTTCAGGCCGCGAGATTCCAGGAGGTGTAGTCCGAGCACGGTGTAGTCGATGTCGTCGTCGCGCGGAGCGCCGTCGACCCGGCCGCGCGCCGACACCGGCCAGGTCGGGTTCAGCGGAAACGGGGGTGGGAGGACAGCGGGGACGTAGTCGGTCAGCGGATAAGCGCCTGCCCGTTCCAGATACGCGCGGATGTGCTCACGCGTCCACACGAATCCGTTCTCCAGCGGTTTGCCGAGCGTGCAGCCGACGCACCGGCCGAGCCAGCCGCCGTAGATGCGGTCCAGGAGTTCGTCATCCGGAGTGGAGGGGACCGCCGAACCCGACGCCATCGACGATGAGAGACCGGCAGACTCGGAGCCCGTCGACGCCGAACCACCCGGCCTGCAACCGCTCGAAACCGAACCGGAAGCAGTCTTATGTCCGCCCGACGAGGGCACGAGCCCGGAGTGCCCGGCAGGCCCCGCAACATCCACTCCAGCGCCCGGCCCGGCACGGCACGGCGTCGCCGAATCGCCGGATTCGGATGCGAACACATCGCCTCGGCCCATCCGCAATTCGACGCCCCGGCTCCCCACGGGCACCGGCCCGGTCTCGTCATACCCCCACTCCGGATCCCGCGGCGCTGCCTCTATCTCCGCCAACAACGCCCAGCACGCACCCGCGTCCCCCGGTTCGGCGGTAGCCAGCGAACGAACCCCCGACTCGAATCGGCCGACCTCGTATCCGGATTCGAGACGCTGCCGCCATTCGAAGTACAACAGGGCGCGAGGGTCGGCCTCGTGCCTGCCGAAGAACACCGCTTCGATCGTCCGGTCCATCGCGCTCCCGTCGCCGGTTTCCGCTGCTCAACCGCACTCCTATGCCCCGATTATCCCTGCGCGCCGCACCCGCCGCGGGTCTGCGAGCGGGGGTAACCTCGATCCCATAGCCAGGAGACTCCGACCAGGAGGTCACCGTGCCCTGCGATCTGATGCTCATCGCCTACGACGGCTCCGAGAACGCCAAGCGCGCCATCGAATACGCCGGCCGGTTTCTCTCCGCGGACAGAGCCGTGGTGCTCACGGCGTGGGAGCCCATGGTGCGTCAGGCCGCTCGGCTCTCGGGATTGTCCGGGGTGATGCAGCCCGAGTGGGTGCCCGACGAGGAGATCGAGGACATCGCCTACGTCGACGCGCGCAACATCAACACCGAGGGCGTGCGGCTGGCCAAGCTCGCGGGCCTGAACGCCGAGGCACGCACGGCCGAATGCACCACCACCATCTGGAACGCGATCGTCGAATGCGCCGACGACTTGGACGTGGACATCATCGTCGCGGGCACCCGCGGCGCCACCGGTATTCGCGCCCTGCTGCACAGCAGCGTGGCCGACGCGGTGCTCAAGCACTGCCACCGTCCGGTGCTGATGGTTCCACCCGGCAAGGAACCGCAGCGCGAATTCTGACCCGGTGATCTCGGTCGCTCGGGCGCGCTTGTGGCCCGCGCGCGGGTCTATGGTCGAGGAATCATGAACGGATTCCTGCTCGCCCAGCCCAATGGCGTGATGCGCGCGACCGGAACCCGGGTGGCCTTCGACGACGCGGATCGCGCTCGCGCGGCATTGCGGGACGGAACGACGGAGATCGTCGTCGGTGCCCTGCCGTTCGATCCGAACCGGCCCGCCGCGCTCACCGCGCCGGAGCGGGCCGAGCACACCGCGGGTCCATGGCGTCCCGCCGCGTTGCCCGAGCTGCCCACGGTGCGGGTGGTCACCGAGATACCGAGTCCTGCCGAACATGTCGCGCGGGTGACGAAACTGGTCGAGCAGCTCAACGATCAGGCGCAGCCGCTGCGCAAGGTGGTCGCCGCCCGTTCGGTGCTCGCCGAGGCGGACAGCGCGCTCGACCCGGAACTCGTCGCCGCGCAACTGCTCATCAGGCACCCGCACGCGAACGTCTACGCCGTCGATCTGACGCCCGCCGGGCGCGCGGGCGCGACGCTGCTCGGTGCGACGCCCGAGGTGCTCGTCGCGCGGCACGGCGACACCGTGACGTTGCGCCCGCTGGCGGGCACGCTGCCGCGGCGCGCCGATCCGGACGCCGACGCCACGCAGGCCGCGGAGCTGCTGACCAGCACGAAGAATCGGGACGAGCACGCGTTCGTCATCGAATGGATCCGGCAGGTGCTGGCGCCCGTCTGCGCCGAACTGACCATCCCGGACGGCCCGCAGCTGATGAACACCCACGACGTGTGGCATCTGGCCACCCCGATCACCGGCACCCTGTCCGATCCCACCATTACCGCGCTGGACTTGGCGCTGCTGCTGCATCCCACCCCCGCGGTCTGCGGCACGCCCACCGCGCTGGCCCTCGACGCCATCAACCACATCGAGGAGGATCGCGGCTTCTACGGCGGGGCGGTCGGCTGGTGCGACGCCCGCGGCGACGGCGAGTGGGTGGTCGCGATCCGTTGCGCGGAGCTCTCGGCGGATGGTCGCTCGCTGCGCGCCTTCGCGGGCGGCGGCATCGTCGCGGCCTCCGAACCGCAGTCCGAGCTGGACGAAACCACGGCCAAACTGCGCACCTTCCTGGGTGGGTTGCAGTGCGCGGTCCCGGAGTAATCCGCACTACATCCGAGATTGTGAGACGCCGCATTGTCACCTTGGTCACCCTGAGGGCGCTTCATGCTGTAGGTTGACCCGGAATGTGCCTGATCCGATGTATTGGAGAGCCGCGATGAAGTTTGCTGTTCCTGGTGTTGCGAGCGCGGTTGCCGGTGCCGTGCTCGGCGCGATCGCGGTGTTCGTGATCACCGCGGCGGTGCAGCAGAACACGCGCCCCGAAATCGACCGCAGCGGCGATGCGGAATCCTCGCTACTCAACAACGTTGAGTACGGCAGCCGCTGAGCCGCTGACTGCCGCTTCATCCGCCGACTCGCTCGGCTCCTCCGGTGTGGCCTCGGATTCGTCCGAGGCCGCGCCGCTCGGTAGACGATGGTTCGCCGCGACGGTCGTCGTGGCGTTCCTGTTCACCTTCCTGCAGGCGCCCGGACAGACGGTCGCCGACACGAAGTACGACCTGGCGCAGAATCCGCTGGGTTTCCTCGACCGCGCCGCGCACCTGTGGAGCAGCCAGGCCCCCATGGGCCAGGTGCAGAACCAGGCCTACGGGTATTTCTTCCCGCACGGCGCGTTCTTCTCGGCCGGAGATCTGCTCGGCGTGCCCGCTTGGGTCACGCAGCGGATCTGGTGGGCACTGCTGCTGCTCGCCGGGTTCTGGGGCATCGTCCGGCTGTGCGAGGCGCTAGGTCTCGGCAGCCGCGGGTCCCGGATCGTCGCGGCGGTCGCGTACACACTGTCCCCGCGCGTGCTCACCACGCTCGGCTCGATCTCCTCGGAGACCCTGCCGATGGTGCTCGCACCGTGGGTCCTGCTGGCGCCCGCCGCCCTCGGCGCCGCGTACCAGCGGCGCAAGCGGGGCGGCGCCGCCTCGCCCGCGGGCAGTGCGCTGGCGCTCGCGTTGATGGGTGCGGTGAACGCCGTGGCCACGGTCGCGGCGTTCCTGCCCGCCCTGCTCTGGTGGGCTTCGTACAAGCCGAACAAGCGCTGGTGGCGTTTCACGGCGGCCTGGGTTCCGCTGCTCGTGCTCGCCACGTTCTGGTGGGCCGTGCCGCTGCTGCTGCTCGGCAAGGTGAGCCCGCCGTTCCTGGACTACATCGAATCCTCCGGCGTGACCACCCAGTGGGCATCGCTCGCCGAGGTGCTGCGCGGCACCGACAGCTGGACACCGTTCGTCTCGCCGGAACGCATCGCGGGCGCGGTCCTGGTGACCCAGCCCGCCGCGGTGCTGGCCACCGGGTTGCTCGCCGCGGCGGGCATGGCCGGACTCGCCATGCGATCGATGCCGTATCGCGGGCGGCTGGTGCTGATCCTGATGGTCGGGCTGGTCGGTATCTGCGCGGGTTATGTGGGCGAGCTCAGCGGGCCGTTCGCGGACTCGGTGCGGGTCTTCCTTGATTCGAGCGGCGCGCCGCTGCGCAACGTGCACAAACTCGAGCCGCTCATCCGTATTCCGCTGATGCTCGGTCTGGCGCATCTGCTGGCGCGGGTACCGCTGCCCGCGTCGGTGCCGCTGCCGGTGTGGCGCAGCGCGTTCGCCCATCCGGAACGCAATCGGATGGTCGCGGTCGCCGGGCTGATCCTCACCGCGCTGGCGCTGTCCACCTCGCTGGCCTGGACCGGCAAGCTGGCCCCGCGCGGCTCCTACGACGAGGTGCCCGGTTACTGGCATCAGACCGCGGACTGGTTGGCCGAGAATGCCGCCGACACTCGCGCGCTGGTGGTGCCCGGCGCGCCTTTCGGCAGCCAGGTCTGGGGATTGACCCGCGACGAGCCGCTGCAAGCGCTGGCTAGCACGCCGTGGGCGGTGCGTGACGCGGTTCCGCTGAACCCGCCGGGCACCATCCGCGCGATGGACTCGGTGCAACGACTGATCGCGGACGGCCGCCCCTCGGCCGGATTGGCCGCGACGCTGGCCGGCCAGGGCATCGGAATCCTGGTGCTGCGCAACGATCTCGACCCGGAGACCTCGCGGTCGACCAGGCCGATGCTCGCGCACCGGGCGATCGAAGGGTCCCCTGGTCTGACGAAGGTGGCCCAGTTCGGTTCGCCGATCGAGACGAACGTCGTCGCCGACAACCTGGTCGCCGACGGGGATCTGCGACCGGCGTATCCGGCCGTCGAGATCTACCGCGTCGATCCGCGTCCGCCCGGCGAGGGCGGTTCCGGGACCGAGATCCGTTCCGGCACAGGGGCTCCCGAGTCGTTCCCCGGCGCGTACACGGTTCCGCTCGACACCGTCCCGATGGTGCAGGGCGGGCCGGAAGTGCTCGAGCGGCTGCACCGCGATGGCTCCGCGCCGCATCCGACGCTGTTCGCGGCCGACGCCACCCGCGCCGGTGTGCCGATCGGACCGCTCGTCGTCACCGATACGCCGATGGAGCGGGAGTCCGATTTCGGCCGTGTCGACAACCACAATTCGGCGCTGCGCGCGCCCGACGACGGGCGCCGCACCCACAATCTGGTGCCGGACTACCCGGTGCCCGGCGCGGAGCTCGTGCACGGAGAATGGTCCGGCGCGACGGTGACCGCGTCCAGTTCGGCCGCCGATGCCACCCAGCTGGGCGGTGCGGCTCCCGGCAGCTCGACCGCGGCGGTGGTGGACGGCGATCCCTCCACAGCGTGGATCAGCAATGGCACCGAACGCGCTGTGGGCCAATGGCTTCGGCTCGATCTGGACCAGCCGATCAGCTCCGGCCTGCTGCGATTGACCACCAGTGCGGCGGCGATCGGCGATCCGGTGAAATGGGTCGAGGTGCGCACCGCGCACGGAAGCGTCTCGGCGCGGATCACCGAACCCGGTGCGACCGTGTCGATTTCACTGCCCGCTGGCAGCACGGACTGGCTGACCATCACCGCCATCCGCACCGAGGGTGGCTCCGGCGGTGGCCAATTCGGCATCAGCGAACTGACTCTCGACGACTACCGCGACCGCGACGCACCGGTCCGAGTGGACATCCAGCACCGCACGGTGCTGCCCGCCACGCCCGCCGACGCGCAGGTGACGGCCTGGGATCTGGGCCAGGAATTCCCAGGGCGCAGTGCGTGTTTCGATGCTCCCGACCGGGTGCGATGCAGCAAGGCGCTGGCGCTGGCGCCCGAGGAGCCCGGCGCCTTCGAACGCACCCTCAACTCCCCCGAACCCATGACGGTCGCGCCCGAGCTCACCGTGCGCACCAGGCAGGGCCCCGCGCTGGAGGCGCTGCTCACCGACGACAGCAGGCCGGTGGCGCGCGGCAAGAGCGACGTCGGCGATCTGCGCGGCTCCGCGTTCGCCGCGACCGACGGCGATACCCGCACCAGCTGGACGGCGCCGGAAGACGCGGTGCGCAACCTCACCGGACCCAAACCGACCCTCACCATCGAACTGCCCGAACCGGCGTTGGTGACCGGTCTCGACATCACCGCGTCGCTGGGCGGGCTGCCCGCAGCTCCCCTTTCGGTGTCGGTGAACCTCGGCAACGGCCCGCAGGTGCGCGAGCTCGACGAGCGTGCGCCCGGCGAACCGGCGCGAATCTCGTTGCACCCGACGGTCACCGACCGCATCGAGCTCAGCGTGCAGAGCTGGACACCGGTGCTGGACAAGACCGCGCTCGGCTTCGCCATGACCCAGCCGCCCGGCATCGCCGAGGTCGCGGTGCTCGGCCCCGACTATCCCGCGCAGGCCGGTCTGGATCGCGAGATCACCGTGCCCTGCGAGCTCGGCCCGACGATCGCGCTCGGCGGACGCACCGTGCGTACTTCCGTGACGGCGACCGTCGGTGAGTTGCGTTCCAGTGCACCGGTTCCCGCGCGCGTCTGCGACGCCGAAGAGGCGCTCCTCGTTCCGGAGGGCCGCGCGGACGTCGTCGTGGCGCCCACCGAACTGTTCTCCGCCGACCGGCTGCGCCTGAACCGCACGAACTTCGAACCCGCCGCCCCGGCCACGGACCTGCGCCTGCTGGTGCTGCCGCTGAGCACCAACGTCGGCTGGGAGGCGCATACCGCCGACGGGCGCTCGCTCGAGCCGATCGTGGTGGACGGATGGCAGCAGGCGTGGTTGCTGCCCGCGGACGCCTCAGGGCCCATTACCATCTCGTTCCCGGTCGATCGGTGGTATCGCCTGGGTATTTTCGGTGGGTTGGTGCTGCTTGTTCCGTTGGTGTTGCTCGCGATTCCGCGACGTCGGCGGATTACCTTGCGGGGCAGGCGTGTTCGCGGTGCGTCGACCGATCCCGAAACAGCCCGGGAGGATACGGCTGCACTGGCGGTCACTCCGGTCGGCCCGCCTCACCCTTGGCACAACCGCATCGTGGGCGCGCTCGGCCTCACCGCGGCAGCGACGATCATCGCCGGACCCGTCGGCACCGCGCTGACGGTGGCCGGCGTGGCCGCAGCCCGCTTCGCCGCCCGCCACACCGCGCGGTCACTCGCCGCGATAGCCGGTCTCGGCACCGCCATCTCGGCCGCCGCTCTGTCCACCGGCCCGTGGCGCGCGCCCGGCGGCTACATGGGTCACTCACTCTGGGTGCAGCTGCCCGCGCTCGTCGCGGTGATCGCCGTCGGGCTCGCCGCACTCCCACCGCGCCGACGGGGCCCTCGACGCTAGCGTCCTCGGAGGAGGATCGACGGGAGAGAAAGGGTTGCTGCGGAAGCGGTTTCGACTTTTTCAAATGTGGATAGCGCAATCAGCGGCACAACCAGGCGTCCGGCGTCTGTCCGCCATACAGTCACAGCGTGCACTTGGAACTGGTCACGATCGTGGTTACCGAGTACGACCCGGCCATCGAATTCTTCGTGGAGATACTCGGCTTCGACCTGATCGAAGATTCGCCTTCGCTGACGAACGACGGCCGACCGAAAAGATGGGTGGTGGTCCGCCCGCCAACTGCATCCACTGGAATCCTGCTCGCCAAAGCTGATGGCGACCGGCAACTCCCCGCGATCGGCAACCAAGTGGCCGGTCGCGTCGGATTCTTCCTCCGCGTCAACGACTTCGAAACCGCGTATCGCCGAATGACCGCTGCGGGAGTCGAGTTCGTAACCTCGCCCCGCACCGAGGTGTACGGACGGGTCGCTGTCTTCCTCGACATATCTGGCAACCGATGGGATCTTCTCGGCTCACCGAAGCCGCCAGCAGCTTGACCCGAGTTACAGTCCGTCCGCGCTGCCCGGCCGACTCAGGGGGCTCCCACCTGCGCCGGAGCAGACGCACCCCGCAGGCTGACCGGCTGCGGCTCCGCGATTGCCAGAACTACGAATGTCCGGCGCCATCATCCCGGACGACCGCCGCCGACGTGGCAGACGATCCGAGAGGCAAGGCCACGCTCGCGCCGCCGAGAACTGCCCGGCCTCAGGGCGCTCCCACTTGCGCCGGAGTAGGCGCATCCTGCGGGACCGACTGCGGCTCCGGGGTCGGCGGAACCTTCCGTCCGCTCTTCCTGCGATCCATCCGGCGGGCCAGCTTCCGAGCCGGCTCCTCGACGAGGGCGTAGCTGGCTGCCGCGACGGGCAGGGTGATGGCGACGGTCAGGATGAGGACCCAGACGAAGCTTCCGGCGAACGGGAGGATGCCGAAGACCGGGAAGACGATCGACAGCACCGCGAGGTGCCAGAGGAAAATGCCGTAGGACCAGCGCCCGAGGGTTGCCGCGACCGAGGATTCCAGCCAGCGGTGCTTCCGGTCGCCGAGCACGAGCGGAGCGAGCAGGCCGAAACCGATGATCGCGCCGAGGCCCATCTTCGCGGCGTATTGCCACGGTTCGGCGCGGGTGAGTCCGGCGGGGCCGCCGAAATCGGTGGACGAGAACAGGAAGGCGATCAGCGCGACGGTCCACATCAGCAGCTGGTTGCCCGCGATCCGCCGCCAGAGTGATAGCGGATGCACATCATCGGCGAGTTCGGCGAGCAGCATGCCCGCCGCGAACCACGGCAGGTAGGCGGGCAGCCAGTTGTCGGCGTGAATCGCGTCGGGGGTCGGCACCGGGAGGAAGTTCCAACTCAGGCTGACCAGCGCCAACGTGAGGATCGCGGGCACTCGCCAGCGGGCCGACTTCCCACGCAGCCGGACCACGGCGAGCGCCAGCAGCGGCAGCACCAGATAGAACGCCACTTCGACCGAGAGGCTCCACATCTGGGTGAGCCCGTCGGTCAGCGTCAACGGCACGAAGACCTGGAGCAGCGCCAGGTTGGACATCCATACCCGCAGGCCCGCGGTGTCGGCGGCGCTGGGCAGCAGCACCAGCACGGCGCAGACCACGGCCCAGTAGGCGGGCAGGATGCGCGCCGCACGATGGCGCAGGTAGTCGACGGCAGAGGGGGCGGCACCGAGACCCCGCGCGGCCGTGGCGTGCGGGCGCCACAGCAGGAAGCCGGAGAGCGCGAAGAACACCGCGACCGCCATGTCGAAGCGCTCCCACACCCGGCCGAGCACCGGCATTCCCGTCGCTCCGGTCTGGAAGGCGACGTGGGTGACCAGGACGCCGAGCGCCGCCATCCCGCGCATGCCTTCCAGCGCGGGAACGAAACCACGCGACCGGGCCGAGGTCGCGGCCGCGGTGTCGGCGGCGAGTGTGGCGGTCATCGGGCTCCAGTCTGCCAGGGATTTTCCCAGGTGAGAACTACACGTTTCACTTTTCGCGCTAAACTCGGGCGATTTCTGGTCGGATTCCGGCCTCGGCACCGCATGGTACGCCAATGGACTGTTAGTGTCGGGGCTCACGTAGTGCCGTGGGTTACTCCGCGGTACTGAACGGACCGACCTGTGTTCTACGACGAGGAGTGTTTGCATGGCACTGAGTGCCGGTACCAGAAGGACGGTGGCCTGCCTGCTCGTAGGTCTAGGCGCATTGCTGATCGTCATGGCGCTGATGATTCCGACCTACACCGTCGACAAACTGGCCAAGACTCCTCTCGACCTCGAGATCACCACCATCGCCAACAGTCAGCAGGGCTCGGAAAGCCTGGTGCTCGACTCCAGGTCGCTCACCGCCCCTGAGGGTGCGGCCAAGGTGGATACCAACGTTCCGCTGATCTCGCAGCGGTTCGTCACGGTCGAAGAGCCTTCCGACGCCACCCAGATGACGATCCAGGCCGGTCAGACCCTGCGGCGGATCGACAAGCAGGGCGACACCGGACTGCTCACCGCGGTCGTCGACCGGGTCACCATCGACCGCAAGACCGGCGAGCCGGTCGACAAGGAGCCGAACGGCTCCATCGCCGTCACGGCCAACCCGCAAGGCGAGAGCATCGCCGACCCCGTACATCGCACTGGTCTGCAGTACCGCTTCCCGATCGGCACCGAGAAGAAGTCGTACCCGTACTTCGACCTCAACGCACGCGCGACCTTCGACATCGACTTCGTCGAAGAGACCGAGATCAACAGCATGAAGGTCTACCACTTCCGGCAGACCGTCCCGGTCACCAACCTGTACGACGTCGTGCCCGCGCCGACAAACCGCCTGTCGCTGCCCGCCGCCAAGTGGGGCCTCGAGGGTGAAGAGCCGGTCACCATGACCCGCTTCTACACCAACACCCGCGACCTGTGGGTGGAGCCGCAGACCGGCACCGTGATCAAGGGTGGCGAGCAGCTGCACCTCTACTACGCGCGCAGCGGCGACAAGCCGGACGTCACCGCCCTGAAGTCGAACATCATCTTCGACGAGAACACCATCGAGTCGCAGATGTCGGTGGCCCAGGACAGCATCGACCGGCTCGCGCTGTACGGCCGCATCATGCCGATCGTGCTCGGTGTGCTCGGCGTGATCCTGGCGATCCTCGGCGCGATCCTCGGTATTCGCGGCGGCAGCGCCCCCGCCCCGGCCCGCCCGGCCCGCGGCGGCAACCTGCCCCCGAGCGGTGCGGCCACCCCGCCGCGCAGCTCCGCTCCGCGCGGTGCCGATGATGCTCCGACGGAGCAGATCAATGTGAAGAAGAACCTCTAGGCGCTAGCGGTTCCGAGATAGCGGCTCCCCGGCCATACGGCCGGGGGGCCGTTGTCGTTTGCGCGCTCTCGGTCGCCTCACCGCGCCGTGGGTTTCGTCGTTCTGCGCGCCGGGCGATCAGAAGCAGCCAGGACGCCAGATGGTGCCGCAGAAGAAGCGGTTCAGATCGGCCGAACCGCTGGAAATCTCGCTGTTGCCGATCGCCTCGGGCTCGACCGGGGCCTGAGCCTGCGCGGGAGCAACGGACATCAGCACCGCACCGGCGAAGCTGGGCACCCGCGATGATGTGGCGATCGACTCGAATCATCTCGAACCCGATCTTCTCGAGTTGGTTTCGGTCACGAATATGACCTCGGTGGCTGAATCGAGCGCCGGTCTCCGCCCATTACGAACCCTTCGGGATTGGCGGACAGAACCACAGTCGATTTCGCTGGGCCATCGCAATTGTCGATTTCACACGGCTGAGATTCGGTGCGGGAGCTGTGGTTTGCTATGCGCAGTTGCAGTGGGCGATAGTCGCAATCCAGCGGTGATTGCGGTGCGACCGTGGTGATTTCGCTGGGTCGTCTCAGTTTTCGATGTCGAGCGGCCGAGATTCGGTGCGGGAGCTGCGTTTTGCTACCACCGCGAGCACCGGGCAGCCGACCAGCAATACGGCCCAGAGGAGGTGGGCGGCCGCTGCGATCCAGCGGTGGTTTTGCGGCACGGCGGTAGGGTCGGGGCCCGGAACTCGGTACAGCGCGAGGTGGTCGTCGGTGTAGACCGGTTCGAGTTGGGCAAGTGTGGTTTTCGATTCGCCGAGGGGGCCGGGGGTGGTGCGTTCGACCAGGACCCATTCGACGCGGAGGCGCGATAGATCCCGCGCCGAACCACCTTGCAGCAGAATCGTTTCCACTTCGCGCGCGCGAGAGCCTTCACCCGACACCGTGCGGCCGCGGACGGGGAGCTCGCCGGTCTGCAGCACGTCGTTGGGCAGCATGCGCGGTGCGGGATCGAGGACCGGGGCGGCGCCGCTGTAGGGGAACTTGCGGAACATGCCGCTGGGCAAGACCGCGATATCGCCGGGGGCGTCGATGTGTTCGGCTACGTTCTGCCAGCCGGAGGGATAGTGCACCGGGCGCATCGCACCGCCGACACCCCAGGCGAGGTCGAACAAGGGGAGGATAAGGAAGGCTATGAATGCCGTTGCGGCCAAGATGGTTCCGCGTGATGAGGTGGGCGCTTCAGAACGATCGTTTGCGACCGAGGATGTTCCACGTTGCGGATGGCCTGTTGCAGGCGACCGCTCTTCGTGGGTTTGCTCGATGGGACCCGTGGCGGTAAGGGGCTTCCCATGGTTTGGCTCGGCGGGTCCTGTTGTGGTCGCAGGCTTCTCATGGCTTCGCTCAACGATCCCCGTTGCGGCCGAGGACCTTCCGTACCTCTCTTCGGAGGTACCGGCTGTTGCGGAGTCTGTCCCGCGAAGGAGTGCGCCGAGGGCAGTGCAGCCGGCCGCCGCGCACAGGGCGTAAGCGGGCACGGCCAGTGCGACGTATTTCTGGGTGTCACGAAGCAGGCCCGCGCCGGGCACGTTGACGACCAGCCACTCCATCGCTTCCATGCCCCAGCCGGTCGCGGCGAGGGCGGGCAGCACGACGGCCGCGGCGGCCAGCGCCAGCAGGGCGCGACGGATGCGCAGGCTCTCTCGCCCGCCGGTCTGGGCCGTGGCGACCGCGCGGATGCCGGAGACGACGATCGCGAGCAGCAACAGGGTGGCGAGCAGCGCCAGTGGCGTGGTGCGCGAATCCGGCACCGCATCGGCGTTCCAGATACCGCCGAGCCCGGCCAGCGAACCCAGTGTGGCGAGCCCGGGTTCGGCGCGCGCGGCGAAGGCGGGAATGCCCGCGGGGTCCGATGGCTCCGCTCCGGCGCCCGAGAGCAGCGTCGCGGTCAACCAGGGAGCCGACGCCGCAGCCAGCAGGGCGAGCGTGCCGGGGAGATGTCGGCGGCGGATGGTCACCAACGCGGTGATGCCCGCGAGGAGCGCGCCGGTCGGCGTCAGCCCGGCGGCGGCGAAACACCCCGCGAGCGACGCCCACGCGCCCACTGTCTCCGCGTCGGGCCGCCGAAGCGCGCGCGACCCCTCGGTGGCCTCGTCCGGTCTCGAAACGCGTCGCGGCCCCGACCGCAGGCGGTAAGCGGCCAGCACCGTCCACGGCAGCGCCGCGTATCCGGCGAGCAAGCTCCAGTGTCCCTGCAACAGCCGTTCGGCCACGTACGGATTCCACAGCGCCACCGTCACCGCGACCAGCTGGGCGGCCAGCGGCGCGCGCAACAACTCCCGCACCAGCACCGCTGCGCCGTACCCGGCCGCCCACAGCGCGAGGACGAGAATGGCCTTCACGACGAACCCGCCGTCCACCAGCGGCGTCACCGTCGCGAGCAGCGCGTCCTGCGGCACGGCCCGCGGCGCGGAATCCCCGAGCCCGAGCGCCGAGTCGGTGAGATACGACCGCGGCGTGCTCACCGCATCCCGCAGCAGCAGATACCCGGGACCGAGCAGCGGCCCGGCCACCACCGCGACAAGCGCGGCGCTGAACCCGCCCGCGACCACCCGCTCGCGCAGACCCGCACCGCCGTCACCCACGGATCAGAACCCTACGACGCGAACCGTGCCGTTGTCCGGGCAGCGGGCACGCGGCAGCGGCTCGACTGCGTTGCCGACCGCGGGCGACCCCGTCGTGGGGCACGGCTTCGAAATCGACATGCCCCAGCTCCGCGGCCACGTGGACGCGCCGATGAGGACGCCGCCGATCTGCAGCCTCTCCTGTGCCCCGGGCGTGCCGTTGGTTGCGAGCGGTGGTCGTCTTCGGTGGTCGTACTCGTGTCCGCAGGTCTCCGCACGTCGATCGCGGCGCCCGACGGACAGGCCCTCGAGCACCCGATGCCTGCGCACTCGGACGGCTGCGAGTGCCTGCGTGACCGGGCCCGTGCGCAGGTGTTTCGGATTGGGTGGGACGATTGCGGAATGTCTGTCGTCCGTCGTCCTCCCGTAGTGGCGGATCTGACGTTGGTGACGGCGGGCGCGATGACCGCCAACGTCGCGGGGTATCTGCTGCAGCTGCTGGCGGGGCGGTGGCTCGGCGTCACGGGATACAGCGAGTTCGCGAGTCTGCTCGCGGTGCAGCTGCTGTGTGCGGTGCCCGCGCTGGCGTTGCAGAACGTGGTGGCACGCGAGCGGGTGCGCGGAGCCGAAGTAGCGGCGCTGCGTGGCTTGCAGTGGCGGTGCGCGCTGATCGTCGCGGTGGTGGCGGCCGTGCTCGTTCCGGTGGTGACAGCCGCGTTGAACGTGGGCGTGGTGGCGTGTGCCGGTGCGCTGGTCGCCGCGCCCGCGCTGGTGCTGCTTTCCGGCGAGCAGGGGATTCTGCAAGGCGGCAGGCGGTTCCGTGAGCTCGCGGTGGTGCTCGGCTCGGCGGGTGTGGCGCGGGTGACGCCCGCGTTGATCGTGCTCGCGCTCGGCGGTGGGGCCGGGGCGGCGCTGTGGGCGGCGGCGCTCGGGCTGGTCGCGGCGGCGATCTTCGCGCGTGTCCTGGCGGGTGCGCCGACGTCGGAGAGCGAACCCGGCGAGCACACCGTCGGCGTCCTTCCGGTGCTGCGCGCCGCTCAGGTGCAGGCCGCGCTGATGGCGCTGTCGTCGGCCGATCTGATCGTGGTGCGGATGGTCCTCGACGAGGTCGACGCCAGCCGCTACGCCCTCGGCGCCATCGCCGCCAAGATCGCCTTCTGGCTCCCGCAGGCGGTGGGCGTCGTCCTCTATCCGCGGATGGCCCAGCCGACCCACTCGGCGCGCGCGATCCGCGACGCCCTCGCGGTGCTGTCCGGCATCGGCATCGTCGCGGTGCTCTGCGCCGCCCTCGCCGCACCCGTCGCCCCGCTGCTCGCAGGCCACGACTACGCGCCGATCCAGGACCTGCTCTGGTTGTTCGCCCTGCACGGCGCGATCCTCGCGGTGCTCCAGGGCGCGGTGCTCTCCGCCATCGCGGTCGACCGCACCGCACTGGCCGCCGTCACCTGGCTCGGCCTCGCCGTCGAGGTCACCCTCATGGTCTCCTTCGCCCGCTCGGTCCCGGCGCTGATCACCACCGCGGTGTCCGTCGCCGCCGTGACGACGATCCTGGTCGCGGTCGTCGTCCTGCGCACCGCCGACCGCACCGAACCCGCCGAAACCCAGCCCGCGGCGGATTGAGCGTGCCGGGTCGGCGTGATTGGCCGCGGGGAGCTCACTCCACGGGCGCGGCAACCAACCCCGACACATGCGTCCCGCGCGAGACCGCCGCGAGCACCTCGTACACACCGTTCCCGGTCTGCTCCCACGAGAACTCCCTGGCCCTCGCGCGCGCCTTCTCCCCCATGACGCCGCGCGCCGGGGAGTCCTCGAGCAAGTCGCCGACGGCGGCGGTGAGCTGGGTGACGTCGTCGACCAGCAGACCGGTGACGCCGTCGACGATCGAGTCGGTGAGGCCGCGGGAGCTGCGGTAGCCGACGGTCGGGACGCCGTGCTGGGCGGCCTCGATCACGGCCAGCCCCCAGCCTTCCTTGCGCGAGGGCAGTACGTGCACCCAGGCGCGGGCGAGCAGTTCATGCTTACGCCGTTCGTCGACGTGCCCGTGGAAGGTGACGGCATCGGCGATGGCCAGCTCGCGGGCGGTGTCCTGGAGGTTCTCGGCCCACCATCCGCCGCCGACGACGTCGAGGTGCAGACCGGGAATCCGGTCGCGCAACCGGGCGACGGCGGTGAGCGCGTCTTCGATCTGCTTGTGCGGCACGAGCCGGGACAGCACCACGACGCGCGGTTCGGACGTGCGGGTCGTCGCCGCGCCGGTCGGGGCGTCGACGGGAACCGGTTCGGCCCCGTTGCGGACGACGGCGATGCGCGAGCGGTCGACACCGAGCGTGGCCAGCTCCTCCGCCGAGGGCAGCGACACGGTCAGGTATTGGTTCTCGCGGTGCACGCGCGGGGACAACCGCGATTCGATCCACCAGCCGATCCGGCCGATCAGCCGTCCGGCGACCGGCCACTGCTCCCGATGCCCGTGGTGCACCAGCAGCACAGAGGGCGCGTCGGCCGCGGCGGTCGCGAAGAACGGAATGCCGTTCTGGGTGTCGATCACCGCGTCGGGCCGCACTCCGCGCAACGGTCCGATGCCGAGCCTGCCGAGGGCGATGGCGGCCAGTGCCCGCGGGTAGACGGTGTAGCGTCCGCCGCCGCGGCTGATGTCGATGCCGTCGATGCGTTCGCGCTTGGGCGCGCCCGGGTAGCGGGCGGTGCGCAGCGTGACCTTGACCCCGCGCGCGGCGAGCTGCGCGCCGACCTGTTCCAGGTACCGCTCGCTGCCGCCGCCCTGTGGATGCCCGGTGTCACGCCAGCAGAGCAGGAGGACTTCGCGCACGGTGGAGCTTCTCTCGGTTGGTCAGGTCCCGGCGGGGAACGCGGATATCGGGCTACACCATAACGAACACAGCCGGACCGAGTCCGGAAACAGCACGCGCGCGCCCGGAGCGCGGGCGCAGGTAAGCCAGCGATCATCTTGGCACGTCATCGCCGATTCGAGGCGATTTCGAGCGATTTGTCTGAAACACACTCATTTCACAGGCAGATCTGGATACCCTCCCGCCACCCCCTATTTCCAGGGGCAGGGCCGGTCGCAGGCAGGCCGGCCGTCACGATGAGGAGAACACCATGAAAATGGCACGGACGAGGACCGGCGGTGGCACCGGGAACGGCGGCGACCTCGACGGTCTGCTCGGCATGATCCTGGCCCTGATCACGTCGTCCACCTCGACCGGAAGCGGCGCGAGCAGCGGCGTCGGCTGAGCCGACAGAAGCGGCGGTCCGGTGCGCGCGGCGCCGGACCGCCTTCGGCTCGCACGCGCGTGAGCAAACCGCGAGCGCGCGCACAGCGGGCGGTCGACGGGCCGACGATCGGCCTGTGCGAAACTCGGCGCCGTGCTGAGAGCCGAAATCACGCCCTCCGACGCGCCCCGATTCGCGCGACGCGCGACGCTGCGCCGGTCGCTGCGACTACTCGGCAGCTTCCGTTTCGAGCAGACCGATCCGGCGCGCTTCTACGGCGGCCTCGCCACCGACACCGCCGAAATGATCGGCGATTTCTACGCCGACCTCGCCGGAGCGGACCTCGCGGGAACGACGATTCTGGACGTCGGCGGCGGCCCCGGCTATTTCGCCGACGAATTCGCCAAGACCGGAGCGCGCTACATTCCCGTCGAGCCCGACCCCTCGGAGATGCACGCCGCCGGATTGTCCGTCTCCGGCGCGGTGCGCGGCTCCGGCATGGCCTTGCCGTTTCGCGACAACGCCGTCGACATCTGCTTCTCGTCGAATGTCGCCGAACATGTGCCGCAGCCGTGGGCCATGGCCGACGAGATGGTCCGAGTGACCCGCCCCGGCGGACTGATCGTGCTCTCCTACACGGTCTGGCTCGGCCCGTTCGGCGGACACGAGACCGGCCCGTGGCACTACCTCGGCGGTGAGTACGCCGCCCGCAGGTACCGCCGCAAGCAGGGCAAGGAACCCAAGAACCGGTACGGCGAGTCGCTGTTCGCGGTCCGCGCTTCCGAAGGATTGCGCTGGGCGGCAACGACTTCGGCCGACGTGCACACCGTCTTCCCGCGCTACCACCCGCACTGGGCCTGGTGGCTGGTGCGCGTACCCGCGGTGCGCGAGCTCGCCGTCAGCAACCTCGTCGTCGTCGCGACGAAATCGGCCTGAGCGAGAAGCTACTTCGCGAGCCAGCCGCGGCGCCAGCGGCGGCCGCAGGACCCGTCCCGCTCCCATGGCGATTCCTGAATGGCCAGCCCGACCGTCTCCAGGGTGGTCAATCCGACCTGATCGGCGAGGACTCCGACGGCCGCGACCGCCTCCGCGGCCTGCATCGCCGCCGTGGCCTGCTCGATCGTGAGCGTGCGTCCCGGTAGAAACGACACCACCCAGCCACCCGCGCCGACACTCTTGGCCTGATGTTCGGTCTGATCGCTGGTCATCAACGACCGGCCGACCACTTGCACCGCCATGACTCGTTCACCCCAATTACGGTCTGGAGATCAATGCTGTAAGGCCGAAGCTGGTTCGGCCGGGAAACGCGGGAGCGAGCTGATGAGTAGCTACAGCATCCACGGTCCAGCAACAGAACGCAATAGTGCGTTCTCGGAAAAGCGAACCGACAGGTTGGAATTCGAGCTGGTCAGGCGCGTGCGCTGAGAGGAAACTGAAACAGGTTACAGACAAGCGGGCCACAAAACTGTAACGTGTTCTCATGCATTACGACAGCTTGTTCATCGGCGGCCGCTGGACTGCGCCAGCGGGCACCGAGCGCCTTCAGGTCATCTCACCGGCCACGGTCGAGCCGGTGGGCAGCGTCCCCGTGGTGGAGCGGGCCGACGTCGACGCCGCCGTCGCCGCCGCGCGGCATGCCTTCGACCACGGACCGTGGCCATCCACCCCACCGCTCGAGCGCGCCGCGGTGCTCACCAGGGCCGCGCGCCTGATCGAGCAGCGTTCGGCCGATCTGCTCGCGACGCTCACCGCGGAAATGGGCGCACCGCAGATGATCGCCCTGACGCTCAACCAGATACCGGCCACCGCCGCGCTGGACGCGTATGCCGCACTCGCGCAGACGTTTCCGTGGCAGGAGACGCGCGTCGGCGGGTTCGGCACCACCCGCGTCACGCGGGAACCGCGCGGCGTCGTCGCGGCCATCACCGCGTGGAACGTGCCGCTGTTCCTCGCGGTCAACAAGCTCGCTCCGGCCCTGCTCGCGGGGTGCACGGTGGTGCTCAAGCCCGCGCCGCTCACGCCGCTGACCGCCAATATGGTCGCCGACATCTTCACCGAGGCGGGCCTGCCCGAGGGCGTGCTCTCGGTGCTGCCCGCGGATGCCGACGTCGCCGAATATTTGGTCTCGCATCCGGGCGTCGACAAGCTCACCTTCACCGGCAGCACCGCCGTCGGCCGCAAGATCGGCGCCATCGCCACCGGACAGCTCAAGAGCGTCTCGCTCGAACTCGGCGGCAAGTCCGCGGCAATCCTGTTGCCCGACATGGATATCGCGGCCAGCATTCCGGTGCTCGCCTTCTCCGGCCTGATGAACAGTGGCCAGGGCTGCGTCGCGCAGACCAGGATCCTCGCCCCGCGCAGCCGCTACGACGAGATCCTCGACGCGCTCGTCGAGTACGTGCGCACGCAGAAGACCGGTGATCCCACCGATCCCGCCGTCGCGTACGGCCCGCTCATCTCCGAGCGCCAGCGCGAACGCGTCGAGGGCTACATCGCCAAGGGCAAGGCCGAAGGCGCGCGCCTGGTGCTCGGCGGCGGACGGCCCGCCGACCTGGACCGCGGCTGGTTCGTCGAACCGACGATCTTCGCCGACGTCGACAACAAGTCGACCATCGCGCAGGAGGAGATCTTCGGCCCGGTGCTCTCGGTGATTCCCTACGAGACCGAAGACGAGGCGGTGGCCATCGCCAACGATTCGGCCTACGGCCTGGCCGGTTCGGTGTGGACGACCGATATCGAGCACGGCGCGCAGATCGCGGCGCGGGTGCGCACCGGGACCTACGCGATCAACTGGTACGCCTTCGATCCGACGTCGCCGTTCGGCGGCTACAAGAATTCCGGGCTCGGCAGGGAGAACGGCCCCGAGGGTCTCGACGCGTTCTGCGAGCAGAAGTCGCTGCTGATGCCGCTCGGCTGGACCGGATAGGAGTACCTCCGGCTGTGCGTGGCGTCGGATGGGCTCTGTCCGGCGCCTCCGCTCCAGCCGTGCGCGGCGTCGGTCCGACTCCGTCCGATGCTCCGCTCCAGCCGGTGCGGCCAAGGTCCGGTCCCGCCCGGGACGTCGCGGCTCCGGCCGTGCGCGGCTTCGGAAGGGCATCATGCGGTCAGGGCACCGGGGGCGAGCGGCATGGCTCGCCCCCGGTGCCCTAATCGGGCATCACGACCCGCAGCGCGGCCGTATCGTCTCCACCCGGCTGGATGCACGAGTCCACGATCTCGACCCGCCAACCCGGCGGCAGCACCTTCTGGAGGCGGCCTGCGTGGCGGCGCAGGGGCGTGCTCGCAGGCGCAGGCTCGGCCTCGGTCACCACCGGGGCTTCGAAGGGATCGAACTCGAGATCGGTCATGCTCCAACCACCTCTCACGCGTCTCTACGCGCCGCTCGCCGGGGCCGCGACGGCGACAGGGCAGTAGTCCTTCCGATCGGCACGGCCAAGCGACGAGGGCACCGATCGGTTGTGAAGCCGATATCGAAATCAGAATAGGACACGGCGTGGCGCACCTCACAGCCCCGGGTGCGCAAGCGGGTCAGCGGCGCAGCGAACGGCGATAGCCGGCGGGAGTCGCGCCCGTCGCGGCGCGCAGATGCGTGCGCAGCGCGGTGACGCTGCCGAAACCTGCTTGCGCCGCAACGACTTCCACCGGCAGATCGGTGGTCTCCAGCAATTCGCGCGCCCGCGCGGTGCGCTGCGCCTCCAACCAGCGCCGCGGCGTCGCACCCACCTCCGCCTTGAAGCGCCGGATGAAGGTGCGCTCGCTCATCAGCGCATGTCGGGCAAGCGCGGAAACATCCGGCGCCGCAGCGGGATTCGACGCCGCCCAAGCCATGGTCCCGGCCAGCCCCTGCGATCCGTCGCCGATGCGCCCGAGCGCGTCCGGAATGTATTGCGCCTGACCGCCTTCGCGGTGCGGCGGCGTCACGTTCCAGCGCGCGAGTTCCGCGGCGAAGCCTGCCCCGAGCTCGCGGCGCACCAGGTGCAGGCACAGGTCGAGACCGGCGGAGAGTCCCGCGGAAGTGAGCACGTCGCCGTCGTCGACGTACAGCGCGCCGGGGTCGAGCCGGACCGAGGGGAACAGCGTGGCGAACTCCTCGCAATACGCCCAGTGCGTGGTGGCGGGCCGCCCGTCCAGCAGACCCGCCGCGGCGAGCACGAAGGCTCCGACGCAGATGCTCACCATCGTCACGCCACGCCCGGCCGCCGCGCGCAGCGCCTCGATCACCTCGGGCGGGGGCGCCAGGGTGGGCAGGCCGATCCCGGGGACGACCACGATGTCGGCCTCTTCGAGCAGCTCCACTCCGTATTCGACGTGCAGGTCGAAGCCGTTGGGCGTCCACACCGGCCCGGGCCGCACACCGCAGGTCCGCATCTCGAAGCCGCGTCCCTCCCCGGTCTTGCTCGGCCCGTGCCGGAATGCCTGGACCGCGCAGGCCAAGTCGTAGGTCATCACGCCGTCCAGGGCGAGGGCGACCACCTGTTTCACGCCTACAGTTTGGCATGAATCGGAGCCTTACTGGCATTCCCGCCACTGGCCGCGACCTGCGGCGGCCCGGTTCACTGAGACCACCGAGACGAAGGAGGTCGGCGTGGGTGCGCCAGCAAAGGACAACAGGGCGCCAGCAGAAGACAACAGAGCACCGGCGGGCATGGACTGGAAATGGGCCACGGAAACCGGCGGCGCACTGACCGGCCGCCAACGCAGAAAGCTCACCGGCAAGCTGGTCACCGCCCTGCCGGGCATCGTGGCCGGGCAGGTCCGGCTCGCCCTCGGCCGACGCGGCCCGGGCCGCATCGATTTCACCGACCTGCGACTACCCGACTCCCGGCTGGCACGGGCCGCGGAAAACGAGGCGCGCGAATGCCTTACGCCGCACGTCCTCGAACACTCCTACCGGAGCTACTTCTTCGGGCGCGCGCTCGCCGAACTCGACGGCGTCCGCTACGACGACGAACTGGCGTACGTGTCGTGCCTGCTGCACGACCTGCACCTCGAACACCCCACGCCCGGAAGGTGTTTCGCGGTGACCGGTGCGGAACGCGCGGTCGCGTTCGCCGAAGGAGTGGGCGCGACACCCGAACAAGCGCGCACCATCGGCGCCGCCATCGCCGCACACCTGACCATCGGCGTCGCCGACCGCCCGGACGACCTCGGCTTCGTCTCGGCGGGCGCGAGCGTCGACGTGCTCGGCCTGCGCATGGCCGATCTGGCCCCCGACTGGGTCGCCGAACTACTGCACCGGCACCCCCGCCACACCTTCAAGCAGCACATGATCGCCGCCTTGCGTGCCGAAGCGGCCGCCGTCCCCGACGGCCGCGCCGAATGGCTGCTCTCCGTCGCCCAATTCGCGCCGCTGATCCGGCTGGCACCGTTCCCCGAATAACACAAAAACGCGATCGCCCGCACCGAAAACGGTGCGGGCGATCGCGAAAGAAAATCAGCCCAGGCGCTGCTTCAGAGCCTCGAACTCGTCGCGCACGCCCGAAGGCAGCTTGTCGCCGACGAACTCGAACCACTCCTCGATCAGCGGGATCTCCTTGCGCCACTCCTCGGCGCTCACCGCGAGCGCCTCGTCGACGTCGGCCGCGTCCACATTCAGGCCCTCCAGGTCCAGCTGCGCCGCGGTCGGCACGTGGCCGATGGCGGTCTGCTCGGCCTGCGCGGAACCCTCGATGCGGCCGATGATCCACTCCAGCACGCGGGAGTTCTCACCGAAGCCGGGCCACAGGAAGCGGCCGTCGGCGCCGCGACGGAACCAGTTGACGTAGAAGATCTTCGGCAGCTTGGCCGCATCGGCGTTCTTGCCGACGTTGACCCAGTGGCCCAGGTAGTCGCCCACGTGGTAGCCCATGAACGGCAGCATGGCCATCGGGTCGCGGCGCACGGTGCCGACCTTGCCCTCGGCCGCGGCGGTCTGCTCCGAGGAGAGCGTCGCGCCCATGAACACGCCGTGCTGCCAGTCGAAGGACTCGGTGACCAGCGGGACGGTGGTCTTGCGGCGGCCGCCGAACAGGATCGCCGAGATCGGCACACCCTGCGGGTCGTCCCATTCGGGGGCCAGGATCGGGCACTGCGACATCGGGGTGCAGTAGCGCGAGTTCGGGTGGGCGGCCAGCGTCTCCGTCTCGCGGTGGTACCAGTCGTTGCCCTTCCAGTCGATCAGGTGATCGGGCTCGCCCTCCAGGCCCTCCCACCAGACGTCGTTGTGGTCGGTGAGCGCGACGTTGGTGTAGACGGTGTTGCCCGCCTCGATGGTCGCCATCGCGTTCGGGTTCGACTGGCGGTTGGTGCCCGGCGCGACGCCGAAGAAGCCGAACTCCGGGTTCACCGCGTACAGGCGGCCGTCCTTGCCGAAACGCATCCAGGCGATGTCGTCGCCAAGGGTCTCCGCGCGCCAGCCGGGAATGGTCGGCTGGATCATCGCGAGGTTGGTCTTACCGCAGGCGCTGGGGAACGCCGCGGCGACGTAGTAGGCCTTGTTCTCCGGGGAGATCAGCTTGAGGATCAGCATGTGCTCGGCCAGCCAGCCCTCGTCGTGCGCCATGGCCGAGGCGATGCGCAGCGAGTAGCACTTCTTGCCGAGCAGCGCGTTGCCGCCGTAGCCGGAGCCGTAGGACCAGATCTCGCGGTCCTCGGGGAAGTGGGTGATGTACTTGGTGTCGTTGCACGGCCACGGCACGTCCTGCTGGCCCTCGGCCAGCGGCGCGCCGACGGAGTGCAGCGCCTTCACGAACGGCTTGTCGGCGCCGAGCTTCTCCAGGGCGGCGGTGCCCATGCGGGTCATCACGCGCATCGAGACCACGACATATTCAGAGTCGGTGAGCTCCACGCCCAGCTTGGGGTCCT
>NZ_BDBP01000019.1 GCF_001613045.1 Nocardia lijiangensis NBRC 108240 | reverse complement strand
GGTTCGGGCGCGGGGGGCGGGGGCTCGGCCGGGGCGGCCTCGGTCGTCTGCTCGCTCTTGCTCGGCGCGGCGAGCAGGGCCTCGGGGATGTACACCATCGCGCGCATGCCTCCGTAGGCGTTGGGCCCGTCGATGTAGACCGTGAACCCGTAGCGGCGCGCGAGCGCGGCGATGCCAGGGAAACCGACCTTGGGCGACGGACCGAGCTGGTGGATGTCGACCGGGCGCTCGTTGGCGAGCACCTGCCTGGCCTCCTCCATCTGCTCGGCGTTCATCCGCACGCCCGCGTCATCGATGATGACGGTGACGCCGTGGTGTCCCTCCTGGAAGCTGACGTCCACGAAGGAAGTCGGCGGCGAATAGCGCAACGCGTTGTCGAGCAGGGTGGCCAGGGTGTGCACGAGCGGTTCCACCGCGCGGCTGACGACCACGCGATCCAACTGGGTGGTACGCACCCGCAGGTAGTCGCGCACGCGGCCGGTGGCGCCGCCGACCACGTCGGTCAGCGACTGGGCGGGCCAGCGTCTGCCCGGCAAGCCGCCACACACGATCACGTAGGACTGCGCCTGGCGGATCATCTGCTGAACGGTGTGGTCGATGCGGGTGAGGGTGGCGTATACGTCGTCGTCGCGGTGCGCCCGCAGCGCGGAGCTGACCACCTGGCTGACGTCGGCGCCGAGGCTCACCACCGAGGTGCCGAAGGAACGCACCGCGCCGCTGGTCGCGTCGCGCGCGGCGCCGCCCACCTCGGCGCGGACCGTGTTCTCGGCGACCTCGATCGCCTGCTTGGCGTGCGCGTCGGCCTCGAGCGCGGTCCGGTCCCTCGTCTCGGACTGCACCAGGCGCAGGTCGTCGGCGTACCGATCGCCGATCCACTGCAGGCACTGCGCCAGTCGCGAATTCTGCAGTCCCGTCGGCACTTCGATCGTGCTGGCCAGCGGCTCGAAGCGCCGGACGGCATCGGTGATCGCGGGCATCGTCTGTCCGGCGAAGCGCTCCAGCGCCTCGTCACGTTTGCGTTGGTCCTCCAATAGAGACTCGGCTCTGGCTCGCTCTCTGCGCAGCGCGGCGATTGTATAGACAACCGCGATAACCAGCAGCGTGGTGAGGATCCATGAAAGTAAAACGGCGATATCCAGATTCATCAGTTCTCTCGTCGTTGACGGGATCGAGCCTCCCCCCGATGTCCCGCCCCGCTATGGTCCCCGCCGGAACCAGCACCCTGCCACCACAGATCTCCGTCTTGCCTTTCCTACCGACACCGATCATGTGACAACTGATCGGATCCATTGCACGTCGGCTGATCTGGCGCCCCGAGGACGTCCACACCGGAGGCTCACCGCACACCTCACAGTGCCTGCAGGGCAAGCGATCAGAGAATAGATCGCCGGCTGACCGAAGCGAGTCCGACCAGCCCAGAACCCGACGATTCGCCAACCCTAGCAGCATCACAGCGAAGTCTCGACGGATGATGGTGACCGGCTTCACTTTTCGCCGCAAAAAGTAATTCTGACGTCGGAAAACGAAAGTAGCCAAGCCGATTGCGCCCGCCCCTGGCGAATGCCGGGAAAAGATCGAACAGGGGAATCGGGCGATGTTCGCCGAATTCCGGCCCGGCCGATCCGATCCGGCCGCACCGTTCCGAAGGGGCGAGCACCGCCGCCGAAAGGCACAGGGCGCGCGCCGGGAATCGGCGCGCGCCCTGATCGCCGTCCACCGGCCGAGCCCGACCTCAGCCCTGCAGTCCGGCCTCGATCTCCAGGGTCAGGGTGATCTTGTCACCGATGACCACGCCACCGTCCGGCAGCGGCATGTCGATGTCCAGGCCGAACTCGCGACGGGAGACCACGGTCGTGGCCTCGAAGCCGGCGACAGGGCCGTTGCCCATGCCCGCGTTCACGCCGAGGAACTCGACCTTCAGCGCGACCGGCTTGGTGTTGCCGCGCACGGTGAACTCGCCGTCGACGACGAATTCCTCGCCGTTGAGCCGGAATCCGGTCGACTTGAAGGTCATCACCGGGAACTGTTCGGCGTGGAAGAAGTCCGCGGTGCGCAGGTGGGCGTCGCGCTGCTCGTTGTCGGTGGTCAGCGAGTCCACCCGGATCTCGGCCTCGGCCGATGCGGTGCCGTCCTCGGCGATGACGAGCTTGCCGTCGAAGTCGGTGAACCGGCCGCGGACCTTGCTCACCATCAGGTGGCGGACCGAGAAACCGACGGTCGAGTGGGTGGGGTCGATGGCCCAGGTGCCCGCGGTCAGTCCCTTGGCGATTCCGGTGGTCATAGCATGCTCCTCGAGAGTTGGTAGAAATTTCAATTACTTCGGCGATAGGGCGCGGCATCCTCGGCGTCACCCCGTTCTTGCGCACCGGGCCGGTGCGCAACGACTATCCCCCGGCGGCTAGGCAGGCGCCCGCAAGCAGGTCCTCGAACGGCGCCGTGTCGCGGACATCGAGGTCGTCACGAGACCACCTTTCGCGCCGCAAGCAGCGACGCGTGCGTCGGCGCGTCCGGCACGTGCGCGGGACGGCGGGCGGCGAACTCCTTGCGCAGCACCGGAATCACCTCTTCACCCAGCAGATCCAGTTGCTCCAGCACGGTTTTCAGCGGCAGCCCGGCGTGGTCGATCAGGAACAGCTGGCGCTGATAGTCGCCGAAGTGCTCGCGGAAGGTCAGCGTCTTGTCGACGACCTCCTGCGGGCTGCCGACGGTGAGCGGGGTCTGCTCGGTGAACTCCTCGAGCGAGGGACCGTGACCGTAGACCGGCGCGTTGTCGAAGTACGGGCGGAATTCCCGGATCGCGTCCTGGGAGTTCTTGCGCATGAACACCTGTCCACCCAGGCCCACGATGGCCTGGTCGGCGGCGCCGTGCCCGTAGTGCTCGTACCGGCGGCGGTACAGCTCGATCAGCCGCTGGAAGTGCTCCTTGGGCCAGAAGATGTTGTTGGCGAAGAAGCCGTCGCCGTAATAGGCGGCCTGTTCGGCGATCTCGGGGCTGCGGATGGATCCGTGCCAGACGAACGGGGGGACGTCGTCGAGCGGGCGCGGCGTCGAGGTGAAGGACTGCAGCGGCGTGCGGAACTTGCCCTCCCAGTCCACGACGTCCTCGCGCCAGAGCCGGTGCAGCAGATGATAGTTCTCGATCGCGAGCGCGATGCCGTCGCGAATGTCCTTGCCGAACCAGGGGTAGACGGGTCCGGTGTTGCCGCGGCCGAGCATCAGGTCGACACGACCGTCGGCGAGGTGCTGCAGCATCGCGAAGTCTTCGGCAATCTTGACCGGGTCGTTGGTGGTGATGAGCGTTGTCGCGGTGGACAGCTGGATGCGCTCGGTGCGCGCGGCGATGTAGCCGAGCATGGTGGTCGGCGAGGACGGCACGAACGGCGGGTTGTGGTGCTCGCCCGTGGCGAACACGTCGAGTCCCACCTCCTCGGCCTTCTGCGCGATGATCACCATCGCCTTGATCCGCTCGGCCTCACTGGGGGTGCGGCCGTTCGCGGGATCCGCGGTGACGTCACCGACGGTGAAGATTCCGAACTGCACGAGGCCTCCTCGAGCTCATTTGGTTGACTTGGCAACCATACTAACCGGACGGCGCCGCTGCCTATTCCGCAGTGACAGGGCTCACAGGCGACGGCCGCGATCGAAGATAGGCAGAACCATCGGTACCGGATACCATGCGCGGCATGGCAAAGCTGAAGGTCTCCGTCGACGTCCCGATCAGCCCGGAAGCGGCGTGGTCGCACACCGCCAATCTGTCCGAGCTGGACAAGTGGCTGACCATGCACGAGTCGTGGCGCGGCGAAGTGCCGGAGCAGCTGACCGTCGGGACCGAGCTGGTGGGCGTCGCGTCGGTGAAGGGTCTGCGCAACCGCGTGACATGGAAGGTCAAGACCGCCGAGCCGCCGCGCAAGCTGGTGCTGAACGGTTCGGGCAAGGGCGGCACCAAATTCTCGCTGGGACTTCTGGTCGCCCCCAAGGGATCCGGGTCCGAGGTCACCGTCGACATCGAGCTCGGCGGGGCCCCGCTGTTCGGGCCGATCGGCTCGGGCGTGGCCCGCGCGGTGAAGGGGGATATCGAGCGTTCGCTGGAGAAGTTCGTCGCGCTCTACAGCTGAGACTTCGACCGCGAAACGATTCGGGTCCACGGCGTGTTCGCCGTGGACCCGAATCGTCGTGTCGCCGCCGCGATCTCAGTGCACGAGCATCTTCGCGTCGGCGTCCTCGGCGGTCGCCGGCTTGGTCCGCGGCAGGAAGAACGCCGGAACCAGGGTCAGCACGATGAGCACCAGCGCCACGATGTAGGTGTCGCTGAACGCCTGCGCGGCCTGATCCAGGCCGGTGGCGATGGCCTCGGGTCCGAGCTGCTGCGCGAGGGCGGGATCGGAATTCGCGACGATCGCGGGCCCGGCAAGGGGCTGATCCTTCAGCAGGTTGGTCAGCACCACCGACATGGTGGCGGTGCCGATCGAGCCCGCGGTCTGGTTGATGATGTTCATCAGCGTGGAACCGCGCGCCACCTGCTGGTGGGTCAGCGTCTGGATCGCGGCGGTCATGATCGGCATCATGGTGCAGCCCATGCCGAGACCCATCACCAGCAGCGCCAGGCACATGATCACGTAGGACGTGTCCGCCTCGAGCTGGGTGAAGAAGGCAGTACCAACCGCGAGCAGCACGATGCCGACCATCACGATCTTGCCCGGGCCGTACTTGTCGACGAACCGGCCCGCGATCGGCATGGTGAGCATCGCGCCGAGACCCTGCGGCGCGATCAGCAGACCCGCCGCCAGCGCCGACTCACCGCGCACCTGCTGCAGATAGCTCGGCAGCAGCAGACCCGCGCCGAAGAACGCGATGGCGAACAGCACCATGGTCAGCACCGAGGCGGTCAGCGCCTTGTTGCGGAACAGGTGCAGATCGATGAGCGGATGCTTGGTCCGCAGCGCGTGGAAGACGAACGCCACCAGCAGCACGAGGCCGACCGCGGCCGGGATGAGGACCTTCCGCGCGGTGACGGTGCCCGCCTCCGGAATCGAGGAGACGCCGTACAGGAACAGCGCGAGACCCGGCGAGGCCAGCAGCATGCCGAGGAAGTCGAACGACTCCGAGGGCTCCGGCTCGTCGGCGGGGAACACGACGTAGGCCAGCACCAGCGCGACGATGCCGATCGGCAGATTGATCAGGAAGATCCAGTGCCAGCTGAACGCGTCGATCAGCCAGCCGCCCAAGATCGGGCCGCCGATCGGACCGAGCAGCATCGGCACGCCGAGCACCGCCATCACGCGACCGACCCGCTGGGGACCCGCCGCGTGGGTCATGATCGTCATGCCCAGCGGCATCAGCATGCCGCCGCCGATGCCCTGGATGACGCGGAACGCGATCAGCGACTCGATGTTCCACGCCGTGCTGCACAGCAGCGAACCGAGCACGAAGAACGTCAGCGCCGCCATGTAGAGGCGTTTAGTGCCGAATCGGTCCGCCGCCCATCCGGTGAGCGGGATGACCGTCGCGAGCGCCAGGGTGTAGCCGGTCATCGTCCACGCGGCGATCGCGTAGCTGGTGCCGAATTCGATCTGGAAGGTCGGCAGCGCGACCGTCACGACGGTGATGTCGAGGATCGACATGATCGCGCCGAGCACGACGACGCCCGCCACCTTGAACACCGCGGCGTCCAGTGTGTCCGAGGACGGATCTGGTCCCGCCGCCTGAATATCCGGAGGTTGTGTCACCGGTTCAGAGTGTCACTTCTTCGCCGGAAGAACCAGCGCTTTCGCTCCCTCACCGGGAAACGCGGTGATTCCGCCTGGAACGATCCGCAGGGTTTGCCGTGCGACTGCTCGCGTGTTAGCGGAGACGACCGAATCACCAGTCCCCGGCGGCGCGCAACAGATGACGGCGCACCAGTTCGACGTGGCGGCGCGGGGAGCCGCCGGGGCGGCGAGCCAAGAAGGCGGTGTTGATCGGCGGATCGTCCGGTTCGAGCAGCGCCGTGATCGCGCCCGAGGCGAGTTCACGTGCGCACAGATAACGTGGCAGGACACTGACACCCGCGCCCGCGACCACCGCGGCGAGCACCGCGCGCAGGTCGCCGACGATCAGCGCCGGTTCGGCCACGAGGCGGGTGTCGAAGACGTGACGCCAGTAGCGGCGCAAGATCGGCAGGTCGGCGGCGTAGCTGAGCAGCGGAAATTCCACCAGCGCCGCCGGGTCTCCGGCGCGCAGCCGAGCCGTATCGATGTGCTGGGCGACGCCCGGCGCGGCGACCAGGACGAATTCCTCGTCGGCGAGGGGTTCGGCGAGAACCGTGCGGCCGCGCGGGCGGGTGGTGGCCACGACGAGGTCGTAGGTTCCGGCGCGCAGGCCGGCGAGCAGGTCGTCGGTGAGTCCTGCGGTGAGCGTCAGCCGGACACCGTCGGCCACGAGCGGCGCCAGCGTGGGCACCACCATGGTCGCCAGCAGTTCGGCGGGACCGGCCAGCAGCACCGGCGGATCGGGCACCGCGGTCTCCGGTTCGGCGCCGCCCGCGATCGCCTCCAACGCGTCCATCGGCCCCGCCAGCCTGGCGGCCAGCTCGTGCGCCGCGGCCGTCGCCGCCACGCCGCGCGGCAACCGATCGAACA
Organism: Nocardia lijiangensis NBRC 108240; assembly: GCF_001613045.1. Lineage (GTDB taxonomy): Bacteria > Actinomycetota > Actinomycetes > Mycobacteriales > Mycobacteriaceae > Nocardia > Nocardia lijiangensis. Next base: position 112,617 of record NZ_BDBP01000019.1, on the reverse strand, counting down.
GCGGCCGCCCGAGCCGCCGCTCCAGCGCCTGCAGTTGCGTGGTCACCGTCGGCTGCGACAGCCCGACCTGCGCGGCGCCCGCGGTGATCGATCCCGCGCGGTACACGGCGAGAAAGGTCCGCAGGTGCGTCAGATCCGCCACCCCATTGGACTGCCGATTCCCCATGACCCGGAGTCTATTGACCCGCGGTTAAGCTTCTGCTCCTATGGCCCTCAGCGCGACCCTGCACACCTTCACCGTTCATCTGGCCGACGTCGATCGTGGCGTCTATCAGGAGCTGGAGTTGCGCGTGGCGCGGCACCCGTCCGAAACGGCCGAGTTCATGCTGACCCGGCTGCTGGCCTACTGCCTGGAGTACGAGGAGGGCATCGCCTTCAGCGACGGCGGCGTGTCGTCGACCGACGAGCCCGCGGTGCTGGTGCGCGACCTCACCGGCCGCCTCACCGCCTGGATCGAGGTCGGCGCACCCGACGCCGAGCGCGTGCACCGAGCAAGCAAACTAGCCGAACGCGTTGCCATCTACACCCATCGCGAACCCGCCAAGGTGCTCGCGCAACTCACCGGGAAGCGCATCCACCGCGCCGACGCGATCCCCCTCTACAGCTTCGACCGCGCCTTCATCGATGCCGCCGTCGCGGCCGTCGAACGCCGCAACACCGTCACGCTCTCCGTCACCGAGCGCCTGCTGTACCTGGATCTCAATGGAACGGGCCTGAGCGCCGCGGTCGAGGAGCACCGCCTCGCGTAGTACCGGCGGCGGGCTGCACTGACTCGATCGACACGAATGCCCATGTCGATCCGGCACTGCCGACCGCGCGATCGCCCCGTCAGGTATTCGGCCACCGTTTTCCTGCGGGCTGCCTCTGACGACCAGGCTCAGCGAATGTAGTGTCCGGCGTCGCGTAGGGATTCGATCCGCGGGCAAGGCCAGCGGCGGCCGCAGTTCTCGCAGTCGCTGCCGTACCCGCCGACGGGCACGTGCCGAGCGAAGGTCCGCTGATCGTCCTTGGCGAAAACCACTCGGTTCGAGGAGTTCTCGCTCAGTGGCGAGTAAGCGACCATCAACTCTTGGACTTGCAGGCGGACCGCACTGGTGCGGCTGTCGAAGCGTCGTTCCGACGAACTGCCCATCATGGAGCCGACGGTAGCCCCGGCGTCGCGGCCGGTGTGGGGATTTCGAATTCTCCATCGGCGGACCGGTCCGTGTCGGGTGTGGTCATTTGGCGCGTTCTCGGGCGTGCGGCCACAGGGGCATATCGTTCGCGTAGCGTGCGGCAGTGTGAATCAATCCGTTCCCGCAGGTCGGATTCCGCCGCATCGGTGATACACCGTGTACGCGCAGGACCGCGGCGTGGACCCGGTGGTACTGGACCAGGGCATCGACACCTCACCGCGGTCGGTCGCATGTGTAGATCGGCTGAGCGAGAGCGGTAATTGCTTTCGCTGCCACGGGAATTCAGCCCGGCAGTGGCGCCGGTGCGGCCGGACCGCTCGTGGGCACCGTGATCAGTAGTAGTAGTAATTACCGTAGGAGTCGTAGTTCTCGGTCGATGTGCCCGGGGTGAGGTCGGTCTGACCGCCCGGGGTGAGGTCGGTCTGGCCGCCGGGAGTCAGATCGACCTGCCCTCCGCACACCAGGTTGGGCCACGTGCAGGTCGGTAGGCTGGGGTCCTGTTCGGCCTGGGCGACGCCTGCCGTCATCAGGCCCGCACCGAGCAGGGCGGGTGCTGCGGCGATCGCCATGGTGCGGGCGAACCGGTGGGTGCGGCGGGTCGAGCGTTGGTCGATGGCCATAGAGGGTGCTCCTTCGTCTGGTGTGGCGGGAAGGTCCCGCTGTCGTGATGACGCTGTCCAGCCTCATCGACACCGGCCCCCGCCGAAAGGACACCCAGGGTGCACGGACGATCACCCTCAACGTGGTTCGACCTCACCAAGGTGAGCTTCGGTTCCGGCCACCCGGCGTTGGGCAACCCGCGAAGACGACGACGGCCCTCCGTGCGTGCAGCAGCGGAGGGCCGTGTTCGGCGAGATCGGAAGACTATCGGCAGACGCCGTCGAAAGCGGTGCCCTCACGGGTGACGATCCCGTCCAGGATCGAGCACGCGGTGCCGTTCGCGACGGGCACCTGCACCACGGCCAGCGTCCGCGAGTCCAGGCACGGCGCGGTCGCGGAGCGGAAGCCGGCGGCCGCCACATTGGTGTTCAGCTGGAAGCCCGCGGACTCGCAGGCCTCCTTCGCCGCATGCAAGTAGGCGTCGGTGGCCGGGTCCGCGAACGCGTACCCGGCTCCTGCCACGGGGAGCGCGGCGGCGATGACGGCTCCGGCGAGGAAGGTGATCCGGCGGTGTGCGAGTTTTCTCATGGGCGAGATCTTATGGGCTAACCCCGTTCGGCCCTCACCCGAACCGGTACGGCGTCAGGTACTCCGGCACGATCACCTCCGTCTGCGGGCTCGCCGCGCGCACCCCGGCGATCAGCGCGTCGCGGCGCCGCCCGCTGATCTCGTCGGTGCGCGGCGGGTTCGCCTGCGGGGATTCGAAATCGTCCCAGTGCACCGGGACCACGGTGCGCGGGTGATCCAGCGCCCGCATCAGCCGCGCGGCGTAATCGTGGGTGGCGTCGCTGGCGTTGACCGCGATCATGGCGACGTCCGGTGCGGCGCCGGTCAGGTTGCGTTCGACGAAATCGCTTGCGCCCATGAAGAACACCGAGGGCCCGCCGTCTATGCGGAGCAGGAACGCCAGGGTGTCGCCCTCGGGCAGGTCGGCGATGGTGGCGGGGCGCTCGGGCCTGCTGGTCCGCACGCCGGAGAACGTGACCGAGTACTGGCCGGTGCGGCTGTGCAGCGAGCCGACGACCTCCACGGTGTAGCCGCCGAAATCGAGCACCTCGCCGCCCTTCACCACGCTCAGCTGCGCGGGCGGCACGTCGTAGGACTGCGCCACCTGGCAGGTCGTGAGAGTGCCGAAAACCCGTGCGCCGCTGCGCGCGGCGATGTGCGGCACGTCGTTGAAGTGGTCCCAGTGGGTGTGCGTGACGAACACGTATTTCGGGGCGCCGACGTGCGGGTCGATCGCGCCGGGATCGACCCGCAGCGGGCTGCTCGCATCGAAGGCGCCCGCGGCGAGGCCGACCGGAAACCGGGTCAGGTACGGATCGATGAGCAGCGTGTCCCCGCCGATGTCGATGCGCCAGCCGGAGACGCCGAGCCAGCGGAATTCCGCATTCCCGGCGCCGGGCAGGCGAATCGGCTCGGATTCCCGTCCGGCGAGCAGGACGCCCGCGCCCGCCGCGCCGACGGCCGCGACTCCCGCACCCGCGGCGGCGGTGCGAAACAGGGTGCGGCGGTTGATCCGTGGAGATGTCATGGCGACGAGACAAGCAGGCGAACCGCGGCGGCGTCCAAGATCGAAAACCCGCTCAGCCGATAGGCGATCGAATATCAGTCCAGGTTGGAGCTGCCGCGGAGGGTGTCGACCGCCAGGCGCGCCGACCGCGCCATGGCCAGGTCGACGTCGATGCGCCGGGTGCCGAGCTCGTCGCTGTGCGCGAACACCGCCACCGCGTAGCGCCCGCCGTCCGGGTACTCCACCACCCCCGCCTCCATGTGCAGGCCGGGCAGCGTGCCGGTCTTCGAGGCGACCAGCACCTCGTCCGGGAATCCGGCCGCCAGCCGGGTCCAGAACATCTGACGCCGCAACAGGTCTCGGGTCGCGGCACAGGCCGCGGGGCTGCCAGCCTCATCGCGCCAGATCATGCCGAGCAGCCGGGTGATCTCCCGTGCGGTGCTGGAAGTGGTGTGCTCGGGCCGGAACACCCGCATGCCCGCCACCTGTTCGCGCGACAGGCTCGGGAAGACTTCTGCGAATTCCGCAGCGGTGCGGGCGCCCACGTCGGCGAACATCGTCTCCAGCAGCTGGCGCGGACCGCCGATCACGCGGGTGCTCGCGAGCCCGAGTTCGGCCGCGAGCAGCGCGGGCGTGTCCGGCCCGATCCGGCGCAGCAGCAGGTCGGCGGCCGTGTTGTCGCTGACCGACATCATGAAGTAGGCCAAGTCGCGCAGCGACATCTCGACATCGTCCGCGCAGCCCGCGGTCCCCCAGCCGCCCAGCCGGTCGGCGGCGCGCACCAGCACCCGCTCGGTCGGATCGAGCTGGCCCGCGTCGACCTGCCTGCTGAACTCCAGGATCAGCAGGATCTTGAAGATCGAGGCGATCACCACCTGGTCGTCGGCGCCGACGCCGAGCTCGCGGCCGTCGGCCAGGTCGACGGCGTGCAACCGGCCGCGCACCGGCAGCTCGGCAAAGATCTCGCGGATGCGCTCCTCGGGTGACACAACGGCTCACGGTAGTCGGCCCGCGCCCAGGCGCTCGATATCCGATCGCATATCGTCGAGCGATGGATCTCGCACGGCACCTGCGCCATTTCCTGGTGGTCGCCGAGGAGATGCATTTCGGCAGGGCGGCCGAGGCGCTCGGCATCGCCCAGCCGCCGTTGAGCCAGTCCATTCAGCGGCTCGAACGCGAGCTCGGCGTCGCGCTGTTCGACCGCTCGCGGCGGGCCGTGCAGCTCACGACGGCGGGGCAGCTGCTCATCGCGGAGGCGCGGGCCGTGCTGGCGGCGGAGCAGCGTTTGCGCACGGTGGCCCGCAAGGCGGGTGACGGCAGTCTCGGGACACTGCGCGCGGGAGTTCCGCCGGATACGCCCGCCGCCGTGCTGCATCGCCTGTTGCGCGAATTGGCCGCGCACTCCGCCGGACTCACCGTGGACCTGCACGAACTCACGACCACCGAACAGCTGCGCCTGCTCGCCACTGCGGAACTCGACGTCGGATTGGTGGAGCATCCCGTCGACGCACCCGATCTGCAGTACGGGCCGAGCGCGGAACTGCCTCTCGGCGTGGCGCTGCCACGCACCTCCCCGCTGGCGCGACTGCACGAGGTGAGCCTCGCCGATCTCGCCGGACACGAGCTGATCCTCTCCCCACGCGTGGCAGCGCCCGGCTGGCACGACGAATTGCTCGAGGTATGCCGCGCGCACGGATTCGTTCCGGGACGTGTCCGGCCTGCCCGCAATCCCGAATTCCTGCTCGGACTGGTCCTTTCGGGAAGTGGCGTCGCCCTCACCCGGGAGGTGCTGGCCCGGCGCGAACCCAGGGTGGCCTGGCGTCCCCTCGCCGGGCGACCGCTGAGCCTGCGCGTCGGAGCCGTCTGGCCGGACGCCTCGCCGCACCCGGCCGCACCGCGCTTCGCCCAGGTGGCCGCCGCCGTTCTGGCCGAAGGAACTGCCCCGCTCCCGGTGCCCGTTCCCGAAAAACCCACCGGGCCATGGTCGGTCGTCTACACCGTTCACCCGGCGCAGCGCACCGACGGCGACGCCACCCTCGATGCCCGAGGGTGATCTCCGGCGGCACGGACTTGCTCGCGCGGCCGTCGAACCAACGCGATACCCGGAAAAGCGTTTCCAGAGTGGAGATTTCGCAAAACCGCCCGTTTCGCACGTTGGGACGCGAGAATGAAGACGGCCGAGAACCGGCCTCTTGGGGACGCATCGGCTGTCTTGCCCGAACGAAACACGTAGGGAAACACGATGAGAGTCAATCAATTCGCCGCTTCCGCCCTGCTCGCGATCGGGGCCATCGGCATATCCGCGGGCGCTGTCGGCGCCCAGCCCACCGACCCCGCCGCCGAGGTGTCGGTACGCGGCGTCGACCAGGGCATCGGTTACACCACCGGCCCGACGCCCGACGGCAGCGGCATCGTCACCACCGTCGACGGCGGTGCGTTCGGCCTCGCCGGTGACGCACGGGCGGTCACCCTCACCGACGCCACGGGCCGCATCGTCGCGACCCTGCCGATGGGCTTCACCGCCCACGGCCAGACCTTCGGCCTGACACCGCAAATCACCGACGCGGGCCGGACCCTCACCCTCACGCCGACGGGCGCGCCTGCGGCCACCGCACAGCACCTGCGCCAGCTCGTCGACTACGACGAGACCGTCGCACGCAAGCAGCACAACGCCGTGGTGGGCGCGCTGATCGGCGCGGGTGTCGGCGCGGTGATCGGCTTCTTCCTCGGCGGCGTCGGCGCCCTGGTCACCGTCCCGATCGGCGCGGGCATCGGCGCCCTGATCGGTTTCTCCACTCCCTGATCGAGATTCGCCGCCGCCGTCACCGATCACCCGGGTGGCGGCGCACGGCGGTCCAGCACGCCCGCGGTGCGACGGGCGTGTCCGGCTGGTCGCAGGACATTTCGAGACCGGCGTCGGCGCGTCGTCTGCGCTAGGCTCGCCACGGGGCACCCTCCCGCGCCCGCCCCGCTCGGATGGTTCGCCCCAGGAGGCATGTCGGATGGCCGACGCCCGTTTCGCCCGCACCAAGCGAATCATGCTGTGGACCGATCTGGGTTTCCTCGCCTACTGGGTCGCGACGGCGCTCGGCGCGCTCAGCGTCGGAACGGATCCTTTTCTGCAGCAGTGGAATTGGTCGTTCCTCGGGCTCGATCTCGCGGCCATCGGCATCGGCCTCGCGAGTCTGGCGATGGCGGGCAGGTATCCGCCGGTGGCCGAGCGGATGATGCTCGTCTCGCTGACCGCGACCGCCGCCGCGGGATTGATGGCGTTGAACTTCTACTTGGTGCGCTGCGATTTCGATCCGGCATGGTGGATCCCGAACACCTGGCTGCTGCTCTTCCCCGTCGTCGCCATGATCACGATGATGGCCAGCTCGGCCGCGCGAGACTGACCGTCGCGATGCTGGATGATCGCTACCGATTGTTCTCGACGGGCGCACCGCCCCGACCGTGCTGATCACCGCTGATCACGGCCGGTTCCCCGGACGCCGGACCAGTGCTATGTTGGGTCCGAATTCTCTTCGGGCACAACATTCCTCGACTCTTACCCGCTGGTGGCGCCGCCGAATGCGGACAGCGGCAGTGCTGTGACACGCCACAGCGGGCTCGCGCAATCGCTGTGAAGATCATCAAGTTCGGTGTGTCGTGCTCCTCAGCGCGATCTTGGTTGCGATATGTTCGCGGCGGATGGTGCCGCCGCCTGCGGCCCGGGCAGCCACGGAGGCGAAGGAGGTGCGCCACCCTGCCACGACCATTCGCCACGAGGGGCGATGATGGCGTGTGCGCGTCTCCAGCGATCTCTTTCGATCGACCACTGCCCACGCAGTGACCGCAGTCCGTTCCACTGTTCCATTCCCCACCTTGCCAACTCGCCTACCGATGGCCGCCGCGGCCCCTCATCCCACGGTCGTCCATCGGCGATGCCTGATGTGTGAAAGAAGACCGTGTCCACAGTCACGACTCGAATACTCGTCCTCGCCTTGAGCATCTTGTCTCTAGGCGTCGTGGGTGCTCCGGCGCAAGCCGACCCTCTCTACCCCGAACCGGATCCGGACCCGTTCTACAGTGCGCCCGCCGAGCTCGCCGCGCTGAAGCCCGGTGACGTCGTACGGACCCGAAAGATCGACACCGGCCTCTACGTGGGCACCGAAGGCTGGCAGGTGGCTTTCCGCTCCACCAATTCCGGCGGCAACCCGATCATGGCCGTCACCACCGTGCTCGTCCCCCCTGGGGTGCAGAACCCACCCCTGGTCTCCTATCAGGCGCTGATCAATTCGCTGGGCTCCCGGTGCAACCCGTCGCGCTCACTGTTCAACGGCGAACTGCAGGACGCGGTCGGCGCCATGCTGCCGATCGGCCGCGGCTGGGCCGTCTCGCTGCCCGACTACCTGGGCCCGACGGTCGCCTACGGCGCGGCCAAGCTCAGCGGGATGATCACCCTCGACAGCGTGAAGGCGGTGCAGAAGGTCGCCGAACTCGGGCTCGGCAGTTCGCCGGTCGCGATCGCGGGCTACTCGGGCGGCGGCATGGCCACCGCGTGGGCGGCCGCGCTCCAGCCGACCTACGCGCCCGAGCTGAAGCTGACCGCCGCCGTGGCGGGCGGCGTCCCCGCCGATCTCGAGCAGATGGCACTCGGCCTCGGCTTCGAGCCGCACCCCGGCTTCGGTCTCGCCTTCGCCGCGGCGATGGGTCTGGAACGGGAATACCCGAACCGGCTGCCGGTCTCGGATCAGCTCAACGAGAACGGCCTGTGGTTCCGTGAGTTCACCCACGACGCCTGCCGCCGCTTCCTGCTCTTCCACGGCGCCTTCCGCAGCGCCGAGCAGATGGCCGCATCCAAGAGCCTGATGGACAGCCCGCAGGCGCGAGAGGTGTTGCACGAGAACAGCCTGCGCGACTTCCCCGGCGTGCCGACCGTGCCGACCTACCTGTGGCAGGGCCGCTACGACACGCTGACGCCGTTCGACTCGCTGGCCGAGGTCGCCGACCGGTACTGCAAGGCGGGCGCCCCGGTGAAACTGGTGCCCTACGACATCGCCGAACACATGACCGCGGCCGTCGCCGGGTTCCCCGACGCGTGGAACTATGTCGAGTCCCGCTTCCGCGGCGACCCGGCGCCGACCAGCTGCTGATCCGGCATCACCACTGAAAGGGACGCCCGCCTTCCGGCCGGGCGTCCCTTTCGTCGTTTTCGAGGGCGCTCCCCGCTCGTGGCAGCCCGGGGGGAACGAGTAGCCGACTACGCATGTCGACACCGCCGCCACGCCGTAGCGTCGTCGACGCGGTGCCCACCCGATATCGAAGGACGATTCGACATGACCGCCACCTACGCACTCACCGGCGCCGGGCTCGCGCTGACCTACGCCGCCGGACCCGTCTCCCTGACATTGACCCTCGACGAGACACACAACCCCTTCGATGGCGAACACCGCCTCGAGGGGCACCAACTGAACGTGCACTCCCCCGGCGCGGGGACGCAGGTCTCGGGCACGCTGCGCTACGAAACCGTCGGCCGCGGCGGGCCGATCGAACGGGAGCGGACCTTCACGCTGTATCTGCCCGACGCGCCCGGCGCACACACCGATCCCGCGGAACTGAGCGCGACCGGCGCCGTGGTGTTCGCCGATCCGGAGTCGCGTGCCGACGTGACACCGGAGTACCGCGCCGATTCGCTGACCGGCACCGTGTCAGTCGCCGCGCAAGCGCCTGTCTGACCGGGGACGCCGGCCATGCGGGCGACGCCCGACACCGAACGGACCGCCGCGCGAGCAGGTCAGCGGGCCGCGCGCGACCGCCGTCGACCCCTCATCGAGACGGTCGAACTCGCCTTCCGGAGAACCGTGCTGCGCGGCGATTTCCCTTGTCTCGGTGCCCGATCCGTCGTGCGCCGCGGGCAATACCGCCTCGGTGTGCACGGCGATCTCGGCGCGTGGGCGACCGCGCGGGCGGCCTGCGCCGACCTCTACGCCTTCGCCACCACCGTGGACGACTTCGGCTTCGCGAGCTACGTGCTGGTGTGCACCGGCCCGCCGGTAACCTCCGAAGCCCGGTTCGAGCGTCTGCTCTGGACCCAGCTCCAGCGCATGCACGAGTTCGACGCTCGCCGCTACCCGTGGGACCCCGGGGTCGGCGACGATCCGCGCGACCCGCGCTTCGCCTTCAGTATCGGCGCCCGCGCCTATCACGTCATCGGCCTGCATCCGCTGGCGTCCCGCGCGGCGCGCCGGTTCCCCTGGCCCGCTGTGGTTTTCAATCCGCACGCGCAGTTCGCCCGGCTCGCCGACTCCGGTGCGCTCGCCTCGTTTCAACGGATGATCCGCGCCCGTGACATCGCGCTGCAGGGCTCGGTGAACCCGATGCTGCTCGGCGTGGTCGCCGGATCGGAGGCCTGTCAGTACTCGGGCCGGGTGGTCACGGCGCAGTGGCACTGCCCGTTCCACCCGGCCCAGATGCGGCGCTGACCGTCAGAGCGACCCGCCGCCGCCGATCATCCACGGGTTGAACGTGCACGTCAGCTCGGTGGACGCCTGCGGGTCCAAGGCGCGCAGCGCGATGGAGGCGACGCGCGGGGAGTACATGAGCGTCAAGTGATCGGACATGTCCTGCTCGCAGCCGTCCTGCAGGGTGATGTTCTGCACGGGGGCATCCGGGCCCGGCTGCAGGAAGGTCCATTCGTACGGGTTCGAGATCTGGTCGTGCCTGGTGCCGACCGCGGTGTATTCGACGCCGGGCACGGTGTCGCCGTCCCGATTCAGGTGGGCGTAGAACTCCGAACCGACGACCTGCTGGATGTTGGCCTGGCCGATCAGCGGCCGGTAGAAGCCCAGGATGTTGAGGCCGAGGTTGGTCATGAGCCGTCCCAGCGTCGCCATGCCCATCAGCGAAGTGCCGTGGTTGGTGCCGCCGAAGGAGACGAGCTTGCCCACTTTGCCCGCGCCGCCTTCGAATTTCAGGTACTGGCTGGAGACCGGACCGCCCTGCGAGTGCGCGACCAGGTCGACCTGCTCGGCGCCCGTGGCAGCCAGCACGGTGTCGACGTAGTCGCGCAGCTGACGGGCCGAATCCTCCATCGGGCCGACGCCGTTGCGGCCGGGCAGGAGCGGTCCGAGGCCGCCGCCCTCGAACACGCCTGCGCGGCCGAAGTTGAAGGTGAACACGCAATACCCGGCGCGGGCGAGCCGCGGCGACAGGTACGCGAAGGTGTCGTAGGCGTTGAGCCAGGTACCGTGCACCAGCACCACCGGCCGCGGATGCTCCGCGCTCGGACGGCAATCCGGCCGATTCGCGCCGGGAGGCGCCGCATCGGGATGGGACAGCCCGTTCACGAACGCCGCGAGAAAGGCCGACACCTCGGGCCCCTCGCCGACGACCTGGGAGGCGTGGCTACGCGCGCCCGACGACCCCGACCCGCTGCCGGTGTCCACGATGGGCTGCACCTGCCTGCCGTCCGGCGCGGGCCGCAGCCCCGCACCGACCAGATCGGCGAGCTGTTGTTCGATGGACTCGGACGAGGCGGGCTCTGGCGCGGCCGCCGCGGGACCGATGGCATGGGTCGTGCCGAGCGCCGTCACGCCGGCAACAACGGTCGCAGCGAGCACGCCGCGTAGTCGTTCGATGGGTCTGTGCCTGGCTCGCGCCAAAGAGACAACCCGCATGGAAAATCACGCTCCAAAACTAGCGGTGAAAGTTTCCGATTCACCGTAAGGTCGATAAACTAGCAATGCAAGTTTTTGTCTCCTGCGACAATGCTGCGACAGGACAAGGAGGCAAACCCGTGGCACGACCCCGCCACCCGCTGCTCACACGAGCGCGCATCGTGGCCGCCGCATTGACACTGCTCGACGCCGAAGGCATGGCGGCGGTGTCGACCAGGCGAATCGCCGCCGAGCTCGGCGTGCAGGGACCCTCGCTGTACAACCACGTCGGCACCAAGGACGAACTCATCGATGCCATTGCCGACACGGTGCTCGGCGAGGTCGACACCGGCATGTTCGCCGCACTCGGCGCGGAGAATGCGGATTGGCGCACGGCGCTGTGGGACTGGGCCCACTCGTACCGGGCCGCCATGGCCGCCCATCCGAACATCGTCCCGGCGCTGGCGGGCGGGCCCGGCCACCGTCCCAATGCCCTGCGGATCGCCGACGCGGTGTTCGGCGGCCTCGTCGCGGCGGGCTGGCCGCGCCGCGAGGCGACCACCGTCGGCGCGCTGATGCGCTACTTCGTCACCGGCTCCGCGCTCGCGTCGTTCGCCGCGGGATTCCCCGCCGACGCCACGGTGTACGGGGGCGACTACCCGCACCTCAGCGAGGCCCACCTGCTCGCCGATCGGCAACACCGCATCGATGAGGACGCCTTCGAGGTCGGACTCCGGGCGCTACTGGACGGACTCGGCGAGCGCTATCGCGCGGTGCGCGCGGCGCAGCTCGATCACCACTGATTCGCGGCCGCTCACGATGCGTGGCGAGCGGCCGCGAAAGTAGTCCGAATTGTCCGGATAGGGTGGAGTCGTGAACGTAGAGGTGACACCCTTGCCGGGTATTGGTGTACGCAAAGACTTTCCATTGAAGAACAGCCGGAGGGTCGGCGTGATCGACCATCGCGACGGCACTTTGGACCTGATCGTCAGCAAGCCCGACAACCCCGACGTCACCGACCAGATCTCGCTCACCCAGCGCGAAGCGGCGCTGCTCGCCACCTTGCTCGGCGCACCACAGGTGGTGGCCCGATTACAGGAGGAGCACCGCGAATTCGACGGGGTCACCACCCGTCAGCTCACCGTCCGCGGCGGCTCGCCGTACGACGGCAGGCCGCTCGGGGACACCCGGATGCGCACGCGCACCAAGACATCCATCGTCGCGGTGGTGCGCGCCGGGCACGCAATCGCCTCGCCCGGACCGGATTTCGTGTTCAACGCCTTCGACGTGCTGGTAGTCGTCGGCACCTCGGAGGGCCTAGCGGCCGCCGCCGGCATCCTCACGGACGGCTGAGGCATGGTGGCACACGAAACCGCGCTCGCGTTGATTCAGCTGGGCGCGGTATTTTTCGGTCTCGGTCTGCTCGGGCGCCTCGCCGCCCGCATCGGCATGTCGCCGATCCCTTTGTATCTGGTCGGCGGCTTGATGTTCGGCACAGGCGGACTCGTCGAACTCGGCCGCGTCGATTCGTTCATCCATCTGGCCAGCGAGATCGGCGTCGTCCTGCTCCTGCTGCTGCTCGGCCTGGAGTACAGCGCCGCCGAGCTCGTCACCGGCATGCGCCGCTCCTGGCCCGCCGGCGTGGTGGACATCCTGCTCAACGCGACCCCGGGCGTCCTGGTCGCCCTCTTCCTCGGATGGGGCCTGGCCGGCGCCATCGCGATGGCGGGCGTCACCTACATCTCCTCGTCGGGCATCGTCGCCAAGGTGCTCAACGATCTCGGCAGGCTGGGCAACCGGGAGACGCCGACGATCCTGTCCATCCTGGTATTCGAGGATCTGGTCATGGCAGGCTACCTGCCGGTGCTGACGGCGGTGCTCGCGAGCGCCGGATTCCTGGCCGGTCTCACCACGGTGGGGATCGCGCTGCTCGCCGTCACCGTGGTGCTCGTCGTCGCGCTGCGCTACGGGCGATACGTCTCGATGATCGTGGACAGCGAGGATCGCGAGATCTTCCTGCTCAAGTTGCTCGGTTCCGCGCTGCTGGTCGCCGGACTCGCGTCCGCGCTGCAGGTCTCGGCGGCGGTGGGCGCGTTCCTGCTCGGCATCGCGATCTCGGATTCGACGGCGCACAACGCCACCAAGATCCTGGAGCCGCTGCGCGACTTGTTCGCCGCGCTGTTCTTCGTGCTGTTCGGGCTCAGTACCGATCCGTCGACCATCCCCCCGGTGCTCGGTTGGGCCTGCCTGCTCGCCGCGGTCACCACGGCCACCAAGGTCGCCACCGGCTGGTGGGCCGCCAAACGCGCGGGCAGCTCACGCTACGGGCGGGCGCGCGCGGGCACCGCGCTGGTCGCACACGGCGAGTTCTCCATCGTCATCGCGGGATTGGCGGTCACCGCGGGTGCGGTGCCGACCGAGTTCGCCGCGCTGGCCACCACGTACGTGCTGCTCATGGCCGTGCTCGGCCCGATAGCGGCGCGCGTGGTGGAACCGGTCCTGGTGTGGCGCGACCGCCGCGCGGCCGATCCGGTCTGACGCCCCCGCCCGGGCGGCACCCCGCACGACCCCTCAACGAAGCGGGGCCGTTGTGGTGTTCGATCGGCCGACGTACTCGTCGTTGAGCAGGTGATAGGCCTGCCCGAGATCGGTCAGCGCACGCTGCCAGCGGGATTCGGCCTCGCCGCCCGCGGGGTTGCGGCTCAGCTCGAGCAGCGCGGCGGTGGCGTCGGACGACCGGGCCGCGGCCGCGAGCAGTGCCGGCGCGGGCTCGGCGGTGGCGTCCGCCGCCATCGCGCCGATGCGGTCGTGCAACTCGGTGGCATCGGCGCACATCCGCTCGGCCGGATCCTCGTGGGCGGTCATCGCTTGGCGCGATGCGCCGCCGACCACGTGTTGCAGCAGGCCGACCAGCAGCGCGCGCTCGGCGGTGGCATCCCGCGGACTGCCGAAGGGCGGGTCGAGTGTGTCCGGGTCGATGTGCAGAATCGCCAGGACGGCCCGCAACTGCGCGATGGTCACCACGTTCTCGGTCCCTCACTGCCCTGCGCCGGGCACACGATCTGTTGGCCTGCCTCGAATTTCCCCGTCACCGCACACCCCCTCCTAGTGGCCGCGCGGCGCGCGCGAATCTCCGTCGCCACCGGGCCAGGGATAGTGTTTGCCAGATCTTCACTGAACGAGGGTCAAACTATCCAAAACATCGCCGGATGTCTCGGGAATCGACATCTCCGAGGAGTCGCTACGGGGGTGGCGGCTCGCGTCGGCGGCGCGTCGCGGTTTTGCCCTCGCACTACCCGGTCGCGAATAGGATTGCCGGAGAAGCGCGCTCACGATCCGTGCGGCCGCGGGGAACGTGGGAGACGACGATGACCGGACCGCGACGGCGGCCTGCCGCTGTGCACCGGTGCGCCGCACTCGCGGTAGTGGCCTTGACAATCGGCGGCTGCGCCACCCTGCTCGGCGAGCCCGCGCCGCCGCCTTCCGCGGACGAGATCGCGGCCACGACAGCCGAATTGACCGATTTGCCGTCTTCCGAGGCGGCCGAGCGACAGATCGCCTCGGTCGTCGACCAGATCGCGGCCGCCGCCTCGGCGATCGATCCCGCGCTGCGCTGGAGCCGGAGCGAGGACCGCGCGCTCGGGCCCTGCTACGGGCCGTACGCGCACACCGGCGGCAGGCGGGTTGTCCTGCCGCGCTATCACGCCGACGGTTCGCTGCCGGAGGGAGCGTGGCCCGGTTTCCAGGAGACGGCTCGCGCACTGGCCGCGTCAGCAGGCGCGACGGACATGCTGCCAGGCGGTAACTCGTCGCCGGACCGGCACGTCACCTTCGAAGGCGCAGACGGCGCCGAGTGGGACAGCAACACCGAGCTATCGGTCTTCGCCGATGCCCGCTCGATGACGATCACCGCGACCGTGGGCTGCCGGTTGCCCGGCAACCCGGGCAGGTGACCCGAATCAGGCTGCCCGGTACTCGGTCTCCGCACCCAGCGCCCGGTCGCGCAGCGTCTTCAGCGTCTTGGCGAGAATGCGCGAGATCTGCATCTGCGACACCGCGAGACGCTCGGCGATCTGGGTCTGAGTCTTGTTCTCGAAGAACCGCATGACCAGCACTTGGCGCTCCCGCTCCGGCAGTTCGGCGATGAGCGGGCGCACCGCCATCGCGTCCTCCAGCAGCCGGTAGCAGGGTTCCTCCGCGCCGAGGGTGTGCACGGCGGCCCGTGCGGAGCTGTCCTCGTCGCCGTCACGGGACACCGCGTCCAGCGAGCCCGCCTGGTAGCCGTTGCTCGCGACCAGCGCCTGGGTGATCTCGGAGAGCTCCACCTCCAGCTCGGCCGCGAGTTCGCGCGCGGTGGGCATGCGGCCGAGCCGCTGCGCCAGCGTCTCGGTGGCGGGACCGATCGATTGCTGAATCTCCTTGAGCCGCCGCGGAACCCGCACCGACCAGGTGCGGTCGCGGAAGTGCCGCCGCACCTCCCCCATCACGGTCGGTACCGCGAACGACAGGAACGAGCTGCCGCGGGAGACGTCGAAGCGATCCACGGCCTGCACCAACCCGAGGCGGGCGATTTGGTGCAGGTCGTCGAACGCCTCACCGCGGCCTGCGAAGCGACGTGCAATGTGTTCGGCCAGCGGCAGGCACATCCGCACGATGTCCTCCCGCACCCGCAGCCGGTTCGGGTCGTTCTCCTCCAGGCTCGCCAGCTTCTCGAACCACGGCTCGACATTGTCATAGGTGTCCGCCCGGCCGACGTCGTCCGCGGCGCCCACCGTCGATTTCTGTTTCATCCGATCTACCTCGTTTCCAACGGAATTCGACTCTGGTGGGGTACCCGCATCCCCGTTACCGAAACGTGATCACCGAGATTCGCCGCTCACCCGCACCGAACCATCGCCCGCCACAGCGCTCGACTCCCCCTCATGAATTCCTGCGCTTCGGCTTTCCCGCCCTGGGCGATGAAGTGCCCGGCATCGAGTTCGCCTGCGGCGCTGTCGATCCGGAAGCGGCGCCTTCCTACGCGCCGGGCGCGACGGTGGTTTCGGTGGCTGGTGTCGCACAGGGGATAGTTCTTCGAACGGCGGCACAGGCAGATCGCGACGATCGCGGTTCTCACGAGGCGGAGCGCAGCCGCTCGCCGGTGACTTCGGCGATGGCCGCGGCGGCCCGCGCGCCCGCCCCGCGCGTCTGCCACGCACGCCAGCGGCCGGTGTCCAGATCGCGTGCCCGCGCGAGCAGGGCGGGCCAGTCGCCGAGATCGGGCCAGCGGTCCACCGTGAGCGCCATTCCGGCCGAGGCGAGTGTGTGCGCGGTGGCTTCCTGTTCGCCGTAGGGACGCGGCGCGGGCACCACGATGGCGGGTTTCGCGGCGGCGGCGACATCGGCGACCGCGCCCTGTCCCGCGTGCGTCACGATCACGTCGGCCCGGCACAGCTCCGGCCACGGGTCGTCCGCCCAGTCGCCCAATCCGATGCTGCGCCAGTGGTATTCAGGGTGACGAAGGGCGCAGACGCGCACCTGCGCCGCGGTGCTCGAGCCGCCGCACGCGCCGCCGACGACCAGCACGGTCGGACGTTCGTCGCGCGGCGGGAACACCGGGGGACGGCCGTCGAATCGGGTGATGCCGCCGACGTAGCGGGTCTTGTCCGCGTACGGCCGCAGCCACAGCGGATCGTAGAGATCGCGCGGCCACGCGGCGATCAGCCGCTCGGCGATGCGGTGCACCAGCTGATGGGCGGGATCGGTGCGTGCACCCGGCAGCGCCATGCAGACGACGGGCACGCCGTGCAGGCGGGCCAGCAGCGCGACCTCGACGGACACGTCCACCACCATCGCATCCGGCCGGGTGGCCGCGATCCACGCCGCGATCGCCGCCATCCGGTCGGCGAGACCGCGGTCGTGGCGCGGCGCCCAGTGCAGGGCGCCCGCGGCGGTGGGGTCGCCGACGGTGGAGGCGGGGTTCTCTGCGGGCAGGTGGACGACATCGTCCAAGACCTCGTCGTCGGACAGGGTCAGCGAGGACAGCGCGGTCACCGGTTGCCCGAGGCAGGCGCGAATGCGGCGAGCGCGGAGGAGATGACC
Source organism: Nocardia lijiangensis NBRC 108240 (assembly GCF_001613045.1). Lineage (GTDB taxonomy): Bacteria > Actinomycetota > Actinomycetes > Mycobacteriales > Mycobacteriaceae > Nocardia > Nocardia lijiangensis. The sequence goes on along the minus strand of NZ_BDBP01000019.1, from coordinate 95,551 downwards.
CGAGCCGTGGTGGTGGATGTAGTAGCCGATCACAGGACCCTCCGGTGCTCGATGGGTCCGGGGTCGAGCAGACGCCGAGTACAGCACGGAACCGTCTCGGGCACCGTCGTCCGATCGTGCCGTATGGCAGTGGAGCCGCGCGGGATGAGGAGGACGTCGATTGGGCGGTGGTTCCCGCGGAGTCGCCTCGAGATCACCGGGCCCATAGAGTTTGCCCACCGATCGCGGGGCAGTCGGCATTCGGGGAGGGTCACGGCCGAGTCTGTCTGTGTTGTGACCATCGGGCCTCCCGAACGATCCACGGTGACATGCGACGATGCGGATCTACCCGGGTGCGGGCAGGACAAACCTAGATCACTTTGCACCCGCCGGTGGCCTTGCGCTCAGTTTGCTGAGGGTTAGTGGGGGTAGCCGACCGGGTGATCGCCCGGCGACACCCAGCCAAGGAGGTAGCGATGCAGATCGGGTACAAGCTGGCGGCAGAGGGTTTCGGTCCCGCCGAGCTGATCCGCCAAGCCGTGCAGGCCGAGCGAGCGGGTTTCGATTTCGTCGAGATCGGCGACCACTTCCACCCCTGGCTCGACAACCAGGGCCACTCCCCGTTCGCGTGGACGGTGCTCGGTGCGATCGCGGCGCGTACCGACCGCATCGGCATGGCCACCGGCGTGACCTGCCCGATCTTGCGTTACCACCCGGCGATCGTGGCTCAGGCCGCCGCCACCATGGCGCTGGTGTCCGACGGACGCTTCACCCTCGGTGTCGGATCGGGCGAACGGCTCAACGAGCACATCGTCGGCCTGGAGTTCCCGGACTCGGTGCGGGTGCGTCACGACATGTTGCGCGAGGCGATCGACATCATCCGATTGCTCTGGAGCGGCGGCTACCGGTCCTACGCGGGCCAATACCTGCATCTCTCGGACGCCAGGATCTTCGACCTGCCCGACGAGCCACCGGTGATCGCGGTCGCGGCGGGCGGACCGCGGTCTGCCGAGCTCGCGGCCGAACTCGGCGACGGCCTTTTCGCGACCGACGCCGACCCCGAGATCGTCCGGCACTACCGCCAGCACGGCGGCACGGGACCGCGCTACGCCGAAGTGCCGCTGGCCTGGGCCCCCGACGAGCACACCGGTGCGCAGGCCGCGCTGGAGACGACCCGCTGGGCGCTCGCCGGCTGGAAGGTCATGAGCGAGCTACCCAACCCGGTGAACTTCGCCGCCGCCAGCGCCACGGTGCGCGAGGAGGACATCCGCGATCACTTCACCTGCGGCTCCGATCCGCAACGCTACGTCGAGGCCGTCCGCGCCTACACCGACGCGGGCTTCGACCACCTCTCCCTCCAGAACGCCGGACCGGATCCGGACGGCTTCCTCGAGTTCTATCGCGACGAACTCGACCAGCGGCTGCGCCGGTCGCTCACCCCGGCCGCTAGTCCGGGCTGAGCGCCGAGCGCTGCCTGCCGGTGCGCGCCCGCCTGCGCGCCTCCTGCATCTCGGCGAGCTCCTGTTCCAGCGCCTCCGCGATGCGGAACTGGCCGGTGTCGTAGATGCCCGACGAGCGAACGACCTCGTGGTAGGCGCCGTCCGGATCCGGCGGCGCCGCCTTGCGCGAGTCCTTCGCGTTGCGGGAGTCCTTCGTGCTCATCTTGATCGACGAGCTCTCCTTGGCCGGGCGCGCCGCGGCTGGCGGGTCGATCTCGATCGGCTTGGCCGGCGGCGGGGGCGTCTGCCGGACAACCACCTTGGCGGCCACCGGCTCCGGCGTCTGCACCGGGGGAGGCTCGGCCACCGGCTTGTCCACCTTGGCTGCTGCCACGACGGGCTTGGCTGCCACGGGCGACTTGGCTGCCACGACGGGCTTGGCTGCCACAGGCGGCTTGGCTGCCACGGCAGGCTTTTCGGCCTCCTTCGGGGTGCGGGCCGGAGCGGACACCTCGTTGGCGACCCGGGTCGCTTCCGGCTCGCGGGGCGCCTTGCCGTTGCTGCCGTTCGTAGCCCGCGGAGCTTCCGGCGCGCGGCGCTTCTCGACGCCGTCGTCGAACTGCTCGAAGTCGAACTCGTCGACCTCCGGAAGCTCGATCCGCTCCGCGACGACCTCGGGCTCGGGCTCGTACACGGGCACCGCGCGACGCTCGGCAGCGGCGGCCGCGGCACCTGCACGCAGACCGACGAGCGCAGGCAAGCTGGCCCGAATCTGCTCGGCGGGATCGGGCAGCTCGCGCACCTGTTCGGTGGCCCGATGGATGGCGAGACCGTACCGTGCGCTCGCGGCGTCGTGAATCAACAGGGCCACGCCGATCATCACGGGGGCGATCGCGTGCACCGCCACCTCGTACCACTGACCACCGCGCAGGTACGGGTAGGTGTTGAGGCCGACGGTCAGTGCCAGCAGCGCCATTTCGGCGGCCGCGACCTGACGGCGGTTGTCGACGACACCCCACTCGGCCACCTTGTTGGTGCCGATCATGATGATGATCAGACAGACGCTGATCATCCCTTCCAGCAGGTAGCTGAACCAGTAGAGCGGGTCGCCAGGTCCGCCGGGCGCGATGTTGTGCTGCACATTGACCGCGGACCACAGCATGCCGGCGCCGACAACGCCGGCCAGCGCGCGCAGCGACCACGCGCGGTGCCGGTACAGCGACGCAAGCTTGGCGTGCGGACTGGATTCGCGCCGCTGCGCGGCGATCGCCTTGCGGGCGAGCAACAAATCTCGCATGTCGGCCTTTGCGATTTCTTCCGCCGTGTGCCGGGCGCGGTCTGAGGCGACCGCAGCGGCCTGCACCTCTTTCCATCGCTGACCACGGTCCTGTTCGCGAATTCGCTCGGCGAGATCGCGTTCGGCGTGTAGTTCGTCTTCGGACAACGCCTCGGTCAGAGCCGGGTCGAACTGATAGGCAAGCCGTCCGCGGGCCTTTTCGACCCGTCGCGCCAGCTGCGTGACCTCGTCCTCGATGGGGTGCTCTATGGTCAAATCGACCTCCGACCGTGGAGATCCGATGGCAGGCAAGTGATCACGAGTGTGAACAGCACCCCACATTCATAGTCGATGCGTCGTTGCGAGCAAAACTATAGATTTGCCGCCTCGCGAATCCAGTCGGCGCGCCGAGGGCGACACACCGTTCGCGTGTCTCGGATGGATCGTCCCGCGAAAGTCGGATTCTTCGGCCGGACCGCTCCGTCCCGTCGGCACGCCGCCGGTCCGGCCCTGCCGAGATCAGTTCTCCAGCAGCGTCGCCCCCACCACTTCGACACCGTCGAGGATCTGCTCGATGCGGCGCAGGGTGTCGGCGTGCAGGCCGATGTTCGCCGCGAACAGGTTGTCCTCGATGTGCGCGGGTGTGCGGCTGCCCGGAATCGGGACCACGTGCGGATCCTGGTGCAGCAGCCAGGCGAGCGCCAACTGGCTTCGGCTGATATCGAGTTCGGTCGCGATCCCCTGCAGCGCGGCGTACGAGTCGTTGTTCGCCGCGAGATTGGCCGCGTCGAACCGGGGCAGGTTGGCGCGGAAATCGTCGTCACCGACGCGATCGACCGTTCCGGTGAGGAAGCCGGCGCCCAACGGGCTCCATGCGACCACGCCGACACCCAATTCCCGCGCGGTCGCCAGCAATTCCGGGTCGACCGGACGCCACATCGACCATTCCGCCTGCACCGCTTGGACGGGATGCGCGGCGTGCGCGCGGCGCAGCTGCTCGGCGGTGACATTGGACAGACCGAGGTAGCGGACGAGGCCGTCGGCGACCAGCTCGCCCACCGCGCCCGCGGTCTCCTCGATCGGCACGTCGGGATCGGGGAAATGCGGGTAGTACAGGTCGATCACGTCGGTGCCCAGGTTGCGCAAGCTCTGCTCGGCGTAGCCGCGCACGTAACGCGGCTCGGCGTTCACGGCCAGTTCGCCGAACGCGAAGCCGACCGGGAACTTGTGTGCCGCAGCGCCTTCCGGGATGCGGAAGCCGAACTTGGTGGCGATGATGATCTCGTCGCGGCGGCCACGGACCGCGCGACCGATCAGTTGTTCGTTGTGGCCGTCGACGCCGTAGCCGTCGCTGGAGTCGACGAGCGTGGCGCCCTGGTCGAAGGCGTGCCGGAGCGCGGCGAGGCCGCGGTCGTCGTCGACGGCTCCGTACATACCGGGTGAGAGCACCATCGCGCCGAAACCGACTGCCGATACCGGGATTTCGCCGAGGTGGCGCACGGGGATCTTGGTCATGGCACCACTCTCGCCGAGGACACCCGGCGGAGTCCAAGTCCTGTTGGTATAACCAAGCGTTATGGACGTCGATCTGCGGGACCTGCGCTACCTCGTCGCGGTGGCGGAGGAGGCCAACTTCACCAGGGCCGCGGCGCGCGTCTTCGTTTCGCAACCGGCCCTGTCCAAGCAGATCCGGGCGCTGGAGCGCCGCCTCGGCTTCGACCTCTTCGACCGCACGCCCCGCGGCGTCACGCTCACCGCACAGGGCGCCGAGCTGCTACCGACCGCGCGCGAGATCCTCGAACGCTGGGATCGCGCCTACCCCCGCGCCCAGGCGCTCGGCCGCCCGCAGACGCTCGTGGTCGGCATGCAGACCGCGGTGGGACGCGATCTGCAGCGGCGCGCGATCACCCGGTTTCGTGCCACCGCGCCGGACTGGACCGTCTCGCTGCGCCTGGTCGGCTGGTCGGATCCGACGGCGGGGCTCGGCGACGCCTCCAGCGATGTCGGCATCGTCTGGCTGCCCATCCCGCCGGACGGGATCAGCACCCGGATTCTGCGTCGCGAATCCCGCGGCGTGATGCTTCCCGAGGGGCACGTTCTTGCCGATCGCGCCACGATCGCGTTCACCGACCTGCTCGACGAGCCGTTCGTCGCGCTGCCGAGCGCCGCGGGACCGCTGCGCGATCACTGGCTGGCGATCGACGCCCGCAATGGGCATCCCGTCCGCATCGGCGCCGAAGCCTCCGGGGCGGACGAGACTTTCGAGGCCATCGCCTCGGGGCTGGGCGTCACCCTGGTCGCGGAGGGCAACGCCGATCTCTATTGCCGGCCCGGCCTGGTGTACCGCCCTGTCGACGGCCTCGATCCCGCCGAGCTGGCCGTCGCGTGGCGCAGCGAGGACACGCGACCCGCCACCGCCCTGTTCGTGGACTGCCTGACCGCCCCCTGACACGCGCAGCGAGCGGCACGCCGCGCAGCGAATAGCCGAAGGGTAACCGAGCCAGTACGGTGTGCCTGGAAGTGTGCGACGGACCCGAACGAGTCACGGAGGTACACCATGGGGCGGCGAGTGCTCGGCAGGCCCGCGATCGTGCTGGCGGCGACCGCCGCGGCGATGGTCACCACGCTCGTCCCGGGAACGGCGCGAGCCGAGAACACCGATCCGATCACGGCGAACCGCGCGTTGCTGGCGCGCCCCGTGGCGCCAGACGGTTCGCGCATAGTGGATTTCACCATCCAGGACGACCGGCACCTGACGCTGAGCGTCTACTCGGCGGCCATGGACAGGCCGATCACCGTCACCGTGCAACGTCCGGCCGACGCCTCGGTGCCGCGGCCCACGCTGTATCTGCTCTCCGGCGCCGATGGCGGCGAGGGCACCGCGAACTGGGACCACCGGACCCCGCAGGCGCTGGAATTCCTTGCCGCGCACAACGTCAACGTGATCCAGCCCATCGGCGGCCGGTTCAGCTACTACACCGATTGGCAGGCGCCTGATCCGGTGCTCGGCCTACACAAATGGCGGACCTTCTTCACCGAGGAACTGCCGCCCCTGATCGACGGCGCGCTCGGCACCACCGGACTCAATGCCATTGCGGGACTGTCGACTTCGGGCACCTCCGTGCTTCAGCTGCCGATCGCGGCGCCCGGCCTCTTCCGCGCGGCGGCGGCTTACAGCGGATGCGCGCAGATCAGCGACCTGACCGGATATTCGTTCGTCAACGTGGCCGTCGGGGGGTGGGGCGGCGGCAACACCGACAACATGTACGGCCCGTTCGGCGATCCGATGTGGGCGGCCAACGACCCGTACGTGAACGCCGAGAAGTTGCGCGGGGTGGAGCTGTTCATCTCCAGCGGCAACGGGCTGCCCGGCCCCTACGAGACTCTCAACGGTCCGTTCACGCTGCCCGGCATCGACGGACTGGCGAACCAGGTGATCATCGGCGGCGTGATCGAGGCGGCCGTCAATTACTGCAGTCACAATATGCAGGCCAAGCTGAACTCGCTCGGCATCCCGGCGACCTACGACTTCCCGCCGACCGGGACCCATTCCTGGGGCTACTGGCTGGACGCGCTCAAGGCGTCGTGGCCGGTGCTGGCACGGGGGATGGAACTGCCTGCCTGATCGACCGCTTCACGGATTCCGTTCGCGGCACCGGCTTTCGATCGTCAGCTCGCCTCGGCGCCGGGCAGCCGCCGGGCGCCGATGCCCACCTCGCCGATCAGATCGTCGTAGGCCCAGCCCAATTCGTACAGCCGCTGCTGCACGTCGGTGAGCTGCTGCTCGGCGCCGCGGGCGAGCGCGAGAAAGGCCAGCACGGCCAGTTCGGCGAGCCGATCGACGACGGCGCCGATGCTCTCGGTGTGCATGGGCGCCTCCGGGCTCGGCGGCGGGGTGAGCAGACCGACCCATCGATCGATCTCGCACACCAGACGCGCACGCTGCCAATCGATCTCGCCGGTGTCGTCGGTGTCGACCACTTCGCGCTGCTCGTGCAGCCGGGACAACTGGTGCGCGGCGCACAGCAGGGGGTCGGAGTCGTCGACCACGCCGCAGACGGCGCGCAGTACCAACTCTCGCGGCGGTAGCGCGGATCCGCCGCGCGCGCTCGTCAACACCCGCACCACCGTCCTGCCGACCGACCGCGAAGTCCCGACTCCACCTGTTCTCCACACATCCGCGTCCACCGGGCGCACGTCCCGCGCCGCCGGGACGATCGTTCGCCGACGAATTCCTCCCTCGACATTCGTGCCAGCCACCGCGACGGATCGGTCTACTCTGGTTGCCTAACGGTTGCCAAGGCAGTGCTGGACATCCACTCACCGATCTTCGATCAGGTAGGAGGAAGGGATATGCCTACACGGGACACCGCGTGGCCGCAGGGAACGCCGTGCTGGGTCGATTGCCAAGTCGACGACACGGGCCGAGCCAGGGAGTTCTATTCCGCGCTGTTCGGCTGGGAGGTCGACGAGACTCCGTCGGAGTCGGGCGGCTATCTGATGGCGATGCGCAACGGATCCGCGGCGGCGGGCATCGGACCCAAGCCGGAGAACATGGCGATGCCGTCGGTGTGGACGACCTATTTCGCCGCAGATCGCGCCGACGAGGTGGCGGAGAAGGTGACGTCCGTGGGCGGCACCGTCCTGATGCCGCCGTTCGACGTGCACCAGTTCGGCCGCATGTTCGTCGCCACCGATCCGACCGGAGCGGCCTTCGGTGTGTGGGAATCGAAGGAGCACATCGGCGCGCAGATCTACAACGAGCACGGCGCCTACTGCTGGAACGAGCTGCACACACCCGGCTACCGGCAGGCGCAGCAGTTCTACGCCTCGGTGTTCGGCTACGGTTACCAGGAGATCGGCGACGGCGAGAACTTCGACTACGCGACCTTCAGCCTGCCGTCGGGCGGCGATCCCGTCGGCGGCATCAACGACGACACCAAAGGACGGCAGACCGAGGCGCCGCCGCACTGGCTGGCCTGGTTCCAGGTGGACGACACCGACGCCGCGCTCACCCGGGCGGCCGAGCTCGGCGCCACCGTGCTGGCGGGGCCCGACGACAGTCCCTTCGGCAGGATGGGCGTCCTGCGGGGACAGCAGGGCGAGGTGTTCGCGGTCATCGACCCGTCTCGTGCCGTCGGCCAGCCGCCGACGCCGAGCTGAGCGTCACGGCCGACATCGCGGCGTGCCACTGCCCGCGCACCGACCGTGCGCGGGCAGTCGGCCGAGGCCGTCCGTGCGATCAGTTCGTGCGGCGCAGGCCGACGAAGAAGCGGACCCACCCGGGATAGTTCCCGGTGTCGACCTCGTACATCTGGAAGTCGATCGCGATCGGGCGGCCGGTCACGCGCTCCCGCATGCGCAGGACCGATGAGACGTCGGCGAAATCGACCACCCCGTCGCCCCACAGGCGGCGGAATTCCGGATACCTGCCGAGTTCGTCGAGCAGCTCGGCCGACCACTCGCCGGGCGGTATGCGGCCCATCCGCGCCCGCAGCGTGGCGACCGACAGCCGTGCGAATTGCTCCCAGTCGACGAGGACGTGTCCGGCCACCGGGTTGCCGAAGATCCAGTGCAGCAGGTTGGCGCCCTCGGGCAGGTCGTGCAGCATGGCGGCGGCGACGGCGTTGCAGGCCAACAGGTTGCAGCGGGAGTCGACGTAACCGGCCGGGTTGGGGTCGTGCAGCTCCAGCCCGCGCCGCAGCTCCGGTGTGATGTCCTCGCGCAACTGGGCCACCGTCGGCACCGCGGTGTCGAACAGTCCCGCCAGATCGAGCAGATGCCTGCGCTCGACTCGGCTCAGTGTGTGCACGCCGTCCAGCGAGCGGGCCAGCGCCTCGACGACCGACCGCGTCGGATGATCGCGCTCGCCCTTTTCCAGGTGGGTGATGTAGCTGGCGCTCATGCCGGTGACGGCGGCGAGCTTCTCCCTGGAGATGCGGCGATCGTCGCGCAGCTGCCGAAGCAATCCGCCGAATGTCGGCGGGCGCACCGCATGTCGGTCGCCGTCTGGGCTCGGCTGTTCGACCACAGCATTCCTCCCGGGCACGTCGGTCACCGTGGTACACCGGCGTCGAACCGGTGGGCAACCGATTGCCTCGCAGGATAACGGTAGCAATGGCAATGATCCAGCTAATCAGAAGCCGCCCGCCACCCGCGGCGTGTCGGCCCGGCTCGCCGGCCGGATGCTGCGTACGATCCCGAGCGCCACAGCCACTACCAGCGGAAACACGTCACCGGAGGTGCCAGAGTTGGTTCGCCGCATCGAGGTCAGCGACCGGGCTCGCGTCTCCGCCGGCGAGGCGTCGCGCTTCGCCGCGCGGTTGAACCGGCTGTTCGACAGCACCCGCCCGCCGGGATATCGACGGCGCTACAGCAACGTCGAGGTGGCGCGGGCGCTCACCGCGGCGGGCCATCCCATGTCGTCCCGGTATGTCGCGCGCTTGCGCAACGGCGCGCGCACGCCACCGACCGTCCGCACCGTGCGCGCGCTCGCCGATTTCTTCGACACCTGCCCGGTCGGCTTGCTGGAGAATCCGTCCGACGCCGACCACTCCGGCGACCGCGGGATCGTCGAGCAGCTGCTCGACGAGAAACTCCGCAGGCTGGCCCGCGCCGCCTGCGAGCTGTCCGCGGAATCCCAGGATCTGCTGATCGCCATGGCGATCGGCTTCCGTCGCGCCGAGCGGCTACCGGACAACCCGCCGGATTGCCCGTATTGAGCGCACCCGTTTCAAGCCGCCACTCGCCCCTTGCGGACGCCCTCGGCCAGCACACGTACGACAACGGCCTCGGGCCGTTCCCGCGATCGGATGAACGCGACCGGCTGCCCCTCCACGAGGGTGCGATAGCCGACCATCTCGATACTCGAATAGTCCACGTACACCAATGCGCGTGGATCCGACGCGGGTTCGATGAAACCGAACCCTTTCGGCGCGTCGAACCACGCCACCTTCCCGCGCGACCAGCTCGCCGTTCCCGACCGTGCAGGCGTCATGGGCATCACCTCCGGGTCCGAGCCGCCCCCAACGAGCAGCCGGTGCCCGCGGATTTCCCGATTCGCCGCGATCGAAACAGCGTGCAGGGAACAGCGCCCGGGATCGATGTCCGCGAGGCCGGTTCAACGCGTGCGCCGGCTCAGTCGAGGACAGCCGTGGCCTCGACCTCGACCATCAGATCCGGCTCGCCCAGCGCGGCGACACCGAGCAGCGTGATCGGCTTGACCGGGTCGACGCCCAGCTTCGCCGCCGCCCGCGCCACGCCCTCGCCGAGCAGCGGGTACTTGTCCTCGCTCCAGTCGACCACGTAGATCGTCAGCTTGGCGACGTCGTCGAAGGAGCCGCCGATCTCAGCGAGCGCGGTGGCCACATTGAGGTAGGCCTGCTCGACCTGTGCCGCGAAATCCCCCTCCCCCACCTTGTTGCCCGCGGCGTCGCGGGCCACCTGCCCGGCCAGGAACACCAGCCTGCTGCCCTGGGCGATCGAAAGCTGGCGGTACACATCGGGTTTGGGCAAACCCTCGGGGTTGACCAGCGTGACGGCCATGGTCACTCCTCCACGTCGTTCGGTTCCGCGTGCGCGGCTGCCGACCAAACCATAGCAATGCTATGTATTGTTTCGCCATGGCCCGCACCAAGAATCCGCACGTGCGATCAATGCTGCTCGAGCGCGCCGCGCAGATGCTGCGCAGGCGGGAGCCGGTGACTCTGCGCGCGTTGGTGGCGGGCACGAGCGTGTCGACCATGGCGGTCTACACGTATTTCGACGGCATGGACGGCCTGTGGCGCGCCTTGCGACAGGAGGGCTTCACCCGGCTGTCGGCCACGCTCGCCGAGGTGGCGGCGTCGGCCGATCCGATACGCGACCTCGCGGCGCTCGGCGCCGCCTACGTCGTGAACGCGCTGGAGAATCCCGACCTCTACCGCGTCATGTTCGACGCGGGCTTCGAACTGGAGGATTCGGCCGCCGCCGACGAGACGCTGCATCGGCTGGTGGTCACCGTGGAGCGCGCGAAGGACGCGGGCCGCCTCCGCTCCGACGTGGACCCGCTGGAGCTGGCCACCCAGAACTGGACGGTCGGCCACGGCCTCGCCTCCCTCGTCGCCACCGGTCCCCTGCCCCGCGAGACGCTGGCGAACGGCATTCCCCTGCTGACCGCCCTGTTCGTCGCGGCGGGCGACGAAAAGACCCGCTGCCGCCGATCGGTGCGGGCAGGCTGGCGGCTCTGACTCAGGACGCCTCGCGTCTCACCTGATCGAAGAACGCGCGCATGCCGGGCCCGATGTCCGCCAGCTCGATGAACGGCACCCCCTCGGAGGCGCCGTCGATATAGGCGAAACGCATGTCCCCGCCCATATCTCCGCGCTGCAGCACCGGAAGGCCGTCGCGCTCGGCCGTGGCCACGGCGGCGTCGAAATCGGCCGGTTCGAAGCACACGTGGTGCAGACCGGGCCCACTGCGGGCGAGGAACTCGGCGTAGATGCTCTCCCCGCGCACCGGCTGGATCAATTCGAGCTGCATGCCGTCGAGATACGACAGCGCGATATGCGCGGAGAAGTCGGCGGGACGGTCACGGTAGCTGCACGTGCCGGGGCCGAATTCGACGTCGGGGATGCGCGTCCATTTCCGCACGCCGAAATGGGTGACGAAGAAGCGTTCCGCCTTCTCGATATCGTCGGTCACCCACGCGATCTGGGTGATCGGCCCATCACCGTAGCCCATGCCGGGCCCTGTGTTCGTTCGTCGGGTCGGCCCTCGAATACCTGTCGCTCATGAACCGACGTTAAGCGACTCTGTTTAATCCCTCAATTCGAACCGCTTAGTCGCCGCCCGGCCGCACCGGGTGACGCGCACCGAAACACACCCGTGCCACGGATTCGGCGCGAGCGGCTCACGGCCCGAGCGCTTCGTCCAGACTGGCGTAGTAGCAGAACAGCGCGCGCACTCCGACCAGGTCGAGCACCCGGTCGATCTCGGCGTGACCCGACACCAAGCGCAGGTCGACGCCCTGTTCGGCGAGCTGTCGCTTGAATTCCCCCAGCGCGATGGCGGCCCGTATCCCGACGAAGCGGGTGGCACGGAAATCGACGACGACCGCCCGGCAGCCTCGCTCGGGGATCGAGTCGAGCGCGGCACACAGTTCGGGCAGTCCGGCCAGATCCAGTTCGCCGTCCACCACCAGCACCACGCAACTGCCGCGCATGGCCACCGACCGCCCCCCGGGCCGCCGCTTGTCGCGCATGTAGTGGTGAGTTCGCCCGACACCGGACCGCACAACGATTTTCGTCGACATCGCAGAACCTCCCAACGGGATGGTGTCCCACCTGTCGGCCGAACGGCACCGTCGAACGACGCCACCTGGTCGGTGCGATTCGCCCGAGAACCGCGTGGGACTGTGCTCGTCTGAAGATCTCAGCCTGCGGCCGGTCTTGTCCTTCGGTCCTCGGCGTCGCGCGATCGTAGCCACGATCCGCGGCCCCGGCCGCCCTCCTTAGTTGTGCACCAAGCATAGGCCGGTAGTCGATCGACTTTCACCCCTTGCGGAGAAGGACCTGTTCTACCTGCGCATGCTCGCCGGGGCCACGTGCTCGAAACCCCCTCGAATCCCCCTGCGGTTCGTCTGTCAAACCCTTCATCGATTCGCGTCACATCATCATCGGCATGCCCGGGAACATGCTGCTCAACAAGTCGCGCACCATCTCGAACATCTCCATGAACATATCCATCACCGCAAACACCTCCTCTCCGTTATCATCGAGCCGCTATTCGGCTACCCGGATCGGTATCGACCATGCCTTCGGACGACATCGGAGTGCGAGGGTTTCAGCCGTAGCGGCGCACGAGTTCGCGCTTGAGAATCTTGTGGCTCGGACCGAGGGGCAGTTGGTCGACGAACTCCACGCGACGCGGGTATTTGTACTTGGCCAGGCGTTCGCGGCCGAAGGCGACGACCTGCTCGGCGGTCAGCGGACCGTCGGCGACGACGACCGCGCAGATCTCCTCGCCGTAGGTCTCGTCGGGCAGGCCGATCACCGCGACCGCCTCGATGGCGGGGTGGTACAGCAGCGCCTCTTCCACCTCGCTGGGATAGACGTTGAAGCCGCCGCGGATGATCATGTCCTTGATCCGGTCGGCGATGGTCACGTACCCGCCCGCGTCCTTGACGCCGAGATCGCCCGTCCGGAACCAGCCCTGCACCACGGCGGCTGCGGTGGCGGCGGGATTGCCGATGTATCCGTTGAACACGTTGTGCCCCCGGATCACGATCTCGCCGAGTTCACCTGCGGGCAGCAGGACGATCTCGTCCCGCACGCCGGGATCCGCGATCTCCACCTCCACGCCCCACACCGCGTGCCCGACGGTGCCCGCTCGCGGCCCGAAGTCCGGCTGGTTCACCGCGGCGGTCGGCGAGGTCTCCGAGAGCCCGTAGCCCTCCAGAATCGGGGTGCCGAAGAGATCGTGGAAGGTCTCCAGCACCGGCTGCGGCAGCGACGCTCCGCCCGAGATGCACAAACGCAGTTGCGGCGCGCCGAGTTTCGTGGCGGAGGTGATCAACCGGACGTACATGGTCGGCACGCCGTGGAACGTGTTGACCCCCTCGGCGTGCATCAGCCGGATCGCCTCGTCGGGATCGAAACGAGGCTGCAGCACGAGCGTCGCGCCCGCGCGCCAGGTGGAGTTCATGGACACGGTCTGGCCGAAGATGTGGAACAGCGGGAGCGCGCCGAGTGCGACGTCATCGCTGCGCACGTCGTTGGCGTCGAAGGCGTTCACCGTCGCGTTCATGACCATGTTCAGATGGCTGAGCTCGGCGCCCTTCGGCTTGCCTGTGGTGCCGCTGGTGTAGAACACCACGGCGGGATCGCCCGGCGCGCGCGAGACGAACGAGCCGATCGGCTCCGCCACAAGAGTGTTCGGATCGTGACAGCCGATGCGCACCGCGGCCGCCGCGGCGTGCCCGACAGCGGCGACCTGCTCGTGGCACACCAGCAGCGTCGCCCTGCTGTCGCGCAGGACGTGCGCGACTTCCTCCGCCGTCAGCAGCAGGTGCACCGGGATCACCACGGCGCCCGCGGCGAGGATCGCGTAGTAGGCGCGCGGGAACTCGGCGGTGTTCGGGCACATCAGCGCGACGCGGTCACCGGGACGCACGCCGAGGTCGATCAGGGCGGCGGCCTGTTCGCGGGCCTGCGCCCACAACTCGGCGAATGTGATGCGCTGCCTGCCCTCGATCAACGCGATCCGGTCCGGGCGGCGGCGCGCCTGCTCGGCCAGGATGCTCGCCAACGACAGCGTGGCGTTCATGCCACCTCCAAAACTAACGACGCAAGTTTATGCCACCGTAGAGGAGGCAAACTAGCGGTGCAAGTTTTGTTTCCGCCCCTACTTGGCGGCGTGCAGCTCGATGGCCACGAGCAACTCGACGAGATCGTTGACGCTGCGGACGTTGCGGCCGGTGAGTTCCTGGATCCGCCGCAGGCGGTACTTGGCGGTGTTGTGGTGGATGCGCAGCGCGTCCGCGGCCTCGCGCAGGTTCATGTCGGCGGCGGCGAAGGCACGGATGGTGTCGGCGAGCATCCCGCCCCGCATCCGGTCCTCGGCCAATGCGGCGGCGATCCGCGGATCCACCAGCTGACGGACGGTGTCGTCGGCGCGCAGCATGAGATACCGGAACGGCGAAAGATGCGGCAGCGCGAGGACGCCGCCGTCCTCGGGCAACAGATCCAGCGCGGACCTGGCCTGCTGGTAGGCCCGCGAGAACTGGGCGATCTCGGTGAACGCGGTGCTGACGCCGATGGCGAGCGTGATGCCCTCGGCGTGCAGTTTGTCGCGGGTCCGCCGCAGCCGCGCGCACAGTTCGTCGGTGGCGCCGTCGCGACCGAGCGCGGGGAACGCGAGGATCTCCGGCCCGCGCACCACCGACAGCGTGCGCAGCCCGCTGACCCCGGTGCGCGCGAGCGCCGCCGAGGCGATGTGCCGGGCCGCCGCGTCGGAATCACCCGGCTCGCCGCGATCCGCCGTCCGCAACACGACCGCCGTCACCGCCACCATGGGCGTGGCCCGGTCTGTGCCGATGCCGTGTGCGTGCGCCATGGCCAGCTGCGGTCCCCGGTCGGGTAGCGCGCCGTCCAGCAGGCACTCCACCAGCTCCCGGCTGTCGCGCCCGGCCTCGGCGGAGAGGTACTGCTGGAATTCCAGGTAGGCATTGGCCGCCTGGGTGCTGATCAGGTCGCAGTAGCGGGTGAGCGGAACGACCATCGAGAGTGCCGCATCGCGCCCTGCCTCCGAATCGCCCGCGTGGGCGACCAGCGATTTCCAGATCGCCTGCTGGCCGATCCGGAACGCGGAGATGTAGTCGACGAGGGTCAGCCCGGACTGCGCGCGGCGCGCCGCGGCCCGCCGCGCGTAGGCGATGTCGGCGGCCGTCACGCGGCGCTTGTCCAGCAGCGCGCCGAGCCCGGTCCGGCACAGGCGGGTCAGCTGGTCGTGCACGTCGGCGTGGAAGGCGGTGTCCCGCGCCGCGTACCCGGGGACCTGCGACAGGATCGCGGACATGCCCGCGTCGGCGATGTCGTGCGCGTGCTCGAAGACGCTGCCGACGATCCGCGTGCGCTCGGCGTGGACCGGCGCGGAAACCCCGATCAAATGTGATCCAGCTGACATAACCGGCATACTCCACGGCCCTCGTCACGGGTGTCAACCGGGCCGAACGAGGCAGCCACCCCTGTCCACGCCGGACAAATCGCGCCGCCGAGATTGGGCCTCCGCGTCCGATGTGCGCCCTGACCAGCGTCTTTACGCTGACCACGATCCACAGGCCAGTCCGCGGAGACTGCGCCGACCCGCACCGAATTTTCACCCACGTCTCGGACGCGGGCCGGAGGACGAATGCTCGAGATATCCCACCTGACCGTTCGCTTCGGCGGCATCACCGCCCTGCACGACGTCGGCTTCGCCGTGGCGCCGGGCGAGATGGTCGGCTTGATCGGTCCGAACGGCGCGGGCAAGACCACCCTGTTCAACTGCCTGACCAGGCGGTACCAACCCACCGAGGGCACCATGCGTTACCAGGGCGAAGACCTGCTGACGGTCCGCCCGGACGCACTGGCCGGGCTCGGCATCGCCCGCACCTTCCAGAACCTCGGCTTGTTCCCCCGCATGTCGGTCCGGGACAACGTGCTCGTCGGCGCCCATCACCGGGCGTCCGCCGGTTTCGTCTCCGCGAGCCTGCGCCTGCCGCGGGTGCGACGGGAAGAGCGGCGGCTGCGCGCCGAGGTCGACGCTCTGCTGGAGCGCTTGGACCTGGCCGACGTCGCGGACCATCCGGCCGCGGGTCTGCCGTTCGGCACGCTCAAGCGGATCGAGCTGGCGCGCGCGCTGGCCGTCGGGCCGCGACTGCTGCTGCTGGACGAGCCGGTCAACGGACTCAGCCACGGTGAGGTCGACGTGTTCGCCGAGCGCCTGCGCGCCGTGCGCGCCGAGTTCGACCTCACGGTGATCGTCGTCGAACACCACATGGGATTCGTGATGGGCACCTGCGACCGGGTGGTGTGCCTGGAGTTCGGCAGGGTCATCGCCGAGGGCGAACCCGAAGCGGTGCAACGCGATCCGGCGGTCATCCGGGCCTACCTGGGGACGGCGGCATGACCGGCGAACCCTTCCTCACCGTCACCGACCTGCGCGCAGGCTACGGCGCCGCCAAGGTGCTGCACGGCCTGAGCTTCTCGGTGGCCCGCGGCGAGGTCTGCGCGATCCTCGGCCCCAACGGTGCGGGCAAGACGACCTTGTTGCGCGCCCTGTGCGGGATGATCCGGGTGCGCGGGACGGTCCGCCTCGACGACGGCGAGATCACCGGCCGCACACCCGAGGCGATCGCGCGGCTCGGCGTCGCGCACGTACCCGAGGGCCGGGGCACCTTCCTGCCGTTGACCGTCGAGGACAACCTGCGCCTCGGCGCCTATCAGCACCGCGACCGGGTGCGCACCGAGGCCGATCTGCGCCGGGTCTTCGACTTCTTCCCCATCCTGCGCGACAAGCTGCGCGACTCCGCGGGCGGACTGTCCGGCGGTCAGCAGCAGATGCTGGCGATCGGCAGGGCGCTCATGTCGCGGCCCCGGCTGCTGTTGCTGGACGAGCCATCGCTCGGCCTCTCGCCCCTGGTCACCCAGGAGCTTTTTCAAATCGTGCACACCATCAACGAAGAGGAGCGCACCACTGTGATCGTCGTCGAGCAGAACGCGCATCTGGCGCTCGGGACCGCGCACCGGGCGCACGTCCTGGAAACGGGCCGAATCGTCTTGTCCGGCACCGCGGCCCAGATCAAGGCCGACGAGCAGGTCGCCGAATCCTATCTCGGATACCGGATGTGACCATGACCGGATTTCTGCAACAACTCATCGAAGGCCTCACGGCCGGAGCGATCTACGCCGGGCTCGCGCTGGCGCTCGTGCTCATCTACCGGTTCACCGGCATCGTCAACTTCGCTCAGGGCGAGCTGGCCATGTTCTCGGCCTTCCTGGCCTGGCAGCTGGTCCAGAGCGGTCTGCCGTTCTGGGTGGCACTGCCCGCGACGCTGGTGGTGTCCTTCGCCGGCGGCATGCTGATCGAACGCGTGATCATCCGGCCCGTCGAGGGCGCACCGGAATTGACGCTGGTGATCGTCACCGTCGGCCTGTTCTTCTTCGTCAACGCCGCGGCGGGCTGGATCTGGTCCTACCAGGTCAAGTCGTTCCCGAATCCGTTCCCGGAGGGCGCTTTCCGGGCCGGTGGCGTTACCGCGGGATACGGCAGCCTCGGCGTGCTCGCCGTTGTCGCCGGGGTGATGGGCTTGCTGTACTTGCTGTTTCGCTACACCAAGATCGGCCTGGCGATGCGGGCCGTCGCCTGCAACCCGCAGTCGGCGCGGTTGGTCGGCATCCGGGTCGGCACCGTTCTCGCGCTCGGCTGGGGCCTCGCCGCGCTCGTCGGAGCGGTCTCCGGCGTGCTCTCGGCGCCGCTGCTGTTCCTCGAGCCGAACATGATGGGCGGCGTCCTGATCTACGCCTTCGCCGCGGCGACGCTCGGCGGCTTCGACAGCCCGGGCGGCGCGGTGGCGGGCGGTCTCATCGTCGGTGTCGCCGAAACCCTCACCGGCGCCTACCTGGACGTCATCGGCACCGAACTCAAGATCGGCGTGCCGCTGGTGATCATTCTCGGCGTCCTGCTGCTGCGGCCGCAGGGGCTGTTCGGAACCGCGGTGGTGGAACGGGTATGAGCGACATGGGAACTCAGAACACCGCCGTCGCGGCGGAAACGTCCTCGGTGCCGACCGAAACCGTCGCCCCGCGCACCGAGACGCGACGGCTGCGAATGCCGGACTGGTCCTGGCTCGCGATCGGCGCGCTGCTGCTGATCGCCTGTCTCGCACCGTTCCAGCTGGTGCCGTTCCGCACCTTCCAGCTGGCGCTGGCGATGATCTACGCGGTCGCACTGCTCGGCCTGAACGTGCTGGTCGGCCACACCGGCCAGATCTCGCTGGGGCACGGCGCGTTCTTCGCCGTCGGCGCGTACACCAGCGCGGTGCTGATGGATCGGTGGGACACACCGTATTTCGCGACCCTTCCGATCGCGGCGGCGGTGGCCTTCGCGCTCGGGTTCGCACTCGGCATCCCCGCGTTGCGGCTGCGCGGGCTGTACCTGGCGCTGGTCACCCTGGCTATCGCCATCTTCCTGGTGCCGCTGCTCAAGCGCTTCGAATCGGTCACCGGTGGTTCCATGGGGCTGACGCTGACCAAGCCCGCGGCGCCGGTGTGGACCGGGTTGGCCGAGGACCAGTGGCTGTACTTCCTCGCGCTGCTCGTCACCGTCATCGGTTTCGTCCTGGTCGCCGGGCTGCTGCGCTCGCGAGTCGGGCGGGCGCTGCACGCGATCCGCGACAACGAGATCGCGGCCGAGGTGATGGGCGTGCGCCTGGCCTTCTACAAGACCCTCGCCTTCGCCTGCGGCGCCATGCTCGCCGGTGCGGCGGGCTGCGTCTACACCTGGGTGATCGGCTTCGTCTCGCCGGACTCCTTCGCCGTCGGACTGTCGATCACGCTGCTGGCCGGGCTGGTCGTCGGCGGGCTCGGTGGTCAGTGGGGACCGCTGCTCGGCGGGCTGTTCGTGATGTACGTCCCGAGCTTCGCCCAGGACCTCAACCAGGCGGCACCTGGAGTGATCTTCGGACTGCTGATCATCGCGGTCATGTACCTCGCGCCGAACGGATTGGCCGGACTCCTCGGCCGCACGGCGCGCTGGCTCGAACATCTCGTTCGGAAAGGGAAGAACAATGCGCACTAAGGCAATCCGCGCCGCCGGCGTCGCGGCCGCCGTCCTGCTCGCGGTCTCCGCCTGCGGCGGCCGGGGCGACACGGGCAGCACCGTCGGGCAGGGCGAATGCCGTGGTCAGCAGACCACCGGCATCACCGACAGCAGCATCAAGCTGGGCGGGGTCTACCCGCTGTCGGGTCCCGCCTCCGCCTACGGCGAACTGCCCAAGGGCGTTCGCGCCTACTTCGACTACCTCAATGCCGAACACGGCGGGATCGGCGGCCGCGCTGTCGAATACCTGGTCCGCGACGACGGCTACCAGCCGCCGAAGACGGTCGAGGAGACCCGCCGTCTGGTGGAGCAGGATCAGGTGTTCGCCGTCTTCCAGACGCTGGGCACCCCGACTTCCTCCGCGGTGTGGGACTACCTCAACCAGCGCAAGGTGCCGCAGGTGTTCGTCGCGGGCGGTGCGACGAAATGGGGTGCGGACGAAGGACATCCGTGGACCATCGGCTGGCAGCCGAGCTACCGCGCCGAAGGCCGCGCCTTCGCGCAGTACGTCGGTCAGCAGAAGGCCGACGCGACCGTGGCCGTGCTCTACCAGAACGACGATTTCGGTAAGGACCTGCTGTCCAGCTTCACCGAGGCCGTCGCGGGCAGCGGCGTCCGGGTGGTGGCCGAGCAGAGCTACGAGGTCACCGATCCGACCGTGGAACCGCAGGTGCGCAACCTGGCCAACTCGAAAGCCGATGTGCTGCTGAACTTCTCCACGCCGAAGTTCGCCTCCCAGGCGCTGGCCGCCGAGCGGCGCAACACCGACTGGAACCCGCTGCACATCCTGACCCAGGTGGCCAACACCATCAGCACGCTCAAGCCGGTCGGCCTGGAGAACGCCCAGGGCGTGGTGTCGGCGGCATTCACCAAGGACCCATCCGACCCGCAGTGGTCGGCCGACGCCGCCATGCGCCACTACCAGGAGAAGCTGGCCAAGTACGCGCCCGGCGCCGACCCGACCAACCAGTACACGGTGGTCGGCTGGGCGGCCGCGGAGAGCTTCCACAAGACCATGGAAGCCGCGAAATGCCCCACCCGCGAAGGACTTCGCGACGCCATGCGCTCGCTCGACAATGTCGGCATCGACCTGCTGCTGCCCGGCATCACGCTGCAGACCGGCGAAGGCGACGCGTTCCCGATGGAGTCCCTGCGCATCCAGAGGTTCGAGGGTGACCACTGGGTGCTGACCGGCGACGTCATCAACACCGGCAAGTAACCACTCCCCCACCACGTGCCGCGGCGCATTCCGGCGTCGTCGGCAAGCACGAAGAAAAACCGATCGATGAGGATCAACAATGAAACTGCGAAACAGCGTCGTGACCGCAGCTCTGGCGGCCGTTGCCGTCGGTGTCTGCGGCGCGGGCGTCACCCACGCCCAGCCCGCCGAGGAACAGGGTGCGGTGCGCTACGAGGTCACCCGCCAGGGTGATTCCGCCGTAGTATCCATCGGCGACGGCAAGTTGCGCGTCGTCGCGGACCAGCTGGTGGTCACCGACGTGCACGACACCCCGGTCGCGACCGTGCCGCTCACCTACCGCATGGACGCCATGGCGTACCCGATCGCGGCGCGGGTCGAGGGTGACCGCGCGATCCTGACGCCGTCCCGCGAAGGCGGAACGCCCGTGGCCGCCGTGTCGGCGAACGAGGTCATCAGCCAGGAGCAGGCGGCCAAGCAGGTGGCCGAATCCTTCACCCCGCGTGACCAATCCGCGCTCGGCGTGTTCGCCCAGCGGATGACCATCAGCGCCGCGGTGAGCGCCGTCGTCGGCGCGGTCCTCGGCGGCGGCGTCGGCTGCCTGCTGGGCGGCGCGGCGGGTGCGACGGTCGCCAGCCCGGTGATCGCGCTGCTGCTCCCCTGGGTCGGCGCGACCATCGCCGGGTGCGTGCTCGGTGCGGCGACGCTGGGCGCGGTGGGCGCCATGGTCGGACTGATCACGGTGGGCGGTCCGATCGCGCTGTTCTCGGCGTTCCAGTACTTCTCCACCATCATCACCCCCTGCCCGGCGGAACTGCCTTACTGCAAGGACCCCTCGGTTCCGGCTCCCCCGAAGTAACACCGCAACAACAGATCACGCAGGCCTGTCCGGCGCACCGCCGGGCAGGCCTGCGCGGCGGTGCCGTGCGCCGCCCCGACGAGGAAGGAAATCATCGTGCGCAGAACAATTTTCGAGGCCGACCACGAGGCGTTCCGGGAGACCGTCCGGTCGTTCATCGAATCCGAGGTCGTCCCGGAGTACGACAAGTGGTATGCCGACGGCATCGTGCCCCGCGACTTCTACCGCAAGCTCGGCGAACTCGGCGTGTTCGGCATCGAGGTCCCCACCGAGTACGGCGGCGCCGGTATCGAATCGTTCTCCTTCCAAGCTGTGCTCACCGAGGAGATCGCGCGCGCCGCGGTGTCCTTCGGCGGCTCCAGTGTGCATGTGTCGCTGTGCCTTCCGTACCTGAAGGCGCTGGCCACCGAGGAGCAGAAGCAGCGCTGGCTGCCCGGGTTCGTCAGCGGCGAGACGATGTTCGCCATCGCCATGACCGAACCGGGCACCGGCTCGGATCTCGCGGGCATCCGCACCACCGCGACCCTGTCCGAGGACGGCACGCACTACGTGCTGAACGGCGCCAAGACCTTCATCACCGGCGGCGTGCACGCGGACCGGGTCATCGTGTGCGCGCGCACCGCGCCGACGACGGCGGAGGACCGCCGCTACGGCCTGTCCCTGCTCGTGGTGGACACCAGCTCGCCCGGCTACTCCGTCGGCCGCAAACTCGACAAGCTGGGGCTCAAGGTCTCCGACACCGCCGAACTCACCTTCACCGACGTCCGGGTGCCCGCCGAAGATCTGCTCGGCGAGGAGCATCGCGGCTTCTCCTACCTCGGCCAGAACCTGCCCCAGGAGCGGCTCAGCATCGCCGTCGGCGCCTACGCCCAGGCCAAGGCGGCCATCCGCTTCGCGCACCAATACACCAGGGACCGGCTGGTTTTCGCCAAGCCGGTGGCCAGTTTCCAGAACACCAAGTTCGAGCTGGCGGCCTGCCGCGCCGAGGTGGACGCGGCCGAAGCGGTCGTCGATCGGGCCTTGGCCGCGCACGACCGCGGCGAGCTGACCGCCGCCGACGCCGCCTCGGCGAAGCTGTTCTGCACCGAGACCGCCTCCCGCGTGATCGACCGCTGCCTGCAGTTGCACGGCGGCTACGGCTACATCACCGAATATCCGATCGCCCGGCTCTACGCCGACAACCGGGTCAACCGGATCTACGGCGGCACCAGCGAGGTGATGCGCATGATCATCGCCAAAGATATGGGCCTGTAACGGATTTCAGCGCGTGCCCGCCGTGGGCTCGGGCGGGGTCGGCAGCACCTGTTCGGCCACCTCGAGCACGGCGGCCAGCGCGCGCGAGGTGTTGTCCGCCCGCCAGGCCAGCGCGGACGCGAGCGCGGGAACGTCGCCGCGCAACTCCTTGTAGACCATGCCGGACCGATGGATGTGCTGCACCGAGGAGAGCGTCAGCGTCACGCCGACCCCGGCGGCGACCAGGTCGAGGATGGTGTACGAGTCCGGCGCCTCCTGCACGATGCGCGGCGTGAACCCGGCGTCGAGCGCCGTGCGCACCAGATGGTCGCGCACGCTGGACCCCTGCGTGCCGGGGAAAGTGACGAAGGCGTCGTCGGCGAGGTCGGCGACATCGAGGTCGGGGGCGTCGGCGAGCGGATGCTCCGCGGGCAGCGCCGCGACCAGCCGCTCGTACTGGATCACCCGCACGGCGACGCCCTCGCGCCGCACCGGCAGCCGGACGAAGCCGAGATCCAGCTCGCGCGCCGCGACCAGGTTCAGCGCGGCGCCCGCGTAGGTCTGTCCGCGCAGGCGCACCTCGATGCCGGGGTGCGCCGCGCGCACCGCCCTGGTCAGCGTCGGCAGCGCCTCGTGGCTGCTGGCGCCCGCGAAGCCGATCGAGACCCGGCCGACCTCGCCGCGCCCCGAGGCGACCGCCGCCCGCCTGGCCAGCTCGAGGTCGTCGAGCACCTTGCGCGCGTGCGGCAACAGCACCTCGCCCGCGGCGGTGAGCCGCACCGAACGGGTGTTCCGCTCGAACAGCGCGACCCCGAGTTCCTTTTCCAGCGCCCGGATCTGCTGGCTGAGCGGCGGCTGGGCCATGTGCAGGCGTTCGGCCGCACGACCGAAGTGCAACTCCTCGGCGACCGCGACGAACCCGGCCAGATGACGGAACTCCACGACATCCTCATTCGGTAGAAATCAGTATTACTGCATTGCGAATTAAGTATTGGACTATATCGGTCGAACCAGGCACCGTGGGGACCGTCCCGAACGAAGGAGCGCGATGCCCCGGCCCAAGCAGCTGACGATGCGCGAGGCCATCGCCGCGTTCGTCGACGACGGCGCCACCGTGGCACTGGAGGGATTCACCCATTCCATCCCAGTCGCCGCCGGGCACGAGCTGATCCGGCAGCGCAGGCGCGACCTGACGCTGGTCAGGATGACGCCCGACATCGTCTTCGATCAGCTGATCGCGGCGGGCGCGGCGCGAAAGATGATCTTCTCGTTCACCGGCAACAGCTCGGTCGGCTCGCTGCACGCCATCCGCAGGGCCGTGGAGCGCCGGGAACCGCGCGGCCTGGAGATCGAGGAGTACAGCCACTTCGGCCTGCTCGCCCGCTATCTCGCCGGCGCCGCGAATCTTCCCTTCTACCCGCTGCATTCGTACGCGGGCAGTGATCTGCCCGCGCACAATCCGCGCATCGCCAAGGTGGTGTCGCCGTTTCCCGCCCCGGACGGCGGCATCGAGGAGATCCACGTGGTTCCGCCGATCCGGCCCGATGTCGCGATCCTGCACGCGCAGCGCGCGGACCGCGCGGGCAACGTCCAGGCGTGGGGCATCCTCGGCCCGCTACAGGAGGTGGCGTTCGCGTCGGCCCGCACCATCGTGGTGGTCGAGGAGATCGTCGACGACGAGGTGATCCGCGCCGACCCGAACCGCACCGTCATCCCCGGGTTCGCGGTCGATGCGGTCGTCGAGTGCCCACGCGGCGCGCATCCCTCCTTCGTGCAGGGCTACTACGACCGCGACAACGACTTCTACCGGTCCTGGCCCGAGATCAGCAAGGATCCCGCCGCGCTGGACCGCTGGCTGCACGAATGGATTTACGACTTGCCCGATCACGCCGCCTACCTGGACAAGCTCGGCCCGGAATACTTCGATCGCCTCGTCCCGGAACCCGCACTGTCCCATCCCGTCGACTACGGATGCACACGATGACCCAGGCAGCACCGACGACGCGCGCCCACACCACGAGCGAACTGCTCGCCGTCCTCAGTGCCCGCCACCTGCGCGGCAAACAGCGGGTCTTCGCCGGCATCGGCCTGCCGACCCTCGCCGTGGCGCTCGCGCGGGCGACCACCTCGCCCGACCTCGAGCAGGTGTACGAGTCGGGCGTCTGCGGAGCGCATCCGCCGCGCCTGCCCCAGACCATCGGCGACGCGCCGCTGGCCACCGGGGCCGAGGCGATTCTCGGAATGCACGCGCTCTTCGGGTACGTCCTCCAGGGCGGCTACATCGACGTCGGTTTCCTCGGGGCGGCACAGATCGACCGCTTCGGCAGCCTCAACAGCACCGTGATCGGCGACTACGCGGCCCCGACCACCCGATTGCCCGGCGCGGGCGGAGCCACCGAGGTGATGGCGAACGCGGACGAGGTCTTCGTGGTCCTGCGTCGACACGACCCGCGCTCGTTCGTCGATCGGCTCGATTTCACCACCAGCCCAGCGCCGTCGGTGGCGCGCCGGGCGGAGCCGCGGGTGCGCACTCGCGGTCGCGGCGTGACAACCGTGATCACTCCGCTCGGTGTGCTCACCGCAGACGCCGACGGCGAATTGTGCCTCGCCGCAGTGCATCCCGGCGTCTCCGTCGAGCAGGTTGTGGCCGCCACCGGCTGGCCGCTCCGGGTGGCCGACAACGTCACCGTCACCGAACCCCCGACCGCGGCGGAACTCGACCTGCTGCGCACCACCATCGATCCGACCAGGGTGTACCTCCGATGAACCAACGAAGTGAGCGAATCATGTGCCAGCGCGCATCGCGCATGCCGGAGCCGAGCGCCAGCGAGGCGCGGGCATGACCGAACCTTCCGTTCTCCGTTCCGATCTGTCCGGCGAACACGCGGGCATCTGTGTGCTGCGCATCTCCCGGCCGCAGGCCCGCAACGCGCTGAACTCTTTCACGAAAACGTCCCTCGCCGAGGAGCTTTCGGCCGCCGATGCCGACCCCGCGGTGCGCGCCATCGTCCTCACCGGCGACGCGGGCGTCTTCGTCGCGGGCACGGACCTGAAGGAGATGAGCACGTATCGGCCGACCGATCTGTTCGCTCAGGAGACCGGCAAGGTGTTCTCGGTGCTCGACGAACTCGGCACACCGGTGATCGCCGCGGTCGAAGGCTATGCGTTCGGCGGCGGATGCGAACTCGCCATGGCGTGCGATCTCGTGGTCGCCGGGACGTCCGCGCGGTTCGGGCAGCCGGAGATCCGGGTCGGGCTCATTCCCGGTGCGGGCGGATTGAGCCGCCTCGTGCAGCGGGCCGGGCGGGCCCGCGCGCTGCGGATGGTGCTGACCGGCGAACCGATCGACGCCGCCACCGCCCAGCAGATCGGGATCGTCGCCGACATCGTGCCCGACGGCACCGCGCTGGACGCGGCCGTCGAGATCGCGGCGACCATCCTGCGCCAGCCGCCGTTGAACATCCGCGCGATTCGCAGCATCGCGCGGCACGCCGAGAACGCTCCGTTGAACACCGCGATCACCTTGGAGCGCACGACCTTTCAGATGTTGTTCGATACCGCCGATCATGCCGAGGGCATCGCCGCCTTCCTCGCCAAGCGCACACCGACCTACGAAGGACACTGATGGAACCGATCGAACGCATCCGCATCGTCGGGGCGGGCGCGATGGGCCGCGGCATCGCCCAGGTCGCCGCGACCGCCGGATACCGGGTCGAGCTGACCGACGCCAACGCGGCCTCTGTCCCGGCCGCGCTCGAGTTCGTCGCGGCGATGATCCAGCGGTCCGTCGACAAGGGCAAGCGTGACGCCGACGAGGCCGCGGCCATCCTTGCGCGGCTCACCGCGGGCACGGCCCCGACCGCCCCCGGCGCCGACATCGATCTCGTGATCGAGGCCGTGGTCGAGAGCCTTCCGGTCAAGCAGGCGATCTTCGCCGAACTGGAGACCGCGACACCGAACGCCGTGCTCGCCTCCAACACCAGTTCGCTGTCCATCACGGCGATCGCGTCGACACTGCACGATCCCGCCCGGATGATCGGGCTGCACTTCTTCAATCCGGTGCCGCTGATGGCGCTGGTGGAGGTCGTTCCCGGCCTGCGCACCACGCCCGAACTGGTCGACACCGCAACGTCTTTCGTGACCCGGCTGGGTCACACCCCGATCCTGGCGCGAGACACCCCCGGATTCCTCGTCAACCACCTCGGGCGCGCGCTGCCCAGCGAGTCGCTGGCCATCCTGTCCGAACAGATCGCCGCCCCTGCCGATATCGACCGCATCGTCCGCGATACGCTCGGCTTGCGGATGGGCCCGTTCGAGCTGATGGATCTCACCGGACTGGACGTCAGCCATACCGTGATGGAGACCGTCTCCGCGGGGTTCTACGGTGATCCGCGGCTGCGGCCCTCCCCGATCGCGGCCGCCCGCGTCGCCGCCGGTCTGCTCGGCCGCAAGACGGGCGAAGGGTTCTATCGCTACCGAGACGGCGCACCGGTGCTCCCCGCCGAGCCCGAGATCACGCCGGACGCCCTGGCCACCCCGGTCCACGTTCACGATCACCCCGATTTCGCTGCGGCGCTGCGCCGTTCCGGCGCGACGGTGCTCGACTCTCCCGATGCCGACGCGGTGTCTCTCGTGCTGCCGGTCGGCCAACCGACCTACCGGGTCACCGCACGCTACGGCCTCGACCCCGCCCGCACCCTCGGCATCGATCCGCTCGGGCTGGATCGCCGCCGCCTCACCGTGATCGTGCCCGGAAGTGTCGATCCGCTCGTCGCCGCACCGGCATTGCGCGTCCTGGCCGCCGCCGGCTACACACCGACGCCGACCGCGGATGGCACCGCCCCTGTCGCGCAACGGATCCTGGCCGCGATCGTGAACCTGTCCTGCGCCCTCGCCGAGCACGGCATCGGCACACCCGAGGACATCGACCGCGGCGCGCGCCTGGGCCTCGGCTATCCGCTCGGCCCGCTGGAACTCGGCGAATCCGTCGGCGCCGAACGCGTCACCGCGATCCTCGACGGCCTGTACGCCTACACCCGCGATCCCCGCTACCGGGCGAGCACTTGGCTGCGCACCCGCGCCGAGCAGCCAATTCCCCTGCACACCGTGGGCACCCGCCCCGAAGACCTGCTCACGAACCGAGGAACCGATGTTCGTTCTCTCTGACACGCACCGCGAAATCCGCGCGCTGGCCGCGGATTTCGTCGACAGCGAGATAACCCCGCACGCCCGCGACTGGGACCGCGTCGAAAGCGTCGACCTCTCGATCGTCCAGCGGCTCGGCGAACTCGGCTTCCTCGGGCTCGGCATCGCCGAGGAATTCGGCGGCACCGAGGTCGACATGCTCTCCTACGTCCTGGTCTGCGAGGAACTGGGGCGCGGCGATTCCGCCGTGCGCGGCATCGTCTCGGTGTCGCTCGGCCTCGTCACCAAGTCCATTGCCGCGCATGGCACCGACGAGCAGAAACGCCGCTGGCTCCCCGAGCTCACCGCGGGACGCGCGCTCGGCTGCTTCGCGCTCACCGAACCCGACAGCGGCTCCGACGCGGGCTCGCTGCGCACCAGGGCCGTGCGCGACGGCGACGACTGGGTGCTCTCCGGCGAGAAAATGTTCATCACCAACGGCACCTGGGCGAAGGTCGCCCTGGTGTTCGCGCGCACCTCGGCCGAGGGCAGCAAAGGCATCACCGCGTTCCTCGTGCCCACGGACACACCGGGTTTCACGGCGACGACCATCCACGGCAAGCTCGGGCTGCGCGGGCAGGCCACGGCGGCGCTGTCGCTCCAGGAGGTCCGGGTGCCCGACTCGGCGCGGCTCGGCGCGGTTGGCAAGGGTCTCAGTATCGCTCTGGGCGCCTTGGCCAAAGGACGTATCTCCGTGGCGGCGGGCAGTGTCGGGGTCGCGCAGGCGGCCCTCGACGCCGCGGTGCGCTATTCGACCGAGCGCACCCAGTTCGGCAAACCCATCGCCGCCAAACAGCTCGTCCAGGAGTTGCTCGCCGACTCCGCGCTGGACGTCGAATCGGCCCGCCTGCTGACGTGGAAGGCCGCCGCCCTCGTCGATTCCGGAGCATCGCGGGACGAGGTGCAGCTCGCCTCGTCCATGGCCAAGCTCGCGGCCAGCGAGACCGCCGTGCGGGTGAGCAACAACTGCCTGCAGGTGTTCGGCGGCTACGGCTTCATCGATGAGTACCCGATGGGCAAATACCTGCGCGACGCGCGCGTGCTCACCCTCTACGAAGGCACGAGCCAACTCCAGAAGCTCGTCATCGGCCGCGCCCTCACCGGCATCGACGCGATGTGATCGCCCCTCCCGAAGGACAACCCATGCCCGACGCAGTCATCTGCGAACCGCTGCGCACCCCCGTCGGCCGCTTCGGTGGCGTATTGAAAGACATTCCGCCGCAACAGCTCGCCAGCACTCTCATCGCGGAACTGGTGCGACGCACCGGTATCGACGGCGACCGGATCGACGACGTGATTCTCGGGCAGGCCTCGCCCAACGGCGAAGCGCCTGCCATCGGCCGGATCGCCGCGCTCGACGCGGGCCTCGGCATCGATGTGCCCGGCCTGCAAGTCGATCGGCGCTGCGGCTCCGGACTCCAGGCGGTCATCCAGGCGTGCCTGCAAGTCGGTTCCGGCGGAAGCGATCTCGTGCTGGCGGGTGGCGTGGAGTCGATGAGCCAGACCGAGTTCTACGCGACCGGAATGCGGTGGGGCGTCAAGGGCGACGGTGTCGCACTTGCGGACCGGCTCGCACGGGCGCGCGTCACCGCGGGCGGACGCGACTTCCCTGTGCCGGGCGGCATGATCGAGACCGCGGAGAACCTGCGCGCCGAATTCGCAATCAGCCGGGCGGATCAGGATGAGCTGGCCGCGCTCTCACACCACCGCGCCGTAGCCGCCCAGCGCGCAGGACGATTCGCGGACGAGATCGTCGGCATCCCTGTCCCGCAACGCCGTTCGGCGCCGAACGTGGTCGACACCGACGAACACCCGCGCGCCGACACCACCGTCGAAACGCTGTCCGCACTGCGACCGATCCGCGCCGCCGTCGACCCCGAATCCACCGTCACCGCAGGCAATTCCAGCGGCCAGAACGACGGCGCGGCACTGTGCCTGGTCACCACGCCGGAACACGCACGCAAGCTGGGCCTTCGCCCGCTCGCCCGGCTGGCGTCCTGGGTGGTGGCGGGTGTCGCACCGCGCACCATGGGGATCGGCCCGATACCCGCGACCGAACACGCCCTCACCCGCGCGGGACTCACTCTCGCCGACATGGACGTCATCGAACTGAACGAAGCCTTCGCCGCCCAGGTACTGGCCGTGCTGCGCCGGTGGAACATCGAACCCGACGACCCTCGCCTCAACCCCAACGGCTCCGGCATCTCCCTCGGCCACCCCGTCGGCGCAACCGGCGCCCGCATCCTCGCCACCCTGCTCCGCGAAATGGACCGGCGCGAGGCACGATACGGCTTGGAGACGATGTGCATCGGCGGCGGCCAGGGCCTAGCCGCGGTCTTCGAACGCCTGCCCTGATCCCGACCGCTACACCGCCCCGGCGGCTTGTCCCGTGGGGCGGCTGGGTCGGTGGCGACCGAGATCAGCTGCCGCTGCCGCTGCCGCCACTGGATCCGCCGAGACCACCACGCTCCGTGGTGGTCGGGGTCGGGGGTTTGGCTGCCGACGGCTGCGGGAGCGTTGTCCGCGGCGGCGACTGGGTGGTGGGCGGTGTGGTCCGCGGCGCGGTCGTGGTCACCGACGCTGCCGGCTTGGGTGCTTTGCGGGGTTCGGCGGATCCGCATCCCGTGGCGATCAGCGAGGCGGCCACCGCAGCAGGCAGCGCATACGCGACTCGCCGCGACATGCGCCGCCCGCTGGCACCGAGATTCCCAGATGACTTGCCGCGCACAGACTTCCCCCCTTGTTGCCGATCGAGCGGACCGATCTTAACAACAGGCGAAGAGAGGGCGAATCGTGGGCGACCGCGGCCGCGCAGGAGCAGATCCGGACCCGGGCCGACGCCGAGGTTATAGATCGTCGGCCACGATGTTCTCGATATTGCGTTCCGCCAGAGCGGTAATGGTGACGAATGGATTGACGCTGGTGTTGCCCGGGATCAGCGAGCCGTCGATGACGTAGAGCCCCGAGTAGCCGGGGATCCGACCGTAGTTGTCGGTCGCCTCATTGATCACGCAACCGCCCAGCGGGTGATAGGTGAAGTCGTCGCCCCAGGTCTTGTAGACGCCGAAGAGGTCGGTCCGGTAGATCGTCCCCTCCTTCTTGTTGATCTTGTCGAAGATGCGCTTGGCGGCATCGATCGCGTACTGGTTCTGCGAGGTCTGCCAGCTCAGACCGACCTTGCCGGTACCGGAGTCGAAGGTGAACTGGCCGCGTTGGGGGTTCTTGGTGATCGCCAGGTACAGGCTGACGTAGGTCTCCAGCCCCGCGGGGAAGGGCGCGACCTCGGCGAAGGCCGGGCCGCCCGCATCGGCCCAGTTGTCGATACCCAGGCACGGCATGCTGGATTGCAGTACGCCGGTGCCGTCCCACATGTGATTGGCGCGGCCCACCATCACATTGCCGTTGTTGCCCCACTTCTTGCCGACGGCATCGGGCAGGTCCGGCAGTTTGCCCTGCGCCTTCATGGCCACCAGCAGCTTCGAGGTGCCGATACTGCCCGCCGCGAAGAACACCTTCTGCGCCACAACGGCTTTGGTCGCCACCGTGGCACCGCTGGTATTGATCTCGTGCATTTCCACCCGATAGCCGCCCTCCGTGGGCGATACGGCGGTGACGGTGTGCATGGGCGTGATACGCACCTTGCCGGTCCCGGTGGCCGCGGCCAGATACGTCTTGTCCAGCGACCGCTTGCCGTAGTTGTTGCCGTAGATGACCTCACCGGCCAGTGCCGACCGGGTGACCTGCCCGGCCTGTTCCTTCTTCATGTACTCGAAGTCGTAGACATTCGGCACGAAGGTCCAGCCGAAGCCGGAGCGTTCCGCGTGTTTGCGCCCCACGCGCGCGAATTGGTAGCACTCCGCGCTCTCGAACCAGGTCTGGTCGAGATTGTTCACGCCGAGACCGGCATTCGCGCGCGGGTAGTAGACGTTGTACATCTCATCGGCGTTCACCGAGGGCAGGATGGCCGCGAAGTTCTCCCGCTTGGGCGTCACCGCCATACCGCCGTTGACGAGCGAGCCACCGCCGACGCCCCGGCCCTGGTAGACGCGAACCCCGCTGAACTGCTCGGAATCCAGGACGCCCGTGTACCTTTCGATGTCCTTGTTGTAGCTGCTGCCCGCGAAGTAGCCGACCGGCTGATCGGTGCGGTCGCGCAGCCAGTAGGACCGCCCATCGGGTTTCAGCACGGGG
Organism: Nocardia lijiangensis NBRC 108240; assembly: GCF_001613045.1. Lineage (GTDB taxonomy): Bacteria > Actinomycetota > Actinomycetes > Mycobacteriales > Mycobacteriaceae > Nocardia > Nocardia lijiangensis. The sequence goes on along the minus strand of NZ_BDBP01000019.1, from coordinate 63,854 downwards.
CAGAAGATCCTGCCGTCGGAGCCGGGCGTCGTCCACGACATGCCCATTTCCACCACGGTCACCTGCACACCCGCCTGCGCGAGCCGCAGCGCGGCGACCGATCCCCCGTATCCGCTACCTATGACGAGCGCGGGAATCTTCTCCCCATCAGCCAGCGGTGCCGCGGTGGCCCGCGCCATGGATCTCCCCGCCAGCGCGGCGGCAACGGTGAAACCCGTTGCCGCTAGGAAACCGCGCCTGCTCACCCCCCGCCCGGACCGACTTCCAACAGGAATTTCATGGGTGCGAACAGGCAAGGCAGGCTCCTCATCGAGTCTTGATTGGAACCTGTTATAGAGGTGTGAAACGCGACCGCGCGGAACTTTACGGACAAGCCGGAAAACTTTCGATCTCGGACCGAAAGGAGAAGTGTGAACAGAATGTTCACCGCTGGGCACGCCCTCGACGCCGAGGTTTTCGACGTCATCGGCCGCATGCTCCCACCTCCGCGCCGGTTCGGGTGCGCGAGACAGTCGGCGATCCCGGCGTTTGCCGCCTGGTGTCTGGAATCGGGCGGATACTTGGCTCAACGGCCGGGGCGCGACGGCGCCCGCTTCACGAAAACTGGAGGCCCTTCACCCACGACGCCGAAAGGTAGGAATCATGGCGGGAAATCCCCTCGGTCTTTCGCTCGAGCAAGCCGCGCAGGAGTTCGTCGACGCGACCTCCGAACCGCCTTTCCTGTACCAGCTTCCCCCGGACGAGGGCCGCAAAGCGGTCGACGGCGTGCAGGACAGTCCGATCTTCAAGCCGGAGATCGACGAGGAATGGATCACCGTCGAGGGCGGACCCACCGGCTCGGTCCCGGTGCGCATCGTCAAACCGGCCGGCGCCGCGGGACCGCTGCCCGTCATTCTCTACACGCACGGCGCGGGCTGGGTCTTCGGTGACGCGCACACCCACGATCGGCTCGTACGCGACCTCGCCATCGGCGCGAATGCCGCGGTGGTGTTCCCCGAGTACGACCGCTCGCCGGAGGCGCGCTACCCCGTGGCGAACGAACAGTCCTACCGGGTCGCCCAGTGGGTCACCACCGACGGCGGCACGAAGGGCCTGGATTCCTCGCGCATCGCCATCGCGGGCGATTCGGTCGGCGGCAATATGGCCATCGCGTTGACGCTGATGGCGAAGGAGCGCGGCGACGTGTCCTTCCTTCAGCAGGTGCTGTTCTATCCGGTGACCGACGCGAACTTCGACACCGGCTCGTACCGGGACTTCGCCGAGGGATACTTCCTGACCCGCGACGGCATGCAGTGGTTCTGGGATCAATACACCACCAGCGAACAGGACAGGGCGCAGATCACCGCGTCACCCCTGCGCGCGACGACCGAGCAGCTCACCGGGCTCCCGCCCGCGCTGGTCATCACCGCCGAAGCCGATGTGCTGCGCGACGAGGGTGAGGCCTTCGCGAGCAACCTGCGCCGCGCGGGCGTGCCCGTGACGCAGACCCGCTACGGCGGGATCGTGCACGACTTCGTGATGGTCAACTCCCTGCACGACACCCAGGCGGCCAAGGCGGCGGTCGCCCAGGCCGTCGCGGCGCTGACGGCGGCGCTGCACGGCTGAGTCGCGGCGTCCGCGAGCAGGGCAACACGCCGCGGCCCGGTGCTACTCGGCCGAGGCGGCTCAACGATCGGGGAGATAGTCGCCGAACTCGTCCAGGAATTCCGGTACCGGGTCGACGCCGACGCTGTGGTGGACGAGGCGGCCGTCGACGAACAGGCCCAGCGTGGGGAAGGCCCGGACCCCGTACCGCTCGGCCAACTCGGGCTGCTCTTCCACGTTCACCGTGACGACGACGAGCCGATCGGCGAGTTCGTCGGCGAGTTGGCGCAGCGTCGGTTCGGCGCGGCGGCACGGGGCGCACCAAGGGGCGGAGAAGAGGACGACCACCGGCTTGCCGGAGTCGAGCACGGTCGAGGGGAAGGCTTCGGGCGATACGGGGTTCATAACCTTCATCGTTTTCTCCTCGACGCTGCGCTCAGCTGTTGAATTGCCGAGGGATAACCGGGCAAACGTGCCATTCCCGGCGCATTGACCGACCGACGGTCGGTCGGTACCGTCGAATGCAGGGAGGTGCACCGTGCGACAGGTGAAGAAACCCGAGGTCCGCAAGGCCGAGATCGTCGACGCGGCCGTCCGCAGTTTCGTGGAGCGGGGCTACGACCAGACCACCGTCGAATCCATCACCGGCGGACTCGGCGTCGCGAAAGGCTGCTTCTACCACTACTTCGGCTCCAAGGAGCAGGTGTTCGCCGCCGCGATCGAATCCATCGCGCAGCGGCTGTGCGCGACGTATCTCGCTATCCTGCAAAATGATTCACGATCCCCCAGCGCACGGCTGGTGAGCTACATCGACCACGGTTACGCACTCACCGAACGCGACAAGGCGCCCGGCCTGCTGGCCGCGCTGCACGGAGATCGCTTCCGGGACATGCACCACCGGATCGTCGATCGGGTGGGAGACGAGTTGCGCCCCGCCTTGTGCGCCTTGGTGTCGGCAGGCGCGGCACAGGGCGAATTCCGTATTCGCGACTCGGAATTCACCGCGATCGCACTGCTCGGCGCGCTGCGGGAACTGCACGAGGTCTACGCCGAGCGCCCGGACCTGGACCTGCGCGTGCATCGCGCCACCCTTGTCGATCTCCTCGAGCGCATGCTCGGCACGACGCTGCCCCATTCCGAACTCTCCCATTCCGATCGAGACGCGGAGGAACGATGAAAACCCTTGCGGTCACTTTTGATTCGTCGGGCATCGAATGCGCGGGGATGTTGTACACCGAGACGGAAGCCGTCGGCCTACCCTGCGTCATCCTGTGTCCGGGTTTCAGCGGCACCCAGGACACCCCATCCGTCGTCGCGGCTGCCCAAGCCTTCGCGGCCGCGGGCATGGCGGCGTTGACCTTCGACTACCGCCGCTTCGGCGCGAGCGCGGGCCAACCACGGCAGGTCGCCGACATCCGGGAACAGCTGGCCGACATTCGCGCGGCGATCCGCTTCGCGCGCGAGCATCCGCTGGTCGACCCCGGCCGAATCATCCTGTGGGGCACCTCCCTCGGCGGCGGCCACGTCGTGACGGTCGCCGCAGACGACGACCGAATCGCGGCGGTAGTGGCGCAGGTACCGTTCAACGGTTTTCCACGCCGAGCCGAAGGGCGTTCCACCAGAGCGACTCTCGCGCTGTTGCGCGTGATGGTCGCCGACTGGCTGCGCGGCGTCTTCGGTCTGGCGCCGCACTACATTCCCGCCGTCGGCCGCCCCGGCGAGCTCGCCGTCATGACCGGGCCGCAGGCGCAGGCCACCATCGACGCGATGGACAGCGGCACCTGGCGCAACAGCGTGGCGCCACGGGCGCTGCTCCAGATGATGCGCTACAAGCCCGACGACCACGCGCCTCGGCTGCGCATGCCGCTGCTCGTCTGCATCGGGGAGCGCGATCGGGAGACCCTCGCCGAGGACACCATCGAACTCGCGGAACGCGCACCCCGCGGCGAGCTGCGCACCTACCCCTTCAGCCACTTCGAGATCTACCGGCCGGACAACCGCGACAAGGTCACCGCCGACCAGATCGACTTCCTGCACCGGGTCGTTCCCGGAGTGTGACACAGGTGTTCCATACAGTGTAAGAATCACCTAATGTGACGACGGACAACAGTCCGTCGAAAGGGAGTGCACGTGTCGGTCGCCGCCGCGGTCAAGAAGCAGGTTCAGGAACTCGGCGGGGGATTCATGTTCTCCCGGGAGACCAAGGAATTCGGACACAGCACCGGAATCGACGGGTTCTTCGGCCCGTACACCCGCGGCAGGGGCGGCGTGCTCGGCGACGTGGACTCCGACGTGGTCACCGCGGCCTTCGGCTTCTTCCCCGCCCATTCCATCCGCAAGGCCTGGGAGTCGGTGCCGATGCCCGCCGCCAAGGCCGCCGACGGCTACCTCGCCGCCTGTCAGGACTTCGGCCGCCGCAAGCTCGCCGATTTCGACCAGGCCGAACGCCTCGCGCAATTGCTGGAAGTCGTTGTCGCCGCGGCCGATCCGGCCGGCCTGCCGCTCTTCGCGGGCTGGCGAGCGCTGCCGCTGCCTGCCGACGCGCCCGCGCGAGTAGCCCAACTCGCGCACGTCCTGCGCGAACTCCGCGGCGGCCTGCACCTGCTCGCCGTGCGCGCCAGCGGCCTCACCCCGCTCCAAGCCGTCCTGATCTCCGGCTCCCCCTTCAACGACGGCCCCGGCCAGGCCCGCCGGTACGGCTGGCCCGAACCCTTCGAAGAGATCACCCCCACCATCCAGGACCGCTGGCAGCGAGCCGAAGCCCTCACCGACACCCTCATCGCTCCAGCCTTCGCCGTCCTCGACACCTCCGCGGGCACCGAACTCACCAGCTTGGTCACCGCCGCTCACGCGACAGTTTTCGCCCGCTAGCAGCCGTTCGCCCGCGCCTCACGCGGGCGTATCAGCCGTGCAGTCCGCGCGGGAGCGGCGACCGAGCACGCTCGGCCGTCTCCTCGCGCGATCTTCCCGAGAACCGGCCGCGTCATGGATACCGCGACGATGCCCACGGTCCAGATTTCGAACGCGCACCGTACCCGACCGGACGCCGGCTCGGCGGAGGCCGGCGTGATCAGCCGCCGATGTCAGGGGCTGCCCGACGGCTGTTCAGGGTCAGCCCCCTGCTGCTTCTCACCTGACTTCGAGTCCGGATCGACCTTGTCCGCGCGCTCCCACTGCTTGTCCAACTCGGTTCGCGAATCCGCCGCCTCGCTGTGATGCAGCTGCGCTTGCTGGGCAAGCTGCTCGGCTTGCGCCGCCTTGGCCTCGCCTTCCGCCTTTGCCGCCCGGCTCTTCGCGGCAGTCTCCTCCGCCCGCGCCTCCCGCTGAGCGACCTCGATTTCCCGTTCTGCCGCTCGGTCGCGAAGACCCTGAGCCTCGACCCGCTGGTGTTCGCGCCGCTTGCGCATCAACACCCAGACGCCGGCCAGCAAGATGACCACAGCGGCGACGACAATGATCACGATCAGAATGGTGGTGCTCATCTTTCGACTCCTCGCACCCTCCCCCCTTTACCCTAACGCCACTCGATTACCCCTGAGCTGCGAAAATGCACCGGCCGTGATCGACCGAACGGGCTCCCGAAACATGGTCATTTGTCGGGCAGTTCTTTCGGCGTCCCTTCTTCCGCGGTGATGATCTTGATCACCGCGGCAACAATCGGGCCATCGGGATCGCTGAGAAACGGCAACGAACTCCGGTCTTTCAGCAAGGAGCCAAGAGTGAAATCGACCAGTTCGGCACCGACCTGCTCGGCAGATCTACGCCCTTCCGGCTCGAACCACGTCCACGCCCATTGCGCGGCACCGAAGATGAGCAGGGTCCGGATACTTCCGTCGACAGGCCGGAACTCACCCGAGGCAATGCCCGACTCGAGCGTGCTGCGCATCATTCCGATGTAGCGCCGTCGCAGCTGGCGCCCCTCGGAAGTCTCGTCCTGTCGGGTGAACCGCGCGACCTCGCGCTGGAACGCGACAGTCCGATTTCGGTCGAGTACCTGATAGAGGATGGACGCGTGCAACACCCCGGCCATCCGCTCGGTCGGCGTCGGGAACTCCGAGATGATGCGCTCGGCGTCATCGATCCGCTGCTGCACATAGGAAGCATGCAGCACTTCCAGCAACCGCGCCTTCGTGCCGTAATGGTGCACGATCAAACCCTGCGAGATACCCAACTCGCTCGCGACTCCACTGAAGCTGGTCCCGTAGCCCTTCTCGGCAACATGGCGCGTGAAGGTATCGAGAATCGCACCCGACTTGCCCGGCTCAGCCGCACGCTTACCCACCGATACCACCCCTTCTCGTCCAAATTTTCCCGCACACTCTAGCGCCCAGGTGACTACCCAACCAGGCGTTGACTGAGTGCGCAGTCAGTATTAGCATTATGCCCCGAGTCACTGCGGTGCGCTCGCCGTATCAATCATTCATCTACCTTCGAGCAATCAACAATGCGCCTATCCAATCGACGCGACCACACGGTCACCAGCCGCAGCGGGTGGTTACCCCGCCCCACGAGCCCTCGCTCCCGGACGGTCACCATCGACCGCCTCACGGCCCCTGAGCCCGAGCAGACAACCTCGGCGAAGTTCACCACCTGGCCGTATCCGGCCTGCCCGAAGCGTCGGCCCGCGAGGGAGGACACGTGAGCCCAATGGACCCGGGTATGGAGGCGACACCGGAGGATCCCTCGACGGATGCAGGATCTCTGCTGTCGCCGGATCAACTCTTGGCCGCGATCGGTGGTCGACTCGCTGAGCCGTTGCCGCTGGTCGCGTGGGCGAGAGAACTGGGCGATCTACACGCCGCCCTGATTTCAGCGGTGGTGAATCCCCTGCGGCGTCCCCCCGACCTCACCGAGGCGGCCCTCCATGCGGATATCGCGAAGGTCATCGACAAGATCAACTCTTGGGCGGTGTTCTACGTCCGCCACAGCCGGTGCGCCCGCCGCCACACGCACTCCTTCGGTGAGGTGATCAGTCATGTCGCAAAGACCTACGCCGAGGCGTGGTGGACGGTGCTGCACGCCGACTGCGAGGAGCTTCGGCACTCGGCGTGGGTCCATCTCGGCGAGGTCCGTGAAGGCTACGAGCACCTCATCGGCGAAATCCGGGCCGGCCGCGTCCAGCTCCCGCTGGGATGGCGAGGCATCGGGCATACCCGACAAAATGACAGCTCTTCCACCGAACAGGAAACCGACGGGGGACCAGGAGCCCCAAGGCACGAAGTAACATCCCGGCCCGGCTGGGAACAAGCCCAATGAGCCGTCCCGCGAAGGGACTTCTGGGACAATCTCCGCATGGCCGAAGCGCGCGGCAAGGTCGACGACATCCCACTGCGGATGCCACACTCCGCGGCGGTCGCCGGCATCGTCTTCGCCGTGCTTTTCGCAACCGCCATCGTCCTGGTGCGGACCGCGCTGCCGGATACACCCCCTGCCGCGTCCCCTCGGGTAGTAGACGACGGGAGGATCAGGGCAGCGTTCATTATCGTGCCTTTCGCGAGCATCGCGTTTCTGTGGTTCATCGGCGTTGTCCGTAGTCTTCTCGGAAAGCTCGAGGACCGGTTCTTCTCGACGGTGTCCCTGGGCAGCGGGCTACTCTTTCTAGCCCTCACGTCCGTCTCGACGGCAGTTGCCGGAGGCATCCTGGCCACCTCGCAACGCTCGAATCTCGATGAGAACGGAATCATCTACTTCGGGCGTCAGGTGGTACTGGACATCAACCATATCTACGCGGTACGGATGGCGGCGGTCTTCATGATTTCCCTCGCCACGATCTGGCTGCGTACCCGGCTCATGCCGCGCTGGCTGCCACTCATCACCTACCCGCTCGCCCTGATATTGCTGCTCGTTCTCGACCTCAGCCTTTGGGCGGCGCTGGTCTTTCCCGCGTGGGTGCTGGTAGTCAGCGTGACGATCCTGGTAGCCAATCGACCGGAATCGCCCCCTGCGCTCGACGACATTCCGTGACAGCGCGGACATTCTTCGGATGGGTTGTCGTGCCTCGGCCCAGGAGCGACTTTCGAACACGAAGGTTCAGAGGAAAGCAGCGTCTTCAGTCGCGTGAAAAGGCCGCGGCCGCCGCGAGCTCCAGATCTTCGTACGGCTTTCCGCTCACGTCGGCGATGACCTGGCGCATGGTTCCGCCGGTGAGAGGGAACGGCGACGGGTAGCTGGCGGACACGGATTGACCGCTGTCGCGGCCGACGGAAACTCCTTCTCCCACACCGGAGAACACGCTGGGTTGGGTGCGCATGTCGTCGAGTGAGCCGACCGGCGTCTCATCGATGTACAGCACGGCCTCGCCGGTGGGCGTGAAATTGTCAGGGCGGGTTCCGTGGCGTTCGTAGCGGACGCCGAGAATATGGTCGCCGAGCGGTACCGGGCGATCGGAGACGATCATCTGTTCTTCCTCGCCGAGGAAGTTGTAGACGTAGTACAGGTGCTCGTCCTTCAGGTACAAGGTGTGCCCGCCGAGCCGCCCGCCGTGGGCGAACAGCACGCCCTCTGCGTCCGAGCTGGTGATCGTCGTCTCGGCGAGCACCGCGAACGACCGGCCCTGGATCTCCAGCGCCGCCCCCGGTCCCACCTCCGCGCTGTCCGGATAGTAGACGCACTGATTTCGCCCACTCGCATAGGTCGGGCGGTAGCGGCCCATGGCCGAGAGGATGTCGAGGTCGTTGAGCGGCATTCCGTTGTACTTCTCGGCCTCGGAGAACCACAGCGCTTTGAGCTCTTCCAGTTTCTCGGGATGAATGTCGGCGAGGTCGTGAACCTGGCTGCGGTCGTGTTCGAGGTCGAACAGTTCCCAGCGGTCCTGGTCGAAATGTCCCCAGCCGGAGGGGCATGCCGCGTGAATGGTGTCGGCGAACCACCCGCGATGCCAGATGCCGCGCGTGCCAAGCATCGAATAGAACTGGGTGTGCTTGCCGGTGTCGGCGTTCGCGTCGTCGAGCAGCGCGCGGAAACTGACCCCTTCCAAGGGACGTTGCGGCACATACTTCACCGTGTCCGGTGGTGTGATGCCGAGTAGGTCGTAGACGGTGGGGGTGACATCGCAGACGTTGACGTACTGATGGCGCGCCTCACCGCGGGCCGACATCCCGGCGGGCCAGGACACCATGCATGCGTCGGCGATGCCGCCTTCGTGCGAGGCATACCGCTTGTACAGCTTGTACGGGGTGTTGAATGCCATCGCCCAGCCGATGCTGCAGTGGTTGTAGGTGCTCGGCGAACCCAGTTCGTCGAGCTTGGCCAAACTGTCGTCGATCGTGTCGACGTAACCGTTGAAGAATTTCATCTCGTTGGGAGTGCCGTTCGGACCGCCTTCGCCGCTGGCGCCGTTGTCCGAGAGCGTGACGATGATCGTGTTGTCCAGTTGGCCGCTTTCCTCGAGGTAATCCAGCAGCCTGCCGATCTGCGCGTCGGTGTAGGAGAGGTAGCCGGCGAACACTTCCGCCTGGCGGCGGAACAGCCGTTTCTCGTCCTCCGACAACGAATCCCACGGTCGGACCGTGTCCTGCGCAGGCCACGGCTTGCCGTCGGCGCTGGTGACGTCCGCGTACGGGTTGACGGGCGAGAGCTCGGTGCCTTCCGGCAGCAGACCCATGCGTATCTGATTCTCCAGCACGATCTCGCGGTATTTCTCGTATCCCATGTCGAACCGGCCGCGGTATTTGTCGGCCCATTCCCGCGGCACGTGATGCGGCGCGTGCCCGGCGCCCGGGCACAGATACAGGAACCACGGCTTTCCGGACGCGATCACCTTCGAATCGCGGATGAACTCGATCGACTTGTCCGCCAGGTCTTTCGACAGGTGATACCCGTCCTCCGGTGTGTACGGCGGCGAGATCTGGTGATTGTCGTACACCAGAGACGGATACCACTGGTCGGTCTCCCCGCCCAGGAAACCGTAGAACCGCTCGAATCCACGCCCCAGCGGCCAATGTCGTTTCGACGCCGCCAGATTCTCCTCCTCCAGCGGCGTCATATGCCACTTGCCGACCGCGTACGTATTCCACCCGCGCTCGGACAACACCTCCGACAGCAACGCGGTATCGGCCGGTATCCGTCCGCACATGCTCGGAAACCCGTCGGTGAATTCCTCGACCGTCGCCATGCCGACCGAGGTCGCATTCCGGCCGGTCAGCAAGGAAGCCCGGGACGGGGAACACAACGCGGTGGTGTGGAACTGCGTGAACTGCACACCACGATCAGCGATGCGCTTCAGATTCGGCATCTCCACCAGACCGCCGTAGCAGTCCCAGGTGCCGATGCCGATGTCGTCCCACACCAGATACAGCACATTCGGCGCGTCTTTCGGCGCTGTCGGCTCCGCGAACGGGCCCCAGTCGGCCACCGAATCACGGATATCCAGCGCGACATGTCCCTCGAAGTCCCTGGCCATCATCCACCTCCAGAAGCGAGAACTCTTCGTTCGCCTTTGATCCTGTTGGCCGGACTCCGGACCCTCTGCCGCGCGCACCGATCGACGCGGTCGCAGTCTCGGGATGGGTGTCCCGACTCCGGCAATACCGCGGAGGAAGCGCCGAGCGTTCGAGGCGACATGCTCGGGCCGTCTCCGCGCGAACCAATGTTCGAATATTCGCTGATCAGCACGATGGGGATATCACTCGAGGATACCGGCAGGAAGGGGCCCGAATAAATGGTTGGCTCGGAATGTCCGCGTTTGCGGTGGTCGGCGGCGATCGCGTCGGAGTCTGGCTGATCGCGCCGCCCCACCACCCGCCGCGCGTCCGGTGCTGAGCTACCGCCCGCGCCACCGCTCACCGGGGGGGCTCCGGCCCCACAGCCACGGTTCCCAGCGACCGCTACCCGTTGGGCTGCTGAGGGGAGCCTTGGCTGAGCTGACCAGGATGGGCGCGGGCCGCGTCCGGGGTGGGCGTCAGACAGGTGTGATGTCCGAGATGAGCCATTCGTCGGCGACTTTCGTCATGACTACTCGCACCCGGCTCCCATCCAGGCGTGGTCCCTGGTACTTGGTGCTGGTGGTCTCCTGATTGAGGAACAGCAACAGTGTGACCTCGCCGGGGTCGGCCGTGACCACGGACGTTCCGACGACCTTCGCGCGGGTGATGATCGAATCACGGTGTGCCGCAGGCACGATGACGCTCGAGCTGAGCCGATCGAAATCCGTCCGGAATGTGCCGGTGAGATTGTCTGTGGCGGACGCGAATTCAGTGTCCATGGTATTGAAGTCATAGGACAGCACCCGAGGAATACGGGACTCCGCGGAATCCTTGGCCGCCTGCTCGGCCTCAGCCGTGGCGCGATGATCGGCCGCACTGCGTTCCAACAGTATCGTGGCTGTTCCCAAGGCGCCCACCAGGATTCCCAGTACGGCAAAGGTGGCGATCGTGGCGCGGCGGCTCAGGGTCGACAGCCACTGAAGCCACCCGCGCGGACTGCGCAGTACCGTCCTGACGGGCGTGGACTCCACAGTCGGAGCCGCGGTGTCGGACTCGGGTGCGTCGTCATCGCTGGAGCCGACGGCGCTGATGGTGTCGGTGATACCGGTGGTCATGCGACGAACTCCACGTTCGAGACGAGCCAACGGCCGTCGGAGTGGTCGAGGGTCATCTTCATGCGGTACACCCGCTGCTGCCCCTCGGGAGCTTCGGTGTTCTTGACCACGGAGGTGACCGCGGTCAGCACCGTGGCATGCGCGTCGTCGATCGCGACGATGCCGGATTCCTCTATCTCGCCGGTGGATTCGACCTGACCGCTCTGCAGCACCGAGGCAAAGTTGCCGGAGATCTTGTCCCACTGGTCGCGGAACGATCCGGTCGAATCGGCCGCGATCGTGTCGAGATTCTGCTTCGCCGAGGTGTGGTTGAGCGAGACCAACTGAACTGCTATTCGGCGAGCGGTGTCCGCGACGGCATGGTCGCGGTCGTCGTCGTGCTGGTGGCCGCGGACTTCGAGCCCGAGTTTCACACTCACCCCGCCCAGCGCCACCACCGTGACGGCGAGCGCGATGATCGCCCACGCTCGCCACCGCCGGCCCGGCGGATTCGGCGAATTCACCGGCTCGGTGCTGGATTCCACCTCGGATGGGGTCTCGACCTCATCTACTTGATCAGTAGTGATTGCCATCCCTGGTACTCCTTTCCTTGGGTGACGAAGTGGGCTGATTGCCCCAGGACGTAGGTGAGACCGTCGGGTCCACGGAACGTTCCGTCTCCTTCGGCGTAGGGGGCTGTCACCGCCGCCGCCGGTGCGTCCGGAGCCTCCAGCGGGGCCACGGCCGGAACCTGCGGCGGTGCCGCAGCCGGAGCGGGCGGGGCCGCGGCGGGAAGAGGTTCGCCGGGACGGGCCAGCATCTCCGGCCAGGTGGAGGGCAACCCGCCCGGGCAGTTCTCGACATCGGCGGTACGGATGGCCGGATCGGTAGCACACGGTGTGTTGCGGGCGCCGCGCGTGACCTTCGGGTTGTCCGGCGCGACCTTGCAGTAGTTGTCGCGCGCGACTTCCGCGGGGCTGGTATCGGACGGGTCGCGGCGCTGTGTGGCTTGATACCCCTCGGTGCACGGCGGCGTGTTGAGTGTGTTGCCCAGTTTGACATCCAGCGCCGCCGCCGGCGCGCGTACATCGTCGTCGGTCTGAAATCCGGCGCCCACGACGCTGTAGACCGTCGCGGTCGCGAGGGCTGGATAGACGACGAGAATCTGGCGCAGTTGCGGCACATTGACCCGAAGTACCTGACCGACGGTCTGCAGATCCGCCAGCAGCACCGGCAGTGGTGTGGTCAGGTCGGCGAGTGTGCCCGTGACGGTGTCGGCGGCGAGCGGCCCCTGATCCAGTATGTCGCGAACCTGGGCATCGTTGCGGACGAGCTGTTCGGTGAAGGATGCGAGATCGTGTGTCGCGGAGGTGATCTCGGTGCGCACCGAATTCCCGGTCCGCAGCAACGGCTCCGCGTCGTCGAGTAGCGCGATGGTCGGGCCGATATCGGCTTGCGCGAGATCGAGCAACTCGGCCGAGGACTCGATCAGCGATGCCAGCGCAGGCCCGGTGCCATAGACCGCCTGGTAGGTCTCGTCGAGCGCGATTCGTAAGGAATCGGTGGATACGCTGCGCAGCAACGTCTGTGTCTTGTCGAGCACCTGCCCCGTCGGAATCGGCACGGTGGTATTCGTGCGGGGTATTACCGCTCGATCCTCGAGATAGGGACCATGGTCCTCGGACGGAACGAGATCCACGTACTGCTCGCCGATGGCCGACATGCTCTTGATAGCGGCCCCGGCGCTCGCCGGGATATTCCGGCCGTGCCGCAACTGCATCCGGACCAGGACGGTTCCGGAGTCCAGGTCCACACCGGTGACCCGGCCGACCTCGACACCGCGGTAGGTCACGACCGCGGACTCGTAGATCCCACCCGCGTCGGCGAACTCAGCTGTCACCGTATAGGTTCCGAGCCCGGTGACACGCTGGATGCTCACGTAGTGGATCAAGCCATAGACCAGGCTGGCCACCGCGAGAATCGCGAAGACGATCAGCTGGCCCCTGACCAATCGGGTTGTCATCACCGTCCCCCGTTCTGGTCGCCGGTACCGGGTGCGGGCTGGGTCGGCGCGACCAACGGATCCACCGCATGGTTCGACATCGGCACCAGGTCCTCGAGCGGAATGCTGCCGATGATCTTCTTGTCGATAGCCTCCACACTGAGGTCGAGGGTGAGGAACAGGTTGACATAGTCGCCCTTGATGGCTTTGTCGGCAACGGTGACCGGGAACGGGAAGGTCAGGCCGACGAGCAGCGCGCCGGTCAAATCCGAACCGGCGGCGGCGAGTTGGGTCAACGCAGGCTCCAGACTGTGCAGGTCGGCGGTGAGGTCGTCCCGGCTGGTCCGCAGCACCTGTGCGGCCTGGTCGCCGAAGTTGCCGACGCTGTCGAGCATGGTGACGAGTTGTGCCTTCTGATCATCGAGAATGGCCAGCGCCGGCTGGATCTGTTCGATGCCGGTACGGAGGGTGTCCTTCTGGTCGGCGAGTTCCCGGGCGAAGGCGTCGAGACTGTCGATCGCGCGCACGATGTTGTCGCGTTGGATATCGAGCCCGTTGACGAATGTCGCGAGTCGGCCGAAGGACTCGTTGATGGCGCCTTCACGACCGCCGAACGCACCGTTCAGCTCGGTCATGATCGTCCGGATCTGTTGCAGCCCACTGCCGTTGAGAACCAGCGACAGCGCGGCGAGAACCTCTTCGGTCGCGGGATATTCCGAACTCGCGTCGAGTGGAATCACATCGCCCTCGCGTAGTTGCCGACTCGTCGTGCCGTCCTTCGGGGTGGTCAGCTCGAGATACTGAGCGCCGAGCACACTGGTCTGCGCCAGTTGGGCTTTCACATCGGCAGGTAGGTGGACGTTGTTGTCGATCTCGAGGGTGGCCACCGCGATGTTGTTGCGGACCGCGATCGAGGTGATCGTGCCGACGGTGACGTTATCGGCTTTGACGAACGAATTGCCGACCAAATTCTGGATGTCTCGCAGTTCCACCCGCACGGTGTAGGAGCCGTTGTGGATGGAGTTGCCCGGCAGCGGAATCGAATTGGCTCCGTCGAACCGGCAGCCTGCGGACAGTAGCGCGCTGAGCAGCAGTACGCCGCAGGCACGCAGCGCTGTCGAGGGTTTCATCGTCCAGCTCCTGGAATGAGGATCTCGGTGAGCCCGGGAATGGCTGGCAGACCGGGAATACCGGGAGCCGCCGCCGGTGCGGGACCGGACGCCGAACCGCCCATTGCCGCACGCGCGGCGGCGCCGAAGAGGTCGCCGAAATGTGCGCTGGCGCGCGAGCATTCCTCCTGTGGCGCATCGACAGTGGTGAGCAGCGCGCAGATCAGCGACATGGGGTCGGGGAAGTCCGGAAGTGCGACGTTGCCGGTCAGCGAGTTCGATTGGGGGTCGTAGATGTTGTAGAGGTTGTCCACTACGGTCGGCGCGAGATGCAGGATCTGGGCGAGGTCGTCCACACGGTTGACCAGCAGCGAGGTGATGCGCGTGAGCGATTCGACGTCCTCGTTGAGCGCGTCGCGGTTGTCGGCGACGAAGCTGCGGATCTCCGGCAGCATCGCCTGCATCGACTGCAATGCCGCGTCGATCTGAGTGCGGTTGTCGTTCAACAGATTCGACACACCGGCAAGCTGGCTGACGAACATCCGAACCTGACCGTCATTGGCCGCGAGCGCGGACACGACGGCTTGCAGGTTGCGCACCGTCCCGAACAGATCGGGACCGCCCTCGGCAAGGGTCTGCATCGCCTGCGACAGGTTCATCAAGGTGTTGTTGAGGGTTGCGCCGTTGCCGCCCAGGGCTTTCGCCGTGGCATCGGTGAACCGGGTCAACGTGCCGGTGGGGTCGCCACCCTTGGGGCCGAGCTGGTCGGCGAGGTCGGAGACCTGCCGCTTGATCTGGTCGTATTCGACGGGTACCGCGGTGTCTTCGAGTGGAATCACCGCGCCGTCGCGAAGTTCCGGCTCGGTCCCGCGCTTCGGCATGAGCTGGATGTAGCGGCCCGACACCAGCGTCGGTGCAACGATCACCGCGCGGGTGTCGGCGCTGACCGGATGCGACGAGTCGAAGTGCATGGCGATACGGACGCGGTCGCCGATCGGTGTGATGTCGTCGATTTCGCCGACCGGAACGCCGCGGATCGTCACCCGGTCACCGGGATAGATACCGACCGAGTTGGTGAAATACGCGGTAATCCGCACCGTGGAGGCCCGGGTGATCCACGCTGTGGCGCAGGCAGCGATGATCGCCAGGGCGATCAGGACGGCGAGAATCCGTCCGGGCAAGGGTACGCGGGACAGGCCCGCGCGCAACGCTGTCATCGGTGACCGTCTCCTCCAGGGCTTCCCGGCTGTTGTCCGTTGAGATTCGCGGGCGTGATGTTGTGCAGCAGTGCCCCGAAGAACGGCCCGCTGGCAACCGCCTCACCGAGCTGGGTGATGTAGGGCCGCAACCCGAGGATGGCGGCGTTCAGGTTGTCGTAGTTGGTGTTGAGCAGCTCCAGGACTCGATCCACCTCGGCAAGCATCGGAGCGATAGTGTCCCTGTTGTCCCGGACCAGTCCGTGCAGTTCGTCGCTGATTGCACGGACATTGACCAGCAGGGTCCGGATCATTGCGGCGCGGTCGTTGAGCGCGGCGAACAGGGATCCGCCGTCGGTCATCAGCGCGGTGAGGTTCTGGTTGCGTTCGGCGAGAACGCCGGTGACCGAGTTGGCGTGGGCCAGCAGATCCCGCAAGGCACCGTCACGGGACGCGATGGTGGCCGACAGCCGCGAGACGCCATCCAAGGACGAGCGCAGATTGTCCGGGAGAGTATCGAGCACTCTCGACACACTGTCGACCGCCTCGGCGAGTTGCTTCTTGTCGGTGCCCGCCAACCGGCTGGTCAACTGATTCAGTGATTCGGTGATGTCGTAGCCGGAGGTGGTGTGGTCCAACGGAATCCGGTCACCGATGGCACCGTCCCCGTCCGGTCGCAGCTCCACGAACCGGCGCCCGAGCGCGGTTTCGACCTTGATCGCCGCAGTGGTTCGCCTGCCGAGGGTTTGTCCGTGCGTGTCGACCCTCATCGCGATGTCGACGTGGTCGTCGGTCAGCGTGATGCTTTCGATCTTGCCGACTTCGATACCCGAAATCTGCACGGCATCACCAGCCTTCAATCCGCTGGCATCCGCGAATTCGGCCACTATCGACTTCCCGCCCGGCCATCCCGGGATGCTCTCGTAGTTGAACACCAAGACGAGCAGCGCAAGGATCACACCGGTTCCGATGAGACACATACGGACGGGGTTGCGTTCCGAGAACGGTTTCATGGCTGTAGTCACCTGCACCTTTCGGCGGGCGCGGTGAACATCGGTGTGTCCTGATGTCCGCCGCCGATGGCCGGGTAGCGAATCGCGAGTCCGCAGACGAACCAGTTCACGAAACTTCCGTAACTACCGACTCGGGTAATCAGCGGGAACGTCGTGGGCAGTTTGGACAACAGCAGCGACAGTGTGTCCGAATCCGTGTTGAGATTGCCTGCCAACTGCTGCAGCTGGGTGATGTCACCGGCAATCGCGGGCCGGTTGTCCGCGAGAATCTGCGCGACCTCGGCCGTGCCCGCGTCGATCCGCTCCAGGCCCGCAACAAGGGTGGCGCGGTCGTTGTCGAGGCCGCTGACCAGCGACTGCAGGTTGACGACCAGGTGGTCGAATTGATCACCGGTCTGGTGGACCGCGCCCAGCGCGGTATCGAGGTTCGCAATGGTCTCGCCGATGACCTGGTCGCGGTCTGCCAGCGAATTGCTCAGTGTGCCGATCTGTTCCACCAGTGCGGCGATGTTCTGTTCCTGGCCGTTGAGCACGGCGATCAGCGATGCGGACAATTTGTTGGCCTGGTCCGGGTCGAGGCCTTGCAGCAGGGGTTTGAACCCGTTGACGAGGCTGTCGATGTCGAGGGCAGGTGTGGTTTGCGTCGCCGGAATCGGATCGTGCTCGGATCGGATACCGGAACCGTCCGGCTCGACGGTGACCTCGAGGTAGCGGTCGCCGATGAGGTTCTTGTATTTGATGGCGACGGTGGAACTCTGGAGCACATCGACGTCACGGGAGACGGTGAACGCGACCTCGATCAGCTTGTCGTGCGCGAATCCCACCGACTTCACCTCGCCGACCGGGACACCGGCGAGCTTCACGTCGTCACCGGGCTTCATACCCGAGGCCGAGGTGAACAGCGCGCGGTAGCTGCGTGTGGGGACGAAACGCAGGTCACCGACGACCACGACGAGCACGGCGGTGATGATCGAGGTGACCGTCAGGAAGATCACGAGCTTGATTCCGGAGTGGCGGGCGTTCATCGGGTGAGTCCGTAGATCAGGGCGGCGAAGGGGTTGCCGATCAGGTCTTCAGGTGTCCGTACCGGACCGTAAGCCGTGGTGCCGGTGTTGAAGTCGGTGTGGCCGGGGGGTGTGCTGCCGGGTCCATACGGGTATCCGAAGCAGCTGGGCGGATGGTCGGCACCGTTCACGGGGAGGTCTTTCGGGTAGGTGTACGGCGGGTCGCCCATCAGGATCGTGCCGAGAGCGTTCAGGCCGGGCCTGCCGCCGCCGAATGCCCGCTCGAGATACTTTCGGGATTGGTTGAGGGCGGACAGGAAACACGGGAACGATGGCGACTGCTCCGCGAGCATCCGGGTGGTCGGTTCCAGTGCCTCGACGGCACCGATGAACGGCGTGGCCGAGGAGTCCACGAACTTCTCGCCGGTATTGCCGAAGGTGGTGAAGGAGAGCAAGAACGCGCTCAAGCTCGCCTGCTTCTCGACAATGGTGTTGCTGGTAGTCGACAGATTCCGCATCGTGGTCATGAAATCGGGTGTGGCCTCGGCGAAGGTATCGAGGTTGTCGGCGAGCAACGGAACATCGCGCTGTAACACCGGGATCGAGTCGTTGAACTGTCCGAGGTACCGGTCCAGGGCGACCATCAGGTCACCGAAGCGGCCACCGTGTCCGTCCAGTGCGGTGCTCAGCGCGGTCAGGGTGGCGTTCACCTTTTGCGGCTCAACGGTTTCCAGCACTGTCAGCAGCGCCTGGAAGACGTCGTTGATCTCGACGGTCACCTTCGAGCCGTCGATCACCGCGCCGGCCGACAGGTTTGCCGAGACTGGTTGCTCGGGCAACATCAGCGTGACGAACTTGCGCCCGAACAGTGTGGTCGGCGTGATTTCGGCGCCGACATTGGCCGGAATCCGTTGCGCCATATCAGGATTCAGATCGAGGGTCAGCTTGGCCCGCTCGTTGTCGAGATCGACCGCGCTGACCCTTCCGATGACGACGCCGTGCACCTTGACGTCCGACCCCGGCGCCATCAACAACCCGGCCCGGTCGGCATACATATAGACGCGCGTGCTCGCGACGAACGTCCCGCTACAGGACGCGACGGCCCCGGACACGGCGAGAACGAACGCGGCCAGCGCGCTGAGGCCGAGCAGAAATGCGCGACGACGGGAGACCTCGGGCTTCATCCGGACACCCGCACGGTGGAGTGGATACCGCCGTAGACGGCGATGCCGATGATCAGGTCGATGATCATGATCGAGATGAGCGAAGTGCGCACCGCGCGACCGACGGCGACACCGACGCCGGCGGGCCCGCCGGAGGCGTGATAGCCGTGATAGCAGTGCACGGACATGATGACCACCGAGAACGCCACCACCTTGACCAGCGACCACAGCACGTCGCTCGGCACGAGGAAGATGTTGAAGTAGTGCGTGTAGGTGCCCTGGGATTGATCGGAGAGCACAATGCTCACGAATTCGGTGGAGGCATATCCCATGAACAGCGCGATGCCGTACAGCGGCACGATCGCGATCAGCCCGGCCAGAATTCGGGTGGTCACCAGGTACGGAACGGAAGGTACCGACATCACCTCGAGCGCGTCGATTTCCTCGCTGACCCGCATCGCCCCGAGCTGTGCGGTGAACCCGGCGCCGACCGTCGCGGTGAGCGCGACACCGGCCACTACGGGAATCGCTTCGCGGGTGTTGAAGAAGGCGGAGATGAAGCCCGACATCGCCTCCATTCCGACCCGGCCCAGTGAGTCACTCCCCTGCTGACCGACCTCGTATCCTGCTGCGGCGGTGAGGAATCCGACGATCACGACGGTGCCGCCGATCACCGCGAGCGCGCCGGCGCCCAAGCTGACCTCGGCGACCAGGCGGAGGAGTTCGCGACGGTAGCGACGGAGCGCACGCGGAATCCAGCCGATGCCGTGCAGATGAAACGAGAGCTGATCGCCGAGTCCGACGACGCCCTGCACCGGGCTCGCCGCGGCCTTGGCGGCTTTGCGTCCCCATGATTTCCGGCGTAGCGCCTCCGCGACACCGTATTCGCTAGTGGTGGTCATATCGTTGATCCGTTCAGTGCAGCGACAGGGTGGTGATCACGGAGTTGGCGAGGAACAGCAGAACGAAGCTGAAGACGACGGTCTGGTTCACCGCGTCGCCGACGCCCTTCGGGCCGCCCTTCGCATTCAGCCCCAGATGACAGGCGACCAGTGCGGCAAGCAGACCGAACACACCGGCCTTGAGCTCGCTGATCAACAGGTCGGGAATTCCGGTGAGGATCGGGATCGCGGTGATGAACTGCCCCGGAGTCGCACCCTGCAGGAACACCGCGTAGAGGTATCCGCCGGTGAGGCCGACCGCGGTCACCAAGCCGTTCAGGAAGAGCGCGACCACCGTCGAAGCGAGCACCCGCGGCACGGCCAGCCGCTGCAGCGGGTCGATGCCGAGCACTCGCATCGCGTCGATCTCCTCGCGGATGGTGCGCGAACCCAGATCGGCGCAGATCGCCGTGGCACCGCACCCCGCGACCACCAGCACCGTCGCCACCGGGCCGATCTCGCGGATGACGGCCAAGCCCGCGCCTGCGCCGGACAGGTCGATGGCGCCGACCTCGTTGAGCAGCACATTGATCTGGAAGATCACCATGACGCAGAACGGAATCGCGATCAGCAGGGTGGGCACGATCGAGACGCTCGCGATGAACCACGCCTGGTCGATGAATTCGCGCAGCTGGAAGGGGCGGCGCGGGACCATCCGCAAGGTGTCCAGTGTGGTGCCGTAGAACTGCCCCACCGCCCGCGGGGCGATCTTCGCTTTCGCCAGCATCGCGTCCCAGCGCGTCTGCGATGACGTCTCAACGGATGCAGAGCTGTTCACTGTCATCGAGCCTTTCCGCTCGAACTGTGGGTCAATCGACCGACAGTTTCATGTGCTATTCATTGAATTCGGCCTGCGGAGCGGCCCCGCCTCCGATGATCGAAATCTCATCCGGCGTCGCCTGCCCGGGCGTGTGGGATGTCGGTCCGCATAACCCATCTCGGCCTTCGCCCCACACGGCCGCTCGTTCGGTGCGCGGCACGCCTGGGCTGTGTCGAAATCCCATCCGGCGCCTCCGCGGCCCACGGATGCATCCGGCCGGACTTCGACACAGGGCCAAGCCGGTGCCCTACTGGGCGAATGGGGGTTTCGAGCCCACGATCATGTGTGCATCTACCGAGTCGTGTCGAGCTCGCCGACCTGTTCCCGCAAGAACGGCACAACGAACTGCGCGACCTTCTCCGGCTGCTCGAGCCAGGCCCAGTGGCCGACGCCGGGCAGCATCTCGATGCGGGCACGGGGAAAGGTGTTCGATTGCAGGCGAGCCTGTTCGGCCGGGATGTAGACATCAGCGGCGCCCCACACGACCAGTGCCGGCAGATCCAGTTCCCGCAACGGGCCACTGAGCGCCTCGATCGTCGCGGTATCGGTGGAGCGGTAGAGCCGGAGCACCGCACGTTTGGTTCCCCACGGCAGCGCGTGCTCGGTGATCCGGTCGAGCCAGGCGCTCGGCAATCCGGGGTTGTCATGGGCCAGCACCGCTCGCAGGACCCTCCGTGTCGCCGCGAATTGCACGAGTTCGCCGAGGATCGGCAGCCGCCACAGGCGGGCAAGCCGGTGCCAGCGGTAGTTGGTGAGTACGCCGGTGTTGATCAGCGTGACGCTGGCGACCCGTTCCGGATGATCGGCCGCCCAGGTCAGCGCCCACGGGCCCCCGAAGTCGTGCGCGACCAGGTGCGCCCGCCGAACGCCGAGCCGATCGAGGATTCCACCGAGGTGCGCCGCGTAGCCGTGCACGGTGTAGTCCTGGTCAGCGCGTCGTTCCGCACCACCGAAGCCGGGCATATCCGGAGCGATGACCCGCGCGAAGGTCGCGACTTGCGTCAGAAGCGGCATCCAGTCCGAGCCGGCGTCCGGATTTCCGTGCACGAACACCACCGCTTCGTCGGCGCCGTCCGGGCCACCGACCAGCACGGGTGAGCGCACATCGCCGACGACGAGTTGCCGCTGCTCGAGCATCGTGGCATCGGTCATCGGCCGACTGGCCACGGGTCGGTCGCGATCAGGTGGGTGCTCTCCAGCGCTGCCGCTCGGTGGATGTGGGCCTGCTCCTGGTAGTCCTGGCTGGTCACCATGGTGACGAACGCGGCACGTGAGGGGTACCGGACGATGACGATCGCGTCCCACCACGCCTTGTCGACGCTGCCGGCTACGACGTGGCTTGCGTCGCCTGCATACAGAACAGCGGCGTCGACGGCATCGAGATGGGGCTGGACGGCCTCGACGTAGCGTTGGTAGTCGGCCGCACCGTCGTTCTCGTTGAACTTCAACAGGTTGATCATCACGACCGGGTCGCTGTTGCCGGCGGCGGCCGACATGAGGGTTGCGGTCTGGGCTACGTTCGGTTCGATGGCGCTCATCACTCAGACCTCCCCGCTGCTCAGATCGCGCGAGTAGTAGACGTCGAGTCGTTGCAGGGACTGCATGATCGCTCTCCTCATCGAGTGCTCTGCGGGGCCGAGCGGCCCGCTGCCGAGCAACGGTAGGAGACGCAGGTCACATTCTCTCGGCGCCGGGCGACAACGTTCGCCTCGCCCGTTGTGCTCGCGTCACAGTTCGTCGGGACGGGGACGCGCGAGGCCGAGTCGAGCGGGGAGCATCGCCAGCGCGACCTGAACGTCCAAGAAGTCGGTGGCGACGCTGCGCCCGAGCAGTGCCTCGGCTTGGTGGACTCGGTAGCTGACCGTGTTGGGATGAACCGTGAGCCGCTCGGCAGCGCGACTGCGGCTGCGGTTTTCGTCGAGGTACACCGACAGCGTCATCGCCAGCCGGAAGGTGGCCTCGTCGTCGGCGGCCAGCGGCCCGAGCACCCGGGTGATGAACGACAGTGCGTGATCGCGGTCGGCGGTGCCGAGCGCCGCAACGGCGACGCTGCGGTAGCGCGTGACCGCAGCCCCGCGCGGCCCCACCAGCGACGCGACCCGCCGTGCGTGGCCTGCTTCGAAGTGCGTGCGGCGAAAGCCCTCCAGGCCTCGGCCCGCCTCGCCCACCGCAATCCTGACGCCGGGCAGCACACCCGGCACTCGGCTACCACGGCCCACAGCATCGAGGGTGTCGGAGGCGAAGGCGTCCCTGCGGCTCATCCAGCCCGCGACGGCAAGCGAGCCAAGGGAATGGATGAGGGTGGTCTCGGCACCGAGCGTGTTGGCGAGCGCCGCGAGAGCATCGCCCAGAACTGCCTGGTTTTCGCCGCTGTCGGAAGCCTGCTCGACCCAGGCGATGGCCCCGATGTGGTGCCGATTCACCTCGTAGCGCAGTCGTTTCGATGCCCGCTGTTCATTGCGCTCGCGGTCGGCCAGAATCTCCTCGACCGCGGCCGCGCGGACGGCGGCGGCGCTGCGCAGCCAGGCGTCGCGCTCGACCTCATACGCTCTGTCGGCTCGGACCATTGCCTCATCGACGTAGGCGAACAGCCACCCCGTGGCCAGATCCAGCGCTACCGCCTGATCGGCTGCGTCCGACGCTTTGTCGACAATGTGGGTGAGCATCCACTGCCACACCCGTTCCTGAGCCAGCCGGTAGAGCCGCATCAAATCCGCGAGCGCGACCTGTCGATGCACCGCCGACCGTGCGATGGCCAGGGTCGACGGCGGTAGCTCGACCCCACGAGGGTCGCCGGCGAGTTCGATGATCTGGGCGAGCTGCCGCAGGCTCGCCTCCGTGCTGACCAGGTTCTCCTGGACGTTCTGCTGATCTGCGAACAGCTCCGGCAACTCGATCTGCATCCGGGCGACCGCCCGTTGCGCGAGTTCACCGGCGGACGCACGCATCTGCGCCGCCATCGGCCGCAATATCTCCCGCCAGACACGCTGCGCAGACGGCTCACGCGCCGGCGGCCATTCGACCTCCATGACGGCCGAATATAGTCACCGTTGTCGCGCGACGACAATCAGCCGCGATCACGATGGCACACAAACGCCACAGAGCCCGCCGACGGCGAGCTTCACGGTAGGTCCGCGGCGCGATCTGGAATCCGTGCGCCGGGAGCGGACGGCAGATCGGCTCGACGCCGTGGACCTTGCGGTATTCATCGATGAATCGACCATGAATGGTGTCGCGGGTCGAGTTCCCGCGTAAAGAAAGCCGATGGCGGCTTCAGAATCTCGTTGGGCTGCTCGAGATCTCGTATTTCTTTTCGCAGCTGTGCCGGCTCGTCACGCTCAGCCGACGGCAGCTTACGACGCGAGTGCTCGCGTCCGGCCGGTGAAGGGATTGTAGGCCGGGAGCGGCTTGATGAGCGGGTCGAGAAGTTTGCCGGACTGCTCGACGGTGAGGACCTCACTCGGGTCCAGCGGGACGACTTCGCGGAGCGACTCGTCGTATTCCCAGACGTCCTCGCCGACCAAGCGGCCCTCATCGTCGTAGGGCCAGATCATGTGCTCCCGGGTCTTCAGCAAATAGGTGGCCTCGGGGTCGACGGCAACGCCCGCCTCCACGAGGACGCTTCCCGGTGTCTGCTGGTACAGCGTGGCCGACGAGACGATCATGTCGTCGCTGACCGCCAACTTCTCGTCGCCCCCGGTGTAGAAGACGCACTGAGCCGTGCCGGTCCATTCGCGATAGACCCCCTTCACGGCCTCGGCACCAGCGAGCGTGGTGTTCATGCCGAACAGGTTGAAGTGGTAAACAGGCTCCGCGACCGTCATGTCGGGGGCGAAGATCTCTTCGAAGCGGCCCGCCATCTCCAGATAGCGGTGCCGGTTGTAGGCGTGCAGGAGATAGAGGTGGCGGGGGTTCTCCGTCGTCTCGATCAGCCGCTCCACGGCGATGTTGGTCTTGGTGATATCGAAGCGACTCATTTGTTGATTCCTTTGTGCCGAATTATTGTGTCGAACTCATGGAGGGGTGATGGGTCAGGCTCATGAACCGGTCGCCAAGAACTCGACGATGTGCCTGGCGAGTTCCTCACCGGAGTCCTCCTGCAGGAAATGGCCTGCTCCCTGGACGACCGGGTGTTCGATGCTCTGAGCGCCACGCATCTCGGTCTGCAAGACGCCCGCCATCGGGCCGGTGATCGGATCGGAGTCGCTGAACGCCACCAACATCGGTGTCGTGCTCTGGCTCAGCGCCGCCCAGGCCGCCCGGTTGGCCGGCGCGGCCGGGTCATCGGGCGAGGTGGGCACCAGGCCCGGCATCACCCGCGGGCCTGCGCAGTAGCTGTCGTCGGGGAACGGTGCGTCGTATCCGGCGCGTACCGCGTCGCTCATCACCTGGGTGCAACCCCACTGGATGAATTCGCTGACAACGATCGTCGGCTGGCTCTGGATCGCCTCCCGGAACTGCCACCAGATCTCGGGCATCGGAAAGTCGCCGGCAGGCAGACCGGTGTTGGCGGTCACGATGCGCGAAAACCGTTCGGGATGCTCGGCGGCCAGCCGCAACCCGATCAACCCACCCCAGTCCTGGCCGACCAGGGTGACGTTCTTCAGGTCCAACGTGTCGAAGGCGAGCGAGCGCACCCATTCGACATGCCGGGCGTAGGTGTGATCTTCGCGGCGGGTCGGTTTGTCGGAGCGACCGAAGCCGACCAGATCGGGGCAGATGACCCGATGGCCGGCTGCAGCCAGGATCGGGATCATCCGCCTGTACAGAAACGACCACGACGGCTCGCCGTGCAGCATCAGGACCGGGTCTGCGTCCTCGGGACCGGCCTCGACCCACGCCATCCGCAGCGTTCCGCCCTCGGTGTCGTCGACCTCGCAATACCGAGGAGAGTAGGGAAAGTCGGGCAGCTCAGCGAACCGCTCCTCGGGTGTACGCAGCGTCAGCATGGCTGAACCAGGTCGGCCAGTTCGTTCACGGTATGCATCGAATCTCCTTGGTTCTGTTTCGCGGTAGCTATCGACCGCTGACCCGAAGGTATGTGGCGCCGCACACACTGTCTCGGCGCGTTACGCCAAAATTCGGTGCCACGGTTGTGCCCGCGCCACAAGCCGGTGGATTGGGCGACATCACCGGACAGGAGCTCGATTTCCTTCGTCCGATGCGCCGCTTCGACATGGCGTCCTCACATAGGGAACGGCAACCGTCCGGCCGATCTGGTTGTCGCGGCTTGCTCTGTCCCGGGTGTCGAGAAACCCGCCGACGAGTCCGACGCCCGCGTTGTCGGCGATTGTGATTTTTCCACGGTTCGTAGCCGGAATGGCAGGTCAGCCGGGTGCGGATGTGTGATGCGAGCACAATCGACATCGGAAAGACTGTTATCCCGCAACGAGAAGATTGTGAACTGCGTCTCCTACTGTGGCGTGTCGTGGCCGCAGATGTCCTGCGGCCGGCAGACCTCCGCATTACGCCGCGGATCGGCGGCAGGAAGGAACCGCGACATGAGCCGGTTCGACATCACCAAGACCAACATCGCCGTGGAGCGGCTGATCGAGACCACCGACAACCCGCGCCACCTGTACCTGCTGCACGCCTACAACCGGCACCGCTACCTGGAGATGGCCGGCCGCTGGCGAGAGATCTTCGACCCGGAGATGACCGTCGAGCACCCCGTCTACAACTTCAACGTGTTCGGCATCAACACTGTCCTGGACGGGGCCGAAGCAGTGCAGGCCGTCTACAACGAATGGTCCGGCACCGGACAGTGCATCTTCTACACCGACAACGAAAAACTCGCGGTCGGCGACAACACGATCTGCTCGACAGCGGCGATCTATCAGCAGACACCCGGCGCCATCCTCGCCGGGGCCGGCGCGGACGTCGACCCGGACGCTACCTATCTCGTCAAGAACGTCGAGCACATGATCTGGCCCTACGACGACCAGGGCCGTCTGGTCGGGGAGGACGTGTGGGAGATCGATGAATCCAAGCGCGAGATCATCAAGCTCGACCCGTCGGAGGTGCTCACGGTCGAGCAGTCCGAAGTCCTGCTGGCCTCGCTGATCAAGCCGCTGCCCGCCCGCACATTCTGAACGCAGACGATCGACCATCCGAGGATGTCGCCGCCTCAGCGGTTCCCCGGTGGTCTGTTGCGCCCAGATCATTCAGGAGTTGTACGTGATCAATGGACTGACCATGGATGACTATCCGCTGTCGCTGACCGCGGTGGTGGAACGCGCCGAGCGCTTCCACAACACAGCGAAGGTCGTCTCGCGCCGCCCCGACGGCAGCGTCGACCGGACCACGCTCGGCGCGTGCGCCATACGCGCGCGCCGGCTGGCCTCGGCCTTGGCAGAGCTCGGAGTCGGCGACGGCGACCGGGTCGCGACGCTGTTGTGGAATCAGGCCGAGCACCTCGAGCTGTACTTCGCGGTTCCCGCGATGGGGGCGGTCGTACACACCCTCAACCCCAGGCTGCATCCCGATGAACTCGCCTTCATCGTGGAAGACGCCCAGGACCGGGTGATCGTGGTCGACGAATCCCTGCTCGAGGTGTTCGAGAGCTTCCGCCACACGCACCAGTTCGAGCACGTCATCTCCATTACCCGCGAGGGCCCGACGCCCGACGGGATGCTCGACTTCGAGTCCCTGATCGACGCTGCGGAGCCGATGGTGTGGCCGACTCTCGACGAGCGACGCGCCGCCGCAATGTGTTACACGTCCGGCACCACGGGCCGACCGAAAGGGGTGGTGTATTCGCACCGGGCGCTGGTGCTCCATTCGCTGACCGCGGCACTCCCCGATGCGCTGGGGGTCTCGGCACGGGACACTCTGCTGCCGGTCGTGCCCATGTTCCATGCCAACGCCTGGGGTCTCCCCTATGCGGCCGCTCTGCTCGGTGCGGGGCTGGTACTGCCCGGATCGCGGCTGGACTCGGCCAGCGTGCTGGATCTGCTCGCCGACGAACAGGTCACCATGACGGCGGGAGTCCCGACCGTGTGGATGGCGATGCTCGACGCGCTCGACGCCGAACCGCAACGCTGGGATCTCAGCCGCCTCGATCGGCTGATCGTCGGCGGTGCCGCGGTGCCGCGCAGCATGCTCGAGGGATACGACCGCCACGGCCTGACGGTCGTCCAGGCGTGGGGAATGACCGAGACCGCGCCGCTGGGCGCCGTCAGCCGCCTCCCCGCAGACCTCGAGGAGAGCGGGACGGATGAGCGATACAAGTTCCGTGCCCGGCAGGGAGTCGCCATGCCGTTCGTCGACATTCGCGCACGCAACGACAGCGGTGATTTCATCGAGTGGAACGACCGCGAGATGGGTGAACTGGAAGTGCGCGGACCTTGGGTGGCCGCCGAATATCACAACGGCAAGGGCGCGGACAGTTTCACACCGGATGGCTGGTTCCGCACCGGGGACATCGTCCGCATCGACCACCGTGGCTGCATCTGGATCTGCGACCGGGCCAAGGACATGGTGAAATCCGGTGGTGAGTGGATCTCCTCGGTGGACCTGGAGAATCACCTGATGGCGCACCCGGCCGTGGCGGAGGCGGCGGTCATCGCCGTTCCCGATGCGCGGTGGGGCGAGCGCCCTCTGGCGGTCATCGCGCTGCGCGACGGTGCGGCAACGGATCCGGACCAGTTGCGCGAGCATCTGGGAACGGAATTCGCCCGCTGGCAGCTGCCCGAACGATTCGAGTTCGTGACCGCGATTCCCCGGACGGCCACTGGAAAGTTCAAGAAAATCACTTTGCGCGAACAGTTTTCGGCCGCCGATCGGCCGTGACCTGCCAACTCGATCGTGGCCGAAAGCAGCTCCTCGGCCACGATCGACGCGAGGCGATACCCCCAGCGATGGATACCACCGTCGCTGGGGTGCTGTTGCCCTCGGTTTCGCTAGAAGCCATCTGCGGGCGGTAGTTGGGTTGCTGTTGCATCCAGCGCGATTGATCGGGCGCCGATCAATCGCGCGAGGGGTCGGGTTGCCATGGGACATAGAGTCGCCCGTCGGCTTCTGCTGCTTGCTCGGCCGAATGGAGCTGGAACGGAGTGATGCCGCCACCCTCCCACGGACCGACCGATCCGGCGGCGACCGCGGCAGACGACTTGGGCGTCAGGTCGATCTCGTTGCGCACCACGGTGATCGGGCGATCCGCGAGGGTGAACCAGTCCAGGTCGAGGAAATCGTGGCTGCCCTGGGTGAGGGCGCCACGGCGCATGGCGTCGGCGAGGCGGGTGGCCATGCCCGCGGTCCGCAGGTGGCCCTCGTTTGCCTCGAACAGGCCGGCGCCGTCGTGGAGGTAGCCGGTTTCGAAGAGGGAGACCACCATGGCGAGCAGGCTGAAAGCGCGCGGGTCGTCGTTGGCGCGCGCCATGAAAGCGAAGACCTCGATCTCGTTTTCCAAGGTGGTGCCGTATCCGGCGAGCACATGCACCCAATCGTGCTGGGCCAGCAGTGGCGGCGCCGAACCAGGCAGACCTGGGGTGACGAAGCCGCGATCGCGGTAGAAGTCCGCGACGCCGCGGCCGAGGGTCCCCACCGGCAGGTCGCGCAGCGACGCCCAGCGTGCGGCCAGCGCCGGGTCGTCGCTGACCTGGCCCCAGGAACTGTCCAGGCTCTGGGTGTGCAGCGCGGTCAGCCTGCGCGGGTCGAGGCCGCCGAGGTATCCGTTGCGTGCGAAATCGACCGCGGCGAGATCGATGGCGCCGTCGGCGTACTTGTGCGCCACCGCGATCATGTCGTCGTCGACGTCCAAAGCGTCGGCGAACTCCCGCAACCGGGTCGCGACCACCGGCGGCAGCGGCCGCACCACCAGCGCAGCCAGCAGCATGGTCTGCACGATCCGTTCACGGAAGATCCGGTTGCGCCGAGCCAATCCGACCGCGAATTCCGGCGCGGTGATGGACTCCAGTGTTGCCAACTCGACCGGGTGGCCGGTCATGGACAGGAACAGCGCGGGAATCAGCAACTGCTGCAACGGTGTCAGACCGTCCTCCCCCTGCGCGGCCGTGACGACACCGCGCGCGAGTAGCTGCACCTCGTCGAGGTCTGGCGGGGTCAGCAGAACATCGTCCATCCGGTTCACTCTCCGGCTTCTCGAGCATCGGTTTTCACGGCTCATTATCGATGCGAATCGATCTCTGCGCGTAGCTGTTTCGCCATCGGCGTACACGCTGTGAACCTCGTTGAGATCACCGAGCGATTCCTTGTGCCACCGAAAGGAATTCGCTGAGCCTTGTGCTGCCCTGCCGGCCGACCGGCGTCCGTGTCTGGAAGGACGCTACTTCTGTGCCGCGAGCACGATGAGGTCGACCACCGCGCCTGGCGCGGACACGCTGACCGCATGCGAGGCCGGAACCTCGACGCTGTGCGCCGCGGCACGTTCGGCCATGAACCGCTGCGTCTCGATCGGGATGTTCCGGTCCTCGGTGGTGAGCAGTGCATAGGCGGGGACGATCCGCCAGGAGGCCGCCGTCGCGGGCTGCCGCAGCGCGTCGAGCGCCACCGGCCGCTGGGTGACGGCCATCAGCGCGGCCGCCGCGGCGGACACGTCGGCGGCGAACTGTCCGTGGAACTCCTCCTGCCGGATGGTGAGTTCGGTGCCGGAACTCCCATCCGGCAGGGGGTACTCACCGGGCCGGGTGGTCGGGCCGAGGGTGGATCCGGGGAAGCGGTCGGTCAGCTCCAGCGCGCTCTCGCCCTCGGCGGGTATGAACGCGGCGATGTAGACCAGCGCCGTTACGGTGTCCTGCGCGGCGGCGGCCACGGTGATGACGCTGCCGCCGTAGGAATGGCCCACGAGGACGCACGGTCCCTCGATACCGTCGACGACGGCGGCGACATAGGCGGCGTCGCTGTCGAGGCCGCGCAGCGGATTGGCCGCAGCGACGACCGAATAGCCCTGTGCGCGAAGCGGTTCGATGACACCGTTCCAGCTGGAGGAGTCAGCGAACGCGCCGTGAACCAGCACGATGGTCGGCTTCGGGGCGGTGGTGGGCTCGGTGCTCACGAAGGTTCCTTTCGAAGAATCGGATACGAGGCGGGCGTGATCAGGCGGGGAACAGCGCGGCCCGCAGCACCGAGACAGCTTGCGCAACAGCGGCTTCGGCAGCGTTGGTGGCGTGCATGGAGTTGACCATGACGAAGTCGTGGATGATGCCGCCGTAGCGAGTCTGAATCACCGGCACGCCCGCGGCGCGCAGCTTGGCCGCGAAGGCCTCGCCCTCGTCGCGCAGCACATCGGCCTCGGCGGTGATGACGAGCGCGGGCGGCAGCCCGGCGAGTTGGTCGGTGGTGGCGCGCAGCGGGGAGGCGGTGATCTGGGCCCGGTCGGTCTCGCTGGTGGTGTACTGATCCCAGAACCACTTCATGCCCTCCCTGGTCAGGAAGTAGCCCTCGGCGAACTGCTGGTAGGAGCCGGTGTCGAAGGCGGCGTCGGTAACGGGGTAGAACAACACCTGCTGGGCGAAGGTCAGGTCGCCGCGCTCCTTGGCCATCAGCGTCAACGCGATGGCCATGTTGCCACCGACCGAATCGCCCGCGACCGCGATGCGCGTGGCGTCGAGACCCTTGTCCGCGCCGTGGGTCGTCACCCACTGGGCCACGCGATAGGACTGCTCATTGGCCACCGGGTAACGCACCTCGGGAGAGCGGTCGTACTCGGGGAACACGACGGCGGCCTGCACGCCCACGGCGAGGTCGCGGACCAGGCGATCGTGGGTGTGCGCGTTGCCGAAGACCCAGCCCGCGCCGTGGGTGTAGACGATCACCGGCAGCGTCGCGGTCGCGTTGCGCGGCTTGACGATCCGCGCGCGCACCGAACCGGTCGGACCGCCCTCGACGGTGATCCACTCCTCGTCGATCTCGGGCTTGTCGATCGGCGAGTCCTGCACCGAATCGACGGCCTTGCGGCCTTCCTCCGGCGGTAGCTGGTAGAGGAACGGGGGTTGCGAGGTCGCGTCGACGAACTCCTGCGCGGCCTGCTCCAGCGAGATGTTCAGCGGGTTTCCGGTCATCCTCGGATGCCTTTCGGTGTGTGTGACAAGGGTTGCGCCTCATCCAGTTTCGACCGAGCAAACCCGCTCGCGCCCCTCGCTACCGGCCGTGAATCCCCCCGATCAGGACGCGGCGGCGATCGCAGGCCCGGTATCGGTCATCGCGCCCGTCGAGCGGAACCGCTGCTGGTACTTGCGCGGCGAGACGCCGAGCCGGGCCACAAACGCGCGGCGCAGCGCCTCGCTGCTTCCGTACCCGGCGGCCATCGCGGCCTCGGTGACGCTGTGCCCCGTGTGCAACATGTCGCGCGCGACCCCGAAGCGGATGAAGGCGACGTACTCGGCCGGCGAGCGCTCGAGTTCGGCGCGGAACAGCCGTGTGAGGTGCCGGACACTGACTCTGGCGTGATCGGCCAGAGTCTGCACCGTGTGCGGGAACGCGGGATCCGCACAGACTAGGTCGACGACCTTGCGGACAAGCGGGCTGCGCGGCGCCGGCCCGCTCAGCGAGGCCGAGAACTGCGATTGCCCGCCCGCGCGCTGCATGTAGACCACCAGCAGCTGGGCGACGCGCCTGGCGACGTCCGCGCCGTGGTCCTCCTCGACGATCGCCAGTGCGAGATCGAGGCCCGCCGCGACTCCCGCCGAGCTGTACAGGTAGCCGTCGCGCACGAAGATCGCGTCCGGCTCCACCCGCGCCGCGGGATATCGGCGCGCGAGGTCGGCCGCGAACTTCCAGTGGGTGGTCGCGCGGCGGCCGTCGAAGAAGCCGAGCTCGGCCAGCACGAAGGCGCCGCTGCAGATCGAGGCCAGCCGCCGCGTGTTCCAGGCCAGGTGCCGGGCCGCCGCGATCACCTCGGGCGTTACGAACTTCGACGGCGGCAGCTCGCTGCCGGGGATCACGACCGTGTCGAAGCGGCCTGCCTCGGCAGCCGCGGCGCTCACCTCGATCCGCGCGCCGATGGAGGTGAGCACGCTCTTTCCGTTCGGCGAGACCAGCACTACGTCGTAGCCAGAAACCGCCTGATTGGCCTCGACGAACACTTCCGCGGGGCCCGCGAAGTCGAGCATCTTGACGCCGTCGAACACCAGGATGCACACGCGCCGACGGGGCGGCTCCGCATAGTTGGAGGACATGTCAACATTATTGTGGAGCCATGCCTCCAGAACAAACGGGTGTGGGGCATCTCGCAGATCGATTGGTACGGTGAGCCAATGGGACGGCCACGACAGTTCGACGAGTCGAGCCTGCTCGACGCCGCGACGGAACTGTTCTGGTCGCAGGGATTCGACGAAACGTCCGTGGGAGATGTCTCGGCGGCGACCGGAGTCGGGAACGGCAGCATCTACGCCGCCTACGGCAGCAAGCGCGGTCTGTTCCTCGCTGTCTTCGAGCGATACTGCGAGCAGCGCGCCCGGTTCGTGCACGAGGCCGTGACGTCCGCGCCCGGCTCCGCGAGATCGGCTGTGCGGGAGCTTCTGTGGGCCGTCGTCGACGACTGCGCCGCGCGGCCGGACCGGCGCGGATGCCTGATGCTCAACAGCATCGCCCAGCTCGGTACCCGGATCCCCGAAGTCGCCACCATCGGCAACAGGACCACCGAGGCCATGGAGCGCAGCGTCGCCGAACGACTCCGCCGCTCCACCGATCCCGTCGACTTGCACGAGGCCACCCTCTCGGCCCACAGTGCCACCATCGTCGTCGTGGCCCAGGGGTTGATCCAGTTGAGCCGCTTGGGAGTTCCGCGCGAGCGCTTGGGCGAGATCGCGGATGTCTCGAGCCGCGCCCTGCCGCCCGCATGGGCGGGCCAGCACACGTCCACTGACGGTCCGGCATCAACTCGTCGCGCGCGGAGCGCATCGGCACACTCCCTGTTCCGCGACCCGGGCTCGCGCGAAATTCGCCACTAACTCGGTACAGGTACAACATCCCGGGGAGAACGGGGGCTTGGGCCGGGGCCGAGAAGTGCTGCGGCTGCGGCCCACCCGAAAATGGATTCGAGGGCGAGACGTTCGGTGAGACCGACGGGTGCGTACCCGCCCATCGCGAATACGAATGCCACGAACCCCGAAGCCGTAAGTGCCGCAGCTACCGCCGCCGCCATCGCGAACCGAGGCGCCGTTCTCCGCATCGTCCAGGCGATCAGTGGGAGCACGGCCAACTGCGTGAAGAACGCCGGCAGGGAGACGAGGACGTGCAGACCGAGGTCGACATTGCCCGGGATCGCGGACGACCCGACCCAGCTCGCCGCGGTCAGGATCCACAGCCCGACGTAACCGTACCGCGCCCACCACGATTCGATCGCGGACCGCAGGCCGATTCCAGCGCCCGCCAGCAGCACCATGCAGACCGCACTACCGATATTGAACAGGGCGTGCCACGGTGAGCAGGACGCCAGCACACCGACCGAGCGCTGCTCGACCGTGCACTCGGTCCAGCCGAGATCGCTGATGGTGTGATGCAGGAACTGGTATTCGACCGGCCACGCTGCCACCACGAGAAACTGAATCACCACGTAAACGCAGACGACCACCGCGAACGATACTCGTGCTCCACGAAACCGATGATGCCCCAAACGATCCACCCACATACGTAGCCATACGCTGCCTCGAACATACCTCATCGAGATCGACAGTTGCTCGGACGCAACAGCTTGACGGGGTAGCGGGATCGGGCGGCAGGTGGCGGGTCAGGCCTCGACGCGCTGCACGGTGATCTCGTACTGGTCCACCGCCCCGTCCCACTGCGCCACCAGCGCGCCGCCCTCTTCTCTGGACTTGCGCATGTCGTGAAGACACAGGGCGAGGTCGTCCGAGCGGGGGTCACAGAACGCGCCCAGGTGCGATCGGATCCCCGCGTGTTCCACGGCCGCGAGCGCTGCCTCCGTCTCCGCATCCGTTCTTCCGCACGCTACGAGGCTGTCGAAGCCTTCGCCCATACCGGTAGCGACCCGCAGGGCGTCGAGAAGCGTTCCGTCCGAGGCGATTCTGGCCCGCGTCACGCACCAGGTCTTCGCGGGCAGGTCCGGTGCGGTGAGGTCGACCCCGTGGCGTGCGGTCAGGCGCGCCAGATCGACCCCCTTGACCCGAGGCCAGCGGTCGGTGCCTTCCAGTTCGACGGCCGCCAGGTCCTGCTTGAAAGCGGCTGGGAACTCGGCCGCGGCGTCGATCTCGAACAGCGACCGACTCGCATCGAACCGGAGCGGCGGGTAGCCCACCTCGTCGAGCAGCAGCAGGTTCTCGTTGGTTATCGTCTCCCGGCCGGTGAGAGCGGTCGGCTCCAGCCATGCCGGATCCCTGTTGATCTCGGTTTCGTAGAGCCAGTTGCCGCTGTAGTAGGCCGCGTATTCCGCGCCGGAATCGAAGTCCGACAGCGGATGGCCCAGCAGGACACCGAAAGCCTGCCGCAGCAACGACTCCCAGTCGTCATCAGTGGTGGGGGTCGAGAGGTTGGACGTCACGGTCCCGACTTTCATGAGTTGAGACCGTGACGACACGGTGAACGTGGGTGCACGGTCCGGAGCAAAAGTTCCGGACCGACTGTAGACGTACCCGCTGACATCGTCCCGCACCATCGTGGTGCTTCACCCGCCCATAACCGATCCAGTCCTGTTGGGCGGCTTCGGATTCGCGTAGCGCAATTGTCCAGCGATCACTGGACACGGCACCCGCGCTCAGCTCAGTGTGAACGTCGCCGTACCCGAGATCTGCTCCATCTCCCTGTCGTTCGAGTCCAGCGCGACGATCCGAGCCTCCACCCGGCCGACGCCCGGCGCCGTGCCGAAACCGACGATCACGCCGTCCACCGTGTCTTGGACGACACCGTTCACGACGCGGTGCTTCTGCCCGTCCGCGTACCCGGAATCCAGGTTCTTGAAGCGCACAGCGACCTTCCAGTCCAAGCAGCCGTCCCCGGTCTGGGTGACCTTCACCCGCACGCCGAACGTGCCAGGCTTCTCCTGTCGCACGGCGGCCGCGTCGATGATCGCGGAGCAGCTGGTCGGAACCAGGCGCGTCAGGGTCGGCGAGAACGGAAAGTCCGGGTCATGCGGAATGGCGGTAGACGGCGCTGCGAGCCCGACCATCCCGGCGGCGGCCACCGCTGCGACGACACCGGCGCGGACCGAAAACTGTTGCAGCTGCGTGCGATTGAGAGTCATGCCCGGTTTGTCGGGTCTCCAGAAACCGCTGTTACCACAGTAGTTACGTTAGTGAAATCACTGTAACATCCGGAATAGGCGCCACTCGATGACAGCTCGATTCCTCGCTCGGCCAACAACGGCCGCAACGAGATCGCCATACACAACCCGCGCATGGCCATGACTTCACGCCAACTTGCCGGAACCGCAAGAAGGCGTGCCAGATCCTGGTTGGCCCAGCAAGACTCGTCGCGTTCCGACAGAAGGAGCCCGGATGAGCACCACCGATTGCGGTCACATTCCGGGACGGCGTCTACTCGACACCGACCTGGAACCACGGATCCGAATCACCTTCTCGCCGAGTTTGTTTCGTTGTCGCTACAGTCGAGGCGTTGGACCCCGGCTGCGGCGACGGGGGTGACGCGCTGTGACTCGGACACCCGCACGGCAAGTTCGGCTCGATCTGCGCCCACTACCCGAATGCCGACATCGAAAGGACTAGAAGTGCCCCACTACCGAGTCAGCTCCACGAGCTCGGCCCCAGCCACCAGAGTGTGGAGTCTGCTGATCGATGGCCGTAGCTGGCCTCGATGGTCCTCCGGGCTGGATGAGCTGGTCGAGGAACGCTCGAGCGGACTCGATCCGCACGGCCGAGACGAAGTAGGAGCGGTCCGAGCGTTCCGCACCGGCCGAGTCGTCACGGGCGAGCGACTGACAGAGCTGGTGCAGAATCGGCGCCTGTCGTACGAGGACGCCTTCAACTTCGCACTGAAGGACTACCGCGCTGTCGTGGAGCTGAAGCCGGCCGCAACGGGCGGCACAACGATCACCTGGCACGGCACCTGGCGGATGCGACCTGGCATCGGCTGGATCATGCCGTTCGTCCTTCCCCGTGTGATGCAGCGAATGGCCGACGACCTCGCCGACTACGCCGCCGACGCGACCGGGTGAAGCGACTGGACTGTCGCGTCCTCGTCTATCGCGACCGGCTCAGGCTCGCCAGTACGGCCTTCGCCGCGCGCTCGCCCGAAGTGGCTGCGTCGGCGAGCGAGGGCAGATCGAGCTGATAGTCGCCGGCGAGGTAGATGGTTCCGAGCGGATTACGCAACGTCGGAGGCGAATTCCGCCGCCCGGGCGCCCAGAAGGGCACGACCCGACGGTGTCGCCGCACGATGCCCTCACCCAGCTTCCCTCCAGCGCGGGGAACACTGTGAGCAGGTCCGTGATGAATCGCGACACGATCTCCTCGTCGGACAGGTCGAACAACGCGTCGGCCTGAGCGCCGCCTGCGAAACAGGCCAGTGCTCCACCTGGCTTACGATCGTCGCCGCTGCGCATCGCCGCGGCGTCGTTGAACATCGCCTGGAACGACAAGGGGCGCGGTGTCTATTCGCCGCTTTCGAGATCGAGCACGGCGATCAGCAGGCGGCGCAGACTATCCAAGTCGTCTTCGCCGAGTGCCTGGCTCCATCGCTGTTCGACCTGTTCGCCCGCGGCTCGCGTCACCCGCAGCGCGTACCGGCCGCGGTCGGTGAGGCACAGCAGTTTGGCGCGGGCGTCGGCGGGGTCGCTCACGCGCGACACATACCCGGCGCGCTCGAGGGTCACCGCGACCTGAGCGACCGCCTGTGGGGACACCCCGATGTCGGTGGCCAAATCCACCGCACGCCGACCGCCACCGAGAAGCCGGGCCAGTACCAGCACATGCGCAGGACGCAACCCGTCCAGACCCTCAGCGGCGAACACCCCCCGCAAGGTACGAGTGTTTGCCTCGGCCAGGGCTTGGACCAGACCGGGAACGGTACGGTGCGCGCGGAGGGTCATGACCAGCACTCTGACAGGCCACTCTCTCCCTCGACAAATAGACAAGACCCTTGTCTATAATCGCGTATGCGTCTGACCCGACCGCTGCTGGCCGTCCTCACCGCCGCAGCACTCCTGCTTACCGCCGCAGGCTGCACCGCCCGACCCGGCGACGCGGCCGCCCAACCCACCGGATCGACCGAGCACTCGCTGGAAAGCGGTGGAATCTCGCGCGACTACCGCGTCTACCGGCCCGCCGGTGCGCGCGCCGGCGCTGCGCTGGTGGTCGTCCTGCACGGCGGATACGGTTCCGGCGCGCAGGCCGAACGCGCCTACGGCTGGAACGAACAAGCAGACTCCGACGGTTTCGTGGTCGCCTACCCCGACGGCCTCGCACGCGCATGGAACACCGAAGGTGGCGATTGTTGCGGGCCCGCCGAGCGCCGATCCGTCGACGACGTCGCGTTCATCTCCGCGATGGTCGCCGCCATCACCAACGACCACGGAATCGATCCCTCCCGGGTGTATCTCACCGGCATGAGCAACGGCGGAATCATGGCCTACACCCTCACCTGCCGCACCACACTCTTCGCCGCCGTCGCCCCGGTGGCCGCGACACAGCTTGCCGACTGTCCCACTCCCGCACCGGTTTCGGTACTGCACATCCACGGCACCGCCGACGAAGCCGTCCGCTACGACGGCGGCCCCGGCGACAACACCAGCACCGTCATCGACGGACCACCCGTGCCCGAACTGCACAACCAATGGCGCCGCCACAACGGATGCCCCGACCCGACGACAACCACCGCGGGCCCGGTCACCACCTCCCGCGCCACCTGCCCCGCCGACCGGGAAGTCACCCTGATCACCATCGATGGCGCCGGCCACCAGTGGCCGGGAGCCGACCGCACCCCGATGCGCGAACGCCTCCTGGGCACCGACCCACCCAGCACGGCCCTGAATGCGACCGCCACCATCGCGCAGTTCTTCACCCAACACCATCGATGACGTTCGGCGCCAACACTTCCGAGACCTCCGGCCGAACGAAACCGTTCATGTTCGTCTACTCTGCACAGGCATACGACACCGCGATCGCCCGCGCCGGTGGACCGATGATCTACATCGAGGGCACCAAACACCTCAACTTCACAGACCAGCAACTGTTCTCGCCGCTGCTGAGGCTGCTCGGCCTCACCGGCGACATCGACCCGCGGCGGTCGATCACCATCGTCAACGACTACCTGCTCGCATTCTTCGACGAACACCTCCGTGGTCGGCGTGGAGCCTTACCAACCGGACCCGATCCGAACCACCCCGAAGTCCAATTCGCCACGAGCACATTCGCCCAACGATGAGCGCATACCCCGTCGGCCGTCTCCGCGCAGGACCTGGCACCGGCCGACTGGACTACTGGGTGGCAGGGCGCGGTATCGGCCGGAATTATGATGCCAGCCGTATCAGGACCGGTTGGTCGCGGCTCTGGTACGGCCGGCATCACAGGTGCGGTGGCACCGAGCAATCCGCGAAGTCCGGCTCTTGTAGCTGGCTGACCAGTTCGGGGCACGCGTCGCGCACCTGCCTGGCGATCTCGACGAACGACCGGACCAGCGGCGTCTCATGGTCCCCACGCCAACCGACAGCGACCTCGTTCGGGCCGGCATCGGCGACGTGAACCAGCCGCACCCCTGGAAAAGGGATCCATCGGGCGCAGGCCACCGTCAGTACCACCCCGACGCCGGTCGCGACCTTGTGCAGTTCCTCGAGCAATGAGGACGAACGGCCCACGACCGGCGCGGCCTGCCCCCTCGATGAGCATCCAACTCCCAGAAGGCATTCCACACCGGATCCAGGGTCGCCGCACCGAGTAGTGGTTCGTGCAGCAACTCCTGCGCGGAGACCACCGTGCGATCCGCCAGTCGGTGGCTCGACGGAACCATCACCATCACCGGTTCGGCGAACAGTCGCTCGAACCGCACTCCGTCATCGACGAACGGCCGCCGCGCGAACGCCACGTCCACCGACCCGTTCACCAACCCGACAGTCGGATCCTCATAGCTGAAATGCCGAAAGTCCACCGATACCCCGGGGTGACGCTCCCGGAACACCGACAGAATCGGTTCGGTCAGGGTCAGTGCGGCCCCTTCCATCGCACCCAGGACCAGACGATCGTGCTCGCCGCGATGCACCGCCCGGGCCCGCTCGATTGCCGCGCTCAGACCGGTCAATGCGCCCCGCAGATCTTGCAGGAAAACCGAACCGGCGGCGGTGAGCTCGACATTGCGTGTGGTTCGTACGAAGAGCACGACATCCAGCGAGTGCTCCAGCTGCTTGATCTGACTGCTCAGTCCCTGTTGGGATACGTGCAGCCGCTGTGCGGCCCGGGTGAAACTCAGCTCCTCCGCTACCGCGATGAAGTACTGCAGCTGCCGCGTGTGAACCTCCATGCCGCGCAGTCTAGGACCGACGAGCAGATGAAGAGGTCGTCTTTCACACATGGCCCGGCTCGGCAGCAACCTGCCAGCGGCCCGTCAGCCACACTGTCCGCTACCGGCGACTCCGATCGACAACTCACAATTGTCACTTATCCGAGAATAAGGATTTCGTGCCCTATTTGTTTCTCCGGCAGGAGCACGAGAGACCTGATCGACAGTCGGGCTGACTGAGATTGACAACGATTCCTTGTAGATCACTGAAGAGTGGATGTTTCACAACAAGTCCCTTGCGCACTAGCATTTGTCGGCGTGCGCGGACGGTCGCTCCGGGCCGTGCACGCTCCACATTCGCCGGTGGGGTGATCTCGGATAGACGGCACCATCCGACAATCGGCCTGATCCCCCGATTGCCCGATGGTGCCTGCCGTCGCGAACGTTCCCCTGCAAGACCGATTGGGTTCCGTATGAAGATGAGGGTCTTCGCCATCGTCGCGCTCACAGCCGGGGTGCTCATTACCCCGGCCATCCACCAAACCACGCCCGCCACAGCCGATCCCGGCGACATTCACGGCCCGCTCAGCACCCGTGGCCGGTTCATCGTCGACTCGGGCGGGAACCGGGTGAAGCTGAAATCCGGGAACTGGCACGGTGCCAGCGGTACCTGGAACGGCAACGGCGACGAGGCGGATCCGGCCAACCACGGTGGGGAGAACGGTCGTCGCGCGCCGCTCGGGCTGGACCGGGTGCCGATGGACAAGCTCATCGGCGACTTCAAAGCATTGGGGCTCAACAGTATTCGGCTGCCGTTCTCCAACGAGATGATCACCGACAGCCATACGGTGACCGGGCTGACCGCCAATCCGGAACTCAATGGACTTCGTCCACTCGACGTGTACGACCGAGCGGTCGAGGCGCTCACCGACGCCGGGCTCGCCGTTATCCTCAACAACCACACCACGACTACCCGCTGGTGTTGCAGCCTCGACGGCAATGAGCGCTGGAACTCCAGTCAGTCCTGGGAGGAGTGGATCGAGGACTGGAAGTTCATGGCCGCCCGCTATAGGGGCAATCCCGGCGTTATCGGCGCGGATCTGCGCAATGAGGTCCGCCGCGACACCTGGCACGACCCGAATTGGGGCCTGGGCGACAGTCGCGACTGGTACGACGCCGCGCAGGAAGCGGGCGACGCCATTGTGAGCCACGCGAATCCGGATCTGCTGATCATGATCGAGGGCCTCAACTGGACCGGCATCCCCACCGATCTGACCGGGCACGAACGCCCGATGCTGAAGCCGGTGAGCAAACTGTCGGTCACCCTGAAGCGTTCACACAAGGTCGTTTACGCGGCGCACTTCTACGGTTACATCGGCCCCAACCACACCGGCGCGACCGGTACCGGCGAGACGCACGACCCTCGCTTCCGCGATATGTCGCGCGCCGATCTGCTGAAGTCCATGGACGAACTCGCGGGTTATGTTGCCACCACGCCGGATACACATTTCACCGCACCGGTGTGGATCAGCGAATTCGGCGTCGGCAAGGACAGCGAAGCCCTGGACAAGGCATGGTTCGGCACCTTGGTCGACTGGCTCATAGACCGGGATCTGGACTTCGCCTACTGGCCGATCGTCGGATTTCACGAGAAGGACAAGGGCAACCAGTGGGGCCTGCTGCGCTACGACACCGCCGGTGGTCTGCGCAGTGTCACCGATGCCGACGACTGGCGCGGCGCGCACATCAGCCGATTGCTGGCCGCGAACGGAAAGACCGGACAGGTTGCGCCGGTCCGAACCTGGTCCATGCTCAACGCGATTCACGAGGATGACAATCGTTCGCTGCGGGCCGCGGCCGATTGGGACCCGGGCCATCACAAGCTCACCTGCCCCGACGACCAGCGGCTGATCGGTATCAGCTCTCGCGGTCAGGGCGGTCTGTGTACCGATGCCACCGAGGTGGACCTCTGGCAACCGGGCACCCAGGCGGTCATGGTGGCGTCGGAGAAGGTCAGCACCGACTGGGCCAATGGTTTTACCAAATACCAGTGCCAGGACGGGCAATTCATGATTGGTTACAGCATGGACGGCGACGGTATGGCCGCCATCCTGTGCGCGCCCGCTCGTAAACCGCTCGCAGGCGCGGGTCGCACCCTCTGGGACGACAAGGAAGACCAGCGTCCGGCCTCGCGTGAGGGCGGCGACTACGCCAACGGCTACCTCAAGGCCCAGTGCAATGCCGACGAGTACGCCGCCGGTATCGGCTTCTCGTACGTCTCCTGGCGAGGCGGCCACCCGGATGCCCTCTACTGCCGCAAGCTCGGCTGAGTCCTGCACCACCCAGAACTCGGCCCGACTCAGCGCGGAGATTCGGCCGATGCCCCGGCGCGGGCGGCATGTCACCTGCCGCCCGCGCCACGGGTACCAAATTCAGCGACGCTCGAGTTCGACCTGCTCGGCCTCGCGCGCAACGACTTCCGGACGTTGCGGAGCGAACCAGGTTCGGTAGAACACGATAGACAGTGCGGTGAGAATGCCGAGGATCGCGATGCCGAAGGGGACCGGGTAGGTCGCCATCGGCATCGCGAGGTAACGGATGCACAGCAGCACGCCCGCGAACGTGGCGATCCCCATCGCCACCACCCGCATGCGCGGACGGTCCCAGCCTCGGTCGGGGTCGCGCAGGGCGGACTCGATCGTCAGGCACAGTGCGGCGCCCGCCACGAGGTCGATGCCGTAGTGCGCTCCGAGGCCGAGCGTCGCGATGAGAGTGCACACCAGCCAGAAAGCACCGCCCCAACGCAACCAGACCGGCCCGCGTCGGGAGTGGATGAACAGCGCGAGTGCCCACGCCGTGTGCAGCGACGGCATACAGTTGCGCGGTGTGA
Organism: Nocardia lijiangensis NBRC 108240; assembly: GCF_001613045.1. Taxonomy (GTDB): domain Bacteria; phylum Actinomycetota; class Actinomycetes; order Mycobacteriales; family Mycobacteriaceae; genus Nocardia; species Nocardia lijiangensis. The sequence continues at coordinate 21,250 of NZ_BDBP01000019.1, read as the reverse complement.
TGCCGTCGAAGGGCATCGATTCGACCGAGGCGGGAAGCGCCGGAACGAGATTCGGCCAGACATCGGCGAGTTCCATGCCGTTCCCCTGCGGTCCGAACGCGAGCACGGGCCCCACCACCGGGAAGATCACGTAAAAGATCGGGCCGATGAGGCCGAGTACCAAGAACGTGCGCACCAAGTGGTGCCGCGGCCACGAGCCTGTGGTCACGCCGCGCAACTGCCAGATGGCAACAACGATGGCCGCCACCGGAAGCTCGAAGTACACCCAGCGCACCACCCCCAGCGGTACCGGCCCGGCCAGGTCGAGCGCATGCCCGACGACCCAGGCCGGATTGCCGAGCGCTCGATCGGCCAGCTCCACATACGGGTCGAGGACCTGCGGACAGGACCAGGCCGTGATGTCCAACCAGATTTCGCCGACCTTCGTCGCGAGGATGAGCAGCGCCCCGAGCGCGATCGTGTGCAGTGCGGTCTGCCGTCGCACACCGCTCCACCGTAGGGCGGCGATCACCGCCAGCGCCGTCAGCACAATGGTCGGTCCGTTGCCGACGGTGAACGGCCGACCGTCGAATGTCCGAACCGCCACGAAGATCAGATCGATGGCGACCGCGGCGGCGAGGGCGCTCACCCGTACCCGGACGGTGACACCGATCAGTGCCAGCAGGAAGCCCGCCCACGGTGTCGTCGCCGACTTGGGTGTCCCGGCGTAGTCGCGAAAGAGGCTGGTCAATGGGCCGAGAGCGTGGATGTGAACGGCTATTAGCTGACCCGCGACAAGCACCAGCACCGCGGCGGCAATGCCGCCCCACACCACGAACGGCCGAAATCGACGCTCCCGGAGTCGATCAACTCCCGCTTGCTCCGGGGGTGAGGTCGAACTGCCGTGCGCGTCGTGAATAAGCATTCAGACATCGTAAATACGCCGTGAACACCGCTTGACGGGGCACTTAACGCAGACCGACACCGGGCGATCGAGTGCGAAACTCATGCGCGCCTGCGAAGCCATCACCGCACGTCCCGGGGCCGGCGACGTGTGATCGGATCCCGGTCCGGTCGGACAGGTGAGCGCCGGGGCGGCTGCGCGCAAGGAGTCCTTCCGAAACTCATCACTGAACCCCGGCTGGTAGCGCATGCGATGACATACCGGCCTGTCGCCGATTCAGTGCCTCAGTGTCGTGATGGCGATGTCGAGGAATTCGCGCAGAAGCTTGTCGTGGTGGTCCGAGGCGACGACCAGGCATGTCTCGGCCCCGGGGGCGTCGGTGACGGGGCGGTGGACGAGGTCGGGGCGGACGTAGGCGCGCGCCACACTCAGGGGGACGAGTACCAGGCCGCGTCCGGAGGCGATCAGCTCGAACTTTTCTTCCAGTGACAACGTCCGCCTGTTCCGGACGTCGAGCATCCGCTCACCATCGAGATCGGCCAGGGTGAGTTCCCGGCGCGACGCCAGCGGATGGGTCGCGGGCATGCAGGCAACCCTGGGTTCGTGACCGACCGGGATGGCACGCAATCCGGATTCATCGAAAGGTCTTCGCAAATAACCGATCTGAGCTCGACCGTCGCGCAGCGTCGCGTCCGGCTCCCACCAGCGCGCCGGGACGACGTCGGTTTCGACCTCTGGGTGACGCGTCGCGAACTCCCGGATCGCCTCCGATACATGCAATCCGGGTGAGAAGGCGACCACCAGCCGTCGCACGCCGCGGTCGACATCGTGTACGCGCCGCACCGCCGCGTCGGCGGCCGCGAGGATCCCCTGCGCCTCCTCGTAGAGCTGCTTCCCGGCGGCGGTCAGCTCCACGTTGCGGGTGGTCCGCACGAGCAGGGCGCAATCCAATTCCTGCTCGAAAGCCTTGATCTGACGGCTCAGCACGGGCTGGGCGATGTAGAGCTTTTCCGCCGCCCGGCCGAAGTGCCGGTGCTCTGCCACCGCGGCGAAGTAGCGGAGCTTGCGCAGATCCAGATCCATACCCTCACGGTATCAATCTACGGAAAGGGTCTTGGACGTCGCGACGAACTGTCACCAGACTCGAAGCATGATCGTCATCACCTCTCCCACCGGACACATCGGCAGCCGACTGCTGGACATCCTGCTCGAAACATCCACTCGCAGTGAAGAATTGCGCGTCATTGTGCGCGACCCCGGGAAACTCCCCGAGGCGATCCGCTCCCGCGTCGATATCGTCACCGGATCGCACGGCGACGCCGATGTCGTGGACCGGGCCTTCGCCGGCGCGGACGCGGTCTTCTGGCTGGTCCCGCCCGACCTCTACGCGCCGGGCCTGGACGCGGCGTTTTCCGGATTCACGCTCGCTGCCGCGAAGGCGTTCACCACCCACGACGTCGGGCACGTCGTCGGTGTCTCGGCGCTCGGGCGCGGTACTCCCGTCGCGGGTCGCGCCGGGCAGGTGACGGCATCGCTGGCAATGGACGATCTCATCGCGAGTACGGGCGTGGCCTATCGGGCGCTGGCGAACCCGTCGTTCATGGATAACCTGCTGTGGCAGTCGATTTCGATCCGCGACGACGGCGTGTTCACCGGCACCACGGCCGCCGACCTCGAGGCGCCGATGGTCGCCACCCGCGATATCGCCGCGGCGGCCGCCCGCCTGCTGCTCGACCGCTCCTGGTCGGGGACGGGCGAGGTCGCGGTGCTGGGACCGGAGGATCTGGCACCGAACGACATGGCGCACACCATGTCCGAGGTACTCGGTCGCCCCATCCGCTACCAGAGGCAGTCTCTCGACGACTTCCGCGCCGCACTGACCGCGCGAGGCGTCAGCGATCCGATCGCGACCGCCTACGTCGACATGATGCACGCCAAGGAGAACGGCCTCGACGACGGCGTGCCGCGCACCGATGCGACCGCGAGTCCGACGAGCTTCCGCGAGTGGTGCGAACAGATTCTCGCGCCGGCGGTCCGGGCATGAGCGCCAAAACCGTCCTCATCGCCGGGGCGTCGCGCGACGCCGATCTCGCCGTCTCCGCTCAGTACGCGCGAACGCGGAGGGGACGTCATCGCCACAGCGCTCGAAGCGACGGGCGCTGTGGTCGTTCGCGAACATCTCCGGGATGGACCAAAGGCGACACGCCGCCAGGATTCGTGAACAACTGCCGTCACAGTTCCGGTGCGGCCCGGTCTGGGTGTTCTCGTAGTTCGATCCAGCCAACCCCGAGAAACTCCACAAGGCGCTCGATGATCTCCTCGCCGAACTGCACAGCTGGCATCGGTTGACCGCGCATCGACCCGCGGCGCGGTTTTCTGCGCTACGAGTCGATGTGCGAGGTGTTGAACAGCGGCGGTATGGGTTTCAGCTGCCCGCGCTGCCGGTGGAAGGTCGCGCCCTGCGCTGTTCGCAGGCCAGCTTGTCGGCGTCGGGCCGGTCCTCGCCGGAACGGGCGCAGCCCTGCGAGGTGTAGCCCCGTTCGTCGTAGCCTTGCCGGTCGTAGCCCCACCTGTCGTAACCCCAGCGATCGTAACCCCACCGGTCGTAGCCCCGGACATCGAAGCCGTCGGGGCCGTAGGGGTCTTCCGGCTCAACAGGTTTCGGAATTGACGGAGTCGGCACGGGCGGTTCGGTCGTGACCGGCGGAACACTGGTGACCGTCGGCGTGGTCGTCACCGGCGGCACGGTGGTGACCGGCGGCGCGGTCGTCACGGGCGCGATGGTGACAGGTGCGGTAGTAGCCGGGGATTGATCAGGGGTTGCGAATGCCGGTATGACCAGCGCGGCCGGAGCAAGCACCACCGTCCCGGCGACTGCGGCCAACAGGACCGACTGTCGAACCGTGCGCGGACTTCTCCTCCAATGAGACATCGTTGACCTCCAACTCCAGATAGGCGCGCTCGCCGCACCCGAGTCCCCTATCGGTCGAATGTCCAAATTTGCTACACAGCAGAGAGTTTCGCTTCCCCACCCGTGACGGGGAAACCTGCTCAACGTGCGGAGATGGCCGAACCCCTCCCATGGTGTGATCAACACCACGGAGTTCGACGCACACGGTCATCGGCATTGTCGTGCGCTGCCGGACAGGCACGACCGAACGTCTGCCACTGCCGAAGAGTGGGCAGAACACGCGAGAACACCCGGCCGGGTCGGTGTCAGATGGTGGCGACGATCTTGCCGGTGTGGTGTCCCTGTTCCAGGTAGCGGTGGGCGGCGACGATGTCGTCGAGAGTGAACACGGTATCGATGATTGGGCGCAGTGCGCCGGTGCGGATGCCTGCGGTCAGAAATGCGGTGATGCGGTGCACGATCACCGGGTCGAGGGTGTGTTCGAAGCTCATATACCGGATCATGGTGATCGGGCTGGCGGGATACGGTGCGGGCCGGGGGTCCAGCCAGCCGACGGTGACCAGGGTGCCACTGAATCGTTTGGCCGCGTTGGCCAGGTCGGCCAGGCCGGGACCCATGACGGAGTCCAGGACGATGTCGGCGCCGGCGCCGTTGGTGTACCGGTGCGTGGCCTCGACGACATCGTCGTGGTCGGCGACGATGACGCCGCTGGCGCCGGCTGCCAGCAGGGTGTTCTTCTTCGCGGCGCTGCGGGTGACGGCGAGGGGGATGGCGCCGATCTGATTGGCGATCTGGATGGCGGCCAGGCCGACAGCGCTGGAGGCGGCGGTGATCAGGACATGGTGGCCAGGTTGCATCGCGGCCTTTTCGACGAGCGCGCCATAGGCGGTCGAGTACGCCACCCACAACGCTGCCGCGCCGGTGGCGTCCAGCCCGGCGGGCCGGGCGACGATCCGGTCGACAGGGAGAACGATGTGTTCGGCGTAGGTGCCGTTGGAGTCCATGTCGGGCACGGCCGTGACGATGACCGCATCACCGATGGCCCATCCTTCGACTCCGGAGCCGAGGGCGTCGATCGTGCCGGTCGCTTCGATACCGAGGCGGGCGTGTGGCAAACGGATCGGCCTCGGAGACATACCCGCGCGCATCATCTGGTCGAGCCGGTTGATACCGATGGCTTCGATCTTGATTCGCACCGCGCCTGCGCCCGGGTCACCGGCCGGTTCGTCGACGATGCGCAGGACTTCGGGGGCGCCGGTCTCATCGAAGACGACGACTCGTGACATGGGGACTCCTGACCACTCTATTTCTCGTACAGTCGTTCTATAAATATAGATAGTACAGTCGTTCTACGAATGTCAACCGCGGCGAATGAGGAGGAAGCGATGGCGGGGCGTCCGGTCGACCACCAGCGCAGGGACGAGTTGCTCGACGCGGTGGTCGATTACACGGTCGAGCACGGGCTCTCCGAGCTGTCGTGGCGGCCGGTCGCCGCCGGTGTCGGGGTCTCGCCGACCACACTTGTGCACCACTTCGGCACCAAGGAGCAGATGCTCCAGGTCGTCCTCGGGCGGTTGCGACAGCGGATGTTCGCCGCCACCAGCGATGCGGCGGGTGCGCATCCCGACCTGGCGACGGCAGCGCGCGCGGTCTGGGTCCGAACCTCCGACCCGCTGCGGCAGGCGGAGTTCCGGTTGTTCTTCGCCGTCTACGGACGAGCCCTGCAAGCCCCTCAGCAGTTCGCGGACTTCCTCGACCACGTCGTCACCGATTGGATGACCTCACTGCGCGAGGCCCAAGTACCCGACACCGACCCCGAGACCGCAACTCGCACAGCGACATTGGTGATCGCGACGATTCGCGGACTGCTACTCGACCTTCTCGCCACCGGCGACCGGGACCGGGTCGATGGTGCTGCCGAAAGCTTCCTGAGCACCCTCGAACACCGGCCGTAACCCTCGCAGTCACCCCACCCGGCGAAACAGCCGGAACCCAGGCAGTGAGCACATGGGAACGAACGCCACCAACCCGGCGCGAGCGACGCACCGTAACGCCGCCTATCGCGCACCCAAGCGGCCAACGCTGGGAGCTGGCCGCAAGGGCTGATCGCCGGGCGCGAACGTCCGCTACTGCCGAGTCGAGGATGATCGTGCCCCCGATTCCGAGCTGCCGATGGGCGAGCCGACCAACGCCTTGGCCGTGCAGCGTCGGCTCGACTTGCTGGAGCAGGCGACGGGTTCGTCGGTGGTCATCGCCGTCACGCCGCACGACGTGAACCTGCCCGCGGCGTTCTCCGACCGGCTCGTGTGTGTAGGAAGGCGGTCTGTCTTCAGGCCGCCTTAGAATGGGATCGCTTGAAACAAGCGGAATACGAACCTCTTCAGCAAATCAGTACAGGCCAACAGGAAGAGGTTCCAAATGCCTGATTCCAGCAGCGATCGGCGACGCAATCGCCGGAACGACGACCTGAAAACGGACGATCCTGGCCAACGGATTGGCTGCGCTCGCAGGGGTTCTCACAGTGGCTCCGCTACTGCTTCCCCTTGACGTACGTCGCCAGGTAGCCGAGGAAGGCCAGGAATTGGCACCACCGCAGTCGACAGCAGAACAGCCCGCCAAGACGACGACACTGCCCGCCCTACACCAGACAATGGCCCCTCTTCGAGGTTCTTTTCAGAGCAGAGCCACCGCGTCGGCGATGGCACCGACGGAGCCGCTTCGTATCCGTGCTGCGCGAGTGACTGCCACGGCCGAGTCGAGGAGCGCGGCGCGATTGGAGCGTCCCAGGGGTTCAGCGGCACAGCGCGGTATCCACGGCGCGTTCGAGGTTCCTCCGACTGGCCTCGTCGGTGAGCTGCATGGTCACCGCGACGCTGGCAGTGCGGCCGTCGTCGGTGGCGCCGCCCCGGGTCTCGTACCCCGGGAAGCTGCCGCCGTGGCTCCAGGAGAGGCCGCCGCAGGGCAACGGCCGGCTGACGAGCCCCAGCCCGTAACGGGCACCGGGGCCGAAGGTCTCCTCGGCGGGGACGGTGGTGCGCATCTGGGCGAGCTGGGCCGACGGCAGGAGGCGGCCGGCCAGGAGCACGCCGAAGAAGCGGTTGAGGTCGGAGCCGGTGGAGACCAGCTGGCCTGCGGCCCAAGCCCAGGAGGGGTCGATCTCCGTGATGTCGCGCAGTGGCGAGGCCGCCGATTCCCGGTAGTAGCCGTGGGGGTGGGGTTTCCGGATGCCCACGTCACCGGGGGCGGGGAAGTACGTGTGGCGCAGCCCGACGCGTCGGACGATACGCCGGTCGATCTCCTCGGCGAGGGAGCGGCCGGTGGCCTTCTCGACGAGCAGACCGGCGAGCACGTAGTTGGTGTTGCTGTACTTCCAGCTCGTCCCGGGGGCGAAGTCGGCGGGGTGCCGCAGGGCGATGGCGAGCAGTTCGTGCGGGTCGTAGTACCGGACATCGTCCCCGAGGTGGTTGCTGTAATTGGGGAGCCCACTGGTCTGTTGAAGGAGCTGGCGGACGGTGACGTGCCGCCCGTCGATCCCCTCCCCGCGGACGAGGCCGGGAAGATAGGCCTCGACGGAGGCGTCCAGGTCAACCTTCCGCTCCGCGACAAGCTGGAGCACGACGACCGCGACGAAGGTCTTGGTGTTGCTACCGATCCGCACTTGGCCGTCCCTGGGCGCCCGCGCACCCGTGGCCAGGTCGCCGACCCCCGCGGTGTAGGTGCGGGTACGGCCGTTCCGGTCCTGGACGCTCGCTAGCGCGGCGGGCAGGCCGTCGTCGCGCACCAGCGTGTTCAGAGCCTGCTGGACGACGTCCGGCCTGGCGGCGGTGGAGTCGGCGGAATCGGAGGCGAAGGGCTGGGCGAGCGCACCCAGCGTCATGGCGCCCAAGGCCACCGCGGCCGCGGCCGACACGGCCCGTCGCCGCTTGCCGCCCTGCCACAGGGGCGAGGAACGGAGGCCCTGGTGAATCCGAGTACGCATCAGTCAACTCCTGGGAACTCAGGTCAGGGTGGCGAGGACTATGTCCAGGGCTTGGCGCATGTCTTCGGCCTCGATACGCATCAGGGTCTCTTCGTCGAGGGAGTGGGGGTCGAGGGATTCGTCCATGGCGAGGCGGTATTCGCGTTCTTCTTCGGCGCTCTCGATGACGTTGCGGATGAAGCGTCCGTTACCCGCGATGTCGACACCACGGCGCGGTAGACCGCTCTGGTCGGTGCGCTCGGCGGCGTACAGCTGCGCGCACGCTGCGCGCAGGATGCCGACCGCCTCGTCCGAGAGCGAGGAATCGCGTTTGCGGGCAATGAATTTGCCGATGTCGCTGAGCTCGTCGGGTGAGTACGAATCGAATTTCACGCGTTTGGCGAAACGGGAGGCAAGGCCGTCGTTGCTGGCCAGGAAGCGGTCGATCTCGCCGTCGTACCCGGCGATGATCACCACCAGGCGGTCACGGTCGTTCTCCATGCGCGCGAGCAGCGTGTCCACCGCCTCGCGACCGAACGCGTCACCGCCGGACAGACCCTGCTGGATCAGCGTGTACGCCTCGTCGACGAACAGCACACCGTCCATGGCCGAATCGATCAGCGCATTGGATTTGATCGCGGTGGAACCCAGGTGCTGGCCGACGAAATCGGAGCGCTTGGTCTCCACCACCTTGTCGGTCTTGAGCAATCCGAGCCCGCAGTAGATCTTGGCGACCACGCGGGCGATGGTGGTCTTGCCGGTACCTGGCGGACCAGTGAAGGCCAGGTGCTGTCCGCGCGGCATGCTGCTGAGGCCCTTCTCCGCGCGGATCTTGGCCATGGTTGCCGAGGACTGCAGCTTTGCGACCTGAACCTTCACCGCGTCCAGACCGATCTGGGCGTCCAGCTCCGCACGCGCCGCGGCCAGAATCACCTCGGCCCGGTCCTGGTGTTCCTGTTCGGCGGCCGCGTCCAAGGACGGCGCGGTCGCGGGATCCCAGCGGTCGGTGCGGGATTCGATCTGCTCGCGGGTGGTGACCACGATGCGGAACGTGGGATCAGTCATGGCGCGCGCGTTCGAGGCGAAGCCGGGCACCTGGCTGTACACCGTCTCGAACAGCGCCCGCGCCTCGTCCTCGTTCCCCTGTTCGCGCAGCGCGAGGCCGCGGCAGAACATGGCCGCCGTGCGGGCCGCCGGGATCGGGCCGCGCTCGGCCTGTTCGAGGCGGCGAGTCGCCTCGCCGAACAGGCCGAGGTGCGCGCAGGCGGTGCCGACCATGACGTGCGCGCCGACAGCCATGTACTGGTCCTGCCATTCGGCCGACCCGGCGAGGACAGTCATCACCTCGGGCCACAGCTGGGCGGTGAAGTACAGCACGCCGCGGGCATAGGCACAGACCCGGTCGTCGAGTGCGCGGTCCAGATCGTCGGTGAGCTTCTTGCGGCGCTCGTCCAGTTCGTTCAGCACCTGCTCGGCTTCGTCGAACTGCTTGTCCTCCAGCAGGCGCATGGCGTGCGCGATCCAGATCTCGGTGAGGCCGGCGACCGGATAGTCGATGTACTGGCCGATCTGGAAGCGGCCCGCCAGCTGGCGCGCAGGCAACCCGAGGCGGCGCTGTTCGCGCATCAGCGAGGTGGTCGAGGTGCGGTGCAGCTGCCGGAGCACCTCGTTGGACGCGTCGCCCGCGGCGAGACGACCCAGCCACGCGTCGCACATATCCGGGTCGAGCTCGGTGGCCCGGCGGAAGGCCACCTTGGCGTAGTCGAGGTTTTTGGTGGCCTGCTGGCCGTCGACCATCAAGCCCAACGACAGTACGCCCGCATCGAAGACCTGTTGCGCTTGACGAATCGCTGACATGTCGCGCAACGTAGCCGCAGTGCGGTGCCGCGTCACGACTTACCCGGTTCGCACGCATGCAGCATTCACCGTCGGTTAACCAAGCGAAACCCTCTGTGCCGCAAAACCACACGTCGCCGCTCGCCCAGAGTTACGACAAAGGAAACTCACTGCCGGGCCGATGCGACGCGGCGAATCCGTTGTTAATTTCCCGAAGGTGATGGAGTCCACGGCGATCGAGCCGCAACTGTGCCGCGTCTCGGTGATCGGCGGCAACACCCAGGTGGATGTGGTGTTGCCCGCCACTGTTCCGATCGCGAATTTCATTCCGGACGTGGTGGCGCTCATCGCCTCTCGCAACCCGGACCTGTCCGAGCACGAGGACAACGGGCCGATCGCCGCCCAGCACTGGACCCTCGCGATGCCCGGCCAGACCGCGATCGATCCGGAACGCACATTGACCGAGGCCGAGGTTTTCGACGGCGACCTGCTGGTGCTGCGCGCGGTGGATTCGGTCGAGTCGCCACCGTTGTTCGACGATGTGATCGACGCGGTCGCCCGGCTGACCGACGATTCCTTCCGCGGCTGGTCGGGTGAGTCGGCGGGCCGGGCCGGGATGGCGGGCGCGATCGCGGCGGTGGTCGGCATGTGCTTCCTGCTGCTGTTCGCCGCGGCCCGCGGCTGGGGAATCCTGGCCGGATCGGCGGGCATCGGGACCGGTCTGCTCATCCTGGTCGGCGCCGGGTTCGTCGCCAAGAAGTACACGGCCACCGCACCCGCCACCGTGCTCGCCCTGTGTGGGCTGCTCCTGTCGGGAAGTGGCGCAGCGGCATTCGTGCCGGGCCGCCCTGGCTCGCCACATCTGCTGCTCGGTTGTGCCGCCACCCTGCTGCTCGCGGTGATCGCGATGCGAGCGATCCCGGTGCGCTCGACGATGTTCACCGGTGTCATCACGATCGCGACGTTGGGCACCGGCGCCGCGGGCACGGTGACGATGTGGGGTGTCGCACCGTTGAAGGTTGCGGCGGGGATCATCGTCGTCGCGTTGCTCGGCATCACTCTTGCTCCGCGGATCGCGGTCGCGGCCGCGCGACTGCCGGTGCCGCCGGTGCCGACCGCGGGCGGAGTCATCGACCCGCGTGACCACGAACCGCGTCCGACCATCGAAGGCATCGGCGCGATCGGCGCGACCGCCCTCCCCTCGGCGGCCGGCCTCGGCGCACGGGCCCGGCTGTCCAACGACTTCCAGTCCGGGATGATCTTCGGCATCGTCGCGGTCACCGTGCTCGCGACGATCGTCGTCGTCGCCTCGGCAACCGGCCATCGCTGGCAGTGCGCGGCGCTCGCCGCCTCGGTCGGTGTCGTACTCGCCAGGCGGGGCAGGGCTTTCGCCGACCTGACGCAGGCGGCGGTGCTGGTGGCCGGTGGCTGCGCGGCCCTGATCGTGCCCGTCGTGCTGTGGGGTGTGCGGATGCCGGAACTGGCCCTGCCCGCCGCGGGTGCGCTGCTGTTCGTCGCGGGGCTGGCCATGCTGATCGGGGTTGCTGGGCCGAACATGGAAGTGTCGCCGGTCGTGCAGCGAGCGGGCGAGATCCTCGAATACGCGCTGATCTGCTTCATCGGTCCGCTCGTTTTCTGGATTCTCGATATCTACGCCATTGCCCGCAATGCGTGAGTATGTATCGATCCGGTCGGCCATCGTCGTCGCCTTGACGATGACACTGGCGATAGCGCCTGCCGGCGCGGCGCTCGGCGTGCCACCGCCGGTGATCGATCCGGGAGCGCTGGTCACGGATGCACCGGTCGCTCCGCCGATTCCGTCGGAGCAGCGTCTGCTGTGCTCGCAACCGATCTGGACCGGGCCCGCGCCGGTCGGCGTCCCCGCGGTGCAGAAGGTGCTCCGGCTCGAACACGCCTGGCAGTTCAGCCGGGGCGAGGGACAGACCGTCGCGGTGATCGACACCGGTGTCACCCCACATCCGCGGCTGTCGGTACAGCCGGGCGGTGACTACGTCTCCGATTCCGACGGCACCGCCGACTGCGACGGGCACGGCACCCTGGTCGCCGGCATCATCGCCGGCCGGCCCGCACCCGATGGCAGCGACGGCTTCTCCGGTATCGCGCCCGAGGCCTCGATCCTCACCATTCGCCAGACCAGCCTCGCCTACCAAGCCAAGAACAGCTACCGCTCCGACGATCCGGGTGGGATGTCGGCGGGTGGTTACGGCACCGTCGACACCCTCGCCAGTGCGGTGGTACACGCGGTCGACCGTGGCGCCACGGTCATCAATCTCTCCGCGGTCTCGTGCAGGCCGGCCGGTACCGACGCGGTGGACGGCGCGCTCGGCGCCGCGCTGCGATACGCCTACGACCGCAACGTCGTCGTGGTCGCGGCGGCGGGCAATCTACAACAGCAGGGTGCGTGCAAGAGCCAGAACGGCACTGCCGGGTGGGATGCGGTCAGTACGATCGCGACGCCCGCGTGGTTCGCCCCGTATGTCCTGTCGGTGGCGTCGGTGGAGCCCGACGGATCACCGTCGGCCTTCACCCTGTACGGGCCGTGGGTTTCCGTCGCCGCGCCGGGCAGCAATCTCGTGTCACTGGACAGCAATCCGGGCGGCACCGGGTTGGTCAACGGCACCCCGCAGGCCGATGGCCAGGTGGCGCCGGTGAACGGCACCAGCTTCGCCACCGCGTATGTCTCGGGTCTGGCTGCCCTCGTGCGCGCCCGCTTTCCCGAGCTCTCCGCCCAGCAGGTGATGGACCGCATCACCCGCACCGCGCACGCCCCGGGCAGCGGCCACGACGCTCGTATCGGGGCCGGCCTCATCGACCCGGTCGCCGCGCTCACCGCGGTGGTGCCGCCTGCCTCGGAGGGCGATCCGGCGCAAGGCATTCCGATCGCTGGCCCGACGCCACCGGCGTTCGTGAGCCCGTGGCCGCGCCGCATCGGCATCGCGGGCGCGGTGAGCTGTCTGACGCTGCTGGCGATCGTGCTCGTCATGTCCATGCCGTTCCGGCGCGAACAGCGCAAGCCACTCGTGCTGCCGGGCGACGACTAACCGAAGGAATTGCCGATGGGCACACAGGGTTTCATCCGGCTGGCGAGGATCGCACCGCCGCGGTCGCCAGGCGGCGAAGTGATTCTCAACGCACCGCCGGAGATCACCCCGCCGATCCCGGCGCCGCTGTGGCAGCGGCTGCTTCCGGTGGTGATGGTGGTCGCCATGGTGGGCATGATGGGTTTGATGTTCACCATGGGCGGCCGGTCCATGTTCACCAACCCACTCACCATGATGTTCCCGATGATGATGCTGATGTCGATGGTCGGCATGTTCGCCAGCCGCACCGGCGGCGGCGGGAAGAAGGCCGCCGAGCTCAACGAGGAACGCAAGGACTACTTCCGCTACCTCGACCAGCTGCGCCGCGATGTCCGCAATACCGGCACCGCCCAGCGCGAGGCGCTGTTCTGGAGCCATCCGCACCCGATCGACCTGCACGCGCTGATCGGCACCCGCCGGATGTGGGAACGCAGGCCGAGCGACCCCGACTTCGCGCACGTCCGGATCGGCATCGGCAGCCATCGTCTCGCCACCAAACTGGTCCGGCCCGAGACCGTTCCGCTGGAGGACCTGGAACCGGTGGCGACAGTGGCGCTGCGCCGCTTCGTCCGCACGCACTCGGTGGTGCACGGCCTGCCGACCGCCATCTCGCTGCGCGCGTTCCCCGCGGTGAACGTGGAGGGGCCGCGCGAGCACGGGCGCGCGCTGGTCCGATCGATGCTGATGGAGCTGGCCGCCTTCCACGGTCCGGACAGCATGATCTTCGCGATCGTCACCGCCGACCCCGACGCCGAGGCGTGGAGCTGGACCAAATGGCTACCGCACCTGCAGCATCCGCGCGATACCGATCGGATCGGGTCGGCGCGCATGCTCTATGAATCGCTGTCGGAACTGGAGACCTCGCTGTCGGAGGACCTGCTCGAACGTGGCCGGTTCCTGCGCAACGCGCCTGCGACGCCGGGCAGGCTGCACTTGGTCGTGGTGATCGACGACGGGTACGTCAGCGGCTCCGAGCGCACCATCAGCGATGCCGGGCTCGACTCGGTGACGGTGCTCGACCTGACCGCACCGCAGACCGGCCTTGCGGTCCGGCGTGGCCTGCAGCTGGTGGTCGACGAAGCGGTGATCGGCGCAAGGACCGGCGGTTCCGTGGAGAACTTCGCCGGACCCGACCGAGTGAGCCTGGCCGTCGCCGCCACCTTCGCCCGCGGTGTGGCGCGCTACCGGATAGCCACCAGCGCACAGGTCGTCGACCTCGGTGCGGAGACGAACACCGACCCAGGTCTGATGGCGATGCTCGGCGTCGCCGACGCGGCGACCCTCGACCCGGACGCGGTATGGCGGCCCAGGTCGGCTCGCGAGCGGTTGCGGGTGCCGATCGGCGTCACCCCGGACGGCACTCGAGTCGAGATCGACATCAAGGAATCCGCCGAGAACGGCATGGGTCCGCACGGGTTGTGCATCGGTGCGACGGGTTCGGGCAAGTCGGAGTTCCTGCGCACCCTGGTGCTGTCGATGGTGACCACCCATTCCCCCGATCTGCTGAACCTGGTGCTGGTCGACTTCAAGGGTGGCGCGACGTTTCTCGGACTCGACCCGCTCCCGCACGTGTCCGCAGTGATCACCAACCTCGAGGAAGAGCTCTCGATGGTGGACCGCATGCGGGATGCGCTGGCCGGTGAACTGACCCGCAGGCAGGAACTGCTGCGGGCGGCGGGCAACTTCGCCAATGTCACCGAGTACGAGAAGGCCCGTGCGGGCGGCGCACCGCTCGATCCGCTGCCCGCCCTGTTCATCATCGTCGACGAGTTCTCCGAATTGCTCTCGCAAAAGCCGGATTTCGCGGAGCTGTTCGTGATGATCGGACGCCTCGGCCGGTCGCTGCGTGTGCATCTGCTGCTCGCATCGCAGCGGTTGGAGGAGAACCGGCTGCGCGGCCTCGACTCGCACCTGTCGTACCGAATCGGCCTTCGCACGTTCTCGGCGGGCGAATCCCGGCAGGTGCTCGGCATCACCGACGCCTACCATCTGCCCGCCCAGCCCGGCGCCGGCTATTTGAAGAGCGATTCGTCGGATCCGTTGCGGTTCAACACCACCTATGTATCGGGGCCATATGTTCCGCCGGTCGCGGGCCGGACGACGGGCCCGACGGCCACGGCCGGGGTGGTCGACCTGTTCACCGCCGCCGCCATCGCGCGCACCGAATCGAACATGGAGAACCCAGAGCAGCAACCGATCCCGGTGGAGCTGCCCGATCTCAGCGAACTCCTCGGTGAGACACCGCCCGCCGCACCCGAGCTGTCGCTGCTGCAGACGGTGGTGGACCGGCTCACCGGGCACGGCAGGCCGGCGCACCAGGTGTGGCTGCCGCCGCTCGATATCTCGCCCACCGTTGATATGATGCTGCCCGAACAAGATTGGCGTTCGGAAGCCAACCGCAACGGCAATCTGTGGCTGCCGATCGGCATCGTCGACAAGCCGTACGAACAGAAGCGGGAAGTGCTCGCCATCGATCTGGCGGGCGCCCAGGGCAATGTCGCGGTGGTCGGTGGACCGCAGTCGGGCAAGTCGACCACGCTGCGCACCATCATCCTCTCGGCCGCCGTCACCCACACACCGGAACAGGTGCAGTTCTACTGCCTCGACTTCGGCGGCGGCACCCTGGCCGCACTCACCGGGCTGCCGCACGTCGGTTCGGCGGCCGGGCGGCTGGAAAGCGACCGGGTCCGGCGCACCGTCGCCGAACTCAGTGTGCTGCTGCGCAGGCGCGAGGCCCGCTTCCTTGAACTCGGCGTGGAGAACATGCGCGATTTCCGCAAGCTGAAGGCCGAATTGGCGCAGCTGCCCGCCGAGGAGCGGGCAACTCGACCGCTCGCCGCCGACGCGTACGGTGATGTGTTCCTGGTGATCGACGGCTGGGCCGCCTTCCGGGAGGAGTTCGACCTGATCGAGGGCCAGGTGCTCGCCCTGGCCGCCCGTGGGCTGTCGTATGGAATCCATGTCGTGCTCGGTGCGAACCGGTGGGCCGAGATCCGGCCCAATGTGAAGGATCAGATCGGTACCAGGATCGAGCTGCGCCTCGGCGATCCGTCGGACTCCGAGATGGATCGCCGCGCGGCGGTGAATGTACCGATCAACCGCCCGGGCCGCGGCATGACCAGCGACAAGCTGCACATGCTCATCGCCCTCCCCCGCCTGGACACCGACGTGAACCCGGACACCCTCTCCGATGGCATCGCCGCCGCGAAGGCCGAACTCGCCGAGTTCTACGGCGACCGGCAGGCGCCCGGTGTGCGGATGCTGCCCGGCGAACTCGACCGCGACCAGGTGCTGGCCACCGCGCGCGGACTGGACATACGCCTGGACAGCAAGCGGGTGCTGATCGGGCTGAGCGAATCGGAGCTGGCGCCGGTGGTGCTCGACTTCGAGGAGTCGCCGCACCTGCTGGTGTTCGCCGACGTGGGCTGCGGCAAGACCACACTCCTGCGCAATATCGCGCAGGGCATCGTGGAGAACTCACACCCCAACGAGGCACGGGTGATCATGGTCGACTACCGCCGCACCATGCTCGGCGCGATCGACGGCCCGCACCTGGCCGGGTACTCCACCTCGGCACAGACCTCCGTACCCACCTTGAAGGAGGTCGCGGGATTCGTGTCGCAGCGCCTGCCCGGCGCCGACATCACGCCCGCACAGCTGCGAGAACGCAGCTGGTGGACGGGGCCCGAGGTGTATGTGATCGTCGACGACTACGACATGGTGGCGTCGAACAATCCGCTGGTGCCGCTGCTGGATCTGCTGCCGCAGGCCCGCGATATCGGCCTGCACGTGATCATCGCCCGGCGCTCCGGCGGCGCGGCCCGCGCACTCTACGATCCCGTACTCGGCCCGATGAAGGACATGTCGGTGGACGGCATCCTGATGAGCACCCCGAAAGACGAGGGCGTACTGCTCGGCGACGTGCGCCCGGCCCAGTATCCGCCCGGGCGTGGCCTGCTGGTGTCGCGCACGCGGGGCCGCGACCTCATCCAGATTTGCCATCTGCCCGAACCGAACTGACGGGATAGGCCGGGCCTCAGGAGAAAGCGGCGGTGGCGTTCGCTTCGGCGCTGTCGAGATCGCCTGCGGCCCCGTGCATTCCGTGCGCGAATGCCGAGAGAGTGTGCGCCAGGTCGAATCCGCCCTGTAGCAGACCGACGCTGAGTTTCACGTAACCGGAATCGCCATCGGCGAACTGCTTGCCGTACGAGTCCGTGCCCCACGGCGGGTTGTCACCGCTGCCCTTGGTGACGACGGCTTCGGATTGCGCGGCACTTCCGTTGCACTGCACCGAGATCGGATCGCCGAGCAGAGTGAGGGTATCGGAGAGCACCCGCACTGCCCGACCAACCGCATCGGCCACACTGTCCATCACCACGGCGGCGGAATGCAGCTCGGTAGTCGAATCCACGGCAATACCCTGCTCCACGAAACCAACTCTCGCCACGACAGGCGGCGGAAACCGGGATTGTGGGCGACCAGAGCCGAAACAATATGCGAATTAAGGGTTTCGGGAATCCAGCCCCGTCGTCCCGGCGAAGGCCGGGATCCAGGTGAACATTCCGAGGCGGCCATACCTGTGGAGTGTGCGGTCTGAGTCCCGGCGTTCGCTGGGACGACAGGGTGGGTACTGCGTGTACATTTCTGGACGCGGCACTAATTAATCGGGCAGTCCGGGTTCTCGGGATCCTCCGGCCGCTCGGGTCGCGGGGGCCGCTCCGGGCGTGGTCGCTCGGGTCGGTCGGGGTCCTTTGGTTTCTCCGGATCTTCCGGCTTCCCGGGATCCGCTGGCCGCCCGGGGATTTCGGAGTACGACGGTGACCCCCACGCATCGGGATCGGGCGCCGACGGTGCGGCGTACGGTTCGATCATCGGCTCGTGGTACGGCTCGAGTTTGGGGCGGGTCTTGGCGCGCAGGTCGGTGCCCTTGGCCTGGTAGTGGCCCGTTCCCGGTCCGCCGGTGCCGTACTCCTTGCCCACCTGCTCGCTGCGTAGCAGTGCCCGCTGCCACCAGCTGTTCTCCGCGCCGATCGGGCGCACCGACGGCTTGGCCTCGGCATCGGCTCTGCGGTTGATCACGTCCGGGTCGACCCGCACCATGCGCAGGTCGTCGGCGCGGAGCTGGAAGAGATCGGCTCTGCGTTGCGATTCGTCGGCGCGGGATTGGAATTCGTCGGCCCGGCGCTGGTGTGCGTCGGCCCGCAGGCGCGCGGCGGTTTGTTCGAATTCGGCGCTCGCGAGCGCGACGCGGGCGCGGGCGACCTGCAATTCGACCCGCTCTACGTGCTGCGCATCGGGACCGTCGGTCGCGCGCAATGCGGCCAGGCGGGATTCGGCGATGCGCAGTTGCCGCTGTGTCTGTTCAGTGTGCGCTCGAGCCTGCACGGCGGCGCTGTCTTCGGTTGTCGCCCTTGTCTGTTGCATGGTGGCCCGCCGCTGCACGGTGTCGGCGCCTGCCTGCGAGCGGTCGGCGCTCTGCTGGGCCGTATCGGCCCGGTGCTGCATGGCCTCAGCGCGGTCGGACATGCGCGAACCCCACCGCGGTTGCCGGTCGGCCGATTCCAGCCCGTCCGGGGCCCCGAGAGCGCGGGCACGCGGTTGGTTCTCGACGTGCTCGGAAGGCTGAGCGCGCAATTGCGGCTGGGCGGCGCGCACCTGCCGGTGGTATTCACGCAGCGCTGCCGCGTCCTGACGGTCGAGTTCACGTAGCCTGCGCTTGTGTTGCGGAGACGACTCAACCGACCGGTCGACCGAAGGTCGCGCTACCGGTGCGGGCCGCTGGACGGGTTGGCCGGTCACCGATCCGCCGACGGCCGCGGCCCGGCTCGCTGGGACGTACACATTCCCTTCGGCGTCGAGCTGGAAATGCCGGAGGAAACCGGTGCGCGCCGCACTGCGCGGTGTGCGGTTCAGGTGGAATAGGCCGCGGGCGCCGCCTGCCACCGCGCCGCGGAACGCACCACCCGAGCCACCGAGGCCGAAACCGCTCGCCATGAACGCCTTCTGCCAGTCACCGGTGTTCATCGCCGTCGCCATCGAACCGCCGACCGTACCGACCGCACCGGCGAACGCACCGATCGCCGCTCCCCGGCCCACATCCGCCGCACGGCCGAGTTTGTTGGTGAGCCTGCCGATCGAGGCGTCGAAACCTATTCCTCCCCAATGCGCGGCGGCCCGGCCGAACAGACCGCCGGCGAAGGACCCGCCGAACGAGAGCAATGCCTCGTTGCCGTTGAAATGACGCCGGGTACCCGCGGCCATTTGACCGCCCTGAATGGTCGCGTCCACCAGCACCGATTGCCCACCTGACACCGCACCCTTCACCGCGTAGGTGGACAGGTTCTTGACGACCAGCTTCGTCCACGCCTGCTGTCCGACGGCGCCGAAGGCCCGCAGTAGCACCTGCTCGATCCGGGTGATCACCAGGTCCTCGACCCGCCGCAACGTCGATCTGGTTCCAGCGACAGCTGCGGCCTCCACCGCGGGCGCGGTCGGCGGGAACATCCACGCCCAGATGATCTCCACGGCGAGCAGGGCATAGGAGACGATCATCATCAGCTTCGCCGCCTGCACCGTTGTGCCGAAATCGAAAGCGACATTGCCGAGTTCGTCGTAGTCGGCGGCCAGGGTGGCCAGTGAAGCGTCGCCGTCGAGCAGGTCGGTGAACAGTGCCGAAATGGTCTCGGCACCCGCGCCGTCCCGATAGGCTCCACCGGCCTTCCGCCGCACCTGGGTCAGCGGATCGACCTGCGCGGCAAGCGCTTTCGCGGCCTCGTTCCAGGCCGCACCGATAGCGAAGAGCAGGTCCTCGTTGCCTGCGGGCAGGTCGGCACCGACCAGCCAGCCGAGCCATTTCAGATCCTGCGGGATCTCGAGCATCGGGAAGGCTATCGACCGAACGCGGTCGGATCGAAGAAGTCGGCAGCAGGTTCATCGACCACCGACATCGATGTTGCGGAAACATCGGGTCTGGTCGCGTGTGGGGCCGGGTGCGTTGCCGCGCTCGTCGTCACGGTGCCGTTCTCCGAACCGTAGACGAACAGAGTGCCCGGACCGGAGGAGCCGATCGTGTCGAATTGATTCAGGTGGCTCAGGGGCACGGAGATCTCCGGGCCGCCGTGCGGATCGCGCACAACCATCGACGCGCAGGACTCGCCCATCCTCGATCAAGGCCGGACGCCATCCCCTATTCCGCAGCCGATTCAGGTGCCGGTCGTGAACCCAATGCGCCGAACAGGTTTCGCGCATCCGGCCCGATCACCGCCGCGGCCCGCACATGGCCGAGTTCGCCGGTTTCCGCAGCCGCCGACCGCTCCTCGGGGGCCAAGCTCTCCAGGTCGAGCCACTGACCGTATTCCTCCGACCACTCGCCTATTTCGTCCAGAGATGCCGAATTCGGCTGCTGGGCATGTCGATTCGAGACAGCGACCGACTCTTCCACCAACGCACCAGCGGACGGACCGGCCACAGGCATATCCAGGTCATGCCGACGAACCCATACCTCGGTCACACCCTGCATCCTCCCCAGCCCGTTGAACGTGGAAGATGTGCGTCCCCCACCAGGTTTGGTGAAATGCAGAAGCAACTTACCGCTAGACATTGATGTCGTCGCACGCACCAACGTGCCTTCGTATCGGAAGACAAACCTGACACGAGGCCGGTACAACCGCTCCAAAGCACTCTCGAACGAGATCCGAATCGGCACATCACGCAGCAATTTTCGAATCTCAGCGAGATCTGCCTCCACGGCGGTAGTTCCGGCCGAATCCGGCTGCAGGTCATGCCGACGGACCCACAACTCGTGCACACCCCGGGTATTCCGGAGTAGGTGGAACGTAGAAGCTGTGCGTCTCCCGTCAGGTTTCACGAAATGCAGACGCAATGAACCCGTGCTGGACACTGTTGTCGTTGCACGAACCAACGCTCCTTCATATCGGAAGACAATCCTGACGCCAGACCGGTGCAACCGCTCCATGGCACTCTCGATCGAGATCCGCACCGGCACATCACGCAGCAATTCTCGGATCTCACCGAGATCCGCATCCACGGCAGTGGTGCCATCGTCAACGTCCGATTCAGGGTCACCGGTTTCCGCAGCCGCCGATTCGCCCGCTACACCAGAGGGACCTACCGGCGGGACCAAAGCGTCCAGCCAGGCGAAGTCATCTTCGCCCCGAAATGCCGAGGTGCCATCAGCGCCCAGCTCGATATCTGCCAACCGCAGGTCGGGGTACTGCTGCTCGTCGATATCCCGCTGTCGTCGACGCCTTCGGACTGCGCGCCGAGATGCGACTCCCGCGCAGCCAGGTCCAGGACATGCTGGGCAACCCACACCTCGCGCACACCCTGATACATCCTGAGTCTATCGAACGTGGATTGTGTACGACTCTCACCATGTTTCGTGAAATTCAGACGCAATGCACCCGACCTGCGCATTGCTGTCGTCGCACGAACCAACGCTTCTTCACCATCTCGGAAGACCACCCTGACACCACGCCGCCGCACCCGCTCCATGGCACTCTCGATCGAGATCCGCACCGGCTCGCCACCCAGCAATTCTC
>NZ_BDBP01000018.1 GCF_001613045.1 Nocardia lijiangensis NBRC 108240 | reverse complement strand
CCTACCGGCGGGACCAAAGCGTCCAGCCAGGCGAAGTCATCTTCGTCCAGAAATGCCGACGTGCCACCTTCGGACTCATCGAGGGCCGCGTGCACATCATCGAGCCAGGTGACGTCGCTGTCCCCGAAGTCGAAGGGGATCGAGTCGCCATTCTGCTGCGCGCCCTGACCACCGGGAACATCCATACCGCCCCGCGTCGAACGCTCCGCCCGGACATGCAAAACACCCTGCACATGCTCGAAGTGCACGGTATCCACCACCCCGCCACCACGCCTGCGCACGCCACCCAATAATGCGCACCGCCGTCAGCACGATTCAACATGAACGTATTCAACTGCTGCCCGGCAGGCCCGCAATGCAGATGCGTCACACCACCATCCGAGTGATACACATCCAGATTCAACTTCAACGCAGCAGCCGCCGACGGCAACAACGAATCAGCAGCATCATTGTCCCACGCCCCCTCCGCCAGCAAATCCGTCAACTGCTCCACGAACTCGGTCCGGCGCACCTCCACCGAAGACTCCGCAACCATGAACCCACCCAGATACGCATCCGGATTCGCCAGCATCTTCCGCACTACCCCCTCACGGAAATCCCGATGCATATCCCGATCGGTGACATCGACACCAACCGCCCGCGCCAACGCCTCCCACAAACAATTCCCCACCCCAGGCTGCGACTCCCACACACTATCCACACCCGGCGGACGAACACCGCCGATCCGATCCCGCACCACGGCCCCCACACCAGAGGCGAAACCCCTTGCCACCAAAACCGATTCGTCGACACCCGC